>JAITVY010000095.1 GCA_031285565.1 Tannerella sp. | reverse complement strand
TTTCACAAGGGATATATATCATTACTTTCAACGATGGAAACCAACAGAAAGTAGTGGTGAAGTAAAACTTTTATTCTACATAGTGCATAAAAAGGATTGTCCGGTTGACAATCCTTTTTATGTTATCAAGCAAATATTCAGTCAAGCATCTTTAATTCAAAAAAAATCAAAAGCCTGTTTTGGAAGTTTCAAAACAACGTGTAATTTACCATACGCATATAATAATTTTCAATAAAACTCAAAGAACCAACTAGCTCTAAATGAGCAAATACCCAGCCCATGTAAATATTTAATTACCTTTTTACTGCCGGATCAAAAAAAACACTTACATTTGACCGGTTTACGCTTTAAAAAGTGTAAATTTTATAATAGTCTAAATTTAAATAACATTCACTCTCTTATGAAAAAAATCCTATTGTTTTTTGTGCTGTTATTCAGTATAATAGCAAGTTCTGTTGCCCAGGATACGGAGTTTTGGTTTATACCGCCACTTGATTCAAACGGACAAGGTTATAATATTAATGCAGGCTTTGTCTTTTCAAATTCAACAAACTTTCCGGCAAATGTAAGAATTCATTTTTTTAAAACTGGCCTCGACATTGATTTTACTATTCTGCCAAACGATGGTGCACATATCATATTAACTGATGCATATATAAACGCAAACCTGACGCAACCGAGGAGTACTGCAGGCCGGACGGGGTTTTCCGGTGGTGTAAAAATCACATCTAGTCAACCGATCATCGCTTATTATCTTTTTGATACGGGTGCGAATAAAGACATATTTACATTAAAAGGAAAAAATGCGTTAGGCACTGATTTTTATGTTCCGCAAAGTAGCGATGGATTTTTTCTAAACGGATATAACAAATCTACTGGGGTACTTGGTTATCAATTTTCGCGGGATATGATCGATATTATTGCAACCGAAAACAATACAGTTGTAACCTTTGAAATTCCACGTAAATGTTTTAGTAATGGATACACAGCGCCCGCTTCTTTTTATGCTCCAAACGTAACACAGTCTGTCACATTACAGCAAGGACAGGTTTTTAAGCTAATGGAAGTGGATAAATTAGATCCAAATACAGCCACGCAACCAACACTTGGGGTACTTAATACTTTAGCTGGAACACATATTTATGCCTCCAAACCTATAGCTGTTACTTCCGGGGAAGATTTGGCAAATCATGATATGATGGGAGACCAAATGGTTCCGACTGAACATCTGGGCACTCTATATGTGGTATTAAAAGGATATTCCAGTGGAAACACAACAGTCTCTTCGGATCGTATTTACATAACAGCTACGGAGTCAAATACAGACGTAGAAATTAATACCGGAGGAAGTTGGTTGACGTTGAAAACAGGCATGAATCCGGGTGATATGGCTGCTTATGATATGGGAAATATAACTTCAGGAGCGCCATATGCGGTAACTGTCAGGTCTACAAAACCTGTAGCATGTCTACACTCTACAGCGGAATACATTCATCCGGCATCAGGAATTGTACCTACCCTATATAGCCTGGGACAAAGTGACTTTTCTTTTTATCAATTGGGTGACAAAAATTTAGTGCATAATGCAATGATGCTGGTATACCAGGCTGGCTGTGATACTAATTTTCATATCAGTTATACAGATAATGTAACCTCACTCCCTATCAGTGTTCCATTAATAGATCCGGCTACCGGAACGATAAATACAGCTCTGATTGGAGCAAGTTTAAACGGACGGAGCACTGTACCCGGTATTTCAGGATGGGAATATATGCGTATCACATTATCAAACCGGGCAGACCAGGGATTAGTAAGATTATCAAATTCCAAATCACCTTTTTCATTCGGCTATTATTCCGGCTGCAACGTCAATAGTAACCCCAATTATAACCTATATAATACCTATGGCTATATTTCGACTTTTGGTGCTTTTAACTTTAATCCGGATACTACCTGGCGTTGTGCTTCTTCAAGGCAACCTGTTACTCTCATGGGAGGATATGCTGAATATTATAAATGGATTTTACCGGATGGTACTATAAAAGAAGGTAGTAATTTAGTCTCCATAAAAGCCAATGATGCGGGAAGGTATATTTTAAAAATGAATCAGGGACAAGGTACTAATGAATCATTATGGACAGTTGATACCTGCTGGATAGAAGATGTTGCTTTTAATGCATCCATAAACCGAAAACCAGCTGCGCCCAAACCACCTAAAGTAGGAATTCCCCAACTATTTAGTGCTGATACAAAAGGAGTAACCATTACAGGCTTAAACTACAAATGGACATTCGAAGGAGCTTCTCCGGCAACTTCTGTTTCCCCCTCACCCACTGTTGTATGGAACAGTACCGGTCAAAAAAGAGTAACGCTCAACCTGTCCGTCTCACGAGGAGTTGGTGAGAATGAAATAATTTGTGATACCACAATTGTGATGGACTTACTCGTTATATCCCAAAATAACGGATACTTTGTCGATCAGAACGTAAGCGGTGGACTTCATAACGGTTCAAACTGGCAGAATGCATTCCTTACTGTACAGGAAGCACTCGAACTGGCTTACCATGGAGACTATGTATGGGTAGCCAAAGGTGAATATTCACCTGTTGCAGATGACACTTACCTTATCAACTATGACAGTGTATCCATATACGGAGGATTCGGTGCATGGGAAACCAATCTGAATGAACGGGACTTCGCAGCTAATCCGACTATCCTGAATGGTAGAAACAACTCAGTCGTTACTTTCGATGGCAGTACCGGTTATTCTAATGGCCTCTGTGGTATCAGCACCGGCGCTGTGCTCGATGGATTCATCATTCAAAATGGAAAAGCAACCGACGGAGCCGGAATCCTCTTTACCAATGGAGCATCAGGTACCGTTTCAAATTGTATCATACGTAATAACTATGCAACACAAAACGGAGGAGGCATACATCTGGTTAATCCCTCCTGCGGACACAAATCTCCTGTATTCTTCAATCTTGAGGTAAGCGGTAATACGGCAGGAGCTGGAGCAGGAATCTACAACAGCGGAAGTGATTTTACTGCTACCAATATCACCGTCAGCGGTAATAAGGCAACAAGTATCGGTGGACTCTATAATAACGGAGGAAACCCAGGGATATGTAATTCAATTATCTGGGGAAACCGCGACAATTCAGGTACTGATGGTACCATGGATATTACTGCGGCAACCGGCACACCGGCTTATACCTACAGCATCATTGGAGGATCAAAAGGTAGCGGATCTAGATGGAATGTAGCGCTGGGAACAGATGCCGGCAAGAACACAGATGTAAGTCCATTATTCCGCAAGAGCGGATTCGATAATTCAGGGAACATGACACAGGGGAACTACCAGTTAACGGCAACCAGTAAAGCTGTTAACACAGGACGCAATAATTTCGTGCAGTCAAACAACCGGTTATTGAGAGATATTAACCTGTTAACTCCGGTTGATACAGTTTATATCAATCACATACCGAATGATCTGAACGGAGGTAACCGGATCGAATATGACATCGTTGACCGTGGCGCTTATGAATATTATAAGGATAACTCCTGGCAAGAAATCGTACATCAGATATTCATTCCTGTAGTAGATAATGTAACTACTGATCCTGAAACAGGTCTGTATTGGATAGGCGGACATGACTCATATGTACTTACACTCTACCCGAAAGAAGGCTACAGTCTGAAAGATATAAAGATTACTACCGGATCCAAACGACAGGATGAAGATGGTGGTATGTTGGTAGTATACAATGAAGACGGCAGTGTGACGGTTACTTTCAGGGAAGTTACTGAACCGATAGATGTTCAAATCACTGGAATCAGTCCGGTATCAAACGATATCATCGATAGTTCATATGCTATTTGGACAGATAATAACCGTTTGCATATAAGAACAACAAAAGCAGGAATATTGAAAGTATATACACTAACAGGAGCTATGTTGAAACAACAGGAACTAACTGAAGGAGAAATCAGTTTCCCACTTTCACAAGGGATATATATCGTTACATTCAATGATGGAAGCCAGCAAAAGGTAGTGGTGAAATAAGAGATAAAAACCATGTATAGATAAAAAGCCTCCGGTAGTAATTTTTACCGGAGGCTTTTTATATTCTGCATACTCAAAAGGAAATAGAAAAAATAAACGTTTTATTCCAATCCTTCAATTTCTTTTAACCATAAAGAAACCGATGCATCGCTGGGCATACGCCAATCACTACGAGGCGAAAGACTGATCGAACCCACTTTCGGACCATCCGGTAAACAACTACGTTTAAATTGCTGGTTGAAAAATCGACGAATAAATATCTGCAACCACTTTTTAATAGTCTGCTTATCATAATTTTCTTTAAAAGCATGCTGGGCCAGAAAATAAATTTTAACAGGTGGTGCGCCAAAACGCATAAAATGATATAAAAAGAAATCATGCAATTCATACGGACCAACCAGATCCTCTGTTTTTTGACGAATCGTATCGTTTTCATTAGCCGGAAGCAGTTCCGGACTAATCGGAGTATCCACAACATCCAACAATGTTTTCCGTGAAGCATCATCTACCTTATGCATAGCAACCCACTCAACCAGATATTTAACCAATGTTTTAGGAATACTTACGTTAACAGCATACATGGACATATGATCACCGTTGTAAGTAGCCCAACCCAAAGCCAACTCAGACAAGTCACCCGTTCCGATTACCAATCCGTTCTCCATATTAGCCAGATCCATCAGTATTTGAGTACGTTCACGCGCCTGTGTATTTTCATAGGTAACATCGTGTGTTATACCATCATGCCCGATATCTTTAAAATGCTGCTTCGAAGCATCAACAATCGATATTTCCCGAACCGTAATTCCCAGTGAATGCATCAAATCGATCGCATTATTATACGTACGCCCGGTGGTACCAAAACCTGGCATTGTCACGCCAATTATTTGTTTACGGGAAATACCCAACGCATCGAAAGTCATTGCTGTAACCAGAAGCGCTAAGGTTGAATCCAATCCTCCGGAAACTCCAATTATTGCTGTTTTAATATGCGTATGCGCCAACCGCTTAGCCAATCCGTTTATTTGTATGTGGAATATTTCCTCGCATCGTTCATCACGTGCAATGCTTGCAGAAGGAACAAAAGGCATCGGATCAATACGCCGGCTTAACTTAGAATCATTATATTGAGCTATATCAAAAGATATATAAACAGGCTGTTGTTTTCCGGAAAATAAAGTTATTCCCTCCATAAAACTGGTACTTACCTGCCGGTCATGAAGTAAATAATCAATATCGATTTCTCCTGTCAGCAATTTTTCTCTCATAGGGAAGCGTTCCGATTCACCCAGCAAAACTCCGTTTTCAGCAATAAATCCTTTTCCGGCATACACCAAATCAGTTGTAGATTCACCATAGCCGGCTGATGCATATATATATCCGGCCATACATCGCGCAGATTGTTGCCGGATCAGCGATTTCAGATATTCATTCTTACCGATTAACTCATTACTGGCTGATAGATTGGCTATAATATTTGCTCCCTGCATTACTTGCAGCGAACTGGGAGGAATCGGCGCCCATAGATCTTCACAGATTTCCACCCCCAGTACAATATCTCCGGAAGTAAATAATAAGTTATTTCCAATCGGATACGTCCTATCTCCTAGCCTAACCCTGTCAGAGCGCAAATCATTCCCTGATGAAAACCAGCGCATTTCCTGATATTCTCTATAATTCGGCAAATATGTCTTTGCTACAACACCCAGGATTTGTCCTTTCTGAAATGCCACAGCCGTATTAAATAATTGATTATCGGCACAGACAGGCATTCCAACCAAACAAAGGATATCCAGATCTTTTACGCGGCGAACCAGTTCTAATAAAGCCTGTTCTGCTCTTTTCAACAAAAATTCCTGAGCAAAAAGATCCATACAGGTATATCCTGTAATCGATAATTCAGGGAAAACAATGATTTGAGCACCTTGTATAGCCGCTTTTTTCAACAAATCTTCCATCTGCCCAATATTATACTCACAGTCAGCCACTTGGACAAGCGGAACAGCTGTTGCTACTTTTATATATCCGTACATATTCATCAATATTTTTATTCACTTTCAATCGTATCCGTAGATAAAATATATCTTTTTCTTCTTATGAAAAGCTCTCTTAGCGTTGAAAAATCTTTGCGAAACATAACGCCAACCCCCTGGCGCGTCAACGATCTACTATATAAATACTTATCGTTTGCATGATTATAAGCCTTCAATCGATATTCTCCGGTAGGGGTAAGTTTATACTCCAGATCAAACTCTCCGATAAAAGCATTACTCTGTACCAGATTATCTTTGCTACTTCCGCTCACATTATTCTTATAACCGAAACTTCCGTTAAAGATTAATCGATTATTTAACAATTGACTGGACAAAAGCATCTCTACTTCCGTATCCGTAAAGCCTTCCTGACCGGAACGAATATTTGCGCCAATTTGTACTTTATCCGATAAGCTATTTAAAATACTCGATAACTGAGACGATAAAGCTGAAGATGCGATAGAATTGAATTCACTGGTTCGATATTCATTTCTGGAATAATCCGGTGTATAAAATTTATTTAAAACCAATAGATAAATAATCTGCCGGAGCATCATATCTTCTGTGTCAATGAAAGATTTCACCTGCCGTTCCAGCTCCTGACTGGAACTCGGGAACTCCAGATCAAACGAAATCAACGGATTTTGAATCGGTCCATCCAACATCAAAATACAATTTATCGGTATGCTCGTACGAACTGTTTCATGTACAAGCGTCTGATCCAGGTCTTCAATATTTGCTGTCAGATAATAAGATGCATTGATATCCAGAATTGCATTCATTGGATCTCCGCTAAAGTCAATACGGCTACCCTCACGTATCTGAAAATCTTTATGAATAACTTGTTGCAAACTGAAATTATAAGTACCGTATAGCAGTGTATAGGCACCATACATTGACAGGTTACCTTTCGACCCATATTGTACCTGTAAATTGCCGTTACCGTTTCCTTTTATTTTATCTCCCCCTGCCGGATCCATAATTAGCTCAAAACTCGCATCAGGAGTAGCATCAACTAAACAATTCAGACGAATCTCCGTATTCCGATTGTTTGCTGTTAAAATAGGTCGGATTTCCCTGTTCACCACTTTCGTCTGATCGGCCACCAATTGATCTCTGAATAAAATGAAATCATAATTCTCGACAGTAGAGTTCGCCATAAAGTTAAACCCGATAGAAGTATGCGGTTCGGTTTTTAAATTGGCATCAATATCGATAATCCTGTCATCACCTTTTATCTGCGCATTTCCGCTTCCGTAGACTACACCATATATCTGTGGATTTATTTTCTCCGGCGCATTATAGATTAATAAATTATTTGCTTGCACATCGACCTGAAAATTAAACTCTTTCAGGAATTGATGTTGTACATTAAAATTCACAAGACCTCTATTTCCATCCTTATCAACAATCGCTATATTATTCCCCTGGAAGGATGTCGGATATACATATACGGAATCTGAAAAAGTATAATCCGTATTCAAGAAGTCAACCCCGATACGTCCATCCCGGATAAAAGCTTTTCCTTCAAAGGATAATTTTGAAAAAGCCCCGTATAAATGAATATTACCATATCCCCGCCCCTCAATTACATTGCTGAATGCATCTACATAAGGATGAAGTAAAGCCAAATCAATATCCGTAGCATCAAAATACAACGAAAGGCCAGCATTCTTTCCTACCGGATAAATATACCCGTTTACATCTGTCCAGGTAGTATCATTTTTATAAACAGTACCCAACATTAAAATGCCCTGTTGGTCATTATCCCACTCACTGAATAAACTCAAACGCCCCTGCACAACCTGATTGAATGAAAAATTCTGCACTTCAAGATCCGTATTTAAAATCCGGTTACCATATAAGTCACTTAAATTCACGGTTCCGGTAGCTCTGCCACCAAATTGTAACGCAGGTATGTTAACAATATCAAAAATATAACTTAGCTCTATATCATTTAAATCCAGACAAATCGTCTCATTTGGTTTTTTCGCTGAAGCAGTACCGTTTATACGCAAATACTGGTCATTTTTTGAAAGATAAAAATTATCTATTATTACATTTCCGTCAACAACCGTAATAGATGACGGTTCTAACTCCCATATGGAATCTTTAAGAATAATCTGCTCAGGCTCAATCGTTATCTCTGTGCGTAATCTGTCTTTCCCGGATTCGTCTTTTTCCATTATAAAAAGGGAAGATGCTAATAAATCGATTTTCATCTTTTCGTCACGGTCATTTTCAAAATGAAGCAACGTATTTATCTGGTCGTTCTTTGCATCAGCATGAATGCTAAATTGATTACGGGAACCTTTCGAATGAAGCAACGTCATAGTTGTCTGGAACTGCAGTTTTCCATCCGGATTATGACAAAGTACTGAACCCGATTCAAAAACAGACTTTCCGATTTTAAACTTCGGCAATATAGCTTCAAAACTTAACTGATCCTCTATACTATTATATTGACCATAAATCTGTATCGGATCAATAATCGTAAAAGGAAGTTGAAATGTATTCGACAGGTTTTCCGTATTTTCAATCTTCGCTGTTAAAGAAAAAATATTTTCATTCTCTCTTTTTGATTCTGTAACCGGTAATGACGGTAAATAAATTCGTGCTGTTTCTAAGAATGAAGGTATAAGAGAACGAAATGAATAATTCCCGATAACCTCTCCATTGATAATATCAGAAGTTACAGTTAATTTCCGGTTTGACTTCATTCCGAGTGTTTCTATATGTAAAGTATCCAGATAAAAACTGTCTGTCAAAGTCAGAAAAGAAAGGCTGTCAACCGTAATATGGCCTGCAAAATCATCAACATTATTACCGGTAAAATTCACATTCAATGATAAATTAAGTTCGGGATCCTCATATTTATCAGTAAGAAAAAACTTATCGGGACGGAAATCCCCCAACTTTGCAAAGAAATTAAATTCCGAATTCTTCCCACTATTTTTGAACAAACCTTCAGCATATAACTTCCCATTAGGGTCATCCATAAAAAACATTCCATTAAACTCATCCTTGCGAAATTTACCATCAAGCAGAATATTTTCATAATGATACTCTTTATAATCAAATTGATTGATCTGGGCATTAATATCTCCGGCAAAAGATCCGTTTACCGGTCTTGAGACATCTACATCAATCCTGAAATGTGCAATACCATAAGGATTGCCTTCATCAAACAATGCATGAAGGTTCAGTTCGGACGATTCAACCTGTCCTTTAAAATAATTAGCAATATTCTCTTTCTTCTTTTGACCGATCAATAAGTCCATCTTTAACGAACCAATATCAGAACGCAGATTTCCATATGCTACAAGATGATCTAGAAAACCGGATATTTCACCGTTAAAATCCAAACTGCCCAAATTTGCAAAATAAGAAGGTATATTCACTGATTCCTTCTGAAAATTATTAATCAAATGTAATAAACCTTCAGACGAGGCATGAAAATTACTCACTTGTCCAAATAAATAAGTCTCATCCGGACGTGTTATAGACCGCAGATTCATCTTTGCCAAAAGCGAAATTGTACCGTTTTGCTTTAGAGAAAGTTCCTCCAGTAATAAATCGTTAATAGTACCCGAAACACTGGCCGATAACTGAATACAATCCGAATAATTTTTTAAGACAGGAGCAAATGCTGAAAAATCTCTTAAACAAATGCGTGAAGGTATGATCTGTAGTCTTAAAGGAGCTTTATCAAATATTTGATCCAAACTATCCAGCCCGCTATGCAAAATCGTAGCTTCTTTCAATTCAAACAAAGAATTCGGTAATTGCACTTGTAAATTCTGAAGCGAAACACTATCCTTATTCCCTTCCAGGCTTACAGACAATTTATTCAATTTAAATCCGGTTCGTTCATCAAAACTACACTTTTTAATTTGTGCATTCAGACTATCCGGACTCAACGACTTGATCGCTATATTTGCATTTATATTATTAAGTTCGATGTGCTTAGAACTAAACTTCTCCTGGTTATCCGGAATACTGGCTACATGATACTTTAAAGATCCACGCCGGATTAATGCCGAATTTATCTGTAAATCAATATATGAAGTCTTTGTTGTGTCTTTGGACGAAAAAGCATCCAGAAGAAATTTAAGATTTAATTCGCTCTCAGGATTCTCTTGCCTCAAATGAATCGAAAGACCAAACAAGCGCACTGTAGTAAATACCCATCTCTTTTCAAGCAAAGGAAACAGTTTAAATCCTGCGGAAAGATGATCTGCTTCTAACAACACTTCACCCTGTTGGTCTTCGACAAATACATCTTTCAGAACCAAACGATTTAGCCAATCAACAGTTACACCCCCAATCCGGACCGGAACATTTAGTTGCTTCGATAATTCACGGGTGGCCTCCGTAGCCAATTTATCCTGAATAAAAGGTACCTGTAAAAGGAGCGTCGGTATGGTGTAGAAAATACTACACAATACAAGTATTCCAATGCTTATGTATTTTAATCCTCTGATAGCCTATTTATTTAATGATTCATCCAATTTACAGAATAAATGCGCAAGTAAATTTAACTTACAAAATTAACTAATATCGCCGTAGATTTCGTTATTTTGCAAACTAATTTTCGTTAAGATAGTTGGTATAACGATCGTCGTATTTTAAACACGTTAACATCCAAAAACAGAATGAGTATAACTATTTTAGGAATCGAGTCATCATGCGATGATACATCGTGCGCTGTGATAAGTGATGGCGTATTGCTGTCGAACGTCATAGCAAGCCAGGCTGTTCATGAAGCATACGGTGGTGTTGTTCCCGAACTGGCATCCAGGGCGCATCAACAGAATATTATTCCGGTAGCAGCCGAAGCCATAAAACGTGCCGGTATTGATAAGTCCGAACTAAGTGCAATTGCTTTTACACGAGGCCCCGGGCTAATGGGATCATTGCTTGTGGGCACCTCCTTTGCCAAAGGATTAGCAGCATCATTGAATATTCCAATGGTAGAAGTAAATCATTTGCAAGCACATGTACTGGCACATTTCATTAAACAAACACCCGAAGACAGTCGCTTTCCCTCATTTCCGTTTCTCTGTTTACTTGTTTCCGGTGGAAACTCACAAATTATCAAAGTCAACGCTTATAATGATATGGAAGTAATCGGGCAAACGATTGACGATGCAGCCGGCGAAGCATTTGATAAATGTGCCAAAGTAATGGGGCTGGGTTACCCGGGTGGTCCGGTAGTAAACCGGCTTGCAAACGAAGGCAATCCAAAAGCGTTTAAATTCAGCAAACCCCATATAGCCGGATATGATTATAGTTTCAGCGGACTAAAAACATCTTTTCTATACACACTACGCGATGCTTTAAAAGAAAATCCGGACTTTATCGAGCAAAACAAAGCCGATTTATGTGCCTCGTTACAAGCAACTGTAATTGAAATTTTGATGGATAAAATGCGTAAAGCAGCAAAAGACCTCGGAATAAAAGAAGTAGCTGTAGCCGGTGGTGTATCAGCCAACTCCGGTTTACGCGATGCTTTTCAGGATCATGCCAAACGATTCGGATGGAATATCTTTCTTCCACCGAATGCATTTACCACTGATAATGCGGCAATGGTAGCAATTACAGGATATTATAAATATCTGGATCATGACTTTTGCAACATGGATACAATCCCATTTTCCAGAGTCACGATATGAGAAAAAAGCAAAGTGCCCACTAACCATAAACAATTAATCATTAACCATTGCTTTAAAACATGGATGTAGAAATTATTACGATTGGTGATGAACTACTGATCGGACAAGTAGTTGATACTAATTCGGCCTTTATGGCAACGCTTTTAAATGATAACGGATTCAGAGTCATTCGTAAAACAACCATTGGCGATGAAGAAGATGATATTATTGCGGCTATCGATGCTGCCAGACAGCGGGCACGTATCATTCTGGTAACAGGTGGTTTAGGACCAACAAAAGACGACATTACCCTGCGAACACTTTGCCGTTACTTTAATTGCCAATTACATTTTTCAGAAGAAGTATATGCAAATATAGAACGGATATTTCAAAAACGTGGTCGTACTATGAATCCGTTAACGCGTAATCAGGCCATGGTTCCGAATCACAGTACGGTTATTCAGAATCAGGTAGGAACAGCCCCTTGCACCTGGTTTGAAAAAGATGAAATGGTATTAGTATCAATGCCGGGTGTACCTGGTGAAATGGAATGGCTAATGACCAATGAAATCGTCCCACGATTAAAAAATAAATATCAACAAGATATCCATATCCAACATCAGACATCATGGGTTACCGGCTATTCTGAATCTGAATTAGCGATGATACTTTCTGATTTCGAACAAAATATGCCTCCTTTTGTCAAGCTGGCCTATCTCCCGCAATTAGGCATCATTCGCCTGCGGCTTTCAGCCTATGCAAAAACAAAAGAAGAAGCAGAAGCAGAAAAAGCGATCGCCATATTACAGACGCAACTAAAACAATTACTCAAAGAACATCTCATTGTTGAGACCAATGAGAGTATCGAAGCTCTGGTTGGCGACCTGCTACGCACTCAAAAAAAGACAGTTGGTACGGCAGAAAGCTGCACTGGTGGAAACATTGCAGCATTATTAACATCCATAGCCGGTAGCTCCGACTATTTTATGGGTAGCATCGTTTCATATACCAATTCTGTTAAAAACCAGGTATTAGGCGTCTCCGAAAATGATCTGAAAACATACGGAGCTGTAAGTAAACAGGTAGTTGAACAGATGGCACAGGGAGCGCTGAATGTTTTAGGGTGTGATTACGCCATCGCAACATCCGGTATTGCCGGGCCTGGTGGAGGTACACCTGAAAAGCCGGTTGGAACAATATGGATTGCTGTAGCCTGTAAAAATAGGGTTATTTCAGAAGTACATCATTTCAATATGGGACGCACACAAAACATCAAACGTACCGTCAATTTTGCGTTATTACTATTGTTACAGGAAATTAGTGAATAGTCGGCCCAATCACCTACGTCGTCCTAAAATTGAGACAATGCAAACCGTACTTCACTGACGCAAGCTTAACAAAGCATAACTCATACCCAATTTCCCTCAAAAAAACAACCCATCTCATCAGCCACCAACAACTAACTTATTATATATGCGAATCAGTAGTTGAAACTGCTCGCCGATTATTATGTTAAAATATTAATTATCAATAAAATAAACGCATTAAATATTTGCTCAATCTTCTGGGAATCACTATCTTAAAGGAATA
>JAITVY010000083.1 GCA_031285565.1 Tannerella sp. | reverse complement strand
CAGGTCGGTTTGAAAGATAAACGGATCGATATGGGGCATGCACGGGCATTGATACCGGTAGATGATCCTGAAGTACAGCTTGCGCTTTATGAACAAATTCTTGTACAAGATCTATCCGTTCGGAACGTAGAAGAGTTAGTGCGTAATACAACAACGGATAGTGATGGTAATATTCGGATTCCTAACGCTGAAATGCAAAAGGAACGGCGAAAATTGCTGCCTGATGAATATAAGTTGCTAAAAGATCATCTTTCTATGTTTTTTCAGACAAAAGTGAAGTTAACCTATAATGATGAAAGTGGGAAAGGAAAGATTTCGATTCCTTTCAACTCGGAAGAAGAATTGGAAAAGATTATGGGTTTACTGGATAAAATGAAGTAATATATTGAATTGCAGCTTGTGAGAAATCGGTATATAATAATTTGTATCATGGCTTTTACGTTTACATTAAGTAATTCAGCATTTATCTATGCACAGGAATTTAATGAAACGATTGATACGGTTGTTTATAATGTGACTGATACGATTGTTAGTGATACAATCTACATTGAGTCGCTCGATTCCATTACGGATGCTGCATTTATTAAAGAAGATACCCCGGCTTTGAAGAAGTCAATGACAGAGGTCCCTGCTTTTAAACCTAATCCGAAGCGGGCGGTAATGTATTCAGCTATTTTCCCGGGATTGGGGCAGATTTATAATAAGAAATACTGGAAACTACCGATTGTTTATGGTGGTTTTATGGGGTTTGCTTATGCAATTTCATGGAATAATAAAACGTATCAGGATTATTTTACAGCATATAAGGATTATAATCATGATAAAGGTAAAGATGTAATCGGTAATCCTGACCTTTGGAAAAAAGGTTGGCAGAGTTATACAGATCCGGACAAAGATCAGGCTAGCTATTTATCAAATACCAATTTTGAAAATACCTTAAAACGAGGAACAGATACTTACCGGCGTTATCGTGACCTGAGTATTATTTTAGCAGTAGCCTGGTATTTCCTTTGTATGGCGGATGCATATGTAGACGCACAGTTATTTGATTTTGATATTACGCCGGATCTGTCGATGCGTGTAGAACCGGTAGTTACACCGAGGACAAGATACAGTCCTGACCTGTATGGCTTGAATTGTTGCATTAAATTTTAAAAACACATGAGAAAAATTACAATCATATCTTTTACTCTTTGTTTTATTTGTTCTGTTGCTTTTGGACAACAGGAAGAGATAGAAGATAGTTATTCGGTATTATCAACTGATTCTGCATATACGGAAATCGGATTAATGCCTGAAGTCTTGGACCAGAACGTAAAGGCATTGCTTGAAAGTTGGCATGTTCAATATTTTTCAAAAGCACAGGATTATTGTTTGGATGATTCGGAAAATGTAGATTTTCCTGAAAATATTTACCAACAACGATTAGCACAATTGCCTTGTGTTATTCCGATGACCTATAATCAAACAGTACGTAATTGTATTGACCTGTATGCCGGTAGAAGACGTGATTTGGTACGGTATATGATGGGGATGGCTGACCTTTATTTCCCGATTTTTGAACAAATACTGGATGAGTACGAGCTACCGCTTGAATTAAAATATCTGGCTGTAGTGGAAAGTGCGTTAAACCCGACTGCTTTATCTCGCGTTGGTGCTGCAGGATTGTGGCAATTTATGTTACCTACCGGAAAAATTTATGGACTGGAAATTAATAGTCTGGTTGATGAGCGTTTGGATGTATATAAAGCCACACATGCGGCATGCAAATATTTTAAAGAAATGTATGCTGTTTATGGGGACTGGCATCTTGTATTGGCTTCATATAATTGTGGCCCGGGAAACGTTAATAAAGCAATCCGTCGTTCGGGAGGAAAAACTGATTTCTGGGCTATATATCCGAATTTGCCAAAAGAAACCCGTTCATATGTGCCACTTTTTATTGCCGCTACATATGTCATGAATTATCACTGCGAACATAATCTTTGTCCGATGGAAACGAGCCTTTCAATGGCTTCGGATACGTTTATTATAAATAAGATGTTACACTTGCAACAAGTGTCTGAAGTCCTGAATGTTGATTATGATCTTTTGAAAACGCTTAATCCTCAGTACAAACGGGAAATTGTACCAGGAAATATCCGTCCTTCAGTATTAAAGCTGCCTTTGTCTGCTGCCTATTCGTTTATAGACAATGAAGACTCTTTATATATGCACCGGATCGAAGAATTATTAGCCAATTGTGTTCCTGCCGATTCTGTATCTGAAGATGGTGATACCCGCGAAAAGATCAGGCATACAGTAAAATCGGGTGAGAATTTATATACAATTGCCAACCAATATGGTGTGACGGCCCAAAATATCCGGCGGTGGAATCAATTAAAAAGTAACCGGGTACCGGTAGGAAGAAAACTTACCATTCATATTGATAACGGAGGTATCGCTTATGCAGCAAAAACTTCGGAGACATCATCTTCTGAGAAAGAGAAAGATGTTGTGATTGAAACTTCGACTAAGCAGGTTGCCGAAAAGAAAGTTTCTACTGCTGCTCAAACGACCAAAAAAGTTCCCGACACGAATTCGAAGCTGGTATCTTACAAGGTACAATCCGGTGATTCTTTATATTCTATTTCAAAAAAATATCCGGGTGTTACGGTAGCTCAGATACAATCAGCTAATAACATGTCGAATAGTAAAATCAGAGTTGGGCAGGTGATAAAAATCCCTGTCGGATAAGGGAACGATTAGGTTTTAATAGGTTTGTTTATGGGGCACGAAGAATTTTCATCATTGGAGGATCAAATGATACAGGAGGAATTTAACCTCCTGCTAAATGATTATATTCATACCAATCACCGGCGTAAAATAGACCGCATACGGAAAGCTTTCAATTTCGCAAATGAGGCTCATCGTGGAGTGAAACGGCGGAATGGTGATCCTTATATTATGCATCCGCTGGCTGTAGCACGTATTGTATGTAATGAACTCGGCTTGGGCTCCACTTCAATTTGTTGTGCTCTTTTACATGATGTCGTAGAAGATACTGAATATACGGTGGAAGACATCAAGAATATGTTTGATGAAAAGATTGCTCAGATTGTTGACGGACTGACGAAGATTTCAGGGGGAATATTGGCTGAACATGCTTCGGCACAGGCTGAAAACTTCCGGAAATTATTGTTGACAATGAGCAGTGATATTCGTGTAGTTCTGATTAAGATCGCTGACCGTTTGCACAATATGCGGACGCTGAGTTCGATGCCTCCTGCAAAGCAATATAAAATTGCCGGAGAGACATTGTTTATTTATGCACCTTTAGCTCATCGTTTGGGACTTTTTGCCATTAAAACCGAACTTGAAGATTTAAGTTTCAAGTATGAGCATCCGGCAGAATATGAAATGATCAATAAAAAGCTGGAAGCATCGGAAAACATGCGTCAGCTTTTGTTCAAAAACTTTGCAAAACCTGTAGACCCTAAGCTGAAAGCGATGGGGCTTACATATGAGATGCGAACTCGCATTAAGTCTGTATATTCTATCTGGAATAAAATGCAGGCGAAAGGGATTCCTTTTGAGGATATCTATGATATTTTTGCTGTCCGTATTATTTTTGAGTCAAAAGACGGTATTGATGATAAAAACCTGTGTTGGGATATTTATTCGGCTATAACAGATATTTATCGTATTCGTCCGGATCGTATACGGGATTGGGTTAGCAGACCTAAAGCAAACGGATATCAGGCACTGCATTTGACGGTTATGGGGCCTGATGGTCAGTGGATAGAAATTCAGATCCGGAGTAAGAAAATGGATGATATCGCAGAAAAGGGGTTTGCTGCACATTGGCGATACAAGGAAAACAATCAGGAAATAGAAGAGGATACAGAACTGGATAAGTGGTTGCAAACCATCATGGAGATACTGGAGAGTCCGAATCCGAATTCGTTGGATTTTCTTGATACGATCAAGATGAATCTGTTTTCTTCTGAAATCTTTGTTTTTACTCCCAAGGGAGATCTTAAGACGTTGCCACAAGGAGCGACTGCTTTGGATTTTGCGTATGGTGTGCATACCAATGTGGGGCATAATTGCATTGGTGCAAAAGTAAACCATCGGTTAGTGCCGCTTAGTCATCCGCTTTCCAGTGGTGACCAGATAGAGATTCTTACATCCAAATCGCAGCATCCGGAACCGGAATGGCTGAATTTTGTTACAACAGCGAAAGCTCGCACAAAAATAGATGCATATTTAAAACGCTCACGTAAAGATGCGACAAAGAAAGGTGAAGGGAAATTAATTGCAATATTTAATAACTCGGGTGTAGAATTCACTCCTACAAACATAGATAAAGTTGCGGTCTATTATGGTTTTCCGGAAAAAGAGCCACTCTTTTATGCAATTGAGATAGAGGATGTTATTCCTGATAATATCAAGAAGATCGTTTCGGGTAAAACGGATAATGTACTCTTTAAATATGTGAAGCAGGCTTTAGGGGTTAAATCGAAACAACAAACGATTATACACGAGCAACCGGCTGAAGAAAAGGTTAAAATTGACAAGTCAAAGCCTTATTTATTAACAGACGATGAATTTAACCGTAATTATGTTATTGCCAGTTGCTGTAAGCCGATACCGGGGGATGATGCGTTGGGCTTTATTAATGACGATGGGAATGTAGTCGTACATAAGCGTTCATGCCCTATAGCGATGAGACTTAAAAGTAGTTTCGGAGAACGAATTCTTTCTACAGTCTGGAGTAACCACAATAAATCGTCTTTTGAAGCTACATTGGAGGTAAAAGGTATTGATTCGATCGGTGTTTTGAATATTATTACAAAAACAATTTCGGAGCAATTTAATGTAAATATTCAAAGACTTTTAATAGAAGCGAAAGACGGAGTTTTTGAAGGAAAGATTAAAATGTTGGTGCATAGTGTGGAAGATATACAGAAGATGTGTATCACACTAGGCAAGATAAAGAATATAAAATCTGTGGCCAGGGTAGTGGATTAAGCATTTATTACCAGATATGCCATATAGGTAAAAAAGCAAACTAACATTACTATACCTTTCCAACGGGTAAGTACCTGACGCCTGTAAGCAAGACCCAGAAAAAATAACAAGATACAAGAACCAATCATTACCCCAAAATCCAGCATGCTGATTCCCTGCACTTCTAATGGATGTATTACAGATGCAGTTCCTAATATCAGGAAAATATTAAACAAATTAGAACCAATAACATTACCGATTGCCATATTCGTATTTTTTTTCAGTGCAGCAACAACAGAAGTCGCCAGTTCGGGTAGTGAAGTTCCACCGGCAACCAGTGTAAGCCCAATAACGGATTCACTTATTCCTAAACTTCGTGCAATGACCGAAGAACCGTTTACAAAAAATTGTCCTCCGTAAATAAGTCCGGCTAATCCCACCCCAATGAAAAGGATTGATTTCCAGGGAGGCATAACCTTAACCGATTCGTCCTCTTGTCCATCTCCATTATGGGCTATGAAAAGAGTGTATCCAAAGAAAAATATAAAGAAACAAAGTAGAAGGAGGCCATCGCTACGACTGATGACATTTGTAGTCGCGTTATCAAGGAAAATATCACTAACACAAAAAAGTAACACAAATGAGCCTAGAATGCAGAATGGGATTTCAATCTTCAGCGTGCTTTTTTGAATAAAAAGGGGCACTATAGTGGCTGTACAGCCTACAATCAGAAGTGTATTGAATATATTACTCCCTACTACATTTCCTATTGCCAGATCGGGGCTTCCGTTAAGTGCAGAGACTACACTCACGACTAACTCAGGCGCTGATGTCCCGAAAGCGACGACTGTAAGACCGATTACTAAATTAGAGATTTTAAAACGTTTTGCGATGGCTGCAGCACCATCTGTCAGCATGTTGGCACCTACTAAAATAAATACCAGTCCTGCAATAACAGCTACAATTGCTAAATATCCATTCGATATTTCCATTTTTTTCTGTATCTAGGTTTAATATTGCTGTCTTTGAATGATTCTTATATGCATTAAATAGATATAGACCAAATCCCCTCCCTGTTTTAGTGGGTCGTGTTTGAATTTTCGTCTAATTCTTTTATAGCATCTGCTAATGAAACCAATTCATTACGGATAAGTTTTAATCGGTTGGATATTTCAGTTTGATTAATTGTTAAATCTTTATTTTCTTTTAATTTCAGGCGCGCTCCGGCCAAAGTCATACGGCGCTCACGTACCAGATGATAAATTAATCCGATTATATCAATATCTTCTTTACTGTAATAGCGTGTTCCTTTAGCTGTTTTCCGAGGAGATATCTCTTCAAACTCTTTTTCCCAAAAACGTAATGTAGGCTCGCTAAGGCCAAATTGTTGGGCAACTTCCTTTATTGAATAGAACCGTTTCGGATCTTTATCTTTTTTTGATGCCATACAATGTCTTAGTCCATAACCTGACCATGATTTTCAGCGATTTGAATCATTTGGTCATATTCTTGTGGACTTAAATCCTTAAAATAATACTTTGCAGGATTATCCGGTTTTCCGTGTAATAAGACTTCGTAATGCAAATGGGGACCTGTGGATTTTCCGGTATTGCCAACCTGACCGATCACTTCTCCACGCGTTACTTTTTGACCCACACGAACCAGATTCTTACTTTGATGTCCATATAATGTTCTAAAATCGTACCCATGGTCGATGATAATACAATTGCCGTAACCTTGTTTCCAACCACAGAAAATAACCTGACCATCGCCTGTTGCATAGATCTCCGTACCGATCGGTGCAGAGAAGTCCATTCCGGCATGAAAACGAAGCGTACGGTAAATAGGGTCGATGCGCATTCCATATCCGGAAGCGGTACGTTTTAAATCTTTATTGGAAACGGGTTGTATTGCAGGTACACAACGACTTCTATCTTCGAGGCTTTTTCCCATCAGGATTAATTCTTCCAGGGAATTAGACTGAACATATAATTGTTTTTTTAAGATATCCATCTTCATCGTTGTTTCTACTACTAATTCCGAATTAGAGATATTCATCAGGTATTCGTAACGGTTTGTTCCTCCAAATCCTGATTTTCGTACGGATTCCGGGATTGTCCGCGCCTGAAAAATGGCACGATATAATTTCTCATCACGTTGTTGAATGTCATCTAATACAGATAATGCATCATCTAATTGCAAAGAAAGTACGTCATATTGTGTTTTAAGTAGTTTGTTTTCTTTTTGGAGTAACGATTCCATCGGAGAAGAGAAGAGGTGTATCAAAAGAAAAAAAACACCTGTGCCAATGAAAATGCCTAAACTCAGATGCTTTACCACACCCCAAAATCGTTCTTTTGCGGAAGGATATACCCGTTCGTATGCAAGTGTGTTCGGATTATATCTGTAATATATTTTTCGTGACCGAAATAGCCCCATTTAGTAATCTATTTTGAAAAAGTGGATTGCAAATATAATAATTTACTATACTTTTGCAAAACCTTTTTACGATTTTATAAGAATCAGATATATCTATTTACAATATGTTAACAGCAAAAGAAATTCGCGAATCATTTAAGTCTTTTTTTGCCTCTAAAGGGCATCAGATAGTGCCTTCTGCACCTATGGTAGTAAAAGGAGATCCGACATTAATGTTTACCAATGCCGGAATGAATCAATTTAAAGATATTATTTTAGGAAATGTGCCGATAAAATATCCACGTGTTGCCGACTCTCAAAAATGCTTGCGGGTTAGTGGAAAGCATAATGATCTTGAAGAGGTGGGACATGATACCTATCACCATACTATGTTTGAGATGCTGGGGAACTGGTCGTTTGGCGATTATTTCAAAAAAGAAGCGATCGAATGGGCTTGGGAATATCTTGTTGAAACGCTGCATCTGAATCCTGAACAGCTCTATGCTACCGTATTTGAAGGTAGTCCTTCGGAAGGGTTGGAACGCGATGATGAAGCTGCCGGGTATTGGGAAAAGTACCTGCCAAAAGATCATATTCTCGGAGGGAACAAGAAAGATAACTTTTGGGAGATGGGAGATACGGGGCCTTGTGGTCCATGTTCGGAAGTTCATATTGACCTTCGCCCGGAAGAAGATCGTAAAGCTTCATCCGGTGCTGATTTGGTAAATAAAGATAATCCGCTTGTGATAGAAATATGGAACCTTGTATTTATGCAATATAACCGGAAAGCCGATGGGTCTCTGGAGCCTCTTCCTGCTCGTGTTATAGATACCGGTATGGGATTTGAACGGCTTTGTATGGCATTACAGGGCAAGACATCCAATTATGATACGGATGTTTTTCAACCAATCATACAGGCTCTTGTTAAAATAACCGGTTTTACATACGGATCCGATAAACAACGAGACATCGCTATGCGGGTGATTGCCGACCATATCAGAACAATCGCTTTTTCAATCACTGACGGACAATTACCATCGAATGCGAAAGCAGGGTATGTGATTCGTCGTATTCTCCGCCGAGCCGTACGATATGGTTATACGTTTCTTGATCGGAAAGAAGCTTTTATGTATAAGCTGCTTCCGGCATTGATTGATACAATGGGAGATGCTTATCCTGAATTGAAGGCTCAACAAAACCTGATTGAAAAAGTTATGAAAGAGGAAGAAGACTCATTTCTTCGTACACTTGAAACAGGTATTCGGTTGTTAGACAAAAAAATAGAGGATGCGAATCAAGCCAATAGCAAGATCGTAAGCGGAAGTGATGCTTTTATGCTATATGATACGTATGGTTTCCCATTGGATTTAACGGAACTGATTCTTCGCGAGCATGGAATGACAGTAGATATTGAGGAGTTTGATACGGAGATGCAGAAGCAAAAAGAACGCGCTCGCAGTGCTGCGGCAATAGAAACCGGCGATTGGATTGTTTTAGAAGAAGGTGACTCCCACTTTGTAGGCTATGATTTATTTGAATGTGATGCTAAAATTTTGCGCTATCGTAAGATCAAGCAAAAGAATAAAGAGTTATATCAACTGGTGTTGGATCAGACCCCGTTTTATGCGGAAATGGGAGGACAAGTAGGTGACAGTGGTCTGTTGATTTCGGATACGGAAAAAGTTGTCATATTTGATACTAAACGTGAGAACAATCTTCCGGTACATTTGGTGACAGAATTGCCTAAAGATATAACAGCTACTTTTTTGGCTCAGGTAAATAAAAAGAAGCGCATTCAGAGTGAATGTAATCATACCGGAACGCATTTATTGCATGAAGCTTTGCGTGAAGTCTTAGGCACGCACGTTGAACAAAAAGGGTCATTTGTATCACCAGACTCATTACGCTTTGATTTTTCACATTATCAAAAGGTGACTGATGAGGAAATACGAAAAGTCGAACAATTGGTGAATGAAAGGATACGGGCTAACTATCCGATAGAAGAACATCGTAGTATACCGATTGCTCAGGCTAATGAAATGGGTGCAATGGCTTTATTTGGTGAAAAATACGGAGAAGAAGTACGCGTGATCAAATATGGAACATCTGTTGAGCTTTGTGGTGGAACACATATTCCTTCAACAGGAATGATTGGTAGTTTGTATATCAGTAATGAAAGTTCTATTGCAGCAGGTGTACGTCGTATTGAAGCTGTAACAGCTGAGGGTGCTGAAAAATGTTTTTATATGCAGCAGGATATGATTCGTGAATTGCAAGGCTTGATGCATAATGTCCCGAACTTGGCTCAGACTATTCGCAAAGCAATTGATGAGAATGCCGAATTGAAAAAGGAAATAACCGGTTACATGAAAGAAAAAGTTGCCATTATTAAGGAAAAATTGCTTTCTAATGCAAGAGAATTTAATGGTGTCAGGATATTCTTGTTTAAGGGAAAAGGTAATGTCGACAATATTAAAGATCTGGCATTTCAGGTTAAACACGAAAATATAGGCAAATTCTGTTTTGTGGGTGGACTTGAAGGACCGGATAATAAATGTACGTTAATGGTTATGCTGAGTGATGAACTGGTTGCCGACGGCTTAAATGCATCACAATTGGTGAAAGATGCCGCCAAGTTTATTCAGGGCGGTGGTGGTGGCCAGTCTCATTTTGCAACTGCCGGAGGAAAAAAGCCGGAAGGATTGGATGAAGCAATTGATCATGTGCTGAAAAGTGCAGGGTTACAATAAATAGTTTTATAAGAAAAACATTAATGGAGCAACAAGTTGTTATTTGTGATAATATAGCCAAAGCGCTTCATGAATACCTGAACAAAGGTCTGTATGATAAATTATACATACTTACTGATACGCATACTGCAGAAAAATGTATGCCGGTTATTCAATCTGTTCCACAGATTAATGAAGCCGAACAGATTGTAATAGAAGCCGGAGATACTCATAAAAATATTGAACAACTGGCTCATGTCTGGAAAAGGCTTTCGGAATATGGTGCTACACGCAATTCATTATTGATTAATCTGGGTGGTGGAATGGTGACTGATTTGGGTGGTTTTGCAGGCGCTACTTTTAAGCGTGGATTACATACGTTGAATATTCCTACAACATTAATGGCGTCTGTTGATGCTGCTGTGGGTGGGAAAACCGGAATTAATTTTAACGGCTTAAAAAATGAAGTCGGTTCGTTTTATATTCCTGATTGTGTATTGATAGATTGTATTTTTTTACGAACGTTAGATCAGGATAATCTGCTCTCCGGCTATGCCGAAATGATTAAACATGGGTTGATTGATTCTTTGGAGACTTTTCGACATGTATTATCATTTTATCCGGATGCAAAAAACGTGGATTTACAATCATTGAATGATTTGGTAAAAGAGTCGGTCGAAATCAAAGAACGGATTGTAACGGAGGATCCCAAAGAGAAGGGGATTCGGAAGGCGTTGAATCTTGGCCATACAATCGGACATGCTTTTGAAAGTCTGTCATTTGAAAAAAAACGTCCGATTTTACACGGTCATGCTGTAGCTGCAGGTTTGGTTTGTGAATTATATCTTTCATACAAAAGCTGTGATATGCCGGTTGAAACGCTTCGTTTAACGACGAATTTTATCAAGACTCATTATCCATCATTTCATTTTGGTTGTGATGATTATGAAACGCTATACGAACTGATGACACATGACAAAAAGAATGAATGGGATGTGATTAATTTTACATTGCTGGCCGGAGTAGGTGAAATTCGGATTAATCAGGTAGTAGAGAAAAAGATGATATTTGAAGCACTGGACTTTTACCATGAATCATGTCTTTAATATAAAATATAGCATTTAATCGGTTGGCATTTTTCAATAAATTCGTATCTTTGCAGCGTTATAGAGCGGGATGTAGCTCAGCCCGGTAGAGTACGCGTCTGGGGGGCGTGTGGTCGCAGGTTCAAATCCTGTCATCCCGACATTGAAAATCAGCCATTTACAAACAAAAGTAAATGGCTGATTTATTTTTACTGACGGAATGAGGATAAAGAGATACAACAAGAGGAAATTTGAATAAGGCAGGGCATCTGCTTTTGCTTATATACTTTAGCCTGAGTTGCTCATAAGTGATCGGCTTTGGGTATTCTAGGTGCTAAATATGAACCGTTTTTATATTTTGATCCAGGTAGCCTTTTTCCATAACCATTCTAATGGACCCTGACGATGTGAACGAAGCCACCAATGGCAAAAGAAGAACTGAATAAGAAACATTCCGATACCCATTAAGAAACAGACTGTAATGCCGGTGTATTTATAAAGCCCCAGTCCCCAGTTGTAAAACAATAATCCTCCAATCAACGACTGCGATAAGTAGTTAGTCAAACTCATACGTCCATAAGGTGCTAATTGATGAAGAATATGTCTAAACTTTGTCAGGTAGTAAACAAGTATTATACCTGCAAATAATATTCCTGTAACTGCAATATTTGAAAGTGACTTAAGTATAAGGATAGAAGGAACAAGTAATGCTTCCCGACTTATAAAGTCGGGAAGTATAGCTATCAAACCATAAATCGGGAAAAAAGCGATAGTGGCTACGATGAATATTTTAATCCAAAACTGTATATTTTTTTCTGAATAAGGAAACAGATTTCTACGCCCTATTAACATACCTATCATAAACAGTGCTGCGGTTTGAGTAATCCTTCCATGTAATAGCATCCAGCCCATATTAGCAATATTACCTGTCCATATTGCAGTTTGGCACATCTCGAGGAAGGAACCTTTTTTCTGAACTGTGTTGACTATCTCCCAATATGGAGCATCGAATTCAGCATTCATGATATACTCGGGGTTGATGAGTGCATAAATTATTTGTCCCCATTCAAAAGGTTGTAGTAGAAGAATAAGCGAGATAACTATTACTGTACGGGTTGAAAGGCGACATACTGCGATCAGTACATAACCAACCAATGCATAAAGTACCAATATTTCACCAGGAAATAGAGTCGAATTGATACAGGCTATAAAAAAAAGTAATACTAACCTCCAGGCAAACCGTCCACGAAAGTCTTTCCCTTTTTCTTTTTGTGAGTTGTCTTGAATATAAAAACTGAAGCCGAATAGCAATGCAAAAATGCAGTAGGCTTTACCGGAAAAGGCAAAAAATGTACTATCCCAAATCACCCTATCCGTAAATATCAGAAAGTTGCAGGTTTCTATCGGAAAGTTATTGAGGCTGAATCGTTCGATAAAATGGATGAGCGTAATTCCCATTACAGCAAAACCACGTTGTAAATATTACTTAGGAAGTAGTCCACATTTCAATCGAAAAGTATACCACTTATAAACCGGAATGAAAAAAAAGTTCGTTCCATAAAAATGATAAGTATGTATACAAAACAAGAAAT
>JAITVY010000071.1 GCA_031285565.1 Tannerella sp. | reverse complement strand
TGTAACCGTGAAAAAGGACACATCCTTTTGAAAAAAAGCTCCCATCCTTTTGGTAAAAAGTCGCTATCCTCTTGCCTAAAAGGATAGCGACTTTTCCATGCTTGCCAAAAACGGCTCCGGAATTTCTATTGAACATGTAATGAAGAACCGGATTGTAAATCAAATGTTGCATTAATTATAACGTCTCCCGGAGCATCCAGCGTCAAAGTTGCATTACTGGTTACAGTTACGTTTTGAAGAGATAGAGTGTTACATCCGGTAATCGTTGTACTGGCAGAAACTGTTTGATTCATAAATGCATTTACACACGGAGAAGAAGTTCCTATACCATTTAGTACAGATACTCCTGTATTGTTGGGATCAAGCCAGTCCCTTAACCTTCTTCGATTATCTGTCGCTCCATTACCTGTCCATGAGGTACTGAATTTTCCATACCAGTCAGGTTGTGATTGAGCACTGCAGCTTGCATATCCTCCATGTAATTGTCCGATCACCCTATGATTATTGTTTATTAATGGGGAGCCGGACGAGCCTCCTTCGGTCGTTCCTGAACTCCAAATAACTCTCCAACGATGTTCATTCGCGTTCACTGTATTACTTAAATAGGCGGTAGAGTGGGGCACCATGGTATAAGGTGAAATCTTTTTTATATCGCCTGCCGGATGATGTATCCCCACTCCTCCTATTCCGGCATTACCCGAACGATCCCATCCCAGATAATAGGGTGTAACATTAGCTGCATTACGCGGATCTTCCGTTAGCCTGAGCAAGGCAAAATCAGAAATACTATTATTTGCAACAAGCGTAGCGCCAGCCGTAGATTGTATTGCAGGTACAGTATTCGCGCAATTCGGTGATTCATAATGCCAATAAAATGACCAATGACTTAAATTAGAATTACTGATGTCCTTAGATGAGGAACATTTGTTTTAAAACTTACAGGTTCTTCCTGTATGCTTATCTGTCCATAAATCTTAAACCCGGACAAAAGCATAATTACTGTGATAAAGACAAACCGTTTCATAACTTTTGCTGTTTAAAGAGTAAATAACTTTTTTTGTCGTTGTAATACAGTTTTAATTCATTTTCCAATAGAGAAAAGAATTGTATACTATTGGTCCAAAAAGGTTTAACGTATAACTCTGCATCTTCCGGTTCTGCAATTTTAGTTCCTCCAAATTGGGCAACCTGAAAACTCTGCGTAACATAATCGATTATATAATTACCGCCCAATTCATTTGCAGGTGAAAAAAAAGAAAAAGAATTTTTGGCATCAAATACCAAAGTATAACATTCATTACAGTCTTTTGTTTCAGGTACTGTTAACATGCCTGATTGAACATCCATAATACCTGTCAATTTCCACCTGGTACCATTCAAAACTCCCTGTTCAGGATTTCCTTTGTCTTTATCAGGATCTTCACCAGCAGGAATACGGTCCTCTACTCTAACAAAATAGTTATTGATCGTCTTACCCTGCTCCGTCTTTTGGACTGATATGACCATGGTTTTCTGTTGGAGCCAGGCTTCGCAGAAAGCATTGCCGTTATTTATCCGCATATTGGGAACAGGCGAACAGGTTGGACAGATATTGAGTTTTTTGTATTCATACGAGTATTCGCCTTCCGTCAAACCTCCAGGCTGATTACCGGTAATGATCAGTTTTCCGTCCTTACGGAATTCATACGTAATATTCCTGTCTGAGTAGTCAAGTGTATCCTGTTCGGAAACAGATGTACCGCGCGATAATTTCCATGTCCCAGCAATATTTTCCCTGTATGGATTTACGTATTCGCCCGGATTCCCGGAAGTACTGTTTTCGTTCAGTTGAATGGTTGTATTTTCAGGTACTTTCGGAACCAGTGCCGAAAGTGTCCAACCCTTCGGCCATGCTTCCGTACCTGATTCTACAATTACGTTTAACCGATATTCTTCCTTTTCCGCCGCCTTCTCAAGTTCATACGCCAGTTTATGGATATTTGTTAAAGTATCCCCGTATGCCAACAGCAGGGATTTTTTTTCAAAATCAACCGTGGGAAACGCATCTCCGCCGGAAATGTATTTTTTTAATTCTTCCTGCGAATTGATAAGGCTGATTCCGACATTTTTGCCTGCAGGAACCGTATAGATCCAACGGTATCCCGGCGGGAGTATAAAATCAACTGTTTCTACGGCCGAATAGGTCGTCACGGGGTCTTCTTTTTTTACGTCTTCTCCGTTTTCAATTGTATCATTTGTACAATTGTAAAATACGGATGAAACCGCACATAACATACTGATGATTAAAATTTTTTTCATATTGCATAAATTTTAGATAAGACTTGAGCAAATATATATATATATTTTATTTTCTTCGCAATAGGTCATTTTGCCCTTTTTTAATCGGCTTGAATTGAGTTATAATCAAAATGTTACTGTGATAGAAAAAAATTAGCGAACGAATTCGGCTATTTAGCGAATCAAATTCATTTATGGATTTTCCCCTGCTTTATCAAATAGCGGATTGCACTTTCTACAACACCTACCTGCATGGCCGTCTGCAGAATACTTTGACCCTGATCCAACGCCTGCTGAATGTACTGCAGGTCGTCCGGAGTGAGTAAACGCCTGCGGCGCTGGAGAGGTGCTTCCCCTGATAACGATTCAGAATCCGGAACTGCCTGTTCCATATCAAGTATCAAATGATGATTGGAAGCTAAAACAACTGCCTGCAGCATGGTTTGCACTTTCAGTTTCGCAAATATTACAGTCAGTTGATTTTGTAAAGTTTTATATCCGATACACAGATGTTCGGCTATTTCTTTCCGGCTTTTCCCCCGCCGTGCAAGTACGAGTATCACTTTTTCACGCTCATTAAGCGGTTTGATTGCACCAGGTTCCCACCGTTGAGCGGTAAAATTATATCCTTCATATTTCATGTTGTCCTTGTAATACACACGCAGGTAGCCGGATTCTTTCAGAACCGTACTCCCGGATGCACAAAGCAAATAACACAACCCAGCTTCATACCACAACGGTTTTACCCGATGATATACCATATATGTAACCGGTTTGGCTTTGCAGTCATATTGCCATTGCAGCCTGAATGTACAGGAAAAATAACTAATCTCCTCCCGCTTTTCCTCATTTTTTTTGCAATACAACACAAGTTCCCTGTACATGTTTTCCACCAACGGCAAATCTTCGGGATGTACGATTTTGGAATAAAAACTATATCCCATATTCAATATTTGTTCGACCGAATACCCGCACAACTGTTTGGTATAGGGGGATATATAGCTAAATTGTTTCTGCTGAACATCCAGTATATAAAAACATTCCGTAGTAAAGGATGAAAGTATTTTTATGTGATCAGCCAGAACTGGATCCATCATGTTTCCTTGGGGGGTAGTCATTCAATGTGGTTTTTAATAGCGTTAATGATAACTTCCTGCTGCTTCACGGGTTGTCGACGCAATAATACCTCATTTTCATTACGAGACTTTCCGGCATACGGAATGAAACGAAAACCAGTTTATCGTCTCCGGAAAATTTTCCTGCCGGTTTGGCTGGAGCATTTCCAGATTCCTGTTGCAGATCCGGAACTTGTTCCGGCCCGGGAGCGTATTTAGTGATAATAGATGTTAATAAGGCATCAATGCCCGATGTGAAATTTTTCTTTGCCATCTTTACAAAATTTAATGCAGACAGACGTCTTCAGTTTGAGGTTTAAACAGATCTTCCTTACCGATGAAAATATTCCCGTCTTTTGTTTCGGTAGAGAGATACAATCCCATTGAGCGTGTTGTCTTCTACATCAATTACGATTCCTTCTATCCACTGGGGATGTCCGGTAAAATCCGGTAAAATCGAAACACTACCGCTTGTTTTTATCACTGTTTGCGCCATAACATGTTGTGTTTTAGGATTGCAAAGGTAGCATATTTTTTTAAATGAACAAAAAGACTATGGCTTTTCCGTCCCCCAAAGATTACTTGTCGTTATAGTGTCCTCGTTCCTGTCGGAAAAGGTCTTTCCATCGTTATCCACCCGGTTGAATACAATGTGGCAATGCGAATGATCCGTATTGTTGTGCCTGACAATAATATACTGTGTATTTTTTATCTGCATCGCTTTCATATACTCTTTGGCCAACCGTTCCATAAAATGGTCTGTCAGCCGTTCCTTGTCATCAGGCGAGAACGAAAGAGGTATGTGGACGCATTTCGACAGCTTCGGATTGAGCAAACTTTGCATGTAAAAACTGTTGATGATGGATTTTACATCCGTCTCCAACACACCTTCAGCTGCCAGAAGTTTTGCGTCTTTTGCTTCCATAACATACGAAACGCATCCCTTAAAGCTTCATCCTTTTACTATTTTTCCAATCATCGGACAAGTTATCTATGATATTTTGCATGGTTCCCAACAGTGGTAACGCTACATTTTCGAGCCGCTTGGCACCTATCAATGTTTCCAAGTCTTCTTTCTTGTCTAACAGTTTACGTTTTAGTTTCTACGTCTCGCTGATGACTGTTTAGGTACTAATTATTCATTTTCAAATATACACATTTGCGATGAGGGTATTCATATATCTTATCATCCTTTATAGCGTTATTGCTTGGGTGATCCTTTTATATTCAAAGAAGTCCATATCCACGTATCCTCCCGAAGCTTTGGTTGCATAGTTGAAAATACCGAAGCGATTGCCCATAAAGTGCTTCGGGTTCACCAATAGAAAGCATTTCCAATAAATGTTCCTTATTGTTTTCAGAGAGAATTTTATAGCATCGGAGAAGTCTTTTTCTGTTATTATATACGGATAAACCTCTTTGATATCATTTACAGTTTGAGCAGATTTAAGACTTTGAATCTTTTCATTCACTTCGTTGCTTTTTT
>JAITVY010000044.1 GCA_031285565.1 Tannerella sp. | reverse complement strand
ACTTTCGTATTGGTTCTTAAGATGACTTATAGTCTTTTCCTTAAGATGGCTTTAGCCTTAACAGGACTTTTAGTCCGTTACAGTAACCCACCGCCTCTTTAGGCGTGTGGTTGTTTAGTATCACAATGGGTTGATTAATGCATACAGGTTTAGTTGTGTAAAACTATCCACCTTTGTATCAATACCACTATTGTTCAATTAATACGTTTTTGTGTACACAAAAACATACCTTGCTTATCTCATTTCAATACTACAATTGTTCATCATTTTATTTTTATAACAATTTGAGTTTCTATTATTAATCATTATTTTTGCTTTTGTTAAACAGGAACATGGTAAAAGGTTTGTTCACACTTTCATATTTATCAGGTCGGATAAATAAAAAACAAGATGGAAGAAAAATATAAAGTAGGAAAATTAATTTACGACGGTAATATTTATGATGGCATGAATACAGAAATAGTAGATTTGCCATTTTATTCACGTTGGCTTAACAAAAGGAAGAATGGTAACATTCTTGAATTATGTTGTGGCACTGGTAGACTTACTATCCCTCTTGCACAAGAAGGATATAATATTACCGGTGTTGACAATAGCACATCGATGTTGGAACAAGCCAAAGAAAAAGCAAATGAATTGAATGCTCCCATAAGGTTTATTGAATCTGACATAAGGTCTTTAGATTTGCCGGAAGTGTATGATATTATTTTTATTCCATTTAACTCAATTCATCATTTATATGATAATCAGGATTTTTTTGATGTATTGATAAGTGTGAAGAAACATCTGAAAAAAAATGGATATTTCATATTTGATTGTTTTAATCCTAATATTCACTATATCGTAAATTCAGAAAAGGAAGAAAATATTATTGCTGAATATTTGACCAAAGATGGCAGAGATGTTGTTATAAAACAGACCATGATTTATGAAAATACAAGTCAGATTAATCGTATAAAATGGCATTACTTTATAAATGGAAAATTTGATTCTATTCAAAACCTGGATATGCGAATGTTTTTTCCAAAAGAGTTAGATGCATATTTGAGTATTTATGGATTTAAAATTATTCATGAGTTCGGCGGATTTAAAGAGGAAATGTTTGAAAACAAATCAGATAAACAAGTATTTGTATGCGAAAAAATTAGCGACAGCTAATAAGTAACTTCAAAAATGAAAATAACGCTTTTGACAGGATTATTATTAATCTCCGCATTCAGGTGAATATTGCCAGGCATTCTTCTATGCATTTTTTAAATTTACTCCTTTTTAGTCAATCACTGTAGATAAACAGCGAGAACAACGATTGATATGCTAGTTTATGTGCAGTCTATTTCCGTGAAACAATTTTCATTTCGGGACAGAGGATCAAGCAGGTTTTTCTCCTTACCCTCTCCTTATTCTCTCCTTACCTGGTCCAACTATAGAACAAGGAGAAGAACAGGCGGAAATAAGGAGTAATAGAGAATCTGAATATCTTAAGTAAATTTGATTAGATTTAATCTGTGTGTCTTATCCCGAAACCGGTAATTTGCTGCAAAAATAGGTAATAATCGGCAATCCGGTGCAGAAGTGTACCATTCTGATACACAAGTGTCCCAGAATGGTACACTTTCTTTTCTATGCGAAAAATAGCTTGTACCTTTGTAAAAGGCTTGTGCCGGAATTATCCCTGTTGTACGGAACACAGGGAAAAGCGTTCATTGAAATGTTGAAATATAAAAATAAAGGGCTAACCTAATGTGGGATTAGGCTGTTAAGTCCTATACTATCACTTTGGGGTGGTGGTAGTTAACAGTCTTTCCTTAACATCAGGGTATTAACGGCTGTGAAAAGACTGCATGATACCGATATTCATAATACATGGAGTTCGTAAATGAAACCTGTAACCCATATTTTTTTGCTATTGTAATAAAAAACATCGGGGAATATCCATACCCCATATCGGAAATTGGTTTTCCTGCAAGGATTTTGAGCCTGTCTTTGATCCGCTTACCTATGATCTTCAAGAGGATAGATATGTTTAAGTCATTCTTATTGTACAAACCAGATAACCATAATTCATATGTTCGTGAATCAACGATATCAAATAACCATATTTTCCCGTTTGGAGTAAGATATCTCATAGAATTGGCTATAAAAGAGTCTATTTGTTCTTTGTTAAGGTATTGGATGAGTTGTCCGGCTGTGATTCTGTCAAACGGATAATGATTCCGGAAGTTTAATTTTAATTCTTCCCAGATATGGGAGGCAGACTGATGTATGAGTTTGATTTTGTGACCCAGATGCAGGTTCTCAATCCTTTTCCGGGCCTGATAAAGCATTGTCTCAGATTGGTCTACTCCGATGCAGTTTTCATATTGTCCTGCATAGTAAGTTAATAATTCTGCAGCTCCACATCCTATATCCAAAATATTATTGCCGCCATCCAGAAGATATAATTTTTCGGATGCTTCCTTTTCCAGAAACTCTTCCAAATTCAAACGATGCTCACCATTTGTTTTACGCGACCAGTAAATTTGCCAATAATTCTTTTTCATTGTAGGCCTGTTGCTTGGGTGATTTCAAAACAGCTTCTCAGCTTAACAGTGCTCAAAACTAAAAATTATAGCTATACGCAAAGAAAATTTTCAATATTCTTTGTGTTTTTTATGAATGTAAATCCTTACTCATGCAGAAGGAATCTATCTGCTTGAAACGGATGTGATGATGGTTTTTGTATAAAAACTGAGTCTGATATTTACTCCCGCAGTATTGTGGAGCAACGGAGTTGCAATAAATTATGAAAAGAACGGATAGTCCTTTACCCGGGCATATTCTTTATTCAATAATGCTGTATCTTCTGCGCTCAACGGGTTCTTCAGAATCTCCGCGATGTGGTCGACTGCAAAAGAAAAACTTTTGAAATCGCCGGGAGGGATAATTACATCGGGATTTAAACTAAATGTATATTTGATTGCGGCAATACCCATGGCTTCATTTTTATCGGTCTCGATTGGCTTACACCAGGCTTTGGGATAATCCGAAGTATCACGTTCAGTATTGTCTTTCCATGCGCGATGGATGAGTGGTTTGATGGCGAGTATTCCCATTTCGCGCTTTTTAGCTTCGCTACACAATTTTGTACCCATGTCATTTCCCATATTCATCATCCAGTTAAGCGGAAACATAACTGTGTCGAAATCGTATAGTTCCATTGCTTTCAGGCCTATCTCTTCGGAATGCGCTGTAAACCCGAGCTTACGCACGCGGCCTTCTTCTTTGGCTTTGACCATCATTTCCATTACACCGCCTGGCCCAAATGCCTTGTCGAGGTCTTCCTGTGTAGTTATAGCATGTAGTTGATACACGTCGAAATAATCGGTATGAAGCAGTTTGAACGATTCTTCGAACTCCGGTTCGGCTTCCGCACGTAACCTTTTACCGGTTTTGCAGGCAAGGTATACATTCTTACGGTAGGATTTCAGAGAATTGCCCAGTTTTTCCTGCGCATCGTCATAGCTGGGCGCTACATCGAAATAGTTGATCCCTCTGTCGATAGCCCACGATACATACTGGTCGGACGCATCTTGTCCGTCGTGCATAGAAATAATACCTCCATATACAACCGGAAAAACCGGGAAGCCTGTTTTTCCAAGTTTACGTTTCGGTACGGTTACCGTTTCCGGTTCTTTTGCAAATGCGCCTGTGGTTTTCCCAATGGTGCCCAGGGCCGCAATAGCTGCGGTTTTCTGTAAAAACATTCTTCGTTTCATGGCGTATGTTTATTTTGTCATGTAAATATAACATAAGAAACTTATAATTAGTTGCTTAATATGGTTAAAAATTAAAGAGTCTTTTCGTTTTTTTACAAGTGTATTTTACCAGGTCTATTTTCGGAAAAGCCCTGTTGCCATGAATTACTCCTAAAACTTTTTTTAGGGATATTCTGTTTAAACTTAAAAAGTATCTAAACAAATTAAATACAAATCGTATGGAACAAAAAAGGAAAATTGGAAACTCTGAATTATATATCCGTCCTTTTGTTTTGGGTGGAAATGTTTTTGGCTGGACTGCCGACAAAAAAGAGTCATTCCGCATTCTGGATGCCTACATCGATGCGGGTTTTGATTTTATTGATACTGCAAACGTTTATTCCAACTGGGTACCGGGAAATAAAGGTGGAGAATCGGAAACAATCATTGGGGAATGGATAAAAAAGACCGGTAAACGTGATGAAATCTTAATAGCAACAAAAGTCGGTGCGGCAATGTCGGACGGGAAAAAAAGCCTGAAAAAGGATTACATCATGAAGGAAGCCGAAGCTTCATTAAAACGTTTAAATACGGATTATATTGACCTGTATTTTGTGCATTATGATGATACTTCAACCCCCGTAGAAGAGACCCTTGGGGCATTCGCTAAATTAATTGAACAAGGAAAAGTCGGTTATACCGGAGCGTCGAATATGAGTCCGGAACGTATAAAAGAATCATTGGAAAGCGGCAGGAAAAATGATTTGCCTGCATACGTATGTTTAGAGCCTGCATATAACCTTTACGACAGGCAGGCGTATGAAAGGGATTATGAACCGTTAATTGAACAATATGGTTTGGGGGTTATAAGCTACTATTCGTTAGCCAGCGGATTCCTTACCGGGAAATATAAAACAAAAACGGACTTAGCAGATAAGCAGCGTGGTGGAAAAGTTGAAGAATACCTGAATGGAAGGGGCGAGCGTATTATTAAAGCGTTGAATGAGGTTGCTGCAATGTATAATGCAACACCGGCACAAATCGCTTTGGCGTGGATTAAAGAAAGACCTTCGGTTACTGCACCTATTGCCAGTGTATCTAAGCATGGACAGTTGGATATTCTGAAAAGTGTCGACATTCATCTAAGTAAAGAAGCAATGAATATGCTGAATAATGCTTCGTCGTATTAAGTAACTGTTAGGAATTTTACAAGAACAAGTTTAATTATATCATAAATAATCTTTTTCGCATCCTTTTAGGCTCTTCTTTGCGCCTTTTTATGATTGTTCCCTTTTAATAGCCCGCTATTATGCAGTAAACAATCATAAGCTACTAAAAAACTGTTTAAATTTTAATACTTTTGTCACTCGGTAGCTTTGTAGATATTCTGAAAACAAAAATATAACTAAAACAACAATCGCATGAATAAGTATTTTCTTACACTCATATTCTTTTTGGGAGGATTATTAATCGCAAAGGCTCAAAGCAAGGAGGATTCATTGTTTATTCAGCAAATGGTGGAGAGTAGTCCGAAATTGATTGAAGGTAAAACGTATTTTTTTGAAACCGACAAACAGCAATCTTCACGCGAGTATGGTAAGTCTTTATTAGTCAAAGAAAAAGATACGCCTGTATTCGATTATAGGGAAAAACTGACCAATGGGTTGCCTTACGCTGAATTTGGGAATAAGCCCATCAAATTTAAGAATGTAAAAGTGGGGAAGGTGAAAGTAGGGGAAACAAACGTGCCTTGCTTTATACTCTCTTTTTCTTGTGGTAAAGAGAATTATCGTGCGTATGAATTTGCCGAGTCTCTGTTGCGTGCAAGATATGATCTTATCGAAGCTGACTTTCTGAATAAGCTGAATCAACTATTGACAGGGAAAACGCTCTATACCAAATCTGCTAATTGGTTGCAATATAACGAGGATGAATTAAATTCAAATCTTAAAACGGTACCTGTACGTGAGGGTACATGCAAATATTGTCCGGTAACTGTTACAAGGGTGGTAAACGATTACGATGATAAGTATCTTGTGCTTTTCAAACCCCAAAATCAGGATGACGAGTACTGTTTTGGGAATGTCGTATTTGATAAAGGCGATAGGTCGAGTCTGAGTTTTACCCGCTATTTTACCTTTACTAATCCGCAAGACGCATATCCTGATATTTCGCAGGAACGCTGGGAACAAATTATGGCTCAAAAAGTAAGGAAAGGATTTACCCCCGACGAAGTAAAAGTAGCCTATGGCAAGCCGGATGAGGTATATACCGAAGATGATGACGAAACATGGATTTATTATAATCTCAATAAAAAAGATTATAAAATTGTGTTCAAAGAAGGTATTGTAGAAAAAATAGCCTCCCTGACTTCTACTTACTATTAATGCGAATCAGTAGTCAAAGAAGTTATCACTTCGTTAGTAGTCAAGAAGTCAAGTAGAGAATGTGATTCGGTCATTACTAGTATGAACAGATGCTTTAACAGATCAGATGAAAGCTGAGTCTTTGTTTTCCGTTTTCGAGATCCAGGGTTTCATATAATTGCATACCTGCTTTTTCGCAGAGGCGGGCGGAATATATATTCCCGGCATACATTTGCGCCACAATACGTTGTGCGCATAATGTATGCTTACAATAGTCGATCAATCCATTTACAATTTCTGTCCCATATCCCTGATTCCAGTAATTCCGAGCGATGATATAACCTATTTCAGGTTGTTCCAGATCATCGAAAGAGTTGAAAATGGAGGCTTCGCCGATTACGCTGCTTGTTTCTTTTTGCTCAACAGCGTATATGCCGAAACCTGCCGGATAAAGCAATTCGTTCATTTGCAGTTTCCGGTTCAATTCTTCCGGACTCCAGTCGGCTTTTCCGGAAGAGATAAAAGCCATCGTTGCCGGATCGTTATGAAAGTCCAGCATCGAAGCTTTGTCGCTATCTTCAATTTTCCGTATGATTAATCGTTGGGTCTCAAAGAGTGTCATATGTTTAAGTTGTAAGTAATCAATAATCTGGAGAGATTTGCCCGCTTCGCGGACTTGATACATGTACGACATCCAATGATCATTACAAATTAAACCAGTAATTCAGTTTGACCATAAAGATATTGGTGGTAGGTAGTCCGAACATCCGGTCGAGGTTGCTTCCCCATCCTGAGCGGTAGAATACATCATTATTATTCATTGAATGTTCCCAGACAAGGTACAATGTAGAACCAGGCACATATTCCCACCGGGCAACCAGGTTTGAGCGAAATTCGTTGAAGCTGAAATCCGGATCGGCAAATGAGAACTGCTCTGTACCTGTCTGCACTGCATACCGGCCGTCTGCCAATGTGATCTCATCCGGTTTAAATGTATAAAAACGTTCGGGACGTATGCGCGATTTCGTGTCTTTCGCTTGTTTGAATTCTTTGAATTTGGCGATTGAGGTAAAAGGTGAACCGTACCATTGCACTGAGATATCGGGCGTGACATTTACCTGCAGTTTCATGGTTAACCCATATGTTTTCTGATCCATATTACCTACGATATAAACCGGATCAGATGATGCGGACTTGACGGTCGATACGTATTGCATTTCGTCCAGGTTCCATACATAGTTAAATTGACCGGAAACATGAACATGATTACCTAAACGGAAAGCCAAATTGGGTGAAAATGTATTGAAGCTATAATCGCCATGCAAATTATAGTCGCCGGAATAATCTACAGAGAAAACAACCCATTTGGCTTTATCGGTGTTAAACGAAGCAACTACATTATACCATTCCCCGAAACGGATATCCGGTCCGCCACGAAGCCGCCGGCTATGTACCCAGTTCCAGCCATAGGTTTGCTTCAGGTTGATCTGGTAGCGGTTTATCAGCATACTTTGCCAATCCAGCGAAAAGCTGTTTCCGAATGAATTGCCGTCATAATCCCACTGGTTATGTTGCGACAGTGTTATACCGTTAGCTCTGAAGTTCTTCCATGTGTCCGTCTGCCGAAACTTGATGCTTGTTTCATTTGACAATTTATCAGCCTGTTTCAGGTACCCTACATCGTTCAGGTCGAACCCGGGAGACAACCAGTCGAAGGTTTCCGAGAAATTCCATTTGGCATTCCCTCTTCTTCCTATCTTTATATACCCGCCTGTACCATTGAGTGATGTGCGGTTTCGGTCTACTCCCAAATAACCGGTACCCGATTCGCGCTGATAGTAATGCACTGCATTCTGCTGGATACGTGTGATCGCTTCTTTGCTTCCCTGTAGTGAGCTGAACATCCCTTTCATATCAACATAATATAGCCGGTCGGCAAAGTACTGTGTAAAGTCAATTCCGCCGGTAAAAGCATTTTCGACCATAAATTCTTTCAGGTGTGGTTTATTCAGATTCCGGTTAACAGAAGTGAGCATTCCGCCGAGTAAAGTGTTTCCTTTCCAGTTTTTCTGAACGCGTGCGACTGTATAATTTGTCAGAGGCTCTACTACTTCTGAGTTTTCAATGCCATTGCGGGTAACATCAACAGAAGTACGGGCGGTAAGGCTTTGTACGGCGCCTAAGGTCAGCCCCCTGCGGTTAGTCCCGGTCAATTTCAAGGCGCCGATAATCGGTACATTTTGTACAGAACTTGCGAATGAATTTACCTGATCGATATCCTGAGGAGAGTAGGATGGGGGAGCGCCTATACGACGCGTATAGAACATCATATCACTGCCGTTTGCGAAATCTAAAATATGTTTTCCTTCCAGGAAAAACGGGCGTTTTTCTTCATAGAAAGTTTCGTAGGCCGTAAGGTTCATAACCGAAGGATCCAGTTCTACTTGTCCATAGTCGGGATTAATGGTTACATCGAGTGTGAAATCGGATAATGCAAACTTTGCATCCAAGCCTGCATTTCCATCCCACAAGGCTCCTTTCCGGTATGGACTTCCCTGGATTTTAGACTCTCTTTTGTATTTACCCATTACATACGGCAGGAACTCAATACCCCGTGGCTTTGGTAAGTCATCCATGCCGTGCATTTCGCCGAATGAAAAGACATGGCCATTGTTTTTTAAAGGAATCATGCTCCAATTCTGTACTTCATTATTCAGGCGGATAATACGGCGTACATGCAATCCCCAAATACCGGATTCGGACAATTGGTTATAACGAAGTTGACTGAAAGGGATACGTAGCTCTGCCGTCCAGCTTGAATCGGCCATATCGATATGTGTCCTTCCTTCCCAGACGGCATTCCAGCTACGGTTTACTTCGAGCTTATCCGTTACTATCAAATCAGTTTTATTACCACCCAGGTTTAGGTTAAATTCGGGGGCTGCCCGGTAGTCATGATAGGTATCAAAGGCTACACTGATCAGGTCTCCCAAACTGTTATCGTCACGGTTGCCGATAAATTTATTCATTTTTTCAGGGAAAGCATTTTTGCAATATACGCCTACGTAAATGTATTTATCATCATAAAGTACTTTCATCCGTGTTGGTGATGGAGAGATCACCCGTTCGTATGGCATCACCTGTATAAACGTTTCAGACCAGGTCCCGTTTTGAGTCCAGAAGTTATCGTCAAGGCGCCCGTCAATCACAGGACGGCTATCCGTGACTTTGAATGTTTCATACGTTCGTTTATAAGCTTTATCGAACGGTACAATGGAGTCTTCCTGAGCGTATGAGGTTACGATGCATAAGAAAAAGGCCAACAAATATAGGTATCGCATAATCTATTCTTTAACACATTACAACGTAAGTGCAAAAATAAAAAAATATCTTATCTTCGCAATCGATTACAGGAGTGAATATATTCAATAAATTCAGTCAACTCAATAGATTCAATCGACTCAATTTATTCAGTTATTCGATTACTCAGTTACTCAATTATTCAGTCTATTCAATAATTCAATGATTCAAAAATAAATATATATACATTATGAAAACTAAATTATTTATCAGTTTATTATGTTGTGTAGTTTGTGGGTATACCTGGGCTGATTCGCCCGGCAAGCCCTACTGGCAGGATGTCCAGGTAGTTGCTGTGAATAAGGAGTTACCCCGTACTTCGTTTATGACATATCCTGACCAGAAAACAGCCCGTACGGCCCGGTTTGAAAATAGTCCGTACTACTTGTTATTAAACGGTGTATGGAAATTTTATTTTACGGATGCTTATAAGAACCTTCCGGAGAATATTACCGATCCGGCAACCAGTACGGCTGACTGGCACGATATAAAAGTGCCCGGCAACTGGGAAGTACAAGGCTTCGGAACAGCTATATATACGAATCACGGATACGAATTTAAAGCGCGCAATCCACAGCCTCCTCTTTTACCCGAAGAGAATCCGGTGGGCGTTTACCGGCGTGATATTGAGATACCTTCCGGTTGGGACGGCCGTGATATTTACCTGCATATTGCAGGTGCAAAATCGGGTGTGTATGTCTACCTGAACGGGAAAGAAGTTGGTTATAGCGAAGATTCCAAGAATCCGGCAGAATTCCTGCTTAATTCGTATTTGCAACCGGGTAAAAATGTACTTACCCTTAAAATATTCAGATGGAGCACGGGTTCTTATCTTGAGTGCCAGGATTTCTGGCGTATCAGTGGTATTGAACGCGATGTTTTTTTATGGTCGCAACCTAAAACAGCAGTTCAGGACTTCCGGGTAATTTCAACACTCGATGATAAGTATACCGATGGTATATTTAAGCTGGCTGTCGATATAAAGAATCATACCGGGGAAACAAAAAATGTAGAGGTCGGATATGAACTGCTCGATTCAAAAGGCGCTACAGTTAAAAATGCGACAAGTGACCTGTGGGTTTCTGCAGGGAATATTCAAACGGTTTCGTTTGAGGACGTCCTGAATAAAGTAGCTAAATGGAGTGCTGAATATCCGAATTTATATAAGCTTCTGATGACTGTTAAAGTGGATGGTCAGACACAGGAAGTGATACCTTATAATGTAGGTTTCCGCCGGATTGAAATCAAGGATATCACCAAGGTTGCAGGAAACGGTAAACCATATAATGTGTTGTTATTTAACGGGCAGCCGATTAAATTCAAGGGTGTGAATATTCACGAACATAATCCGGAGACCGGTCACTATATGACAGAGGAATTGATGCGTAAGGATTTTGAAATCATGAAACAGAATAACATCAACGCTGTCCGTCTGTCGCATTATCCGCAGGATCGCAAATTTTATGAATTGTGTGATGAGTATGGATTATATGTATACGATGAAGCAAATGTTGAATCGCATGGTATGTATTATAATCTACGTAAAGGAGGGTCATTAGGTAATAATCCGGAATGGTTGCTTCCCCACATGGCTCGTTTCCAGAATATGTACGAACGCAATAAGAACTATCCTTCGGTAACAATCTGGTCGTTAGGTAATGAAGCCGGTAATGGATATAACTTTTACCAGGGTTATTTATACCTTAAAGAGAAGGACCGGTTATTGATGGACCGTCCGGTTAATTATGAGCGTGCACTATGGGAATGGAATACGGATATGTATGTACCTCAGTATCCGAGTGCAGCCTGGCTGGAAGAAATCGGTAAAGAAGGTAGCGACCGTCCGGTAGTACCGTCCGAGTATTCACACGCAATGGGTAACTCGAATGGTAATCTATGGGATCAATGGAAGGCAATCTATAAATATCCGAATTTACAAGGCGGGTTTATCTGGGATTGGGTAGACCAGGGAATCCTGGAGAAAGATGAAAACGGGCAGCCGTATTGGACCTATGGAGGTGATTATGGAACGGATATGCCAAGCGATGGGAATTTCCTGTGTAACGGGTTGGTCAATCCGGACCGCAATCCTCATCCTGCTATGGCAGAGGTTAAATATACTCATCAGAATTTTGGATTTGATGCTGTTAATTTATCCAAAGGGATATTCCGTGTAACGAATCGTTTTTATTTTACTCCTTCGGATCAGTATACCATCAGTTATGTTATAACGGCCAATGACCGTACGGTAAAATCGGCAAAACTGGATCTGCGTTTAGCTCCTCAAACTTCGAAAGAGGTGACGATTCCGCTGGAAACTTTGTCGGCTAAATCCGGTGTGGAATATTTTGTGCGGTTTGATGTAACAACCAAACAGGCGGATCAACTTGTACCTGCCAATCACCTGGTGGCATATGACCAGTTCAGGTTGCCAATTAAAACTGAAAAGAAAGTATACACAGTCAATGGTCCCAGACTGGATACGTTTACAGAGGGAGATAATTTAATTGCGTCTTCATCGAAAGTCAGATTCGTGTTTAATAAAAAGACAGGCCTGGTTACTTCTTACCAGGTAGATAATAAAGAATATTTTACGGAAGGGTTTGGACTTCAGCCGAATTTTTGGCGGGCGCCGAATGACAATGATTATGGTAATGGGGCTCCGAAGCGGTTACAGATATGGAAAGAAAGTAGTAAAGATTTCCGTGTGACAGAAGCTACTATCGAAACTGCCGGAAATATGGCTATCATTCATATCAATTATCTGTTGCCGGCCGGTAACCTGTACTTAGTGGATTATAAGATATTCCCAAGTGGAGTTGTGGATGTTTCAGCGCGTTTTACTTCTACTGAAATGAGCGAAGAAGAACTTGAAGTTTCCGAAGCAACCCGTACGGCAACATTCTCACCAGGCAGTGAAAGTGCCCGTAAAGAGTCAACGAAGCTTGAAGTACCTCGTATCGGAATGCGTTTCCGTTTGCCGGCTTCAATGCAGCAGGTACAGTATTTTGGCCGTGGTCCGGAGGAAAACTATTGGGATCGGAATGCAGGAACACTTGTAGGACTTTATCGCAGTACAGCTGAAGAGCTTTATTTCCCATATGTGCGTCCGCAGGAAAATGGACATCATACGGATACACGCTGGGTTGCCCTTACCGAAAGTAAAGGATATGGGCTGCTTATTCAAGCGGATAGCCTGATCGGGTTTAATGCTTTGCGGAATTCGATTGAAGATTTTGATTCGGAAGAAGCGCTTCCGCATCCACGCCAATGGACAAACTTCTCACCCGAAGAAATAGCAAACAGGAATGAAGAAGATGCTAAAAACGTGCTTCGCCGCCATCACCATGTGAATGATATCCAACCGCGCAATTTTGTGGAGGTGTGTGTTGATTTGAGACAGCAGGGAGTGGCCGGTTATGATAGCTGGGGAGCCCGTCCGTTACCGGAATATACGCTTCCGGCAAACCGGGATTACAGCTGGGGATTTACGCTTATCCCGATACCGAATGAGAATAGTATTTCTTCGAAGACGGGGTATAAGTATTAGACCCCTATTTAATTGACAAATGACAATTGATAATTGACAATTAGGAGGAAAGTTAGAAGCAATCTCTTTTGTTACAGAAGAGATTGCTTTGCTAATGTTCACAAAGATAGCTGTTAACACGATAACCAACGGCAATGATTGCATCTAAATGATAGAAGCTTGTTAAATAATTTTTGCCATCACTTACAGTTATTCGAAATTTTCGAATAACTGAATATTCTTGTAGTTCACTACTTCGCATTTTATGATTCGGTTTAACCCTGAAAAAAACATTGATTGTCAGGAAAAAATAGCTATAATTTTCCAATGTCCATTTCGTGTTGACCTCATATGGATAATGATTCCATTCTTTGTCAATTCTTGTAGGTGACATAATTCTAAAAAAATAAGCTTCATTTTTTATTTGGGTAGTTTTTTGGGTAGATGTTTGAAAGGGGTACTACCCTAATATAATTCAACAATAATATTTTTTTCTGGGTGCTAAATTTTTGCATGCTATCGGATAACGATATTGGATTTTCTAATAAATATAAAGTGAATATCATAAGCATGTAAATATTTATTTGATATAAATATGTCAAATTTTTCCTTTAAATATGTCATTTTTTTCCTGAATACTATTTTTATGGCATGTAATTTTGCTCTAGAACAAATTTAATACCATTAAAATATGGAATATATTGAAAACTTAATCAATTACATTAAAAAGAATCTTGCAAATATTGAGGTGCCGGATCATAAGCTTCATCAATACTGCAATGTCTCTGAATCAAAACTCCGCAAGGATTTTAAGAACCATACCGGAATGACGCTTCGCCATTACCTTATTGAACAACTATGTGAATATGTAGAAAAAATAATGTTAAAGAATAGAGGCATTAGCTATTTGGAGGTGACGTATAAATTAAACAACTATAATTTTTCTCACAGGACCTTGCTTAATCAATTTAAGAACTATCAGGAACGAAAGAATCACAAGAAAGAATATACATATGGCGCTAACCCGAATATTATTTTACAGGATTTTTCCACCTTTTCCGAAATATTGATTCGACTAATTCTTTTTTATGAATTGGCAAAGCCCCAAATTAAAACAACCGAATGTTTTATTAAACATGATGTAGCCAATACAGCTTTTCAATTCAATGGTATATTACCAATTGAAACTTCACATTTATATGAAATCTCAATAGATATATCAGATTGGTCTTTGTCCTTCTTTCATATTGGCATAAAGAGAAGATTGGATAAAAAGCATTTATATGTTCCTAATACCCTTGATGTATATTTGAGTTACCTTTATACATTGGACAAATTATTAGAGAAGGATGTTAATTTTAAATTAATGGATTCTATAAAACACTGGAAGGATTATGTGGAATCAACGACATATGTATCTTTCTTAATGGCACATTATGAAATCAAAACTAAAACAGATAAAAAAAACAACTTTGAAATTGACCGGAATTCTCTATTCATTAAAAGTACTGATTTTTTAATCGAAGATATACGATTAAAATTATGTTCAAAGGCAAAAAGACGATTGTCAGAATTATACGGTGTGCCCTATGCAACAATAAAGGAATACATAATAGCTGTAAAAAAGTTCGATTTTAACCATATGCATCGTATATTGGACATAACTGATATTTACAGCAAAAAGGATACTCTTGATCTTTTTTTCGAAATAACCCAATATCCTTACTTAGATAATTTACTAATCGAAGATCCCGAATTTATTTGCGGGAATAATATTGCAGACTTATTAAAATTAAAAGGCTACTCTAAAGAAAAAATAATTAATTGTTTAATCGAATTCAGAAAACTCCTTCAGAAAATGCCTGATGACGAATCTTGTGAGTTTGACGTTATTGATTGGCTAATGGGGCTGTAGTTTATAAGAATTCTCTTTATTTATAGTAATTTGGACTTATTTTCTTCAACGGATGTAAAAGAAATACCAGTCGTCATTTAACAAAAAAGTCAACTTCGATACCGAAGCTGACTTTTTTCTATTGGCTAATGTCTATAACCTGTAAAAGGTTAGTTTAGACTAAGCGTTCCGTTTACTTTTTCTGATAGCTCTTCCGGAGTAATGTTGATCGCAACAATCACTCCGTTTTCGTCAATCAGGAAACTCCGAAGTCCGTTTTTTAATCCGTAACTCTTGTAAACCGAAGACTCTTTACCATTTTTATCCAAAAAATGATTTTTTTCATCTAATTTATCCGTTTTCAATGTTTCTTCAAATACGGATTGATATTCATCCATCGAAACCGAATAAAAATTGATCAGAGTTGAATCTAACTCACTCACTTTGTTTGAAAGCTTCATGTTACTTACACGGGAATCAGCATCGTAGGCCGCCCAGAAATTTACTAAAGAGTAACATGTAGAATGTGAGAAATTGATTGTCTCGTCACTTTCTGAAGGTTTTATATTGGGGGCCTTATCTCCCAATCGATAACCTTCTGTTAGACTTGTTTTGTCTGTTCCGGCTGATAAAAAAAGAAAAACAACCAGTCCGGATAGCGCACAAGCTTTAAATTTCATATAAAATTGTTTAAGTTAAAACTTAGTCAAATAAAGATTATTATTACAACCATCTTTACTCAGCCCTCCCGATTTTCAGGAGTAGGATAGAAATGTTCCTTCGCTAAGGCACGAATTCCTATCTTTAACAAAACGCAAATGTAATGCATTTGTTCTGTTTTTAGTGTTAAAAATGATATCTATTTATCAACACGTTGTTGTTTATTGGGGTTAAGTTGCTGTTGTATAGATATTTGTTTGTTGTCGTAATGCTCTTTATGTCGATGCGGAAAAAGACACCGGATTAAAGAAATTGTACAAATCCTGATGTTGAAAGCTCTATAATGTAAAATGGGTTTTATGCCTGTATTTTTATGGCTGTAACATAGCCTTTACTATGGATGGCAGCAAAAAGTTGTTTATAAGACGACTTGGCTTTTACATTTACTTTATAGGTCAGTACAGAAGTATTGTCTGTATAATTGTGTGCATACGATGTCGTCAGTATATATACGTTCAAACTTTCCAGCGTTTCGCGCATCTGTTTTAAATCGGGTTCTGACGTAGCACATGTAATGGTTAATATTTTATTTACTCCGTCCAGAAACATCCGTCGTTCTAAACGCTCAAGCGAAATCAGCACAGATACGGTAAGAACGGTGGTAATTATAGCCGGGACATACATACCGGCGCCCACGGCTAACCCAATCACAGCTACAACCCAAATACATGCTGCAGTGGTCAGACCGTGAATACTACCATGACTTTGTATAATTGCTCCGGCACCCAGGAAACCGATTCCGGTTAACACCTGTGCGGCAATCCGTCCGGGATCGCCATTTAAAAAGTCCGGATAGATCTGTGGAACCCAGATAGAAATTAACATTGCGGCTGTTGATCCCAGACAAATTAATGAAAATGTACGTAATCCAGCTGCCTGACGACGGTTCTGGCGTTCGGTACCTACGATTGCTCCCAGTATAAAACTAACAACTAACCGTACTGTAGAGGTCGTAATATCAACCTCTGTACTGTTCAGAATTTCCTGTAATTTGTCGAGAAGATCCATAAAGTATTTATTAATGGTTAATTATTAATTTTATAATTGATGCAATCAATTCTGTTTATTCGATTACTTGCCACCTTTTCTGCTGATATTTATTTATACGCAGGTAGTTTTGCTGTTAAACTAATGAAATAGATTATACCGCTTCCGGAATGGTCACTTCCTAACAAATCGGGGATAAAATCGACACTTCCTCCGGCGGATTTGTGTTCAGCAACGTAATCTTCAGCATTGGCATAGTAAACCGTTTTGTCGTTTTTTCCATGTATAACAAAGAAGTCACATTTATTTTTCCAGGGTTTAACACTGTTTTCGTCCAGTATCCGATTTATATAAGTACTTGTTTCTCCTGTAGCATTGATATAACTTTCCGTAAATAATTCATTAACCTTTTTCGGAAATAACTCTCCGATATTGGAATGATTTCCATCGAAATAGGTATCAGATGTCGAAGCATAGGGCTCATTCAGTATATCTCCCACCTTTAGATCCGGATAGCCGTTTTTCTTGTACCCCCATATAGCATAGGGCATTAAATAGGGGGTAACCAGTTCATCGGATGCACGGACTAAATCGGATATTTGTTTTAAACGGAAAGGGGCTCCTCCGACAAATAGCAGGTCAACCGGATAATTATAATCCGAATTGGTTTCTAATTCACGGGCAAATGAAGCAGCTACGTATCCGCCTAATGAGTATCCGGTTACAATCAAGGTCTTTTTCCGGGCAAAGTAATTCTGATTCAGGGTTATCTGTGCTGCTTGTAGAAAATCATAGGTCGTACGAATCATTGGTTCGGATTCAATATAAGGGATAAAACATTGTCCGTGCGAATCACCAAATCCCGGATAATCAGGAATGACAACAATATATCCCTGTGACGCTTTAATCATCCAGAAAGCTATGAACGCTTCCAGGTCGGCAGCATTGTAATTTGTTAGCTGAAGAGTGGGGGAGTCGGTATTTTTGACATAGGTATAGGGTAATGCCAATACTACGGGATGAGTCGTTAACGAGTCGGTAGCCGGTGGCATCAAAATGACCCCTGACAGATCGATTTTTTGATCCGAACCATCCGGATGGCCTGATTTGCAGGATACTTTAAGCGCCTGCATCTGAATATTTCCTTCGTAAAGAGGCTTGTTGCCTAATAACGCCTGGATTCCAAGTGTTTTTGCTGCTTCTTTTAAGTCTTCGAATGTGAATTTTTTTACTTGTTTCCAATCTACCTGTAATTCTTCTTCAGGTATTTCGGGAGGCGATAATACATCATCATCACTGCAGGCAATAAATATAAACAACGTGATCAATAACAAAAACCATTTGCCATGCATATAACTTCTTTGCTCCATAACCTTTTTTTTATTGCACAAAGGTAAAAAAAGTTTTTAGCAGTCTTCATTGAGTCGTGAATGATTAATTAATCACTAACCACTGATCACTCACCGTTCATGATTTTATCCTCTGCAAAAAACGAGTTTATTGTCTGATGAAAGCTCTTCGTTACACCAATAGTCTTCGGCTGCAAATTCCCGTAGATCTTCCAATCGCTCAATCCGGTGTTGAATAATATACCGGGCCATTAGTCCGCGGGCTTTTTTGGTGTAAATCGTAATGTTTTTATAAACACCATATTTGTTTTCAAGAAAATCGAAATGTATTACGGGAAGGTTCAATTCTTTCTTTCCAATCACATTGAAATATTCATGAGATGCAAGGTTTAATAAAACGGATGGCTTTCCGCTATTTGCAATAGCTTGTTTAATATTTGCAGTGATTTTTTGTTTCCAGAATGCATATAAGTCCTTTCCTTCCGGATTGTCCAGCCGGGTTTTCATTTCCAACCGGTAAGGTTCAATTAAGTCGAGGGGACGAAGTACACCATATAATCCGGATATCATCCGCAGATGTTTCTGTGCATATTCAATGTCTCCGGCAGAAAAAGAGGCAACATCCAGTCCCCGGTAGACTTCACCATTATAGGTAAACATTGCCTGTTTTGCATTATCAGGTGTATGTTTGTCAGTCCAGTTCTGATAATGATAAAAAGCATTAGCAGTGATCTGCGGATTGGTCTCCAGCAAATCGGTTAAGGCTTCGGAAGGGTATGAGCGCAGTTCGTTTATTAACGTATGTGCTTCATCGATAAATGCAGGAATGGTATAGTTACCTGTAATATGCTGAGGTTTGAAATTCTGTATTTTAGCCGGTGATAATATGATTAGCATAGCAGGGCAATTGTTAATGATTAATTAGAAATTAAATACAAATATATCACTAAATATGTTTAGATTGTGTTTAATTTTTTCTGAAAAAGACAATCTCCTATTTTCTAGTGGGAGGGTTGAAAACTTTCCCATAAATCCCTTTTGGGTTTCATACAAAATCATCATCTTTGTGAAAGATGAATGAGGCAGTTTTAGAAAAAATAAAAGTATTAGCCGAATCGGCCAAGTATGATGTGTCATGCGCATCAAGCGGTACGGTGCGGCAAAACAAATCCGGCGGACTGGGAAATACTGTTGGCGGTATGGGTATTTGCCACAGTTTTACGGAAGATGGCCGGTGTGTCTCATTATTAAAAATCATGCTGACGAATCATTGCATCTATGATTGTGCATATTGCATTAACCGACGGAGCAATGATATCCGCAGAGCAACTTTTTCTGTAAGCGAGCTTGTCTCCTTAACCATCGAATTTTATCGCCGTAACTATATTGAGGGTCTGTTCCTGAGCTCGGGTGTAGTCCGTAATCCTGATTATACGATGGAGCGTATGGTGCGGGTGGTGAAAGATTTACGAACAGTTCATCGTTTCAATGGCTATATTCATATGAAGAGCATTCCGGGATGTAGCCAGGAACTGGTAGCCGAAGGGGGATTGTACGCCGACCGCATGAGTGTGAACCTGGAGATACCAAGTGAACCGAGCCTGAAATTGCTTGCTCCTGAAAAGGATTACCAGACTGTATTTACGCCTATGCGCTATATTCAGCAGGGAATGTTGCAGAGTCTTGAAGACCGGCGTAAATTCCGTCATGCGCCCCGTTTTGTTCCTGCCGGACAAAGCACACAGGTAATTGTGGGCGCTACTCCCGAAAGTGATAAAGATATTCTATATGTTTCGTCGGCGTTGTATCGGCGGCCGAGCATGAAGCGTGTGTATTATTCGGGTTTTATTCCGGTTAATGATTATGATAAACGTTTGCCTGCCGTTAAACAGGTTCCGCTGGTTCGTGAAAACCGGTTGTACCAGGCGGATTGGTTGTTGCGTTTTTATGAATTCAGGGCGGATGAGATTGTGGATGACCGCTATCCGAACCTGGATCTGGAGATCGATCCTAAACTGTCGTGGGCCTTACGCCATCCGGAGCATTTCCCGGTGGATGTGAACCGGGCCGAATACTCGATGTTATTACGGGTACCGGGTCTTGGTGTGAAATCGGCTAAGCTTATCATTAATGCAAGGCGGTATGGGAAACTGACTTCCCTGCAACTGAAAAAGATCGGTATTGTGATGAAAAAGGCACAATATTTTATTACATGTCGTGAATTGCCGATGAATACGATCCACGAGACAACACCTGAATATATACGTAAGGTGCTGACTGAACCGAAAAAGCGTAAGATGATCTATGATCAGCGTCAGCTTATGATTCCTTTTCCCGATTAATAAACACAGGACATGACTATTTTTTTTTATGATAAGACACTCGAGGGTTTATTAACGGCCGTTTTCGATGCGTATAGTCGTAAGACATTCCCTGACAGATTATTGAAGGAGGGAGAAATTCCCCCTATGTTTACGGATGAATGTTATACGGTGGCTACTGATGAAGAACGGGCAAAACGGGTATGGACGGCATTACAGCGTAAACTTCCGAAACAAGCGTGCAATATGTTGATGCATGTCTGGTTGTCGGAAATGGAAGGAATTGATTTTTTGTTGTTCCGCTATATGTGTAAGACGTTTGACAGCAAACATTCCATCGCTTTGAATTTCGGGGATAATGATGTCCTGGAGGTAGAAAAAATAGCACGGAAGGTAGGGCATGAAGCACAGTATATTCGTCAGTTTGTGCGCTTTCAGAAGGCCGCTGATGATATTTTCTTTGCACCTATTCGTCCCATTTATAATGCATTGCCGTTAGCTATTGATCATTTTACGGACCGGTTTGCCGATCAGCAGTGGGTGATCTATGATCTGCGGAGGAATTATGGCTTTTATTATGACCTGCAGACAACAAAAGAGGTTACTTTTACCGAAGGCGATCATTTGTTAAGCGGCAAACTGGATGAATCGTTGATGGCTGATGATGAAAAACTATTTCAGGATTTATGGAAGGGGTATTTTAAAGCGATGACTATTAAAGAGCGGATTAATCCACGCCTGCACCGTCAACATATGCCGGTACGTTTTTGGAGGGATTTGACGGAGAAGCAGAGTTTATAATACCCTTCCGACCGGGTAGCGGTTGACGCCTAATCCGATTCTTTCTTTTACTTTATCCATGAAGAAGTTTAAAATAGCATCCGGATTGTTAGCAAAGGCAGGATCATTTTGTTTCTTTGCTTCAAACTCTGTTTTTAATGCAGGATCTTTATCCAATAGTTCACGTCCTTTTACTTCCATGTAATTCAGGCTGATCCAGAATTCGTTAGGGGCTTTGATGAAGTTGTTATAGAATCCCCAGTATACCAATGATGTTGATGATTTGGGTTCGAGTAAATGGGCTATTATCTGTACTTTGGGTTGGGAGGCTGATACAATTATATCTCCTGCATGATATGTTATTGTCTCTTTTATAGGGATATACTCAGTTTTCAGTGTTACTCTTCCTTCGTAGGGTGTTTTTGACCACTCCGAAGCCGTAAAATGATAAGATTCTACTTCTATGGACTGATTTTCCTGCAAACGAGTATAATCGATGCCATGGATATCCAATAATGCAATTGTTTCTAACTGTTCCTGCGGGATGATGTATGATTCCGGCAGTTTTATCTTGTTTTCAGCCTTGTATGACTGGTATAGCAAAGTTTCGGTTGTTACAGGCGAATTGCGGTCGTAGGAACGCCAAAGTCCGCCGGACAGATCGCTTACTATAATCGTATCTTTCCAGGCTAAAAACGGAACTGTAACCGGATTACTCATATCAATCCCATAGGATAATGCGAGCGAGTCTTTTCTGAATTCAGGCGATGATACAAATTGGTCGGCTTTGACTATCTCTGCCTGCAATTCTTTTGCATGTTGACCTGCAATTTGCAGCGAGTTCTTTAAATAGAGATATGCGGCATCGACTCTTTCTTTATAAGGTTTATAGATATGGTTTTCTACCAACAGACCTATCCGGTTGTTTGCCGATGCATAACCATTGGAATACTGTGGTTCGAAAACGTCGACGAATGCTTTTGCGGTAGGTTTTGTCTCAACGTCTGTCCAATCTTCAGGGGAGTAATAGGGGAATATGGGGTAGCCGTCTTGTTGCATGCGTTCGCATAGTTCTTTTTCGAATACATTCATGCTCCAGTTGAGTATGTTCGGTGCAAGAAATCCGCAATGTTCTAATCCGTAGGTGGAAACATACTGAAAATCGGCGCCATTGGTTACATGAATATCAATAAATATTTCGGGCATCCATTCAGCATAGAGCTTTAGCAGTGAGCGTGTTTCAATAGCATCGGCCTTAACGAAATCGCGGTTCATATTGTAGCGTTGTGCAGTGAACCGGGCGCCTACTTCAAGCGGTCCGTTTTGATTGATGCGGTAATGTTCCCCGAAATCTTCATGGCCATCGACATTCAGTATGGGAATGAACAGAAAGGTTGTATTATCCAGTATACCCGGTAGTTCATCAAATAAGGCGATATCGCGAATGAACATAAGTCCGGCATCTTTTCCGTCGGGTTCGCCGGCATGTATACAGGCTTCTGCCAGGACAACGATCCGTCCGTTTTTCCGGGCTTGATCAACAGTTGTATATCCGTTCTTATCAACAATTAAAAGCGGAATTTCTCTTCCTTGCGGGGAAGTACCTATGGTTGTATAATGAATTTTGGAAGAATTTGCAGCAAGCAGTTTGCAATATTCAACCGTTTCTGCATAACGGGGTGTTTGGTTATAGTCATTTTTCTCGTAGTAGGTAAGAAACATGGCATTGTCCAACTGTTGCGGTTGTTGGCATGCTGTGATAAGGACTGCGAAAAAAATTGCTGACAGGATAGTCTGTTTGTTGTTCATGGGATGTATTGTATTCAAAGTCCGGGCTTTGCTTTTTTAATTTAAAAATAGATACAAAAATAGTCAATGTAATTATTAAAATTAAAATTTGAGGGTTGTAAATAGAGAATAAATGAGAAAAAGTATATATTTTTGATTCGGTAAGATCCGGGAGAAAATTGTCAGGCGAGATTGGGTAAAATCGTTTAGTTGATCTTATCTTTGTAAAACGATAGAATACATATTGAAGTGAGAAACACAGAGAAAGATAGTACTTTTGAAGATATTTATGTCCACTACTATGCCCGGCTGAAACGTTTTGCCCAGGAATATGTGGTTTCTGAAGAAGATGCAGAAAATATACTGCAGGATGTATTCCTCGATTTCTGGGAAAAACGGGAAGTATTACTGTCACATGTTAACGTTATCGCTTTCCTTTTTACATCCATCAAAAACCGTTGTATCGATTTTTTGCGCCGTAAAATGCTGGAGCAGGAAGTGACAAATCTTATCCAGGAAGAATATTTACTGACTTTACAAATGAATCTGAATTCATTGCAGACATTTAACGAGCATATTTTTACACAAGAAGAAATTGAAGAACTAATCAATAAGGCTATCGCTTCTCTTCCCGATAAATGCAGGGAGATTTTTATTAAAAATAAAATTGAAGGCAAAAGGCGGAAGGATATAGCGGCTGAATTAAACATATCGGTAAATACGATTGAAACCCAGATGACTATTGCTTATAAAAAACTAAAGGAAGACCTGAAGGATATCTATCCGTTATTTCTTTTTTTATTATATTGGTAAAAAAACATTTTTCTTTTGGCGGTTTTTTTGTTCCCATTCGTTTATTATGAAAAACGGATAAAATGGAGCAACTTCTTCACTCATATTTTCAGGACCAGTTAAGCATTGAGAAACGGGCGGAATTATTACGTGAAGTTGCGTCGGATGCTTCCCTCAGACAACTATTTGTGGAGATGAAAAACCTGTATGCATTAGCCATGTTGTCCGATCAGGCTACCGACCCGGATAAAAGCAGGGAAAGCTATCATCTGTTTATGCGAAAGAACCGACGGAAAAGGTTTATTCGATTAGGACTGAAATACTCAGGATATGCAGCTGCCATCATTTCTTTAATCTTATCAACCTATTGGATAACGCTTAATTCCGTTCAGGATGACTTAGATGGTAGAATGCAGTCGTTGTACGTTCCGGCCGGGCAGCGACTCCGGTTTGTGCTACAAGATGGAACTTCGGTATGGTTGAACGCTCATTCTACGCTCACTTATCCGACACATTTTGGCAAAAAAGAGCGAAAGGTGGCTATTATAGGAGAAGCATTTTTTGATGTGGCAAAAGATACGGATCGTCCTTTTATTGTTTCTTCACAGGGGGTAAGCATGGAAGTGCTGGGTACAGTCTTTAATGTGTACAGTTATCCGGAAGCCGGTTACATGCAGACCAGTCTTTTGGAGGGAGAGCTGAAGGTATACCATGAAAATGAAGAATCGGAAGGAATACTTTTACATCCTAACCAACAGATTACGATTGATGAGAGAGAAATGCTTGTAGACACCATTACAAATTCAGCCCATTTCCTATGGACAGAAGGCATTTATAGTTTCCACAATGAGCCGTTAATCAATATAATTCATAAACTGGAACTTTACTTTGATATAAAAATTATAGTAAAAGACCCGACAATCAATACCTGGGAATATACGGGCAAATTCCGTCAACGGGATGGAATCGATGAAATTCTGCGTATCATCAATAAAATACACGAGTTTAAAATAGAAAGAGATGAAGAGAGTAATACAATCGTATTAAGTAACTAAACATAAATTGATTATTAAACTTTAAATTCTGTATGCCTATGATAGATTTCTTTGAAAAATGATAACGGCAGATGCTCCAACACCTGCCGTTGTGTAAGTAAACACACATCTCCAAAATTTTAGTATTCACTTAACATTGAACAAAGATATGAAAATAAACACTTTGTTGTCACTCTTTATTGTCAAAGATCTACACATTAAAGAATTATTTAGAATTATGAGAGTATCTATATTTCTCTTATTTGTCTGTACATTTCAGCTATTGGCCACTCATACCGATGCACAAAATACTGTTATCAAAATAGATGTTACTACTTTATCGGTAGGGGAGCTTATTTCGGAAATTGAGAAACAGACTGATTATCTGGTAGTCTACCGGAATCGTGAAGTTAATACGGAACGAACAATCCGGGTAAAAGGTAAATCGGCACAAGTCATGACCCTTCTTCAATCTGCATTTGCAAATACGGATATAGAATATGAGTTTGAAAACAACTACATAATCTTAGCGAAAAAGGACGAAGCTTCAACGACAGGACGAAGCCCGAACACTTCCCAGCAATCCAACCGGAAAACAATCACAGGAACCGTTTTTGATCAGAATAACGAACCTGTTATCGGTGCGAATGTGATTGAAAAAGGAACAACGAATGGGGTTATTACAGATATTAATGGAAATTTTACACTATCTATACCTGAAAATGCTACATTGCATGTTTCTTATATCGGTTATCTTATGCAGGAAATAGCCGTACGCAATCAATCCAGCTTTCAAATCATATTGCAGGAAGACTTACAGATGTTGGACGAAGTTGTAGTAATCGGTTATGGTACACGTCAACGTAAAAGTATTACGGGGGCTGTAGATCAGGTTAATTCAAGTGTTATTGAAAACAGACCTGTGTCCAATACCATGCAGGCACTGCAGGGTGCTTCAGCTAACTTGATTATCCAGCAAAAAAACATGAATCCGAATGATAATAGTATGAATATTAACATTCGTGGAGTCAGCACCATGGGAAATAACGATCCATTGATAGTTATCGACGGATTAATTTCGAGCACTTCTACGTTGAATAACATGAACCCGAACGATATTGAGAATGTTTCCGTATTAAAAGATGCCGGTAGTGCAGCTATCTATGGTTCCCGTTCGGCTAACGGAGTTATTCTGGTTACCACAAAGAAAGGTTCGGCATCTGGTAAACCGGTGGTACGTCTGACTACTCAGGTGGGATATCAGGATCCGGATATACTCTTTCAGCCGGTTAAAGGATGGCAAAATGCTATGTATAGAAACCAGGCAAACATGAATACCGGTAGTTCTCCTGCGTTTACTCCTGCACAGATCCGGGATTTATATGATCATCGGAATGAAGAATACTGGTATTTTAACGAAATTATGGAGAAAGGTCTCCAGCAGAATTATAACCTGAATGTATCCGGTGGTACAGGGAATACGACCTATATGATATCTGCCGGTTACTTCGATCAGGAAAGTAACTTTGCAGGTAATTTTGGTGTTGAACGATATAATTTCCGTTCGAACCTGTCTACTGAGTTTGGCAGGTTTAAACTAACATCTTTAATGGCATATACACGTAGAAATGATCGTACGGTAGCCGGCGGGACAGGAAACGTAATCATTAACTCTTCACGCATTCCTTCCTATTATTATCAGTTTGAAAAGGATGGGAAATACCTGATCAATGATGTTATAGGTGATGATAATACGATGGCAAAGCTCAAAGATGGTGGTTATGAAAAAAAGGATGAGGACAACTTCATAGGTAGTATGAATCTAGATTTCAAAATTATGGAAGGCTTAACTGCTAAAGGATTAGTTGGTCTGGATTTGACTCAGCATCACCGTTTCCGCAGAGATAAAAAAGTTCCTTTATATTCATCTGCAGATTTGGAAAATCCTGTTTTATACATGAATTCCAATACTTTTACGGAAGATTATAATGAAAAGAGACATACGCTAAGTACTCAATTCCTGTTGGATTTTAATCGTACATTCAATGGCGTACATAATGTAACGGGGTTAGTAGGTGTGTCCAATGAATCCTATACAAGAAGAGCAAGCCGTATTGCCTGGACATACACAGATGAAGATCTGGGACTTCCTACAACAGACGAATCGCTTCAGGATAAAGGTAATTATAATTCGATTGGTACTAATACTGATAATGGTGGAGCTACCGACCAGACAAGTATCACCTCGGTATTCGGTCGTGTAGGATATAACTATCTGGACAAATACTACGGAGATGTTTCTTTCCGTTATGACGGTTCTTCTAAATTTGAAAAAGACAATCGCTGGGGGTTCTTCCCTTCATTTTCTGCCGCATGGAGGCTTTCTGAAGAAGGTTTTATGGAAGAATACAAGTCTAAATTAGGAGATCTGAAGCTTCGTACCTCGTATGGTATACTGGGAAACCAAAATGTAGACAACTATTCCTATCAGGCTGTTTATCAGATGAAAACAAATTCGTATGTTTTCAATAACCAGGCGGTTCCCGGAACAGAGTTCACCTATGGTAATGCATTACTGACATGGGAAAAATCATCCAATTTTAATATCGGTATTGATGCATCATTCCTTAACAATAGTCTGTATGTATCATTGGATTATTTTAATAAAAGAACATGGGATATCCTTTTATCTCCGGAGGTATCAACAACATTCGGGAGCTCTGCCGCTAAAGAAAATGCAGGAGAAATGAAAAACCAGGGATGGGAAGCTACCATCAACTACAAATTGAATTCAGGAGATTTCAGGCATAATTTCAACCTGAATATTTCTGATTCTAAGAATAAAGTAACAGATTTCGGAGGACTGGAGCGCATAAATAACAACGATGAAATGTATTCTCTTATACGTGAAGGCCATCCTTTTGCATCTTATTTCGGATATAAAACAGACGGTTTCTTTCAGAGCTATGAAGAAATAGCCAATAGCGCTATTCCTACGGGACATACGGTTCAGCCGGGGGATGTAAAATATGTAGACCAGGATAATAATGGGGTCATTGATCCGGATGACCGTGTAGTTCTGGGAAATGCGTTTCCAAGGTATACCTTCGGTTTTACATACAATGTCACTTTTAAAGATTTTGACTTCAGTATATTCTTACAGGGGGTAGGAAAACGTGACATGTATATAAGAGGTGAATTAATAGAGCCTTTCCATTCTAATTATTCCTATTGTATTTATGAACATCAGTTAGATTTCTGGACACCTACTAATCCGAATGCTCAGTGGCCCCGGTTAGTAGCTCCGGGTTCTCCTTCAAGTTCAAATAACTGGAGTTATAAAGGTACCGATATTTACCTTATGGATGGTGCATATCTCCGCGTAAAAGACATTCAGTTGGGATATACTTTACCCAAGCAGCTTTCAACAAAGTTTGGTGTTCAGAAACTACGTGTAAGTCTGAATGCTCAGAATTTGCTGACGTTAACTAAAAACTCATTTATTGATCCTGAATCATCTGAATTTGGTAATAATATGGGAGGTCTTGCTGGTCCTGCGGCTAATAGCGCGCGTAATTATCCTACATTGATTTATTATGGATTTGGGTTGGATATAGAATTTTAATAAATTTAAATTATGAAAAAGATATTATATACATATTCTACAGGTATTATCTATCTGGTACTTGCTTTATTCACCTCCTGTAATGATCTGGATCTGGCACCTACCAATAAATTTACAGACCTGAACTATTGGAGTTCACCGGAGAAAGCATCGGCTGTTCTTAGCATGGCATATAGCCAGATGTTTGCTGCAGAACAATTTTTTATTAACGAAAAATTAACTGATAACTTATATGAAGGCCGGGGAAATTCAGATGAAAAACGAATTACTTCCGGACAGGCAAATGCTGCTCTCAGTCGATTTTCTGACGAATGGAAAAAGTGTTATGAAGGTATTAAAACCTGTCATATATTACTTGAAAATATTGACCGCGTTCCTGGTATGGATGAAGGCTTAAAATCTCGAATGAAAGCAGAAGCCCGTTTTATCAGAGCTTTTGTCTACTTCCGCCTTACCAATCATTATGGCGCTGTACCTTTATTTGAAGCTAGTCTTACAATGCAGGAAGCAAATACAATCAACCGGACTCCTAAGGCTGAAGTAATAAATTTTGTAAGGACGGAACTGAATGATATACTAAATACGATTCCTGACAGGCAGGCATACAGTGATAATGATAAAGGCAGGATTACAAAAGCAGCAGTAATGACTTTGCTGGCCCGTACCTACTTATATGAAAACGACTGGGCAAACGTAGCCTCTATATGCGAAAGGATTATAAATGGAGAATTTGGCCAGTATCAGCTTTTCCCAAGTTATTCCGGACTTTTCTTACCGGAAAACGAATACAATGATGAAGTTATTCTGGATCTTGGTTATACACTGACATTAAGAACATGGAGCGAATATTATGATGCTATTCCGCTTTCGGTAGGAGGACGTATTCATGGTTTTTCACCTACACAGGAATTGGTGGATGACTATATTATGAAAAACGGGAAGGGTATTAAAGATGCCGGTTCCGGTTATAACGAAGATGATCCGTATGTAAACAGAGATCCACGTTTCGATGCTACCATTGTATATCATGGATATAACTGGACAAAAGGCGATGGTACTACTTCTACCATTTATATTAAACCGGGGTCTTCGGCCGAAGCCGGAGCTTCTAATCTGGACGAATATGCCGGACCCGGACAAAATGCTACGGGAACCGGATACTATTTAAGAAAATATTTCGACCCGACAGCTCCTGCAGGTATGGCAGCTGGCTTAAATCTGATTCTTATGCGTTATGCAGATATACTACTTATGTATGCAGAGGCTAAGTATGAATCAGGACAGATGAATGAAGATATCTGGAATAAAACCATAAAACCCATCCGTCAACGTGCAGGTTTTACAGACAATACTGCCCTGAATTATCCGGGAACAACTAATCTGCAAAACATAATTCGCCGCGAACGTCGCTGTGAGTTGGCTATTGAAGGATTACGAATCTTTGATATCCGTCGTTGGAAAACAATAGAAACAGTATTGAATGGACATCCTCACGGCGCGAAATTTGCCGCTGATAATACGCAGTATATTCAGTTAGATGAGAGGAAATTTAACCCGGAACGCGATTATTTGTTTGCTGTCCCTCAATCTCAAAGGGATATTAACAAAAATCTCGATCAAAATCCCGGATATTAATTAAAGTTGTAAGTTTTTTAGATAAAACGAAAAATATGAAAACGATATCAATAAAGATAATAATGATAGTCTCTCTCGTTTTAGCCTTCAATGCCTGTAGCAGTGATGGTGAGGTGAGACATACAGGGGTAACAGCAGTAAAACAATTATACGAGCCCGATAACGGCAAAGCAATCGTATTGCAGTCTTCTGCTTCTGCAACGTTATATTTTGAATGGGAGCCGTCAACAGCTGAAGATAGCGGCAGACCATTATATGAAGTTGTTTTTGACAAAGCAGACGGGAATTTTTCTGATCCAATCTTTATTACTGCTGCTGATAATAATGGTGGAACCAACCATGCGACAATTACCCATAAGCAATTAAATTCCATAGCTGCCACTGCCGGTGCCGGTTCGGGAGAACAAATCACGCTTAAATGGACGGTTTTTGCTTCCAAAGATTATAATCCGGTGAAGGCTGAACAGGAAAGAACATTAACTGTTACCCGTTTGGCCGGATTTGCTGACATACCTTCTCAACTGTATATTACAGGTGAAGCTACTGAAGCGGGTAGTGATCTTTCAAAGGCGCTGGTTATGAAAAAAGTAAATGATGGAGAATTTGAAATTTATACAAAGCTTACGGAAGGAAAAGCGTTTAAATTTGTAAGCGCAGTTTCGGGTACTCCTGTAGAGTATTCCTTAAGTGGAGAAAAATTGGTGGAAGGCGGAACTTCGTCTGTTGCTAAAACGGGAATATATAAATATTTTGTAGACTTTAATATCGGTTCTTTCTCCATGAAAGAAGTGACAAAAGTTAGCTTGTTTGTTAACTCACCGCAGGTGAAGATTGAACTGCCTTATAAAGGATTAGGTGTATGGGAACTATTAAACCATGAGATTACGGATATTACGGATGGAGACGACCGTTATAAGTTCCGTATGGAAAGTTCGGCCGGTGAAACCGAATGGAGAGCTATCAATAACGATAGTAAACCTACCGGTAACGAAGCCTACTATTATATGGTAGAAAAAACGAATGTGGAGCAATGGACTAATAATGAAATATGGAAGAGCCCGTCTACAGATGGCTGGAGTGGTAAAACATACGATTTTATGTTCTCTCTGAATCCTGAAACTTCTTATACCCATAATTTTGTAATCAAATAACATAAAAGTATTATGAAACGAAGCATGAATCGTAGATCGCCCCTAGGCAAAACAGTGTTCTCGACACAAAAGAATGATATATATGCTGAGTCCTATACATCCTTAATATAAAAATAAAATATCGTATGAAAGTAATATATATAAAGTGTACATTAATACTGTCTTTACTAGTAGCATTTGCTGCTTGTAGTGATAATATGGGAGATGTGGATAATAGCTTGTCGGATGTTACATCACTGACAGAACCTTCCGATGGGAAAACCGTTGTTCTGGAACCATCTGTTTCCGCAGCGCTCTATTTCGAATGGGAACATACGACAGGTGCCGGTATATCTGTCTATCAGATTGCTTTTGATAAAGCTGAAGGCGATTTCTCTAATCCCGTTTATATGATGGTGGCAGATAATAATGGCTATAACAACAATGTAACCATTACGCATAAACAATTGAATAAAATTGCGGGTATGGTAGGCATTTCTCCTGCTGCTACCGGCACGTTTAAATGGACGGTTTTTTCAGCAAAAGGAACAAAAACAATGAGAGCTGCCCGGGAGAACAAAATAACAATTACCCGGTTGGCCGGTTTTGAAGATGTGCCTGTTGATGTGTTCGTTACAGGTGAAGCTTCGGAAGGTGGTGCGGATCTGTCCAAATCTCATAAAATGAAAGCTGTGGCTGGTGGTGAATTTGAAGTATACACCAAACTGGCAGCCGGTAAACCATTCTATTTCACCGACGGAAAAACCGGAACACCAAGAGAATTCTATACTGAAGGTGGCGTGGTTAAAGAAGGCGGCACTTCTACGGTTGCAACGGATGGTGTTTACAGAATAACACTCGATTTCAATACAGGCGCTGCTACGTATACCCTGGTAACACGAATCAGTTTCTTCTTCTCTCCTGATGATGCATATCTGTTTGATCTTCCGTATGAAGGATATGGTATATTCAAAGCTAAACAACAGACTGTTACATTTAAACAGGAAAGTTGGGGCAGAGACGAACGTTACAAATTCAGAATGTTTGTAAAAGAGAATGGTGGTGCAGATCCTGAAAAGGAACTGGAATGGGGAACATTAAACGGAACCGACTCACGTCCGAATGCTACCAGTCCGGAATCTTATTATTACCTGCTATTGCTGGATAATCTGACACAGTGGGATAATAAATGGAAACTGATGGGAGACTTTGATGATGTTCCGGCCGATTATACAATTTATCTGACAGCGGATCAGCCGTATACGCATACAATTACCAAATGATAAGGATCGGTTAAAATAATCTTAAAAAAGGATGCATGTTTTTCTCGAAAAGGGTGCATCCTTTTTTTGAATAGCAGGTGTCATTTTTCTAACAGAAATATAACATATAAAATCATGTGAGTTCCATGTGACCTTAGTGTAAAAAATTAATTATTATCATATGAAAAAAACGCTTATTTTATCATCTCTCTTTCTGCTATTGATTTGTGTAGGATGTGGGAAGGATGACAATGACGAAAAGCCAGATCCGGGAAAAGAGCCCGGTACCGACTGGACGGTTGCTGCCGACAATAGCAGTACAACATTGATCAATTCTTTCTGGAATGTAAATGATAAATATTTTAATTACGATAGTTACGGGAAGTTGGACTTTCATTACTGGCCACAGGCACATGCATTGGATGTACTGGTTGATGCGTATCAACGGACAGAAGACAATTTCTACAAAAATTATTTCGATCAATGGTTTGAAGGTGTTTATATCAAAAACGGGAATACATTCCGGAACGATTATTATGATGATATGGAATGGATTGCCCTGGCTCTTCTCCGCACCTACCAGGCTACCGGTGATGCGAAATACAAAGAGGCAGTCCTGCAAATTTGGGAATATATCAAAGAGGGATGGAATGATAACGCAGGTGGCGGTATCACCTGGAAGAAAGGAGAGCCGAGTAAAAATGCCTGTTCAAATGGTCCGGCATGTATACTTGCTGCCCGTTTGTATCAGGAATTCGGTAACGAAAAAGATAAAGAATGGGCCGTACGCATCTATAGTTGGCTAAAAAATACGCTGGTCAATATGAATGCCGGTATGGTATACGATCATATCAATTACCAAACAGGCGAAATACAGACAAACTGGATATTTACCTACAATCAGGGAACCTTTGTCGGATCGGCTGTAGAACTTTATAAAATCTTTGGTGAAAAAGCGTATCTGAACGATGCCGTCAAAGTCGCCGACTATACCACCAGTGCACTTGCCACAAACTCTATACTCAAAAACGAAGGAACCGGAGACGGGGGCTTGTTTAAAGGAATATTTATTCGTTATTTTACAGACCTTATCTGTCAGGAACGTCTCGAACCGTCAGATCGGAAACGTTATATTCTGTTTTTGAAATATAATGCCGAAACATTATGGAATGAAGGCACCGCAAAACCTGCTGTTTTTTTCGGACCAGACTGGCGGACAAACCCCGGCAGTTCAACCGGACTAACCGAACAGCTAAGCGGATGTATGCTGATGGAAGCTATCGCCCTTTTAGAGCATAAGGGTTTGTTGTGAGTTCCATGTGACCTTAGTATTAAAAATTAATTATTATCATATGAAAAAACATTATTATCTCTTTTTCATCCTGTCCGTCTTGATTGCCGGATGCAGCCAGCCGGAGAAACAGTTAACCGATTATGTAAATCCTTTTTTAGGAACAGCGACCCTCTGGGAACCTGAAGATCTGGGATATGTACGGAAGATCAAAGAACGTACCTGGGGAGGCGAAGTTTTTCCGGGTTCTTCATTGCCAAACGCAATGGTTCAGTTGAGTCCTGTAACTCAATTCAGGAGCGGGGCGGGCTATCAATATGAAGATACAGTGATTTATGGTTTCAGTCATTCAAATAAAGGGCACTGGAATTTGCTTCATATTCCGTTGCTGCCGGTTACAGGAGATATTTCTGCCAGTGACTATCGTTCAGGCTACAGTCATGATGATGAATCGGCTCATCCCGGGTATTATCAGGTGTTTTTGAAAAGATATGGTATCAATGCGGAATTGACTTCAACGCTTCGTTGTGGGTTCCACAAATACACATTTCCCCAGGATGCAGAGAAGAGGCTGGTAGCTGATATGACACGTACCAATAACGAGGTAAGGGATTGGAAAATACAGAAAGTTGACGATTATACATTTTCCGGTTATCAGGATATAGGAGAAAATATGCACTTCTATGCTGTATCTAATTACAGGATTGCAGATATAGAGCAAGTTAAAGACGATAAGCATGAGATTTCTGTGGTAAACTTTTCGGACAGTAAAGGAAAAGAACCTTTGGAACTTAAAATCGGATTTTCTTTTGTGAGCATAGAGAATGCAAAAATGAATCTGGAAAAAGAAATGCTGGATAAGAGTTTCGCCCAGGTATGCAAAGAAGCAGACGGTACATGGGAAGAGTTGCTGACAAAAATAGAGGTAACCGGAGGTACTGAACGTGAAAAAGGCATATTCTATTCCTGCCTGTATCGATCGTTCCTCTGGCCGGTATTGCGTAGCGATATAAATGGTGATTTCACGGATGCCCGGGGAGAAGTAGTGAATGAAGGATTCCGCTATTATACCGATCCTTCTTTTTGGGATGATTATCGAAATAAACTGGTATTGCTGGGTATGATATCGCCAGATGTAACCACGGATGTGATTAAATCGATCACGGATAAAGGTGAAAAAAGGGGGGGCTATATGCCGACTTTCTTTCACGGAGACCATGCTTCGGTATTTGTAGCCGGTAGCTATTTGCGCGGGTTAACGAATTTCGATCTGCAACGCGCATATAATCTTTTGTTGAAAAATGCCACTGTGCCCGGACGTGAAGGCCGCCCGTACTTGGATGAATATATGGAAAGAGGTTGGATTGCCGAAAAAGATACAACGGATGTTCCGACGCAGGATGAATATAAAGGCGCTGTTACTAAAACTGTTGAATATGCTTATGATGATTATGCCACAGCGCTGATTGCTAAACAACTGGGTGATATGGCAAATTATGAAATGTTGATGAGTCGCACTTCGAATTATAAAAACCTTTTCGATCCGGGTACCGGATTTTGGCGTGGAAAAATTGATGATGGAAGCTGGATAGAAGATTTCGATCCTTATTTTCCGTATTATCAATATATGTATCGCGAAGCTAATGGCTGGCAATCTTTATTCTTTGCACCTCATGACCCGGAAGGCATGATTGCTTTGTATCCCAACCATGAAGCAGTTGAGGCGAAGCTGGATTCTTTATTCACAGAACCCTGGCGAGGGTATGAAGCTCATAATATGACCGGTTTTATAGGTAATTACTGTCATGGTAACCAACCGGATCACAGTGTACCGTATACGTATTACTTTATCGGCAAACAAGAAAAGTCGCAATGCATACTGGATAGTATTATGAACCATTATTACGATATGGGAGCTGATAAGTTGGCTTATTCAGGGATGGACGATGCGGGAGAAATGTCAGCCTGGTACGTATTCAATGCGATCGGTTTATATACTTATTCACCTGCTGATCCCGAATACCTCATATCTGTGCCCCTCTTTGATCAGGTGAAATTCAACTTGGGTGGAACAACATTCTCTATCACAAAAGAAGGTAAGGGATCGAAGATTACGGATATTACATACGATGGCAAAAAAGTGGATGGATGGTTTATCTCACACGGTTTGTTGAAAGATGGTAAAGAACTGGTTATTTATACGCAATAACTTCCTTAGTAGCTGTTAGGAATTTTTTCGTGAATACTTTTAGAATTATTTTTTGATGGATTTTTGTTATTGTTTCCTTTTAATAGCCCGCTATTAAAAGGAAACTTACTTAGATCTTTTATAAGTTTTACTCATATAATATAAAATGAAAAATATCTTATTATTTATACTTGTGGTTGGTTTTTGCTTTCCTGTGCAAACGGGTGCTGCAGACAAAAAAAGCACAAATTGGGATGAAATAGCTGACGGGATGGTACAAGCCCTGATCAAACATTTTTGGGGGGCTAATTTTGAAGGATATACTGACCGTTATTACTTCAATTATGAAAGTGACCTGGCCAATATGACTACTGGTCACTACTGGCCGCAGGCACATGCTATGGATGTAATTGTGGATGCCTATAAACGGACATCTCAAAAGCAATACCTCAACTTCTATCCGCTTTGGTGGAAAGGTGCTCCGAAATATAATTTTTCAGGAAAGGAGATCGATCCCTGGTGGAATGATTTTGTAGATGATATGGAATGGATGGTTCTTGCCCAATTGCGGATGTATGAAACAACGCAGCGTGAAGAGTATTTCCGGAAAGCAAAGCAAATGTACAATGACTGGATTTGGTCAACCTGGGGACCAGAAAACGAAGAACCGTGGAAGGGAGGTATTACCTGGAAAACCGATGTTAATAAATCAAAGAATGCATGTTCCAACGGACCGGCGGCTATTATTGCGGCACGTATCTATACGATGTACGACGAAATTATTGACCCGGGCAAGAAACCTAAAGAAGCCTATCTTCAGGAAGCGGTCAAGATTTACTCATGGTTAAGAGAGTATTTGTATGATGCCAAAACCGGAAAAGTATGCGACAATATAAATGCGAAAGGAAAAATTAGTCCTGACGTTTATACATACAATCAGGGAACATTTATCGGTGCGGCTCACGAACTGTACAAGATTACGGGTGACAAACAATATCTGGAAGACGCTGTGAATGCTGCTGATTATGTCATTGATCACATGTCGGGAAACAATGGCGTGTTAAGTGATGCCACTTCCGGCGATGGCGGTTTATTTCACGGAATATTCTTTCGTTATTTTGTCAGGTTGATCAATGATCCTGACTTAAACGATATCTCACGTAGAAAATTCCATACTTACATCACCCATTGTGCTACTGTGATGGTTGAAAATGGAATAAATAAAGAAAGTATGCTGTATGGCGGTAAATGGTGGTCGGCTCCTACATCTACTAAAGGTGTAGGTCTTACCCCACACCTTTCGGGTTGTATGCTGATGGAAGCCATGTGTATACTTAAACCTTTGCCTAAATAACTGTAGGGAATTTCAGGTGTTTTTCCATAATTTAAACCACTTGATAAATTCGGAAACGCCGTCTTCTACAGATGTTTGCGGCTTGTAATTGATTTTCTGTTTTAATTTGCCGGTATCGGCATATGTAACAGGTACATCTCCGGGTTGCATGGGGTACATTTCGAGGTTGGCTTTCCGGCCGATACAATTTTCGAGTGTCGAAATGAACTGCATTAGTTCGACCGGTTCCGAATGTCCTATATTAAAGATCTGGAAAAAAGGATGTGTGGTTTGTTGATCCGGAGCTTGTTCAATCAAACTGATAATGCCGTTTGCAATATCATTGACATAGGTAAAGTCGCGTGACATTTCCCCATGGTTAAATACTTTAATAGGTTGGTTGGCTGTGATTGCTTCGGCAAACAACATTGGCGCCATATCAGGTCTTCCCCATGGTCCGTAAACTGTAAAAAGGCGGACTCCGGTTGCCGGTAATTGGAACAGGTGGCTGTATGCATGCGCGAGCAATTCATTGCTTTTCTTTGTGGCGGCATATAAACTGACCGGATAGTCGGTATTGTCGTCTTCGGAAAACGGGACCTGGTTGTTTACACCATACACCGAAGAACTGGATGCATATATCAGATGTTTGATATGAAAATGGCGGCAACATTCCAGTATATTTGTAAAGCCTACGACATTGGATTGTATATAGGTCGCCGGATGTTCGATGGAATACCGCACGCCTGCCTGCGCTGCCATATTAATGACGATATCGAATTGATTCTTTTCAAAAATGGTATATAGAATGGAATAATCGGATATATCTGCCTGACAGAATGTGTAGTTTGGGTAAAGTATACTTTGTACAGGTTTATCCGGATGAATATCTTCTTTGCGGATACCGGTTTGTTGTAAGCGTGCATATTTTAGATTTACATCATAATAATCATTGATGTTATCGATACCGACAATATCAACGTTTGCAGTTTTGACCAGTTTCTCTACAAGATGAAACCCTATAAATCCGGCGCTACCTGTTATTAATATTTTCATGCGATTGTTTATTTATGAACGATTAATTAATCACTAATCATTAACAACTAACCATTAGTTTACATGTTTTGTTCATACCGGTTTCTTATTTGCTAAAAATAAATTGCGGATGTAGGTGAAAAATCCAGCGCTCTGACCGATAATTAATACCGGGTCTTTCCGGTAAATGCCATACAATACGATGCATGACGAACCTATCAGGCTTAAAACCCAAAATCCTATAGGGAGTAATGATTCTCCCATTCTCCGTGAATACCACCATTGATAAATAAAGCGGAATGTGAAAATGACTTGTCCGATAGATCCGAAAATAAGTAAAGCTAAAGGCATTTCGGTCCATAGACGTTCCAGATTTCCCCGTCCATTGGTTAGTAACAAAATGATAACAATAAGCGGAGTAAACAAAATGATATAGCGTATGATTACATGCACTTTTTTCCAGTTATTTTGTGCATTCAGATTCCAGATATAGATGTAATATGAGAATACTTGTCCCAGGATGATGGCGAAATCAGCTCTTAACCAACCATAAATGAAGAAAAGAAAAGAAGCGATTAGGCTTAACTGCCAGTAAAGAAGAGGGGATACGACCTTTTTAGATCTTTCTGATATGATCCACTGAACAAACATACGGGCCGAAAATAATGCTTGTGCACTAAAGCCTAAAACATAGAGCCAAAAATCTTCCACAATGTAGAATGTCTAGTTTATATTACTGTTTTTAATTGAATAATTGATATATCGTTTCTTCATCCAACGATACGCAAAGCAATCCATAAAAGGGCTTACTAAACGATTCCACAGGTGGAATTTGGATGTACCTGCAATTCGTTCGAAATGGCGGACCGGCACTTGTTTTACTTTTCCATGTTGCAACAATATGAGCGCCGGTAAAAAACGGTGCATCCCGGTAAAAAACGGAACACGTTTGGCATAATCGCTTTTTATGATTTTTAGGGGGCAACCTGTATCTTCAATACCGTCATGTGTCATCATCCGGCGGAAATTGTTGGCGATTTTGGAAGACATTTTTTTTCCTAATGAGTCTTTTCGTCCTGCCCGGATACCAGTAACTATTGCATATTCGTCACGAAAGGGAAGTAATAATTCAAAATCAAACGGCGAGGTTTGTAAATCGGCGTCAATATATCCTATATAGGATGACGCAGCCATATCGATACCTGCTTTAATGGCAGCACTAAGGCCACAATTCTCCACAAAATTTATGTAATACAGGTGTGGATAGTGTTGACAGACTTCTTCTATTTTCTGTTGGCTTTGATCTTTTGAACCATCATTTACAAACAGGACACAGGTTTTGACGGATGCATTTTCAATATAGTCCGAAAGTTCTTTGGCCAATCGTTCCATATTATCTTCTTCATTATAAACAGGAACTATAATACAAAACTGATATTTGCTTGTCTGATTCATTTATTTTATTATTTCGCCCGGATAATTGCAGCCTGTCTGACCAATTCATCATTGTGTCTTTTATGATCAGGCTTTCTCCAGTTATTATCGTATGTGTCAATATATTCGACTGTCACATTCTTATTTGCCATTATACTATCGGCAGATTCACCACTTATCAGTACGAAAGGTGTTGCTTTACGGATGGCTGCTTCGTCTGATAAATCGAGCGCATTGATCCGTTGGCTTACTTCGTAGACCAATTCCATGCGTAGGAATTCATCTTTATCATGATATAACGGAAGTCCCTGTGCTTTATCATTTTCAGTTACGAGCCTGATGCTGTGTCTTTGCTCATTTATGAACATACTACCGATAGGTATAAGACAGATACCCGTGACCATCATCATAGTAAGAATAATCGCACTGAAAACGTTTGTAACAAGGATCCCTTTTTTTCCGAATATGGACCATAGTATGAATCCGCATAAACTCCAACTACATATAGTGGCGATAATCAATATAGCCAGGGATAGCTGATTTTCTTTATAGAATAGGATATATAAGGCGATGGGTAACGCAATGAGAATAATACTGATGATGATTGCGTTGATCCGGAAAAGTATCTTTTCACTTTTTGTTTTTATTCCAATGATCATCTGGTATATATAAAAGCCCATAAGCATCGCACCCGGAACCAGTAAGGGGAGGAGGTAGCGTGTTTTTTTCTCCGGGATGATTGATAAGAGTATGAGAGAGCTTAAAAACCAGATAAAAGCGAATTTATATTCTTTTTGATAGATTGTTTGTTTGTTCATGAAAAAGTAAACAATGGCTGTAATCCAGAATAGCGCCCAGATACCAGCTTCGGCTGCAAATTTCCAATAATAATATAAGGGGCGTACATTGTGATTTAACCATGAGGATGATTCTTTCTCTGCAATGTCTACTGCAAAATCCTGATGAAAGAGATAGGTATATCCATACCACCAGCATGAGACTATAACAGCCAGAAGTATCATGCCTGCAAGCGCCGCTTTTTTTTCTTTTAGGGAAGGGCGATATACGATTATATAGCTGATGAGAAACGGCAGGAACAATGCATATAATGAAACCGGTCCTTTACTTAAAAATGATAACCCTGTAAAAAGGCCCGTTAACAGGAAATATTTCCATTGGGCGCCTTTTTCTTCGAAGGCAATTGTTATAAAGTAAATGGCGCCTAACATGAAGCAATGTGTGTAAATATCCCATGTTGCCGTTCGACCCATTAATATAATGTTAAAAGAGGTCGCCAGAATAAGGGATGCTATCAATCCCGTCCGGTTATTCCGCGTAAGTCGTGATACGAACAGGTAGAGGAAGATTACCAGTAAAGTAGCGGCGATTCCCGCAGCATATCGTTGAATAACCAGGTTATGAGGTGCAACGTGTTCAATAGCAGCGGCAATCCAAGTTGGCAATGGAGGTTTTTCCAGCCTTGGTTCGCCATTCATTGTCGGAAGCAAATAATTTCCATACTTAACCATTTCCTGTGCAGTGGCTAAGTTTCTGGATTCCATTAGGTCTGCCGGAATAATTTGATTGTTGATGAAAAATGAAAAGACAGATACAATCATGATTATCCCAAGATGGACATATTGATTAGAGTAAAAATGCTGCTGATTTTTCATATGCTATTTTAAATCAATGTTTTCGTTAAGCAGGTGAGCAGAAGCAAAGCTAGCTTTGATTATGTGCCACTGCCGGAAATATCATTCGCTGCTTAGCAGCAATCGGAAATCGGCTATAGCCAATTGAAAATCGGCCATAGCCAAAACGACTAATATAATTGAAAATGCAAAAGTAACTAAAAGTAATCAAAAAGAGATCAGTGGTTGAAAATGGTTTTGTTTTTAATATAAATTCACAGTAGAACATGGTTTTGAATAAGACGACAGCAATAAAAAATAAACGCCTTTACATAAAAAAGGCGTTTATTCTTTGAAGGGTTTGTTTAAACAGATTCTTAACTAATTGTACCGTCAGATTTGATTGTCAGTTTGATTTCCTGATTTCCTGATTCTAATTCAAAGACATAAAATAATCCGTCTGCTTTTTCGTATATGTCGATGTCATCGATTCTGTAATTATTATACTGGCTATTCTTCAGTGCTGTCATTACAACCTCCGGCACCTGTGATTGACGTACTTCCCATTTTGTATATATCCATTCGTTATTTGAATATACAACTTCTTTTTTCGTACTGTCGTGCAAAATATCAAATTCGAGATGTGAATTTTCATTGTCGATATCGAGGATTTTAGCATTAGGATATTTCTTGTTGATATCTTCGATAATTGACTCTATGACAGGGATCGGTTCGTATATATTATTTCCCTCATCATTGATTTCTTTTATCAAGGTACCATCTTCGGAATAGTAAAGGTCGATTTCCTGGTTACCGGATTCAACTTCAATTACGAAAACTGTTTCTACATCGGGGCGTTCAAGTTTGTCTACGTCGTCAATCCGCCATGAAGCATAGGTGCCGGCTTCGAAGCTGGTTTTTACAACCTGTGGCAGGTTGTTATACGGGATATCGGTTTCTGTTAACAACCAGCTTCCATCGTTTTGGAACCAGGCTTCGGTTTCGTAGGAGTCAAGACGGAAATCAGCGACTTTATAACCTGCTTTATTTTCCCATTCGATTCTCGATGCATCCGGATACTTGGTTTCAAAAGTCCTTAAAACGATATCATCCGGTTGATAGTTGTTGTCGTCATCATTACAGCTGTAACATGCGAATATGGCACATGCCAGCGAAGCTAATAAAAATGCTTTTGTTTTCATACGTTTCTTTTTTTATGAGTCGATTGAATCGACATGTTATATTTAATTTATAATTAACCATTATTAGTCGTCTATCCTTTTAAAATGTCCATTCCGGTCGAAGATAAGTTCAATCCCATTGTTTAGTTTTATCTGGAATCCATGACTTTCCCTTTCAATGGCTGAAATTTTATTTAATGCATAATTGCGATTAATGTAGTTTGAAATTTCTTCAGGGATGAGCGCTTTCGGTATCTCGTTATGATTGCCGTCAACTTCTGTCCATGTACCGGAATTATCAAATTCGATATCTACCCCGTTGGTAAGGAATACTTCATAGCCTGTTATCCTGAAAAAGTTTTTTTCGATAACGATGTGGGCTATTTCGGTGTCTGCAAAATATTTTGTGATAAATTGTTGGCTTGCAGATGGTAATTGCGAAGTATCACTTGTGACCATTTCATTATCAGCGATAGCGAATACCACAGAAAATAATGAACATATATATATCAGAACTATTTTTTTCATTGCCTTTTCTTTAATTTATATTGCAAAGAAAAAGCCTGATTTGGGAAAAAATTGGGAATCCTGATTATTTAAATGTTAAAATAAACTGGTGACGGCCGTAATAATTATATTGAATATCGATCTCATACATTGAAGCTATCGATTTAACAATGGCTAGCCCAAGTCCGGTTGAGTCCGGACGATTTGTTTGCTTATTGAATCGTTGGAATAGTTTTTCTTTCGCTAATTCGGATTGCCCGCTGCTGTTTTCAATCGTAAAATTACGGTTTGTGATGATGATATTTATATCTCCACCGGATATATTATGAACAAACGCATTTTTTACCAGATTTGTTAACATGGTGGCGGCCAGTGATTCATTCATCTCAAAAGTTAATGTTTCTTTTTCAATAATAGTCACACGTATATTTTTCTTTTCATATATTTCCGAGAAAGTTTCTACAATTTTCTTTGCGAGTTCGTTTATGTGTATTGTTTTAGATTCCGTATACTGTTTGTTGTCAATGCGTGAAAGAAGCAGGAGCGATTTATTCTGCTTAATGATTCCCTGTAAAGTTGTGTGCAGTCCTTCTATTTCAGCTAATTGTTCTTCCGTACAATCAGGATTTTCACTTAATAACTCCAGTTTATTTACACAGACAGCAAGAGGTGTTTGCAGTTCGTGCGATGCATTTTCCACGAATTGTTTTTGTTGTTGGTAAAGTGAAACACTACGGTTGGTAGCTTCTGTTACAGCTTTGTTGAGTATAGCAAATTCATCTATTACAGTCTCATTTTTTAGTGGTTTTATGGGTTTGCCCGGGTGAAAGTTATCCAGCCATTTAAGAATCGTATAGAGAGGTTTGAAACTTTTTTTAAAGACGAATTGGGTCACGTATAAAATACAAGCTGATAACAAAAAATATAATAAGACAATACTCCAGAAAACCGTTTCTATCAAATCTTCTTTCTCCAATGTGGAAGTCTCGATTTTTAATTCGTAATAGTTGCCACCGGACGACATGAAGTTAGTCCGTAGTACCCGGATGGGTTCATATTCCATTTCTATTTCAATCAACTTTGTGGAGTCATAAAATTCATCTTTGGCCAGATTCGCTTCTTCTGCAGGAATAGGACGAATGTAATATCTTGTCATAACATCCGGTTTGCTTGATAACTGGGTACTATCGGCCAGGAATTGCTTGATAATAATTTCTTTGTAGTTTTGAAGGCTGTCATTTGTTTCATCGTTGACTTCATGCAGGATGAGAAAATAAAACATACATGCCCATGCTACCATAATGATTAATAATGGAACAGACAGATTACGGATTGTATAGTGTCTTAGTTTCATGCGATTATTTCTTTTACCTTTCTACTAGCAGTCATTCTTCGTCAGTCATTTTATAGCCGAAGCCATATACAGCTTTAATTTCGGGTATGCCTCCTGCTGTTTTGAGTTTTTTCCTGAGATTCTTTACCTGACTATATATAAAGTCGAAGCTGTCGGCCTGGTCGATATAGTCGCCCCAAACAGATTCGACCAATGCCACTTTGCTGATTAACCGTCCCGGATTGGTAATGAAATAATATAATAAGTCGAATTCTTTACGGTTTAATACCAGCTCTGCATCGTCAACGTAAACCGCATGCCGGTCAGGATACACGGTTATATTGGATAAGGTGATATTCATTTCGCCTTCTTGCTGTTTGCGGCGGATAACACTTTTTATGCGTGCATTTAGTTCTGCCAGATGAAAAGGCTTCGTCAGATAATCATCTGCTCCCAGGTCAAGTCCTTTCACTTTATCCTCAATGGAATCTTTAGCTGAGACAATGATCACGCTGTCTCTCTTACGCATTTTTTTGAGTTCTTCGAGCAAAGACAGACCGCTGCCTCCAGGCAACATGATATCCAGGATGATACAATCGTAATCATAATCGCAGATTTTATCCATAGCGCTTTGATAGTCGGCAGCGCTTTCTACTATGTAGAGTTGTTTCTCTAGCGACCGGCTCATAATTTCGCGTAAAGAATCTTCGTCTTCAATAATCAGGATCTTCATTTTAAAGCAAATTTATAGACAAAGCTAATAAAACATTCTGGCAAAAATCTGGAAAAATTATTTATTCATCAAATTCATCATGTCTGCCGTATTCCGGACTATGTATCGTTTCCAGTAAGGTCCGGGCAGATATAAAGCGCTTCAAAGACCAGTTTTCGTCAACTGTTTTTTCTAATGGAGCGCCGATCTCGGGCCGGATTATGCTCATATCTTCTTCTGTGACATCATCCTCACAACAACCACAATCCCAGTCATAATCGTAGCCAACAATATGTCCCTGATGAACATAAAAATAACCGGCATCATCTTCACAATTGTTTCCACTTTGGTATGTAATGTAAACCAAATCACCGTGAAGGTCATAGTAGGCTGAAAAGTCGATATGATCTTGACCTCCATCATTAAAGTTCAATTGTCTGCTGTATTTTCTTAATTGTCCTTTATTATCAAAGTAGATACATGCAAAATCGTAGATGTCTATATAATCATAATACGGAACCAGATAAAAGGTATCGCAAGTCAGAGACATTGTGTCAATGGCTGCAACTATTCGATCCGGTTCTTCTGTGCTTATTTCTTCAAAAGGTATTGCGTTTGTTTTTTGTCCCTGGCAAAATATACCGGAATAAAGGCTTAAGATGGCTATAATAAATATTTTGTGCATAATGGTGTTTTTATTAAAGCTCAGATTTTCGCAAATTATAATCATGGCTATTTTGGACTATGGCCGATTTCCGCTTCGCTCCAATTCTGTTGTCAATTAGATACTACTCGATTGTTTGTATAAAGAGCTTATTATATCCGGTTGACTCTTCCCATGTGTCTTTGTTTGCCAACCGGATTGCATATTCAGGACGTTCATACAATGATTCGGTAGGGTCGGGCAGGAATAGTAATACTTCATATTCGCCGACTTCCATTTTCTTTGGTAGTTTTATCTTTTCATGGATCTCATGGGTTCCATTAAACCAGAATCGAGGGTCAGCTTCCATTTCATGCGTGTATACAATTTCTCCGGTAGCTACCGAGCGGAACCGGATTTCAGCTTTACGGGGGTTAAATGGAGCTGCAAATCCTTTATTTTCGATCGTAAGCATTAATTCGTAATTGCTTCCGGCAGTTGTTTCTTTGGGGTGTTGTGCCTGAGTCAAAACAAAACGGTATCCCAGACGTTTTTGTATATCTTCGAAGCATCCTTTTTGTTTCCAGTCGTTTAAGATGCCTTCATGATAGTTGATATTGATATATGACCAGTGATATGTGCTCATGGCTTCTATTGCTGCTTTGCATGCTGAATAAGTAGTGGGTTCCGTACATGTTTCGCCACCTACACACGTATACCGGCTATCGCTTGCAGTGTAATCGCGGTCGCCTTCTACTCTGTACGTACCCATATCACTTTCGTTGGCAAGGAAGCAATCGTTATGGTGCGACAGGCGGGCCTTATGAGTTTGATTGTATGCTTCTTTCTCAGTTAGCGGTTCATCAAAACCTATATTCAGCATTTTGGTTTTGAATAAGGGGGTACGCAGGCTGATCATGCGTTCTTTCGGCATCGCGTCTAACAGGGCATTAAGTATAATACGACGTTTATCATAATCAGGATTGCCTTTATTGCCATAATATGTCGAATAATACCATTCGCCCCAGGCGCCGATAAATCCGGCTTCCGTCACGGCAATCACATCTTTGTTCTTTTCACAAAGCGGTTTCAGCTGTGTGATATGTGTTAATACAATCTCCTGATTGGCATCGTAGATTGAAGCGCTTGAACTTTTGGAATAGGCGAACCGTAAAACGGCTTTCATCCCATTGGCACGTAATGTATCGAAATTGTCCTGAATTAGTTTCAGCACATTGTCACTGATGGGTTGAGTGACAAAATCTTTGAGATGGTATGATGTGAAAACCAACGTAATGTTATCCTGACGTAGCTTTTTTAGCTCATTGGCTGTAATTGGTTTTGAACTGCTTTCGTATCCGCGGTGAGTATACAGGCCGCGTTCCGGATTCGGGAAAATAGAGTCGTCTGTTTTATACTGCACTGTGATGAATTCAGAGTTGGTGTTTTCAGTGGCATTCTCTTTTGTACAGGATGAAAAGCAGATGCTTAGTGTGAATATGAATGCAAATAAAATGTTTTTGTGCATATTTGGTTATATGTTAATCGATAGCAAAATTAACATTTTATATTTATTTGCTATATCATCCCGGATAAGATTGCTTACATTAGGGTCTTTTTATAGTATGCAAATTGGTAAGAGATGTGAATTATATGAAATATGATGATAACATTTGTAAATTCCACATATTTTAAGTATGTTTGTTTCATTAGAATAATACTAAAGGTATGTTTACTAGAAAGATACTATTTCTGATGCTTTTATCATTTACCACAGTTTTTTCCTATGGAAAGGCTCATTCCGATTCTTTAATTATAGTTTTGGATAAAACGATCAAAGAAGAACCTATATATGACCGGAATAAAGAACTGAACTTGATTTCATTGAAGACGCAGCTGGTGGAAAGTAATACTTCAGAAGTTTTGCATGAGACCTGCTATCAGCTGTTTAAAGAATATGAGGCCTACGTTTTTGATTCGGCTTTATATTATGTACAGGAACATTTGGTAATATCGGAACAGGAAAATAACATTTATTGGATAAATGAATGTAAAATGCAGCTGGCCAGGATGTATTCTACTTTTGCCAGTTTTTATCAGGCCCAATCATTATTAGAGTCTATTGATAAGAGCACTTTAAGTGGTGACCAGTTGGGTGCGTACTATAATTCGTTTTCCGAATTGTATTCGTATTGGAGCGAATATTCATCAAACGACGACTATCTGGAATATAAATCTCTGAAGGATACCTATCAGGATTCTGCCTTGATGGCGATTCCCAAAAGTACTTATTCGTACGACATAAACTATGGCAGTAAATGCATTGAAATGAGGAAGTTTGAAGAAGCTGAAAAGGCTTTGTTGCCTTATCTCCCGCAACTGGAGAGCAATACGCGTGATTATGCCATATTGACATCGCTGATTGCAACAATGTATGAGTTGAAGGGAGATGATGGCCGGCAAAAAGAATACCTGATCCGGTCTGCCATAGCAGATATCCAGGCTTCCGTGAAGGAGAATGTATCGTTGGGCAAACTGGCTTATCTTCTTCTGAATGAGGGTGATATAAACCGGTCGAACCGTTATATAAAAAAGAGCATGGAAGATGCTAATTTTTACAATGCTCGCCTGAGGAATGTCCAGATCTCTAAAATTCTTCCGATTATTGATACGGCTTTTGAACAAGACAGGGAAAGATATCAGAAAAGACTACAAATTACGATTGTGATAATTGTCATTCTCTCGTTGTTTCTGGCAGGAGTAGTTTTTTATCTGTTCCGGCAAATGAAAAAGCTGGCCGTAACACGCCGTGAAGTGATTAAGGCAAATAAAGAACTCAAGAGAATAAATCACCATTTGTCGGAAACGGACCAAATCAAAGATGAATATATCGGCCGGTTCCTTAACCAATGTTCACTTTATATCGAAAAGCTGGAGGCCTATCGCAGGTCACTGAATAAAAAAGCGGCCTCCCGTAAGCTGGAAGAATTGTATGAGATGCTCAAGTCGTCCCAGATTATTGAGGATGAATTGAAAGAGTTCTATCAGAATTTTGACAGTACATTCCTGAATCTGTTTCCTGATTTTGTGGATCAGTTTAATAATCTTTTGGCTAAGGAAGACCGGATTGTACCGAAACCGGAAAATAGCCTGACGGTGGAATTGCGCATTTTTGCCCTGATCCGTTTGGGCATAACAGATAGTGCCAAAATCGCAAATTTCCTCCGGTATTCTATTACTACAATTTATAATTACCGTTCTAAATATAGGAAAAAATCGATTGTCCCGAATGACGAATTTGAAGATATCGTTATGAAAATCGGACGCGAAAATCATTAACATTTAAAACCTGTAAAGTGTTAAATTTTTGATTGATTTCATGCCTTCGTAGTTCAATATCACTATAATTTGTTTACTTTCTTAAAAAAAAACACTGCAATTATTTAATTGTAAGATAATGTGTTGCGTCTTTCCTGTTTTTTGATTTCTTTACTTTTTCTCTCTAAAAAAAATCATTGCTGCTGCCTGCCGGTATATTTGTTCTACATCGTAATATCAGCATTTAAAAAAATCACGTAAATTCAATAATGTATGAAAAACATGAAAAAAAAATCTACTCTAATGTTATTGTTCCTTTTTATATTCCACATAGCTTCTTACGCACAAGGAATAATAAAGGGACAAGTCGTTGATGAAACCGGCGAGCCTGTAATAGGCGCCAGTGTGATTGTTCAGGGAACTACTCACGGAATAGTGACGGATATTGATGGGAATTTCCAGTTAAATGATGTCCCGCAAAACAGCGTCATCCGGATTAGTTATATCGGTTATTTGACGCAGACCTTTACTTATACCGGTCAGCAGTTTTTGAAAATTAACTTGTTGGAAGATACTCAACTGCTTGATGAAGTTGTTGTTATCGGATACGGAACGATGAAGAAAGAAGATTTGACCGGTTCTATTACTGCTATTGGAGAGAAAGATTTCAATGTGGGGCTTGCAACTTCTCCGGCAGAATTGATTAGTGGTAAAGTTGCAGGGGTACAGATCACATCTAACGGAGGACGTGCCGGAGCCGGAAGCCGCATCCGCATCAGGGGCGGAGCTTCATTGTCGGCAACTAATGATCCGTTGATCGTACTTGATGGAGTACCTCTGGATGTGAGCAGCCTTAACTCGGATAATTTCTCCGGATCTTCGGACGTGTTGTCTACCATTAATCCGAACGATATTGAATCAATGAATATCCTGAAGGATGCATCGGCAACAGCCATTTATGGTTCGAGGGCGTCAAATGGGGTGATCATTATTACTACCAAAAAAGGAGAAAAGGGACAGAAGCTGAAAGTGAATTTCTCAACTCAGAATTCAATTTCAACGATAGCCAAAAAGGTGGATGTTATGAATGCCGACCAATTCAGGGAGGCTGTTACATCCAATGTCTTTGCAACGCAGGAATATATCAATTATCTGGGAACAGCCAATACAAACTGGCAGGATGAAATTTACCGTACAGCATTTACGACTGATAATAATCTGAATGTAAGTGGAAGTATCGGCAAAAACCTGCCTTATCGTGTTTCCGGGGGATTCATGAGCAATGATGGTATCCTTAAAACGGATAACATGAAACGTGGTACGGCTTCTGTCAATATATCCCCTGCGTTTTTTGATAATCATTTATCTGTAAATATAAATCTCAAAGGCACCTACACCAAATCTATCTTTGGTAATAATGATGCTATTGGTGCCGCACTTCGTATGGATCCGACCCAGCCTGTAAAAGCAGATGGTTATGATGAGTTCAATGGTTACTATACATGGATGAGTGGAAATTCCGGTCTTCCGAATACATTAGCAACATATAATCCGGTAGCATTACTTAACAGTAAGGATGATGAAGGGACGGTGATGCGTAGTATTGGTAATGTACAGTTTGATTATAAGTTTCACTTTCTGCCTGATTTGAGAGCCAATTTAAATCTGGGTTATGATGTATCGGAAGGGAAAGGTGATGTAGTGACAGTAAAATGGGCCCCGAACAAATATACACAGGGCGGTGAACGTTCGAAATACGAACAGGATAAACGAAATCTTTTGCTGGAGTATTATATGAACTATGCGAAAGATTTTTCTACAAGCCGCCTGGAAGCAATGGGTGGCTACACATACCAGGACTGGAAGACGACAGACCATAGTTTTAACACTACAAATTACGATGGCGATTATATCGTTAGTGAACCGACTTATCCGCAGACGGTCAAACAAAATACATTGATTTCGTTTTTCGGGCGTATAAATTATAACCTGATGGAAAAATATCTGCTGACTGCAACGATTCGTTTTGACGGATCTTCCCGCTTCAGTAAAGATAACCGGTGGGGTACATTCCCGTCTGTTGCTTTTGCATGGAGAATCAGTGAAGAAGGTTTTCTGAAAGATGTTGAGCCGCTGTCTAACCTGAAACTTCGTTTGGGATACGGTCTGACAGGACAACAGGAAATAGGGAATTACGAGTACCTGGCACGATATGCGTTGAGTGACCTGACGGCACAATATCAGATAGGAGATACATTCTATCAGGGTTGGCGTCCCGGTGGATATGATAAAGACCGTAAATGGGAAGAAACTGCTACTACAAACGTCGGATTGGATTTCGGATTTTTTGATAACCGTTTATCGGGAAGTGTCGATTATTATCATAAGGATACAAAGAATTTGTTGAATAACATTGACCTGCCGATGGGAAGTAACTTTACAAATATGATTGTAAAGAATATCGGCAGCATGATGAACAACGGATATGAAATCAGCCTCAATGTTGTGGCTGTCAGTACAAAGGATTTACGATGGGACCTGGGATATAATATCTCACATAACTATTCGAAAATTACCAAACTGACTTTGAATGAGAGTGGTAATTCGGATTATGTAGGTGTAACGACCGGGAGCATTTCGGGTGGTACGGGTAATACTGTCCAGATACATTCCGTAGGTCATGCACCCAATACGTTCTATCTTTACAAACAACTTTATTATGATAACGGAACACCTATCGAAGGCGCTTTTGCCGATCTAAACGGTGACGGTACAATCAATGAAAAAGATAAATATTTCGTTCATACTCCCGAGCCGGATGTGATTATGGGATTTAATACGAGTTTGACCTGGAAAAACTGGTCGCTATCTACATCCCTCCGTGCCAATATTGGAAACTATGTATATAATAATGTATACTCCGACCTTGGAAACTATTCGCAGGTGTTGAACCCCAATAATTTCCTCATGAATACGGTGACCGACATTAATAATACGCAGTTCTACAACCGTAACCTGATGTCGGATTATTATCTCTCGAACGCTTCGTTCCTGAAAATGGATTATCTCAATATCGGATATAATTTCGGACGTGTTGCTAAAATAATGAACCTTGCTTTGAATTTCTCCGTACAGAATGTCTTTACGATTACGAACTATGATGGTATTGACCCCGAAATTGCAGGAGGAATCGACAACAATTTCTATCCGAATCCGAGGATATTCAGTTTAGGTCTGAATCTAAATTTCTAATATCAAAAAAGAAGAGTGGTTTTAAAAAAAATATGTTATCATGAAAATAAATAATATTATCAAGTCAATTGTTTTTATAACAGGTTTTCTGGTATTACTATCTTCCTGTTTCGACGATCTGGATAGATTTCCGGAAAATGAAACGACAGGAGACGATGTATACTCGACTTTTGAAGGTTATAAAGGCGCAATAGTTAAAGTATATGCCGCAAATGCTTTGTCCGGAAATGAAGGTCCTTCCGGAAAGCCGGATATCTCGGGACTGGACGAGGGTCAGTATGCTGACTTTGTGAGGATGTATTTCAATCATCAGGAGTTACCTACAGACGAAGCCCATTGTATCTGGCAGGATGAAGGAATCCCCGGGTTGAACAATATCAATTTTTCTTCGGAAAATCCTTTTTCAAAAGGAATGTATAACCGGTGTATCATGAATATTATGTATGTAAATGAGTTTTTACGTAACTCGACCGAAGGTGAAGTCAGCGGAAAAGGTTTTAGCCCGACGGAAGTGCAGGAAATAAGTTACTATCGTGCGGAAGCCAGATTTTTACGTGCTTTTCAGTATTGGGTGCTGATGGATTTGTTCGGGAATCCTCCTTTTGTAACAGAGGAAACGGAACTTGATATCCTTCCGGAGCAAATCAGCAGGAAAGAATTGTTTACATATGTTGAAAGCGAATTGAAAGATATTGCGGACAATGGTTTGCTGAAAGATGCCCGGACGAATGAATACGGGCGGGCAGACAAAGGCGCTGCGTGGGCTTTGCTCGCACGATTATACCTGAATGCGGGAGTATATACCGGAACGTCTATGTACGGCGAAGCTGCAACATATGCTGAAAAGGTGATTAATGCGGGTTATTCCCTGAAAAGCGATTACGAACAATTGTTCCTGGCAAATAATGATGTGAATAATCCGGAAGTGATCTTCTCCATTAATTACGATGGTGAGAATACACGTAATTACGGAGGGTCTACATTCCTGATTAATTGTGGTTCCAATAGCGATTACCAGGCCGATTATGCAGACCTTTTGCATCATTACGGAATCCGGGATAATGCGAACTGGAGTGGTTATCGTGCCAGAAAAGAGTTTACGGAAAAGTTTGCGGATGGTGACAAGCGAAATCTGTTTGTGGGAGAAACGCCGTCAATAGAAAATGCGGTAAGTTATAAAGAAGGGCTTGCTACCTATAAATGGCGTAATATTATTATCAATGCCGATGGGAGTTGGAATTATGGTTCCCACATCACCTATGCCGACAATGATTTTCCGGTTTTCCGCCTAGCTGAAATGTACCTTATTTATGCAGAAGCCGTAAAACGGGGAGATACCGGTTCTACATCTACAGCATTGGATTATATCAACAAAGTTCGCGAAAGGGCTTTCGGGAACTCCGATAATAACTATAAGAATTTTAGTAATGTAGAACTCGTGGACATCCTCAACGAGAGAGGTTTTGAATTGTATTGGGAAGGACATCGCCGGACAGACCTGGTTCGTTTCAATATGTTCTCCGGTTCCGGCTATATTTGGGAATGGAAAGGCGGTATCCGCAATGGACGTTCGGTTAGTTCTCATTACAATATTTATCCTATTCCGTCTTCGGATATTATGGCGAATCCTAATTTGACACAAAACCCTAATTATTGATGTTATTATGAAGACAAATAAATTAAATATATTTATACTATTGGTGTTGTTCTGCATCTCGTTCACAGCATGTGATACGGATATAGACCAGATGTATGCCAAATCGACAGCCGATGTCGTGCCTTCGGCGTTAAGCTATGAAGGTTTCACAGATATTGTGGTAGACGAATCAAATATAAACCTTACACCTGTTGTGCTGAACTGGACGAAATCTGATTTCGGACAGGATATATTGGTAGAATATTCCATAGAAATGGCAACGAACGAATCTTTTTCAGATTCTTATATAGTAACGGTTGGGAATGATGTTTATAGTAAAGCGCTGACCTGTTCCGATTTAAGCAAATGGGTGATCGATAATTTCAACGGGCTTGATGCGAATGATATGCCTCTCAAGGTGAACCTCCTGATGCGTATACAGGCAACGATTGCACTGGAAAACCCGTCTGTGACGATTCCTCCGGATAAAGTTTATTCAAATACTATATCTCTGTCGGTTACACCTTATAATGTGCCTGATGCATACCCCACTGAAATGTACATGATTGGCGCTGATTTTGGTAACTGGGACTGGAGTTCCGGCGACGTAGCAGAAATGATACCTGTTAACGGCTATGAAGGAAACTTCTGGTGTGTACGTTATATTACCGCAGGAAATGGTTTCAAGTGGTGTTCTAAACGCGAATGGAGTGGTGACTTCTTTAGTTTGGGCGAGGATATTGGTTTCTATACCGACGATGGAAACGCGTTTGTTAAGGAAGACGGGATGTATATGGTATTTATCGACATGGTGAATGCCAGGATATCTGTTGAACCGGCAAAAGTATATGGTATGGGTGACTGTTTCGGTGGTTGGGATACGGCAACTTATCCGTTCGAAGCGGATGGAAAAACAATGAAAGCGACAACTGCCGCTTCCGGCGAATTACGCATTTATGCCGCTTCCGATATTTCTCCTGTCGGTAGTGACTGGTGGAGAATGGAGTTTGTTCCGATCAACGGAGTCATTGTTTACAGGGGAACCGGTGATGATCAGGATCGTGTCACTGTAGATGCAGGTAAAACGGTTGTCCTTGATTTTAACGCGGGAACCGGAACTTTTAAATAACGCTTAAACTGAATGAGATTATGAAAAATATAAATTTATTTTTATTTGCTTTCCTGCTGATTCTCACTGCATGTGATTATGACCAGGAGCAGATGTTTGACAAAGAAAAAGATCCCGTGGCGCCTGTACTTACGGTCGAAGGTGCAACCACCTTTGTGGTAACGGAAGAATTACCTGACTTTTTCTATTCGGTATTGACGTGGAGCCGGGCTAATTTTGGTAAGGATATTCCTGCTAATTATATATTGCAGGTTTCTGATGGAGAAGATTTTTCCGGAACGATCAAAACGGTCGTACTTGGTACGGATGTTTACCTTCGGGCGCTTAGTGCTGCCGAACTATATAGCTGGGCAGTAGACGATTTTGGAGTCAATAATGACGAATCGGGGCAGAAAGATCCTGCAACACTCTTTTTCAGGATAGTAGCAGAAAGAACTATTCCGGGAAGTACGGCATTTACAGTTACTTCCAATGTGGAATCTATGTTATCCAAAAGGGATGAAGGTGAGGAATGGGAACCGGTTGAATTGACGATCCGTTTCAAAGTTGTTTCCGGCGACTGGGGTGAATATGCCGTATATGCCTGGGGCGAGTCCGAAGTATATGGAAGCTGGCCAGGTACTACGCTGGCGGCGAATAGTGAGGGTTGGTATTCGATTACAGTTCCGGTAAACCGCCCGATAAATTTGATTATCAATGATAACGGAAACGGAAAACAATTCGACTTCCTGAAAGATCCAACAGTGAATTTATGCTACGAATTTGAAATAGCTGCTGATAATAGCTGTACCATGACAGAAGTCGAATGTCCGTCGGATGCTGCGGCTTTGTATATGATCGGCGACGATTTCGGTAGTTGGGACTGGAGTTCCGGCGGAGTTGTTGAAATGACACCGGTGAACGGTTATGAAGGTCATTTCTGGGCAGTACGTTATATTGCAGCCGGGAAAGGTTTCAAATGGTGTACGAAACGTGAGTGGGATGGTGATTTCAATAGCCTGGGTGAAGTGATAGGATATACTGTTTCAGATGGGAACGCATATGTTGCCGAAAGTGGTATGTATATGATTTATGTAGATATGGAAAACGGCAGGATTTCAATTGAGCCGGCAAAAGTCTATGGTATCGGCGATTGCTTCGGAAGTTGGGATATCACTACGTACCCATTTACAGTTGAGAACCAGGTGATGACATGTACAACAACCGGAAACGGTGAATTGCGTATATACGCTGCATCAGATATCGCTCCTGTCGGCAATGACTGGTGGAGGATGGAATTTGTCATTCTGGACGGTAAGATTGCCTACCGGGGAAATGGTGGAGACCAGGCACGTACCAGTGTTGAAGCCGGAAAGAAAGTCGTATTGGACTTCAACTCCGGAACAGGTACATTTTAATAACCAGATCCATCCGGAAGATGTGCCAATGCCTGGCACATCTTCCGGATAATATAAAACCAGGCGCACAATGAAGAAATATATATATTATTATCTCTGTCTTTTTCCTTTTCTGTGGTTTTCCTGCTCCGACGACAATGATGATCCTGTAAATCCGGGTGGGGGAGAAGAACAGACAGCCCAGAAGACTTATCGGGAAGGAATTACCCGTATCAGTGGGGATTCGCTGGCTTTTGTCCTTTTTGCTCCCGGAAAAACAAGTATTTATCTGATCGGAGACTTTAATGATTGGACCGTATCCGAAGATTATAAGATGAATAAGGACGGGAATCTTTTTCAATTGAAAATCGGCGGATTGGAAAAAGATAAAGAGTATGTGTGCCAATACCTGATTGATAATAAGATACGGATTGCCGATCCGTATGCGAACAAAATATCCGATCCGTATTATGATGCAAATATACCTGCGGATATCTATCCTAACCTGATCGCTTATCCGACCGGAAAAACGTCGGAAATTGCAATGGTTGTAAGTACAAAACAGGATAATTATAACTGGCAGGTTGGGAATTTTAAAATCGAAGATGTTGATAACCTGGTTATTTATGAACTTCTTATACGCGATTTTACGGAAAAACGTTCCATTAAAGGAGTACAGGAAAAATTGCCTTATCTCAAATCATTAGGTGTGAATGCCATTGAGCTGATGCCATTTAATGAATTTGAAGGGAATGATAGTTGGGGGTATAACCCGTCTTTCTATTTTGCTACGGATAAAATTTACGGAACAAACAACGATTATAAAGATTTTATTGATGCCTGCCATCAGAACGGAATAGCTGTAATCATGGATATGGTATTGAATCATAGTTATGGGCAGAGTCCTATGGTAAGGATGTATCAAAATACAAATGGCGAACCTTCTTCGGCTAATCCGTGGTATAATACGGCTTCTCCGAATCAGGCTTATTACTGGGGATATGATTTTAATCATGAAAGCCAGTATACCCAACAGTTTGTGGATAGTGTCTGTACTTTCTGGATGCAGGAATATAAAATCGATGGTTTTCGCTTTGATTTTACCAAAGGCTTTACCAATAATTCAGGTGACGGATGGGATTATGATCAGGAACGGATAAATATCTTGAAGCGGATAGCTGACCGGATTTGGAGACACAATGAAAATGCTTTGGTTATTCTGGAACACCTGACTGATAATCGCGAGGAAAAAGTGCTGGCTGAATACGGAATGTTATTGTGGGGAAATCTGAACTACCGTATGAATGAGGCCACGATGGGTTGGACACAACAGAATACCGACGGGTCGTGGAATTCGGATATTTCCTGGGGTGCATATAAAGAGCGGGGATGGACATTGCCAAACCTGGTTGCTTATATGGAAAGCCATGATGAAGAACGGCTGATGTACAAAAATAATCAACATGGGAAAGACTATAATGGATATAATGTCAGGACTCTTTCTACCGGACTTGACCGCACTGCCGGAGCGGCCGTATTATTGTTTTCTTTGCCCGGACCAAAAATGATATGGCAATTCGGTGAACTCGGGTATGATTATTTTCTGGGCTCTACGGCAGAGGAAGGACGTCTTGAAAAGAAACCCATCCGTTGGGATTATTATGATGAGCCTGATAGAAAAGAACTATATGATGTATATGCGGCAATGATCCGTCTTAAAAAAGAAAATGCAGTTTTCAATACTACTGATTTTACATATGAATTGGAGGAACCATTTAAATATATAACGTTGGTTTCACCGGATAAAAATGTGGTTGCAATGGCTAATTTTGATGTAGTCGATGTAACGAAAAATGTGAACTTTGAGAAAGCCGGCAAATGGAAAGATTATTTCACTAATCAGGAGATTACCGTATCCTCATCTACGGAGAATATTTCATTGTCTCCCGGTGAATACCGCCTTTATTTTAGTGAATAATGCCAATCAGGAGTCAAAGGAGTTATCACTCGCTATGCTCGTTAGTAGTCAAGAAGTTAAGAATAATGTAAATGCATTTCTACTTAACTACGAAGTTGCGAAGCAACTGATAACTACTTGACTATTTTGACTACTTGTTAGCTTATCCTCTTGTTTGTTATAAAATTAAATATAGTTTACTATGAGAACAATATATTTCCTTTTTCTACTGGTATTGTTTACGTCATGCAATACAAAGCAGAAAATAAACTATACTGTACCGCAACCGGAAGATGTCGTAATTTACCAGGTCAACCCAAGGGTCTTTGCTCCTGAAAACTCATTTCAGGCGGTAATTTCCCGTCTGGATGCCATTCAGGATTTAGGATGCAATGTGTTGTGGTTTATGCCGGTATATCCGATCGGGGAAGAAAAATCCAAAAATTCCCCTTATTCGGTAAAAGATTATTACGGAATAAATACTGAATTTGGCACGAAAGAAGACTTTAAGCAGCTTGTAACAGAGGCACACAGCCGGAATATGGGTGTCCTGCTCGACTGGGTACCTAATCATACGGCATGGGATAATGAATGGATAAAAAATAAAGACTGGTATACGCAGGACAGCCTCGGAAATATTATTTATCCGGAAGGAACTAACTGGACTGATGTGGCAGACCTGAATTTTGATAACATGGAAATGCGCCTGACAATGATTGATGCAATGAAGTATTGGGTAACAGAAATAGGAGTGGACGGTTTTCGTTGTGACGCAGTTGATTATGTTCCTTTCGACTTCCTGAAGCAATGTAATGATTCTTTACGGGCGATTCCGGGAAAGAAATTATTGATGTTGGCAGAAGGTTCGCGTAAAGACCATTTTGATGCCGGATTCGATTTGAATTATGCCTGGGACTTTGCTGTTCAGATGCGGAAAGTCTATCAGGAAAAAGAACCTGCGCATTCTTTGTTTACCGCCAATAATGAAGAATATGCAAATCTTCCGGAAGGCAAATTGAAATTACGGTTCACGACCAATCATGATGAAGCAGCCAAACACTCGCCGGTTGTTGAATGGGTAAGTGAGAGGGGGGCGATGGCGGCTTTTTCCATCATCACATTTTTGCCCGGTTGCCCGATGGTGTATGGTTCACAGGAAACCGGCTATCCCGAACGGATTAATTTCTTCCATTATAACAATATCGACTGGAGTGCAAATCCCGGTTTACGCGAAGAATACCGGAATATCCTTGCAATTCATAACAATCACGATGGTTTACGTAGCGGAAAGTTGAATACGTATCCGGATGATGATATACTATTGTTTGAAAGGTATACCGGTACGGAAAAGTTCCTGATTGCCGTAAATACGCGGGATACCATTCAGAATATGCCACTTCCGGAAAACTTGTCAGGTGAGCGGTATATCAATCTTTCGACCGAACGGAATATTACATTGGGAGAAGTTCTGGAATTACAACCTTTCGAATACTTAATATTAAAATAATTATTCATGCAAGTTCCATATGACCTTAGCGTTAAAAATTAAATATTATCATATGAAAAAAATCTTTATATTAGCAATCATCCTGGTATGTTCATTTGCTGCACAGGCAATGGATATAAGTCGTGTTGAACCTACATTCTGGTGGACGGGTATGAAGAATACAGAACTTCAGGTAATGGTATATGGGAAAGATATCGGCAGAAGCCAGGTCTCTTTCGAATACCCGGGAGTGAGGTTGAAAGAGGTAGTAAAAGTTGAAAACCCCAACTATCTGTTTCTATATATAGACATAACGGAAGAGGCTAAACCCGGTTTTATCCGGTTTAATTTCAGCGAAGGCAAAAAGAAGGTTATCAAAGAATATGAGCTGAAAGAAAGGATTTCGCCTATGGGAGCGCAGGGATTTGATGCTTCCGATGTAATGTACCTGATTATGCCGGATCGTTTCGCCAATGGTGATGTATCCAATGATATACTTGATGATGTACCCATCGAAAGGGATGATACTTTCGGACGCCACGGAGGTGATTTCGCAGGTATTATGAAACATCTGGATTATATCGAGGACCTCGGGGTTACTACCATATGGCTCAATCCGGTACTTGAAAACCGGATGCCCAAAGGTTCGTATCATGGATATTCGACGACCGATTTTTATAAAGTTGATCCCCGTTTCGGCTCGAATGAAGATTATCGTATGTTGATTGAAGCCATCCACGGGAAAGGAATGAAAATCGTGATGGATATGATTTATAATCATTGTGGAAGCCATCATTGGTGGATGGGTGATTTCCCGTCGTCCGACTGGTTGAATCATCAGGAAGGTTTCGTTCCTACATCGCACGATTTATACGCTGTCATGGATCCGCATGCCCCGGCTTCCGAAGTAGACCGGTTGGTCGACGGTTGGTTTGTTCCGACTATGCCCGACTTGAACCAGCGTAATGCCCACCTGGCAACTTATCTTATCCAGAACAGCATCTGGTGGATTGAATATGCACAGATAGACGGTATCCGTCATGATACGCATCCGTATGCAGATGCTGATTTTTTGGCTCATTGGTGCAAAGCCGTTCAGGATGAATATCCGGATTTTAATATTGTTGGCGAATCATGGTATGTCAGCTCCGGTCCGTTGGCCTGGTGGCAACAAAACTCCATGTTGAACGAACAACAGACGAACCTGAAAACGGTAATGGATTTTAACCTGATGAATGGGTGTGAAAAAGCATTTCCGGTTGACGGAACCGGTCGGAATCCGTTGAGGGCTCTTTATGAAGTGCTTGCACAGGACTTTTTGTATGCGGACCTGGCCAATATCCTGATATTTTTGGACAATCATGATACAAGCCGTTTCCTGAAAAAAGAAGAAAAGACTCTGGACAGGTATAAACAGGCATTGGCTTTTCTGTTGACAACCAGGGGGATTCCACAGCTATATTACGGAACGGAATTATTAATGACCGGCGAAAAGAAAGACGGTGATGGAAACCTTCGCAAAGATGTTCCGGGAGGCTGGCCGGGAGATACGGTCAATCAGTTTGAAAAAAGTGGACGAAGCGATATGCAGAATGAAGCCTGGGACTATCTTCGAAACTTACTTCAATGGCGGAAGAAAAGTAAGGCTGTGACGGAGGGAAAACTTCTGCACTATGCGTCTGATTACGAGAATGAATGCTATGTGTATGCCCGCATATCGCCCGAAGAAACCGTATTGGTTATCCTGAATGGTTCTGATAAAAAGCAAACATTGCCGGTAAAACGCTATCATGAAGTAACCGGAAGTTTCGGTAAGGGAAAAGATGTTATCTCCGGAGTAACGATTGACATCGAAAAAGATATAACCATAGCTCCGAAAGGTGTATTGGTATTGGAATTACAATAAGAAAATAATAAAACAGAAAGATATGATGACGCGGATTTTAAGTATGATAGTATGCCTTTGTTTCCTGAATACCGGCATGCAGGCAGAGGAAGTGAAATCGCCCGATGGTAATATCTCCGTAGAGTTTTCCATGAAAGACAGTATTCCCTATTATAGTATGACATATAAGGGAAAACCGGTAATTACATCGGGGCGGTTGGGAATTGATATCTTTACTGATGATTTCCGGAAACTGGGTCTAAAACTCGGGTCTGACAGGTTCTCACTGAAAGACGGATTTGAAACAGGCAATGTATCCTATTCTACATCTTTAGAAACCTGGACACCTGTTTGGGGTGAAAACAAAGAAATCCTGAATCATCATAATGAAATGGTTGTTTATCTTAATCAACCTGCTGCCGAAAGGCATGTCATTGTTCGTTTCCGTGTGTTTAACGACGGAATCGGTTTCCGTTATGAATTTCCTCAACAGAACCACCTGAACTTCTTTTATATCAAGGAGGAATTAACAACATTTCCTCTGGCAGGTAATCATAAAGCGTTCTGGCTGCCTGGTGATTATAATACGGAAGAGTACCAGTCGTCAACAAGTTTGCTCTCGGAAGTCAGGGCAATACAGGCAGAAAAAAAACTGGATGTAGGAGAGAATTACAATCTGTTCAATAATCAGGGAATCCTGGCGGTTCAGGCGCCGTTGATGATGAAGTCTGCCGATGGCTTGTATATCAATATCCATGAAGCGGCATTGCTTAATTATTCGGCGATGCAATTGGAGTTGGACGATAAGAATTTTGTTTTGTCCACACACCTGGCTCCTGATGCACTGGGAACAAAAGGGTTTATGCAGACCGATTGCCATACGCCCTGGCGTACGGTTCTGGTGAGCGATGACGCACGTGATATCCTGGCGTCAAATACGATCCTGAATCTGAACGACCCGTGTACTTACGAAGATATAAGCTGGATTAAACCGGTAAAATATGTCGGAGTATGGTGGGAAATGTTTGTCGATGGTTCTTCCTGGAGTTATGCCGATCTACCCAATACCAAACTCGGTGTGACGGATTATACGAAAGTAACACCCAATAAAACACATGGAGCGAACAATGAAAATGTCCGCCGTTATATTGATTTTGCGGCTAAACATGGCTTCGACCAGGTACTGGTTGAAGGGTGGAATATTGGTTGGGAGGATTGGACCGGTTTCGGAAAAGAGGAGGTATTCGATTTTGTAACACCTTATCCCGATTTCGACGTAAAAGCATTACAGCAGTATGCACTTGGCAAAGATGTTCGCTTGATGATGCATAACGAGACATCCGCTTCGGCAACGGCATACGAACGTAGACTGGATGCAGCTTATCAGTTTATGGCAGATAATCATTACACGGCAGTAAAAACCGGCTATGTAGGTTATCCCATTCCTCGCGGAGAGTGGCGCAGCAGCCAATGGATGAACAATCACTATGTGCGTGTAATTAAAAAAGCGGCGGCACATAAAATCTGTCTGAATTCACACGAAGCAACACGTCCGACCGGACTCTGCCGTACATATCCGAACTGGTTAGCACAGGAATCGGCTCGTGGAACTGAGTTTGAATCGATGGGCGGAAATAATCCGAACCATACCTGTATATTGCCATTTACCCGTTTGGTTGGTGGACCGATGGATTATACCCCGGGTATTTTCCAGATCAAATTCGATTATTATAATCCAGATAATCCGAACCGGGTACATACCACCCTGGCAAAACAATTAGCCTTGTATGTAACGATGTATAGCCCGCTTCAGATGGCAGCCGATTTACCTCAAAACTATGAACGATTCCTTGATGCGTTCCAATTTATTAAAGATGTAGCGATGGATTGGGATCAGTCATGGTATCTGGAAGCCGAACCAGGCGAATACATAACGGCCGCTCGTAAGGCGAAAGGAAAAGACGAGTGGTTTGTCGGTGCGATCACAAACGAAAACGCACGTGAAGCGGTCATTGATTTCAGCTTCCTTCCGGCAAAGGCAAAATTCATGGCAACCATCTACGAAGATGCCAAAGATGCCGACTGGGATACAAACCCGATGAGTTACAAAATACGCACAATCAAAGTCACAAACAAAACCAAACTGAAACAAAAATTAGCACCTGGTGGCGGTTGTGCAATTTCGGTTAAAAGTTCTCCTCCTTATAATGAATCGTTGTCTGGTAAGGAATAGAGAGTTGTGGCAGCTGGCTGTTATTTTCCGCTTGTAATATAAGCGTATCGCAGCTTAATTGGGGTTGACCGGATTTAACCGTAAGGTTGCTACGTTTATCATACGAGCCTTGCAGATCGATTTTCCGGATATGGGTACAATCGTCTATCTCTATTTCAAAAAAACTGTTGTGTGATTTTATTGTTAACGCGAGATTTGTTGGCTGGTAATTATGTAATCGGAAATTACTTTTTTCCGACATATCGATAGAAATATCTATATGATGGGACATTGAGTTAATCTCCAGAGAACCATTCGACAGTGTTGCCTGAATATTGCTTGGATCACATTCATGAAGCCACATAGAGGCATTATTGGCAATGAAATGACATTTATCGTTTTCGAAACCAAACATATCAAGCATACCGGATATATATTCCTGACTGACCGTTTTGAGTGTATCGATTGGATAAGGTGTATAAACATACACATACCCGTACGTGCCGTTTTCTTTAAAATCCAGATATAGTGTTTGGTTTTTAACTTCTTGTATTAATTTGTAATTCTCTTTTTCATAGTATATTTTTGACTGATTGCTTTTAATAAAAAAGACATTTGCTACCCCGTTTAGTTGAACATTCCTGAATGGTAAACAATCAATCTGTTTATATTTTCGTTCAATCAGCATTTGTTCATATAATTTGTAATCGCTCTCTATATAGGTTATGTCGCCTTCCCTTTTTTGCCATAGTTCTTCTTCGTGTGGGAAATAATATACAATTGCTCCCACAAGGATGAATGTTGTTACTATGCCCGTTAATAGCCATTTCTTTTTCATTACAGCTTATGCGTTTTTACGGAATCTTTATTCTTTTCGTTTACAAGCCATTTTTAGATATTCAGTATATTCGTTTGTAATCGGTGCCCCTCCTAAAGCAACACATTCGTCGTAATATTTCCAGGCATTGTCGCAGTCGTTTTTTAATAAATAACATGCAGATAACTTGAACGTCGTGTTCGGGTCGCCGGCATCAATCGTGTACGACTTTGTCATACACATAATTGCCGCATTCAGGTTTGCCTGTGCCTTTTCTTCATTAACTCCTTGAAGTAACTGGTATTGTATGGAAAAATAGCTTCCTAAATCTGTTAGTAAGTGTGTATTCTCCGGATTAATGGATAGCCCTTCCATATATTGATCTTTAGCCAGGTCGTATTTTTCCAGCGTCATATAAACGCCTCCAAATCCCCAATAAATATCGGTATTGAGACTGTCTAACAGGTATGCCTGATTGAAACGATACATGGCCGTTTTCAGGTCTCCGTTGTACAGGTAGTCAAAACCTTTCTTTATCATGAAATCGGATGCTGCTCTTCTGTTGCCTTTAAACTCTTCCTGCCGGAGCGTCTCTTTTATAAAATCTTCGTCGAGCTTTTTTTGTTCTTTTGACTTTTGAGCATGACCATACTTCGGACGCAGACGTATATTTGTAGTTGCTTCTTTATCCCATACATCCGGGTTTGTCAGCTCAGCTTTTGGCTGTTCTGTTCTTTGGGGTTGTACACAAGATACTAATATGCATAATCCCAGTAGTGATATAAATAATTGTTTCATTATGGATTGTTTTAGAACCTTATTTGCCGAATAGTTTTTTCCAGAACCCTTTCTTTTCCTTTTGTTCTGTTTCATTCACATCGGTCTTTGTATATTCGGCATTTTTACTGATTTCTCCTTCCGGCAGATTGTTTTGCCGTTCGATCTCCCGGATCTGTTCCATTGCGGTTTCCTGATATAAAAGCGCTCCTTCAGTGTCGCAGTTGAATAAATTGGAGTAGCTTTTGCTATTGTTCAGGTCTAACGGATTGGGTTCTACAACTTCAGTCGCTTCCAATAATCCCATATTGTTTTCTTCAGCAAATTTCAATGCATTTATAAAGACACTCAGGCGTTGATGTGAGTAGAATTCGGTTAATATTTCGTTGATGTTTTTGCTACCCATATAGCCCCTAAGTAGTTTTACAACTTCATCGGCCGGAATGTACACGCCTGAACAATAATTCTCTGTGATCTTATTGTTTGCCGGATTTTTGATGCCGGGGATAATTTCCTGCCAGCTTTTAGTATAATCTTTAAAGAGGGGAAATTGTTCCATTAAAAAAGAAAAGGCTGATCCCCTGGTATAAAAGTATTTCCGGAAGAAGCCTTGTACAATAGCAATATAGAATCCGTGTGTTTTATCAAACACTTCCGTGTCCGGAGTCTCTTTGCCAATGGAAAGCGTATTCTTGTACTTGTCAGCATAAAAATCCTGCATACCGCTTTCGGCGATAAGTTTTTCTACGTGCGATTGATTGTCTAATGCCCTGAAATACCATTCCTGTATTTCTTCTTCTTTAATCGGATGATAACTAATGTCGAATCCCATAGTGTTTTATTTTTAAATTATTTCTAATACTTGACTTCTAAGTTGCAAAGCAACTGATGACTACTTGACTTCTTTGACTACTGTTCCGCATAAATTGTTTGTTAATATATATAATTCCCTGGTGATGGAGTCTGTCCGGTTTCTATATAACCGGACGATTCCGGTAGCATCGGGATATGGCGGATAACGAAGTGTGGTATCATTTGAACAGATAATCCCGAATGTATACATTTCTTTGTCGTTTGTCGGTTCAAAAAATACGGTGTCCCCGTTTATTTTATATGTTCCCCTTGTCTCTTCTATTCCAAAACATACAGATGTATATTTGAATTTACCGTCCGGTTTTAGCCTGAGAGTCGTTGAACAACTTGCTGCGCCTTTGTGTGCAGCAACCAACAGGTTTTCACCTTCCCATTTATTGGGGTTTTTAGGCAGAATTGCTGTAAGAAACAATACAATTACCAGTAAAATGATTGTATATAATCTTTTATTATTACTGAATTTTTCATTTGCAGCTTTAAATATTTGTATAAAGAACAGGATAAAAAAACATAGGTAAATAATTACTAAGAGTAAACTCAATGGAATAAGCCATATGCCTACTTCTTTACTCCAGAAGTAAGATGTGTTTACAGTAATGAAAAAAAGAATTACTGCTATTGCTATCCATTTGAATCTATCCATGTTTACTATCCGTTAATTATAGTCGTTTTTGATTTTTTCAGAAAAGCCATTTCAACATTGTTATAACCCCGATACCTGCAGCAACAATAAGTATGATTATGCCTGTAATAATTAGGGTGATACAACCGTATGCTTCTATTTTATTAAGGAGGGTTTCTTTATATTCTTTTTGCGGTGCATATTTGGACTTTTCTTCAGCTAATTGTATATAATCAATTTGGGTTTGACAGTCTTCATCATACCAATTATCTTTATTTTTAAAGGGGAACTCTCTGGACATTTCAAAATTGGCAAGCGCTTCTTCGGCTTTTATAGTTGCTTTTAAGAATTGTATGGCAAAAACAAGAAGACCCTCTTTATTGGCTTCCACGTAACTTTCATCCGAACCTCCTCCATATTGATATATTCCGAAAAAAGCATTTTCTTTTAATTGCTCTTCATCAAACTCATTGATAAAGTCTTGCAGTTTTTGTGTATCCATATATTATTTGCGTTTTCTTACTAAATGGAATGACCAATAGAGTATATTTAAAAATGTACCCATCAATATTGTCATACCCCAGGTTCTGGGATGCTCAAAGGGATTGATAAGACGGTCGCCAATGTCGTAAGCTAATCTGAAAGGTTCGGTGATGATATCCCAACTGTTCCAACGAAGATACCGCCCGACATAGATGCCGAAACTTCCCATGAACAGCAGCATAACGGAGATAATCCTTACTGTTGTCTTTTTCATTGATTTCAGTAGGATTTGTTCAATATCCCATAGGCTAAAGAATCCGAAAAGCAGACCTGTCCAGGCAAATGAAAGTATAAGTACTAAATCAAACCAAATCGGCATGGATAGTTTAAGCCTTAGATGGAACAGGTCGGTTAAGATATAAGGTGCATTCGGGAAAAATAACAGCCATATAAGCAATAACAGGCATATCAGTATTTTTGACCGTTGTATGGAAGGTCTGATTATCAGAAGTGTACTTAATGCCCATGGTATGAAGGCTAAAAACAGGTTCCAGTTTAAAAATAAGAACGTTTTGGTGTCTGAGTAGATAAATCGGAATATGGATAAACTGAAACAAAGGAGTGACAGCACAGCCATCAAAATGATTTCATTTAATCTGCCTGATTTCCGGATGCTTTTTAACATGGGGCTCTTTTTTATTTAATAAAGATGTTTAATGCCCTGTTTTTCCATAAATAAACAATGAATTTTCTGGTTTGTTATATGGAGAAATATCAAAATTAACAAATGTAAAGTATCTTTTGGCAGAAACATGAAATATTCTGAGTAAAAGTAAACTTGTTTTTCTTTGTAATTAAATGTAACATCCATTACATTTGTAAAATAAAAAAGCAACGAATTGTTAATCAAAATATAACAATGGATAATAATAGACCGACGATCATTGATGCATTTAATATATGTGTTGAAAAATATGCAGCTAACCCCTTTTTATGGGAAAAAACCAGTGATAAATATTTTCCTACTACCTATCAGGAATGTAAAGTGCTGGTACACCAGATAGCTGCCGGTTTACTTCAGTTAGGGGTTGAACCCGGAGATAAAATAGCTTTGCTTTCGGAAGGTCGGAATGCCTGGATTATCGGCGAGTTGGGAATATTGCATACAGGAGCAATTAATGTGCCGCTTTCTATTAAACTGGAAGAGAGTAATGACCTGATTTTTCGTCTGGCTCATTCCGAATCAAAATATATATTTGTTTCCGGCAACCAGCTGAAAAAAATACGGAAGATAATCACTTCCCTTCCTTTGGTGCAAAAGGTGATTGTCCTTGATGAACAGCAATCGTATGAGCCATTGGAGGTAAGCCTGAAAGAATTGATGGAGTGGGGGAAAACATATTTGGAAAAATATCCGGACTCGGTTGAACAGGTCTCTCAACGCATTCAACCGGATGACCTGGCGAATATCAGTTATACATCGGGTACGACAGCCGATCCGAAAGGGATTATGCTGACCCACCGCAACTATACGGCAAATGTCGAACAATCATTGACACGGATTGATGTATTCCCGTATCACCGTATACTAATTATTTTACCGCTGGATCATTGTTTTGCCCATGTAGCCGGCTTTTATATTTTTATGCATTCCGGGGCGAGCGTAGGTACGGTAAGCGTGGGTAAAACGGCCATTGAAACGTTGAAGAATATACCGGTCAATATGAAAGAATTGAAGCCTAGCCTGTTACTTAGTGTTCCGGCATTGGCTAAGAATTTCCGTAAGAGTATTGAAAGTAATATTAACTCCCAGGGGAAATTTGTTCAATGGATGTTTAATACGGGTTTGAAAATGAACTATTCGTATAACAAAGAGGGACATAATAAAGGACGCGGATTGCAAATCCTGAAAAAACCTTTGCTGAAATTGTTTGATGTTATCCTGTTTAAAAAGGTGCGCCAGGCTTTTGGAAGCGAATTGGAATTCTTTGTCGGGGGAGGCGCATTGCTTGATATTGAGTTGCAGCGGTTTTTCTATGCGATAGGTATTCCGATGTATCAGGGGTATGGACTTTCGGAAGCTACCCCGGTTATTTCGACAAATGCTGAAAGACGCCATAAACTGGGTTCTTCCGGTTATCCGGTGGAGCCGATGGATATAAAGATTTGTGATGAAGAAGGTCGGGAACTTCCTAAAAATACGAAGGGAGAAATTGTAATCAGGGGTGAAAATGTAATGGCCGGTTATTATAAGAATGAAAAAGCTACGGCAGAAACGATTCGTGACGGATGGCTTTATACCGGCGATATGGGATATCTTGATGACGATGGGTTTTTATATGTTGTAGGCCGTTTTAAGAGTTTGCTGATCTCAAGTGACGGGGAAAAATATAGCCCTGAAGGCATTGAAGAGTCGTTGGCCGATAATTCGAAGTTTATAGATTACGTTGTGCTGTATAATAACCAGAATCCTTATACATCAGTTCTTATTGTCCCGAATAAGGAGGCGCTGAAAGCATTTGTGAAATCTACGGATCCCGGATTGGAATGGGATACGGTTGAAGCTAAAAAAATTGCTTTGAAAAAAATCCAGCACGAAGTAGATGAATATAAGAAAGGTGGTAAACATGAGGGTCTGTTCCCCGAACGATGGCTTCCAGCTGCTGTGGCTGTTATCGGTGAGCCGTTTTCTGAGAAGAATGGACTGATAAACAGTTCGATGAAGGTTGTGCGTGGAAAAGTAGAGAAGCTCTATGAAGATAGGTTGACAGCGCTTTATGAGCCGGGAGCTAAGGATATTGTGAATGATTTAAATATAAAGGCGCTGAGCTAGTATCCATTTCTCGTCCCAGATGGTTTGTTTTCTATAATTTAAAGTAAAACATATAGGTGTTTTCCCTGTTTTTTGTGGTCTTTTATGTAGTAGATAAAAATCAATAAAAGTAAATAAATGTGCCGTATTGTGAAAATGTGCATATCGAGAGGACCTAAGAGAAACCTAACACGGACCTAAGGGAATCGCCGGTATATTCAAACATAAAATCCGGCAAAAACAAGCTTGTATTTAACGAATATTAGTAAATGGGGTAGGTGTTTGCTGATAGGTATGATGCCTGCTTCAGGTATCATTCAGAATTTTCAATTTTTGCATAAATCAGTCCTTTCCACCACATATATTCTTCATCGCCCATTGAATGGTCGAAAATAAAATTGAAAGCAGCTTTCAGGATTCCTTTTTGCCAGGCATTCCGGTCAATTGACATTGTACCCTTTTTACAGAAAAATATGCCGGAACCATTCGGTACAATACTATTCAGATGAATACTTGATTCAACCTGGTTCTTTGTGATGATCAGTTGCAGGCTACTGTGTGTAGCAACATTATTATATGTTGAGCAAACGGTCGAATCTCCACTGATTTTTACCGCCTGGATGAAATCGGTCCCCGCCCATTCATATGTATAGGCTTCTGATTGAATGATATTGATGTATTGTATCGACGAGTTGATAAAATACAGTTAGTTGTTCGTCCCGGATTCTTCCGTTTTCATCTTTCATCTCATATATCTCCGGTGGACATAAGCCGTCACAACTTAATTGCCCGAATTCGTTTCTATATATACCTTCGGGGTATGACCAGTTGTCTTTGAAAGAGAAATCACCATCGAGGTGGTCAGTCCATTGAATGGCAATTTTATGCCCTGTGGATTGTGCCGTTATCCATTGAGTAGAGCTAATTGCAACTATAAACAGAATTACCGAAAATATTTTCATTAAAATTCGCATACGGATAAAGATTGTTTCTTTCTGAAAGATACAAATTTACACTAAAATCCATATTGGAATTGTCTAAAAAATAGACAAGGGTGTCTATTTTTTAGACGGGACAGAAATAATTGATTATTGTTAATGGTTTGATAGTTATTGTGTTATAATAATGGCATATTGTTTGTTTAGTATTTTTAATAATACTACAATGGATTACTCCGTTCTGTATTATTTATTGAGAGTCAGGCAATAATAAACATGTATAGAGCACAATAATTGTAAACTTAATAAGGTCAAAAACTATGAGTATCTTCTTCCATCATCTCAGGTTCGCTTTCAGGAATATTTTCAGGAGCAAAATTTATTCCTTATTCAATATCTTTGGTTTTGCCCTTGGTTTTACCATTTGCATTATTGCCGGATTGTATATATACCGGGAATTCAGCGTCGATAAAAGTTTTAAAGATCATCAGAATATTTACCGGATAGTGGATGATGAGAATAATCTTTCGCGGATGGATTATGATCTTGCAGGGATGTTCCGGGATCGGTTTCCGGAAATAAAATATCTCACGCCAATGAGATTCTTATCTGCATCTGATTTTATACTAAAATTGCCCGAGAATGAAAATTTTATTACGGTAGAAAATGTACTCAGTGTAGAAAATGATTTTTTCAGGATATTTCCCCTTGATTTTTTGGCTGGCGACCCGGCTAATCCTTTCAATCCGGAACTCTCGGTTATTGTTACCGAATCTGTTGCAGAAAAACTATTTGGGCGCACAGATATAGTAGGAAAGCAAATATCTACATTTAGAGGTTTAATGCCTATAAGTGCAGTTGTGCGGGATGTGCCTGAAAATTCAAGTTTTAAAGCTGATATGATTCTCAATAGTGATACTGAAATAAAGTTTGGCTCGAGCTGTAGAAATGGAAATGAAATTTGCTATAATCCTTATGCTATATATGCATTATTAAATGAAAGTACGGACATAAGATTATTAGAAGAAAAAATCAATGCTAATTTTCCGGAGAATAAATCCGAAACGAATAAAATAAGACTGCAACCCCTTACAGAAGTCTATTTTGATAAAACAATCCCTGACAATGATAATTTACCGGGAAACCGTTCATTAGTATTTGTTTTTATGACCATAGCTATCGTGATCCTGACACTTTCTGTTATTAATTATGTCAATTTTGCCTTGTCGCAGCAATTAGATACATTAAAGCAACTGGGGGTAAAAATGACATATGGTGCATCCATAAAACAACTCAGGTCGTATTATCTGGTAGAAATAGGTTTATCGGTTATTTTATCATTCATTTTGTCTTTGATAATAGGATTGTATTTTTTGCCTGTGTTCGATAATATTTTAGGTGTGCATTTGGATATTAAGCATATTCTCACCCCGGTTTTTATCCTGTCGATTCTGTCGGTACTTGCAATTGTAGTTTTGGTTTCTTCACTCACACCGTTTTATATCATTTCAAAATATGATGTACAGATGCTTTTCGGAAAGAAACAAACTTATTTCGGAAAACAACGGGGTAAAATGATCCTTACAGGTTGCCAGATGGGAATTACAGTCGTGATGTTCATCTGCCTGTTTATGCTGCAAAAACAATTAGACTATATGAAAAACTATGACCTGGGATTTGAGAAGGATCACCTTCTAAAAATTGAAATACCCCATGAAGGCTATGAGGCATTCATGAATGAGATTTCTCAATACCATTTTGTTCAAAATATGGCATACAGTGGCGGTACACCGGGGACTTCTTCTTATACGGAAGAACAGCCCGTTGAGCAGAGTAATCGGATGGTTACGGTCAATAAAATATATTCTGAGCCTAATTTTATTGAAACTTTCGATATAAAACTGTTACAGGGTAGAAACTTTACCAATGCAGACCGTGGCAACTCATGTATCGTCAGTGAAGAAGTCATGAAACAAATGGAATGGGATACTTTTGAGGGAAAAAAATGTAATGGTTATCAGGTAATCGGTATAATCAGGGATATTAATACAACATCATTACATCATCGCATCGAACCGGTAAATATAATATTTGCAGATGAGGGGAGAGGCCCTGTAGACTGCCTTAATGTAAGGTTTACCGGGGATATTGCAGAAGCTGTTGCCCAACTACGCCAATCATGGAAGAAAGTATATCCCGACACTATCTTCGAATACTATTTTTATAACGAAGTATTCGATGCATATTATAAAAAAGAGGAAAGGCAATCTACAGCCATTGCTATTATATCATTTGTTGCCATTATAATAACCTGTATGGGATTGATCGGTCAAGTGAAACAAACCTCCCTGTCGAAAGCAAAAGAAATAGGTATACGTAAAATTAACGGAGCTACTATCGTTGAAATGATGCTGGTTATACCTAAAAACTTTTTGAAAAGCTTTGCTGTTGCATTTGTATTCGCTATTCCCATAGCCTGGATTGCCATGGACAAATGGCTGGAAAACTTTGCCTTTAAAACGGCAATAAGCTGGTGGATATTCGCCCTGTCAGGAGTCGTTGTTTTTATGATACTGACATCGTTTATATTATGGTAAACCTGGAAAGCTGCTTCAGCTAATCCGGCAGATATAATTAAGACGGAGTGAAATATTTTCCGGCAAGGAAATAAATCAGTTTATTTATAGAGGTAATGGGTATAGAATCTTTTAAAAAAGAATTATATTTGCCGTACGCTGATCTTTGTCGGCAAAACTGATTACATCATTAACTAAACAAACATGGGGATGGTTTATGCGACCCTAGTATAAAAAATTACGTATGAAAAAAACGAAATTGTATGATTCTGTTTCACAGGATAATGTTTGCATACTAACATTGGATAAAACAACTCTTACTATCGTTAATACAGTGGATGGAAATACAACCACTTCTGAAAAGAAATACGATTCTGAAGAAGAGGCATTGGATGAATATTACGAAACAAAATGGTCTATAGTTGCGGAGGGGTATAATGAAGAAAGTGAATCCATAAAAGCAACGACTGAGTTGGTAGATCCTAAATCCGACAAAATATGTATAATATCTATAGAACAGGCGAAACTGATAACAGAGAATGTCAATAAAGGGAAATCAAAAATTACGGAAAAAGAATTTGATTCCAATGAGAAAGCTGTAAACGAATACGAAAAGAAAGTATGGGCGACCCTGAAAAAGGGATATATTGCCCATAATGAAGAAGCAAAACCCGGGGAAGCGCTTCTCCATCGTTTCCTCAGCTATTGTTACGACGGAGCTTTGGGATTTGAGAATACTCCCCAAGGTATTTATATCTATCGTCCCGACAAAGAGATGCCGGATGCCCTGGTATTATTAGACCGGCAGGGTAATTTGTTGAATACGATTGAACTTCCACTGCAATTACTACCATCCATGCAATACCATGCTCTGACTAATAACCTTTATATACAAGGATGGCATGATATCTATAAATATGATTTGGATACGGGAGAATTTACACTCCTCTTAAAAAATGAGAATAAGCCGGTTAGTTTTTTGTCTGTCTGGAATGAATATATAGCCTATGGCTCGCATCCCAACTGGATTTTGGAAGACCGGCTGGGAAAAGCAGTATACCGGCAGAAATTTGATGTAAAGATACTTTCCGGTTCTTTTCCTTTTTGCGCCGTATTATCGAAAAACGGGAAAAGCCTTGCTATGAGTTGCGAGGAAGGAAAAATCCAATTATATGAAATGCCGGCAGGTAAGCCGGTAAAGATTATTGAAGGAGATTTCCCTACTGTCTATCAGATGGAATTTGTAGACGGGGATAAGACTCTGGTTGTGCAAGAGAGCCATGGCAAGTGGAGAATCCGGTATTTTAATGTGGAAACCGGTGAAGAAATTCGCTATAAAGGATTAATCGTGCCTGCTTATTCTAAGGATACGACCGGCTTTTGTTTTAATGAAGACGAATCGTTGATGGTGCAGCAGGACAATCGGTGGGTATATGTGTTTGACTACAGGCTGAAAAAACATTTATATACATTTGAACTTGAACATTGCGTTAAGCGGGCAAATGTTAAGTTTATAGATAAAAACACATTAGGCGTAAGAACCGATTATGGTTGTTTTAGCCTGTATCGCATATAACAAAAAGGAAAAACTTAAATTAGTCTAGGCTTATAATATAATGATCCCCCAAAGCCTGATAAAGCTTTGGGGGATCGTTGTTATTGGATTACTCCTTCTTTCCCGATCGGTTTCAATCTGTTAAAACTTCGATTGAATCGGTTGCATGATGAATGAGAATTCATAATTGGTATAAGGAACCATATATTGCTCTAAAGGAAGCGTTCCCCAACTGTTTACACAACCTAATCCCATTTGAACTTTATCGATGCAGAAATTAGTTAAATCAGCTTCCGGAACTTCCGGAGAATGACGTTGGTCTTTTTTTACTCCGTCATCCAGTGATTCAATGGTATAATTCAATGCTGATGCAGAGAATGGAGCTTCACTGATGAATTCCAGCCCGTCACCATTTATATCAGTCAACTGCCACCAACGAATATCAGTTTTGGTTCCGGTTTCCTGTGGACGGATATATGGATAGAATTGTTCAGCTACTGTTTGTGAGTATTTTCCGATCAGGGTTGAATGGTTGCGGTCAGAATGGTTTTCGATCGGACCCCGTCCATAATATTGAATACGATCAAAACTTTTGGGCATTTGCATCTGCATACCAAAACGGAACATATTCGAAACGTCAATATTATTGTTGGCTTCTAATTTCTGTGTCACCTTTACTGCGCCATTGTTATTAATTAGGTATGTAAGATATAATCTACCGGAAACGTCTTTCATCTCGTATTCGGCGCTTACCTCAATCATTTTATTGACAACCTTATTATTCAATGAAAGTAATTTCATTTCCGGATTTTTCCAAGCGCTGTATTTTGTTTGAAGTTGCGCCCCGTAATCATTGTCGGTAGGTGCGCGCCAGAAGTTAGGGGTCAATGAACCTTCACGTGTGATCATTTGTATGCCGTCAACCATGTATTTATCTAAATATCCGCTGTGTTTGTTAAATTCTATATGGAATTTATCATTTGTTATGATCAGATAGTTTAAATCATAGTCTTTAACTGTCGGGGTCTGCACCGGGCAGATCTTGCAATCAGCCAGATTGGTTAGATCCAGTTTCTGCGTTTCAAATGGTTTAATAACCATTTGATTACGAGATGCAATGTGGCCTGCCGGAAGTAAAGTCTCTGCTTTCTTTAGTTTAAAAAAGACATTTAGTAACAGTTCTTTTCCGGCAGGAAGTGTTGTTCTGTCGTAAGGAATGTTGATCTTGCTCGTTTGCTGAGGTGCAATATCCAGGTTTGAAATCTGTCCTGTCTGCAGGATGTCTCCGTCTGCTAAGATTTGCCATTCTGCATAATAGCCTGATAAATCGCGGAAAAAGTTTTCATTGAAGACATTCACATCCCCTTTGTTTAAATCGCCTGCCGTAGCCCAGATAGATTGGTAGTAATAAGCCACTTCATCCATGTGCGGGTTCGGAATGCGATCCGGACCGATGAGCCCATTATCACAGAAGTTCCAATCAGAGGCGTCATATCGATTAAAGTCACCGCCATATCCATAGATTTTTATTCCATCGGCATTGGTCCAGTGAATGGATTGGTCTACAAAATCCCAGATAAAACCTCCCTGATACTTAGGATATTTACGTATCATATCCCAGTATTCTTTAAATCCTCCCATCGAATTACCCATGGCGTGTGCATATTCGCATTGGATAAGCGGTTTTGTGGCATCGCCAGCGACGTATTTCTCACTTCTTTCGTAATTCAGGTACATCGGACAATAGATATCAGTACCTTCCTTTCCGTGTGCTTGTTCATATTGCACCGGACGTGTTTTATCTTCATTTTTTATCCATTTATAGGCCGCTTCGAAATTCGGCCCATATCCGGCCTCGTTGCCTAATGACCAGGTGATTACTGATGGGTGATTATAGCTGCGTTGTACATTTCGCTGGTTACGTTCCAAATGTGCTTTATCATACAATTTGTTTTTAGCCAGTGTGTTTTCGCCATATCCCATACCGTGTGACTCAACATTTGCTTCTGCAACCACATACAGGCCATATTCGTCGCATAATTCATACCAAAGATTGTTGTCCGGATAATGGCAGGTACGTACGGCGTTCAGATTATTTGCTTTCATTAGTTGGATATCCTGAATCATCCGTTCAGGTGAAACATAATATCCTGTTTTGGGATCCATTTCATGGCGATTGGCTCCTTTAATTAATATCGGTTGACCATTTACCAATAGTTGTGCGTTCTTTATTTCTACTTTGCGGAAGCCGGTCTTGATAGAAATGGCTTCGATCGTTTTGCCGTTACTCTCTTTTAGTGTTGCCAGAACAGTATAAAGATTTGGCATTTCGGCTGTCCATTTTTGTGGATCGACAACAGAGAATGTTGTATTTACTTTATTGCCACCTTTGAGTGTTTCTGTTTTGATGATGTCACCTTTTCCGTCGATCAAATCTAACTGTATAGAAGAACCGCCGACCGAAGCAGACAGTTGAAGATCAATCTGAAGAGCGCCGTCTTTATATTGTGAATCCAGGTCGGGTGTTATCCGGATATCCTGAATATGTTTTTTCTCACGTGCATATAAATAACAATCTCTTCCGACTCCTGAAAAGCGGAAAAAGTCCTGGTCCTCCAGATATGTCCCGTCACACCAGCGGAATGTTTGAAAGGCAATAAGGTTTTTGCCAGGTTTAACATAACGGGTTATATCAAATTCGGCTTCTAATTTACTATCTTCACTATATCCAACATATTGTCCGTTAACCCATAGGTATATATTGGATGTTACGGAGCCGAAGTGAACCATTACTTGTTTTCCATTCCAGTTGCCTGGTAGGTTGATTTCTCTGCGATAAGAGCCTACATGATTATTTTCGACAGGAACTTCGGGCGGATTGTTTTTGAACTGGTTTCTCCATGCATATCCGATGTTTACATATAGCGGATCGCCATAACCATTCAGTTCCCAAAGTCCGGGAACTTTCATATTGTCCCATCCTTTGTCATTGTAATCGGTTTTGTAGAAGTCCATAGGTCGGGCGTCGGAATTTTTTACCCAGAAAAAACGCCAGGTTCCGTTTAAACTGAGGAAGTTTGATGAATTTTCTTTTACTCCCTCAAGTGCATCCTCTGCTGTTTCATACGCAAAATAATTGGTATGCATGGGTGCCCGGTTGACTTCATTTATCCTCGGATCTTTCCACTCATTCTTTTGCGCGAAAGCATTTGTGCCTAGTAAAATCAGGCAACAGGTTAATAGTTTTGTTTTCATAGTATATTATTATGGGGTAAATAAATTAGCCATAAAGATAGTAGATTTTTATATATTTGCCGAATAAATGTTAGAACCATGGGAACATATATCGGAATAGATTTGGGGGGTACGCATATTCGTGCAGGCAGAGTGGCAAATGAGATAATTGAAACGCAGAATAAGATGCGTACTCCGAAAGATCCCCGGGATGCGGATGAGACCGTAGATGCAATCAAGGAGGTTATCCGTACGGTGATGAATGAACAGGTCGAGGCTATCGGAATAGGTGTTCCCAGTTTGGTAGATCGTGATAAAGGAATTGTATATAATGTGACAAATATTCCATATTGGGATGAAGTTCCTCTAAAAAAAATGCTGGAGAAAGAGTATCAGGTGCCTGTTTATCTGGATAATGATGCCAATTGTTTTGCTTTAGGTGAACGCTATTTTGGTGTTGGGTGTGATTATCAGAATTTTGTTGGACTCACGGTCGGTACGGGTTTAGGAGGTGGTATTATCCAGCAGGGGCGCTTGCTTCAGGATGCTAATTGCGGATCAGGCGAGTTTGGTATGTTGCCTTATAAAGATAATGTACTTGAATATTACGCGAGCGGTTCGTTTTTTAATAATGTGTATGGTTTAGATGGCAATGAAATGTTTTTGAAAGCGCAACAAAAAGATCCACAGGCGCTTGAAGCATACCGACGGTTAGGGATTCACCTGGCAGCTGCAGTAAAGATGGTGATGTATACAGTGGATCCACAGATGATTGTGTTTGGTGGAGCTGTGGCTGAGGCACATGAACTATATGAAGAAACACTTTATGAATATATACAGGATTTTGGATATCCGAATTCGGTCAAAAATCTGCGTATCTTCTTTTCGAAGTTGGAATGTCCGGGTATTTTAGGCGCAGCTTCGTTATGTTACTAAAGGTAATCGAAAGTAAAAATCAAAAGCAACGGATATAGCCAATAGAGTAACTGTCATACAAGTTGTCTTTCATTCCGTGTTTAAAGCGGAAAGACAGAATGTTTTTCTTGTATTCGACATTGAGTTTAGTGCGTAGCGCCATCGGGCTGTCACCATTATCTTTATAACCATGGAATCCGGAATAATCAACCGATAATGAAACGGCTTTATAATGACCACTTGTTCCGATACCATAATGAAACGCATCGTTTTGTCGGTGAATCAGGTCGTTGGTCATCCAGCAATAAAAACCAGCCATCATTTGCATGCGGATAGATGCTGTTTTATCAGCATTTTGATATAAGTTGCGTCCAAGTGTTGCATCGAACCAATAGGCTCCGGCATCCGTATATCGTGCATCACATACTCTGTTTCCACTGGCTGTTTTGAAATTGGCTGAAACCATTATATCACACCATTTCTCGTTTCGCAAGACCTGGTAAAAAGCACTGAAAATAAAATCACCATGGCATCCAATGGGTGATTCTGTTTCTACTGCATGACGTTCATCACGGGTTTCAGGTGTCAATTTATAATCTTCTGTGATTACACCATATAATTCAACACCAGCCAGTCCATTAGCTATCGGGATGAATAGCCGTGCAAATAGGTCTTTGGTTTTATCTCCTTCATAATGATGATATTCACCCCTTACTTCCGCTTCCCAGCGTGTATCAATGCGACCGCTTCGCAACTCCGGTATCGGAAGGGCATTCGGTCCGAAATAGCGTGGTGAGTAAATTAAGTCTTTCATTTTGTCACGCCAGCTTTCGTCGGCAGTAATGAAAGAAGTGTAACTGGTGAATACAAATAGAAAGAATATAAGTCTATAGATAGCTCTCATGTTTTTGAATTTGAATGCAAAAATATTGTTTTTTACCAGAAAGTCCTATCTTTGTGAAAGAGATTAACGGAATAATTGAATACCAGACTTATAAATGTGTGTATATGAAACGATTGTTAGCCCTTGTTTTATTATTTCTTACAGGATGGATACTTATGGCATGTAATCAATCCGAACAACCAATCAAAACATTGTTGATAACCGGACAAAATAATCATAATTGGCCGGTAAGCCATTTGGCTATTCAACAGATCTTAGAAAGTTCGGCGATGTTTTCTGTTGAATTTGCCATATCACCGGAAAAAGGAGGAGATATGTCGGACTTTGTTGTTGACTTTACTCCATATGATCTAGTAGTACTTGATTATAATGGCGATGCCTGGCCCGAAGAAACGCAGTCCCAATTTCTTAAATTCGTAGAAAACGGTGGTGGTGTGGTTGTCTATCATGCAGCAGACAATGCTTTCCCCAACTGGAAAGAGTATAATAAAATTTGTGCATTGGGTGGTTGGGAAGGCCGTGACGAGAAATCCGGTCCTTATTTATACTGGCAAGATGGGAGTATCGTAAAAGATAGCGCTCCTGGTTCTGGAGGATCGCATGGTTCGCAACATGAATATGTTTTAAACTGCCGAAGTGCAGAACATCCGGTTACAAAAGGATTACCGCAACAATGGTTACATGCAAAAGATGAACTTTATGATCGGATGCGTGGTCCGGCCGATATTCAGGATTTGCTTTATACAGCTTATTCGGACACGTTAACAGGAGGATCGGGTAGGGAAGAACCGCTTCTTTTTACAATCAGTTATGGAAAGGGACGTATATTCCATACAATGTTAGGACACGCCGGAGAAACACTTGAAGATAATCCGGCTATGCAATGTACGGGATTTCAAGTAACCTTATTACGGGGAGCGGAATGGGCCGCAACGGGAAAAGTAACGCAGGATATCCCTGCGGATTTTCCGTCTTCTACACAGACTTCGATGCGTAAAGCGTATCAATATAATCAGTAGAAAGGGAATTCTTAAAAATGTATAAAAAGGAAAGAGGATTTGCAGCATATCCTCTTTTTTTGCATCATGTCTTTAGAAAAGGTGATACTTTTGCGGATGTTAAATAGTCTGTAATTGTTTGTTGGTTGCAGGAAAAGATTTATATTTGTAAGAGGAGAAATTTTTTATTATTATAGTAGAGTGGTTAATTAAACCTTACTAACAAAAACAAGTCTAATAGATTAGGAATAGAGAGTTAAAAAATTAAAGTAGAGGAGAAACAAGAAATGAAAGCAATGAAATTAACTTCCTTATTGATTATGTTAGTCATGACGCTGAATGTAGCGGCACAGGAGGAGTTTTTTGATGATGTGTATTTCTCTTCCGAGAAAAGCAAAAAGAATGAAAAGGTAGAAAAAAAGACTGCCGTTTCCACTAATACATCAACTCAAACGCCAACAAAAGTAGCAAGTACTACGTCAATGGCTACAAGTAATGCATCGTCTGGCGATATTACAGCAATGGATGTAGATGCATATAACCGCCGGTATACAGATGCGGATGAAGAATTATATATAGAAGACGAAGATTTGTATGCCAATGAAGACGAACCGAAAAAGAAAAAAGACGAACGTCGTTCGGATACGGAATACACAGAACGGGTTATCCGGTACCATTCGCCAAGTAAGATAACTATTGCCGGAGCTGATCAGGTAGATTTGTACCTGAGCGAAGGATATTATGCCTATGATTATGATACCGATTATTCTGATGGATCTTCCAATGTAAGTGTGAATGTTAATATCGGTAATGGCTGGGGTGGCTGGTATGATCCCTGGTTCTATGATCCTTGGTATTATAGCTCATGGCGTTACCGTCCGTATTGGGGTTATTCATCTTGGTACGGCCCATCCTGGGGGTTCGGATGGAACTGGGGCTGGGGTGGCTTCTACAGTGGCTGGTATAGTCCGTGGTATTATGGAGGCTACTATGGTGGTTATTACGGAGGTTACTATGGTGGTGGTTATTATGGACATCATCATCACGATAATGGTTGGTACAGGCCTAATTATAGGAATCAGGCAGGCCGTGGAACGGCTGCCAGCAGGAGTAGTGGTCGTAGCAGTTCAGCTTACCGGTCTTCAGCGGCAACCAGCGGACGAAGTACCTCTTCGTCAATGCGCAGTTCATCAACGCGTTCTTCCGGTGAATCGGCAGCAACACGTAGTTCGGGCAGAAGTTCATCGTTAAGATCATCGGGTACAACAACCGGACGTGATAATTCAGCTGTAAACAGCTCACGTTCTTCCGGTACGCGTTCTTCATCGAGTGTTAACTCTTCTGGTACGCGTTCTTCCAGTTCACGTTCTTCATCAAGTGTTAACTCTTCCGGTAGTTCATCTTCACGGAGTTCAAATTCGGGAACAGTTAATTCAACAAGAACTACGCGGAGTAGTGGTGGAGTATCTTCGTCAGGCAGTCGCAGTTCTTCATCACGGAGTTCCGGAGTATCGGGAAGTAGTTCACGTTCTTCGTCGCCCTCTTCAAGCAGCTATTCCGGAAGCAGCACGCGCTCAAGCAGCAGTAGCTCTTATTCATCCGGAAGCAGCGGCCGTTCCAGCAGTAGTGGTAGCTATAGCGGTGGCGGTGGTGGAGGCGGTCGTTCCAGCGGTGGCGGTGGTGGCCGTTCCGGTGGTGGCGGTGGCCGTCGGTAATTGCTGATAAATAAATAAGATTTTAACAAGTAGGGTGCTAAAGCACCCTATGTTTATTGATATTATTATATTTGCGAGGTAAAATAAATACGTAAGAGAAATGAAAAAGAGAAAGATATATGTGAGTGCGCTGGCTTTATTATGTGTTGGCGCTTTATTCGCTCAAAATGAAATGGATGCATTTCGTTTCTCTCATTTGGATTTGAATGGTTCTGCACGTTCGATGAGTATGGGAGGGGCTTTTGGGGCTTTAGGTGGTGATATGTCTGCTATGTCTCACAATCCGGCTGGGATAGGAGTGTACCGAAGTTCGGAGGTTCAGGCTACTTTAGATTTGAATATGGCTAATATGGATGCTACATGGATGGGTATTAATTCCGATAAGAACCGGACAAAGTTTGGGTTTACTAATTTCTCTTATGTCGGTTATTTCCCGACCGGAAGAGACCAGGGTACAAAAAGTTGGAATATTGGTATCTCTTATAATAAGGCAAAAGATTTTAATCGCGAATACAGAATAACAGGCTCTCCTCAGTCATCACTGGCGGATTATGTCGCATCTCGTGCTACAAATGCTTTTGGTGAGAAAGGTGGTATTACTCTTAATGAGTTTACAAATGATCCATATTTTAATAATGAATTGGTTGGTAATTGGTTACCTGTTATTGGTTATCGTGGAGGTTTGATTGAACCGAAGTCTGATGCTGGCAATAATGATATTTATTACAGTGCATTTGGCAAAGCTCCGAATGAAACGACTTTACGGGTTTCTGAAAAAGGTAGTATCAGTGAATATAATTTTTCTTTGTCTACAAATATTTCCGATCGTGTATTTGTCGGTGCTACTTTTGGAGTAACAGATATTGATTACCGGATGTCATCTTCGCACGATGAAAGTTTCGGAGGTAAAGATTATTTGTACTTAGATAATAGTATTGAGACCGAAGGTACTGGTTATTCTTTTAATATAGGTGTAATTGCGCGTCCATGGGATATATTGCGTGTGGGAGTTGCTTATAATTCACCTAAATGGTATCGTATGACGGATTACTATTATGCGGAGGCCGGAAGTTATTTGTCGGCTGATCCTGATCCTGAATTTGATGACTATACCCCTGAAGGATCATACTCAGAATATAAACTTCGTACTCCCGATCGTTGGATTTTTAGTGCTGCCGGAATTATTGGTACATCTGCATTGATTAGTTTAGATTATGAACTGACGAATTACAGATCGATGCGTTTATCGGACCGTGATGGAAATGAATATAACACTAATACATATATAAAAGAGGATTTTAAGCCCGGACATACTGTTAAAATCGGAGCAGAGTATAAAGTCACACCTCAGTTTGCTGTACGTGCCGGATATATCTGGCAACCCAGTCCGATGGAAAAAAATCTTACATCTTCTAATCGAGATGAATTAGTGGAAGTGTTACCTTCCGGGACAATACCTCATTACACGGTACTGAATACGACTAATCATTATACATTTGGTTTGGGCTATCGTTTTACACCGAATTTCTATATGGATCTGGCATGCATTTATCGTGTACAAAATGAAAAGTTATATCCGTACTCTAATACATTTTGGAATTATCCGGAAGATGGAATCTCTCCTGTAGTTTCCGACCCGGCAAAAGTTTCAGCCAAAACAACACGTCTGGCATTAACATTCGGATATAAATTCTGATTAATATAAATTAAAAAGATGGTTTCGTCCATAAAACTCCCCATTTTGTACAATAAACTTGCAAATTGGGGTGTTTTTTTGTTAAAAATTTGGTCGAATGAGATTCTTTCTTTTTCTTTGTTTTCGCAAATAATTAAATACAAATAATTAAATCTATCTGCCTATAGCATAACATTACTCTGAAAACCTAAAAACAGGACGTAATGAAAAATTTGAAAACGATGACCGATGAGGAATTGGTCGTTCTTTATGCAAAAGGTAATAATCCTGCATTTGATGTATTGTTGAACCGCTACAAGAGTAGTGTTCATTCGTATATTTACTATATTATCCGCGATCGGGATTTAGCTGAAGATATTTTTCAGGAAACATTCGTAAAAGTAATTATGACTATTAAACAAGGTCGTTATACTGAAAGTGGTAAATTTAAAGCCTTTATCATGCGTATAGCTCATAATCTTGTTATTGATAATTTCCGCCAGGAACGCAATGAAAATACAATTTCGAATGACGAAGTTGATGTTGATTTATTCAATGATGTTCGGTTGTGTGATGGTACAATAGAAGACAACATCATACAGAATCAGGTGTTTGATGATGTGAAAAAAATGGTGAAACATTTGCCGGAAAATCAGCGTGAAGTATTGGAAATGCGCTATTATCAAGACCTGAGCTTTAAAGAAATTGCAGATATTACCGGAGTAAGTATTAATACAGCCTTAGGACGTATGCGTTACGCGATATTGAATATGCGACGCATGGCTGAAGAAAATCAAATAGAATTATCCTTCTCGTAAGAAAAGTGGTTCTTTTGTTAAAAATGACGGAAAAGATAAACTGTAAACAATAATTTTATAGGTTGTTCCGTTCTAATGTTAGTAACGTAGAACAGATGCCTATGAAAAGAAATTTTACTTTATCAACAAAAACTAATGCGGAACAAAAGAACAGTGCAAAAGCGGGAAGAAAGTCGTTAAGACCAGGTGAAGATACTTTAAATTTTATTCGCCAATTTGCCCGGGTTTATCAGTTTGAACCTACTTTAGACCAAGGTCTTTGTTCCTATATTGTAAACTGAATAAGTTTGTTAAGAAAATGAGAAGAGAATGGATTTGTAAATCCATTCTCTTTTTTTTATCTTTGACTGACACTTAATCGTATTTGAAAAATGAATCATAAGATAGCACCCTCATTGCTTGCTGCCGATTTTATGCATTTGCAGCAAGAAGTTGAAATGGTAAATGCAAGTGAAGCAGATTGGTTGCATCTGGATGTAATGGATGGCGTATTTGTTCCGAATATATCATTTGGTTTCCCTATATTGGAGGCTTTGAAGGATGTGAGCACGAAACCGATGGATGTACATCTGATGATTGTGGAACCACAAAAGTTTATCCATGAAGTTGCAGCATCAGGCGCTTATCTGATGAATGTGCATTATGAAGCCTGTATTCATCTGAACCGTACGGTTGCTGCTATTAAAGAGGCAGGAATGAAAGCAGGTGTAACATTAAATCCGCATACACCGATATCCGTACTGGATGAAATAATACAAGACGTTGATATGGTACTGCTTATGTCTGTAAATCCGGGCTTCGGCGGACAAAAGTTTATTGAGCATTCGGTTGCCAAGACAGCCAGGCTGAAGAAAATGATCACAGAAAGAGGTTTGCCAACGTTGATTGAAGTGGATGGTGGTGTCAATAAAGAAACGGCTCAGCAATTATTATGTGCCGGAGCCGATGTATTGGTGGCCGGTAGCTATATATTCAAGGCTGCTGATCCGATACAGACAATAAAAGAATTAAAATCATTGTAAAAATATACGCTACTTATTTCGTTTTATGATTGAAGAGATACAGAAGCGACCTTTTGTGAGGCCGCTTTTTTATTGGATAACAGGTATTGTACTGCAAGTTTGTTTTCCGCTCCAACAGCTATCCTGCCTTTTGTTGCTTCCGGTGGTAGCTGTTGTTATACTTTCTTTGTTTGCTGTGGAAAAATCATCCGGTATCTTTTATGATTCCCGTTGGATTTGGGGGGTAGTGGTGAGTTGTTTATTTATATTCCTGGCTATCCAGCTAACAGCACTTGTCGAACATCGTTTAGCGGTTCCTGCACATACCGGATGGTTACAGGAACGGGCACATAATGTGCAGGAACATATGGTTGGGAAATTAGATAAACTTCATTTAGATGATAATGAAAAATCAATCTTAGCAACGATTACTGTAAATTATCGTAAAGCAATGAAACGGGAAGTACGTCATCAGTTTTCTGCTACCGGAGTGGCTCATTTGCTTTCTGTCAGCGGCTTTCATGTTGGGATTGTAGCGGCTCTTTTGTCTTTATTGTTTTCAGTTTTTCCTAAACGTTCAGTTTTTCGATGGCTTAGATTCATTCTGATACTCTTATTGGTCTGGGCATTTGCCTATATTGCCGGACTTTCAGCTGCTTCGGTAAGGGCTGCTTTAATGTTTACCGTTTATGTAGTTGGTGAGCAGTTTCAATACCGGCCTGACCGGTATAACACATTGGCTGCAGCGGCATTTTGTATGCTGGTGTATAATCCGTTCTATTTATTTGATATCGGATTTCAACTGAGTTTTGTTGCTGTATTTTTTATATTATATCTTCAGCCCCGGTTTTACAAGTTAATAGAGGTCCGGAATCCTTTAATTGCAATGCCATGGGGAGTACTTACTGTAACTGTCGCCGCACAGATTGGAACGATTTTCCTTTGCGCTTTTTATTTTGGAGAGGTTTCAACTGTGTTTTTATTTACAAATTTATTTCTATCCTTATTAGCTACAGTATTAATTCCACTGACTTTATTTTATATGCTATTGCCGGCTGAGATGCCAGGTTATGAATGGTTGCAATCTATGGTTGAAGTACTAACAAAAGGAATGATGTGGATTGTGAACCGGTTTAGCCAACTTCCGGGCGCAACATTTGCTTTACGTTTTGATTTTTTTACATTGATATTTGCATATATAATATTGGGGCTCGTATTATATTATTTTCAATCGCGACGTTTCCTTGTATTATTTGTAAGCCTTTTGCTCCTTTTACTCGTGTTATTCAGACAAATTATTCTTCAGTATTGAAAAGATTTTCATCCGAAAGTTCTTTGTCAGCTTCTTTTAGTTCGCCCATTGTATCTATATCGCGTAGTTTCCGTTGAATAGCTCGTGTGCGGGTACCTAATACTTCATCTATCTGTCCGCTTGCCGTATGTAGATTTTTTTGCGCTTTCTCAAGCATACCTCCGATTTTTTCAAATTCTTTTTTTACCTCGCCTAAAACAGACCATACCTGACCTGAGTGTTTCTGGATAGCTAGCGTTCGAAAACCCATTTGCAAACTATTCAGAATTGCAGCTAATGTAGTCGGGCCGGTAACCACAACCTTATAAGTACGTTGTAAGTCTTCCAATAACGAAGACCGGCGGATTACTTCTGCATAAATACTTTCGAAAGGCAGGAACATAATTGCAAAATCAGTTGTTACAGGTGGATTCAGGTATTTATCGGAGATATCCCTGGCCATTTTTTTGATGACAGTTTCCATCTGCCTGCCGGCAGCTTCAATCGCTTGTGGATCCCCGGCATCATATGCTTCCACAAGTTGTTCATAAATATCTTTAGGAAATTTGGCATCAATCGGAAGATATACAAAATCATGAATCTCGTCTTTACCGGGAAGTTTAACTGCAAACTCTACAAAATCATTTCCGGAAGGTAAAGTCTTTACATTTGCCTCATATTGTTCCGGAGCAAGAATTTGTTCTAATAGCATACATAATTGAATTTCACCGATGTTCCCACGTGTTTTGACATTACTTAGAACTTTTTTCAGCCCTCCCACATCCTGTGCCAGACTTTGCATTTCACCTAATCCTTTCTGGACATTTTCGAGTTGTTTGCTGACAAGCTGAAATGATTGGCCGATTCGTTCATTCAAGGTCTTTTGTAATTTCTCATCTACCGTTATGCGGATTTGTTCCAGACGTTTTTCCGTATTTTCAAGTAGTAGACGCTGGCGTTCATCCATTGTTGCGAATTTCTCGCGTTGTAAATCATTAAAAGAGGCGATAGCTTTATCGAATGATTCACCGAATTCGTGTAATGAGCGTGATAGATCTTCCCGGTTTTCGCGGGCAACTTCCCTGCTTTCTTCCCGGTTTAGCCGGAAGTCTTCCCTGAAATTCTTCTCGATACGGTCGAACGCCCTTTGGATCTCCTCCAGTGAGCTAAGTAAAAAAGTTTCGTCCTGATCTTTTTTGGGGAGCTTAATGATTTGTATGACCAGTAAAATAATCGCAATGAAGATGCTTATAAGAATAATATATTCCATAATTTACCAATGTTGTGTTAAGTGCAAAATGTCTAAATGTTGATTTATTTAAACGTCTTAGCACCCTAACGCTTTAACGATTCAACAAAATAACGCCAACTCTAATACGTAATACTAAGTAAAGATATCCTTAAAATAGCAGCATAACCGTCGACAAAATAGTGATGACAATAATGAAGGTTCGGTAGCTTTTTTCCGGTATTTTCTTTACAAAATAAATTCCAATAATGGCGCCTATAATCATGAAGGGGATTGCTATTGCATTTAATATGACAGTCGTAACAGAAATATTATCCCAGACAAATATTTGTAGCGGGAGTTTCAGATAATTAACTACCAGGAAAAACCAAGCGCTGGTGCCGACAAAACTGTACTTAGGTAAACGCATAGATAAGAGATAGACTGACATGACTGGTCCTGCGGCATTTCCGATCATCGTTGTGAAACCTCCCATTAATCCAAACAGGGGGGCATACCACCAGGAAGTCAGCATTTTATTATCGGGACTCTTTTTCTCCATCCAGAACATAACACCGATACCCATAAAGATACATATGGCCATTAATCTGCGGAATTCATCGGCAGGAATCACCTTGTCGACAGCGATAGCTACGAAAAAACCAACTATGGCTGCTGGTAGTAGTCTGAATACATACTTCCATTCGGCTGTACGCCGGTAATAGATAACAGCAATTAAATCCGAAAAACAGAGCATAGGCAATATTAGACCGGTAGAAGGTTTAGCTCCGAAATTAATAGCCATTAATGGTATTGCCAGTAAAGTAATTCCCTGGATACCGGTTTTAGACATACCAATCAATAAAGCACATGTGAAAAGAAGTATCCAGTCATAAGGAGAATTCATCCACAGAGAAAATTCAGACATTTTATTTTATATGTAGGATCCGATACAAAAATAACAGAAACCAATGAATTTCCAGACTGATGATAATAAAAAGTATAAGAGTTGAAAGAACTAAAAGAACTCTGACAGCCTTTTAATGCGACAAAAGAACTAGTTTTATGTAAATATGGAACAAAATGATTCTTTTAATAAGCATTATCTTTGTGTCGTTTTTCAAATGTATAAAATGAGAATAAGCTATAATTTTTTTTTATTAATCGTTGGTCTGTTTGTTGTGCAATCTTGTGATATGTTTGAATCGCACCCGTATGATGGACATATAAAAGGCGAGAAAGGAATTAATGCAATAAATATAAAACGCATTGAAGAGTTATGTAAGGATAAAACGACGCTCCGGTTTGCATTTATAAGTGATACACAACGTTGGTATGATGAGACGGAAGATTTTGTTAAAGTATTAAATGAAAGAAATGATATTGATTTTGTAATTCACGGAGGAGATATTTCTGATTTTGGACTGACAAAAGAGTTTGTTTGGATGCATGATATCCTGAGTGAATTAGCTGTACCCTATGTCGTTCTATTAGGAAATCATGATTGTCTGGCGAACGGAGAAGAAATTTTCAATAAAATATTTGGAGATGTTAATTTCTCTTTTTTAGCTGGAAATACTAAATTTGTCTGCTTGAATACGAATGCGCTTGAATTTGACTATTCGCATTCTATACCTGATTTTGAGTTTATGGAAAGTCAAATGGAAGACGATCGACCGGAATATGAAAAAACGGTTGTAGCTATGCATGTTCGTCCGTATGCAGATCAGTTTAATAATAATGTTGCAAAGATATTTCAGCATTATGTAAAAAGCTATACTGGTATTCAGTTTTGTATTTATGGACACGAACATAAGATTTCAGCAGATAATTTATTTGATGATGGAATTATGTATTATCAGGTATCGAATATTGAAAAACGAAAATATATGCTTTTTACATTAAAGCCTAATGATGAGTATGATTATGAAGTGGTGGAGTTTTAAGGTTTATCTTGTTTTTATATTAAGTATTGTTTGTTTGATGAATGTTAAAGCTCAGGAGGCTTACCAGCAGCGCATAGAGAAATCCAGGACATTCTGGGAACAATTGATCCCAAACCACGCGAAGATACAATATGCCGGCGGTATTGGAATCGTATCTGCCGGTTTAGGTTGGGATTACGGAAAATCCAAACAATGGGAAACAGACGTAATGTTGGGTTTTGTCCCGAGTTATTCGACCCAACATGCAAAAGCAACATTAACCTTGAAGCAAAGCTTTTTACCCTGGAATAACCGGCGGATCAGCGATAAGTTTACTATTGACCCACTGGCTTGCGGATTAGCAGCAAATACGATTTTTGACGGGGAATTTTGGGTAAGCGAACCGGATAAATATCCAAGTGGTTATTATAGTTTTTCTACAAAATTACGGTTCTGGGTTTATATGGGACAACGCATAACCTTACATATACCTGAAGAAAAAAGATATATGGCTAAGTCAATTACTGCTTTTTACGAAGTAAGTAGTTGTGATTTATACCTGTTTAGCGCTTTTACAAACCGTTACCTGAAGCCTACGGATTATCTGCGGCTGGCATTTGGACTGAAGTTCCATATCTTTTGATATTTTGTGATGCTTATTTGCTATTTTTGCCAATTAAAGTATAAAATTAAAACAGTCTCTAAATCTACAATGAAGGGTAAAATCTCTGTATTATATATCTGCTTGCTGGTATTACAGTCGTGCGAAATGTTTGAGTCGCATCCATATGATGGGAATGTCAGTGGAGAGAAAAATGTGAACGATAAGAATATAAAACTTATTGAAGGGGAATGTAAAGGCAAAACGACCCTCCGGTTTGCATTTATAAGTGATACACAACACTGGTACGATGAGGTACAGGACTTTGTTAAAGCTGTAAATAAGCGGAATGATATTGATTTTGTGATCCATGGCGGAGATGTATCCGAATATAGTATGACAAAGGAATTTTTGTGGATTCGCGATCTTATGGATGGACTTGATGTGCCTAATGTTACATTGTTGGGAAACCACGATTGTCTGGCTACAGGGATTGATGTTTATCGCCGTGTATTCGGACCTGAAAATTTTTCTTTTCTGGCCGGAGATACTAAGTTTATTTGTCTGAATACCAATTCTCTCGAGTTTGATTATTCGAAGACTGTGCCTGATTTGGAATTTATGAAAAAACAGGCAAGCGATACCAGAGCCGCTTACGAAAAAACAGTGGTAGTAATGCATGCACCTCCTCTTTCAGAACAGTTTGATGATGCACGTATCTATGATTTTCAGTCCCAGATAAAGAATTATAAAGGGATACAGTTTTGTATGAATGGACATGAACATGGTTTGTATGTTACTGATTTATTTGAAGACGGCATTTTATATTTTAATGTATCAAGTATTGAAAAACGTAAATACTTGCTGTTCACCTTGAAACCCAATAACGAATTTGATTATGAAATCATAACGTCTTGAGATTACAATTTGTTTTATCTGCTACCTAAATCAAGATACATCACCTGAAAAAATGACTTGGCATCTTTTTCCATTCCGGAACTTCCGGTTTGTTCAATAATTTTTTCCTGATCATTGTCAAATGTAAATGTACCGGTCGAATCTATCATACTGAACCCATTAACATATGAGTAGAATGCAAACTTCCGGCTTTGCGGATTTAGTATGTCTTTACTGAATTTAAAGTCGGTATGATCAATGTTAAGCTGTGATAACAATGTTGCTGCAAGATCATTTTGTGAGCTCAGGTCAGAAATTACAGCTGGTTGTTTTACAGCTCCGCCGATCCAGATCATTGGAATATGAAAGCGTATTTTCTCATTGTTGCTAAAACCTTGCGGGTATTTTTGCATGGCATGATCTGCAATAAATATAATCAGTGTGTTTTCCCAAAGATCACTTGCTTGTAAACGTGAAACGAATTCTCCCAGACATTCATCTGCATAATTTATTGAGTTTAAAAATGGCGTTTCGAATTTATTGGTAGGTACATCAAACGGTTCATGGCTGCTAAGCGTTAATACTATTTTACAAAATGGAGAATTTTGTTGTTCTTCAATCAGATCTGTATATACTCTTTCAATAAGGTGTTTATCGGGAACTCCCCATTTTGTTAAACGTTCTTTGACCGGAAAATCTTCATCTGAAGTAATATCTTGTATACCACATGCCCCGACGAAATAGGAACGCATGTTCGCGAAGTTTATATCACCTCCATAGTACATGGATTGATTTTCGTATCCGGCAGATTTCAGATGCTTCGGGATTGTTGGTAAATTGACTGTTTTTTGAGGATATTTCAGGATAGCTGCAGTAGGTTGTGAGGGATACCCACTAAGGATGGAAACAATCCCACGGTCGGTACGGATACCGTTTGCATAGAAGTTATCAAACATAATACCTTCTTTAATAAAACGATGCATGTTAGGTGCAACTACTGAATCAGTAGCCGCTTGATACGAAAAACTTTCAAGCATAAAAAGAATAATATTGGGGCGATTCGTATTTAATAATTGAGGGATACTGTCATTTTGAGGCTGTTTGTTTAATTGCTCAAATACATGTATTGCATCATCAGAGGCGTAGAATTGATATTGAGAAGCAAAATCTTCCGATTTACTGAATGAGTAGAATAAATTAAATGCCGGATTAATCGCTGCATGATTCAGAAACATACGTTCACTGAAATAAGCATGTCCTATGTTCATTGTCGATACGGTAATACCCCCTCTGATCGGAAGAAATAATAGCCCGATAAGCAGAAATAAAGTGATAGAACACATTGTTTTCGATCGGGGCGATGTCAGTTTGATGAATAATTTTTTTAATGTAAAAGCATATATAAAATAAATCAATATGAAAAATAAAGCGGAAGATAATATTCCTGCTATTATTTCTAAAGCAGAAGCGCTTGCAAGAGCTTCTTTGGGTTTTTGCAGGTATAAAAAAATACTTGAGTCAAAATGAAATCCCCAATATGAATAAAGAATAATATCAACAATTGTAATAATTGAAAGTAAAATAAGAATAACAATGAAATAGCCATTGAATAATCGGGATAAAGAAGATGGTTTGACGAAAATCGAGATAGTAAGCAGAAGTGAGGGTATTATCGTCAAATAACCACTCATGGACATATCGAGTGATAAACCATGATATAGAATCTGCAATGTTTCAGAAAAACTTACGCCACCATTCGTATATCCGTGAATCAGAATGAATGCTGTTTTCTGGATAAAAAAAATGAATATAAAGAAAACAAAAACACTTATATATAGTAAAATTCTTCGTTTCATAGTAAACCTCTTCTTTTATGATTGTTTCAATCGTTTTTTTAATTCAATTTGTATATATTTTTTGATTATCCTGATACATGTATCCGGATCAAATCCTCTTGCTTTTGCATATGTAGTACCCATTAAACTTAACGTATCATCTTTGGCAGGAAGGCGTTCGAAATTCCTGCACCCTTTCTCTAATCCAACCTTTGTGAAAGTGATACGGTTCAAATCAATGATTTCTATTGCAATCTCTTTTGTCGTATCATCAAAAAGAATATTTCCGGCAGAATAATCTTTATGAAGGAATCCCGCTTCATGGAAGCGGGCTGTAAAAAGAACGATTGCATTTATTATTTCGTCATACCGACTGAATTTTTCAGCAGAGAGATCCTTATATGTGTAAGGACAGTTTGATTTTAATGAAATCGAGAAACTTTTATCGAACAAAAGTCGTTGGCGGCAAGTGATGAAACCAACCGGTTCAGGTGTTTTAAAGCCTGCCTTTAATAGTTTCAATGCATACCGGTAAGCTCTCTCGGCTTTTGAGGATCTCAAGAAGCCATATGCGATTCGATTAATAAAAACAGGACGTTTGTATGCCTTTACGATCAGTTCATATCCCTGAATACTATAATGGCGTAATTCGTTTCGTCCTTTGTATATGACGGTTCCTTCATGGTCGAAACGGAAAGGAATCGATTGTATGAATTCTCTCAATACCTCAAAGTTGGGATGTATAACTGTTTTTTGTCCGGATATCATTGTTAAGAAATGATTTCTATATCTTATCACGTTTAAGTCTCAGCTTCAACCAGTAGTATTTCAGAGGATGTGTATACTTTAGTTGTTTCCAGGGACGACTACCGTGTGGTTGATGAACAACCGGTAGATTGGTAAGCAGATAATTTTTGAAGCCATGTTTTAAGGATTGGCGGGATATTGTCACGTCGTGCCATGATTTTGTCTGATCAAGCGATTCAAAACTAAATGTATTCAGAAACTGCCATGTCATTAAGGTGCAGCAAAAACTAAGGCGTTTACGTGTTTCGAAAGAAGTATTTTCTTTGCCTTTTGCGTATGAGTATGGGTAATTGATCTCCCCGTTAGCATCAACTGTTACAGAAGCAATCATTCCGCAATCGGGCAATTGGACTGATTGATCGAAAAGCGATTGGATTGTTTCCGGCTTAACAATTACATCAGATTCAACGAGGCATAATGCAGCATTTTCTGAAAGCGCTTTTTTTTGGGCTGTTTGCAGTACCAATAAATAGTTCGGTGAAGGATGTTGGGTTATATCTGGGAGATTTATTAAGGTAAATCCATACTCTTTTGATGCATTTTTGAGACGAAGTGTATTCTCTGCAGTGCTGAAATCGTTGTAAATGGTATAGTTATGTGGTAGGGTGAATGATGAAGCCGAGATTGATCGTATGGTTTGTAATGTCAGATCAATCGAGTCTTTTACAGGAGTAATGATATGTATTTTTTCCATTGCAATTACAGTCATTATCTTAATCGCACAAATATACACAATTTAGAATTTGATTAATCTGTTCCGGTAAAAAAAGCGGTGAAGTGCCTTTTTTTTTGAAAACTTAGTTTTTTTTAATTGAGATGTAGCATGAAATGATATTACGGAGTGTGAATTTTTATATATTTTTGTATTAAAAACAATCATTCCGGTAAAGTAAGGAGGTTTATATGGAAAAAGAAGAAATTCTTTACAATAGTTTTCTAAAAGAAATAGTACAAAAAGTTCCTCAAAAAACGGAAGTGGTAAAAGTCCTTTCCAATATATTATCTATAAACAGGGAAGATGTAACCCGGAAATTAAAAGGAGAGGAATCATTTACTTTTTATGAAATAATGACGATTTCCGGTCAATTGGATATCTCTTTAGATCATTTGAAAATGAATGGCTCATTAATAACCGAACCATTCAGGATGAAGCTGATTGAATATATAAACCCAGTGGAAACGGATTTTGCCTTGATGGAGGAAATGACTGCCATCATGAGGTCCTTCAACAGTAATTCTGATTCTGAAGCTGCAGAAATTACAAACATATTGCCTCAACCATTATATTTACCCTATAAGAATATTACCCGGTTTTACCTGTTTAAATGGAAATATCAATCCAACCTGAATAAAGCAATGCCTTATAAAGATGTAGTACTTGCAGATAAGTTGCTGAAAGTGCAGGCGGAATATGTTGAATGGGCAAAGCGTTTACGCGCAAGTTATATTTTTGATCATTTGCTTTTCCACTATCTGGTTGCCGATATCAGGTATTTTTATAGTGCCGGTTTAATGACCCGAGAAGAGGTACAACTAATAAAGCAGGAGTTGTTAGATATATTGGATGAAATAGCTGATTTGTCTAATACCGGAATATTTAGAGAAACAGGAAAAAGAGTGGATATTTATATTTCATATGTAAATGTAGGTACAAACTATATCTATGTATCTGCACCTGACTATCATTTGACGATTATAAAAGCATTTATACTTAATGGGATTGCTACAACAGATAAACGGGTATCCGAGGAACTGAAACTCAGGGTACAATCTATGAAGCGGCAATCTACATTGATTACAGGGAGCAGTGAAAAAGAGCGGGTTGGTTTTTTGGAAGAACAACGTAAAGTCATAGAGAGTTTATCGCAATTATAATTATTATGATATCCGTAATAATTTAACCGGTTTATGAGTTTCTTCCGGACAACTATTTGCGTTTATTAAAAATAGTTATTTTAGCTATGGTTGATTTACGCTTGACTCCAATTCATATAAATAGAAAGTGCTAGACTCGGTAATAATTATGCAAGCCTATTATTACGCTCACTTAAATGTACTTTTGCATGAGTCGGCATAATCTAAACAAGTTTAGCTTCTGCACTCACTATTTAAAACAATCATATTTTATAGAAGGTTTAATGCTGCTTGAAATAATATTTATTTAACTTTGCGCCAAATTTTGAAATGTTATGAAGAATGTATTGATTATCGGCTCTACAGGACAGATAGGTTCGGAACTGACAATGGAATTGAGGAAGCGTTATCCGAATGGGCAAATTGTAGCCGGATATATACCGGGTGCCGAACCTCGGGGTGAGTTGGCTGAATCAGGACCATCATCAATTGTGGATATAACAAATGAACAACAAATAGCCGAAACGGTTTCACGTTATAATATAGATACCATATACAATCTTGCAGCGTTGCTTTCGGCAGTTGCCGAAGCAAAACCTCAGTTGGCCTGGAAAATCGGGATTGGTGGATTATTCAATGTTCTGGAAGTTGCACGAGAGATGAAGTGTGCCGTGTTTACCCCAAGTTCAATCGGTGCATTCGGAGAAGATGCTCCCAAAAACAAAACTCCACAGGATACAGTTCGAAATCCGCATACGATGTATGGAGTAACGAAAGTAACCGGTGAGTTACTGAGTGATTATTATTTTAAACGTTTTGGAGTGGATACACGTTCGGTTCGTTTCCCCGGTCTGATTTCATATGTAACGCCTCCTGGAGGAGGTACTACTGATTATGCCGTTGAGATATTTTATGCGGCAGTGAAAAAAGAACGTTTTATTTGCCCGATTGCAGCCGGTACGTTTATGGATATGATGTATATGCCGGATGGTTTGGAAGCTGCCATACAGATAATGGAAGCAGATCCTTCGCGGTTGAAACATCGTAATGCATTTAATATTACAGCGATGAGTTTTGATCCTGAAATCATATTTAACCAGATCAGGAAATATGTCCCGGATTTTGAAATGGAATATCAGGTAGATCCGTTACGCCAGACGATAGCGGAATCGTGGCCAAATTCGTTGGATGATACATGTGCACGTGATGAATGGGGATGGAATCCGAAATATAATTTGGAAGCTATGGTGAAAGATATGCTGAAGCAACTAGACGAGAAAGAAATGGTTAACCAAAGTACTTAAAGTCATATGATGGAATCATTATTAGATTGGGAAAGGAATGCTTTTCTGTGGATTAACGGAACGCACACACCTTTTTTGGATGCTTTATTCTGGCCGTTTTCGGGTATGTTAGTCTGGTGTCCGCTTCTATTGGTTCCGTTATATTTTATCTGGCGGCGTCCCAAAAACTGGATACCTGCTTTGATTTCTCTGGTTTTGATTCCTGTGTTTTGTTTTACTGTATCAGAAATTCTGTTTAAACCTTTTTTTACCCGGTTTCGTCCGACAACGCATCCGGCTTTTATGGATGTTGTTACATTATTACGTGAATATACAGCTGACGGGTTGTATGGATTTATTTCAGGTCATACAACAAATGCCTTTGGCTTTGCTATCCTTTCATTGCTACTGCTTAAAAATAAAGTATATACGATTGTTATTCTGCTTTGGGCCTTTTTGATGGCTTATTCCCGGGTATATTTAGGTGCCCATTTTATTACAGATGTAGCAGGTGGAATGATTGTTGGCATATTGCTGGGTATCTTCACTTATTTTTTATATGGATATATATCCAAACATTATTTTAAGTAGCGGAGACAGAAGAGAAGAAAATATTTTATGCCTGTTCACGTTATACAAGAGATTTGTATGAAATTAAACGATCTCTTAGTAATAAAATTAAATGAATACCTTATAAATGAAATTAAGTTATTTACAATTCCTTATTATTTTTATATCTTTACCAATCTGTGCTCAGGAGTCATTATTCGAAAAAGAAACTGCAGACAGCCGTATATTTTCGTATGTTTCATTAAGAGATACAGCTTTTCAGGTTGACCCTTTCCAAATGGAAAAACCGGCTTTTACTTTAACACAAGATGTACAGAAGCAGAAAAAGTCCAGACCATTTACTAAATTTATTGTTCCTACCGTTTGTATAACGTATGGAGTAGTTGCACGTTTTAATGATACACCGATCCGGAATTTTGATAAACATATTGCGGGACAGGTAGATAGGCATGTTACAAGACATTATGGTATCGATAATGAATTACAGTTAATACCTGCTATAGTGGGATATGGATTGGATTTTATTCCTGGCATTGAATCTGAGCATAACTTTCGTGACCGGACTATGGTTTACGCAACTTCTTATTTATTCATGTATGGAGCCGTTCAGATAACAAAAAAAGCAACATCTGTAACACGTCCACGAGGATGGTATGATGATTCTTTTCCTTCAGGCCATACATCAGTAGCTTTTACGGGAGCACATCTTCTGTTTAAAGAATATAAGCATATCTCCCCATGGATTGGAGTCGGAGGATATACAATTGCAACAGCAACCGGTGTATTACGGGTAATGAATCGTGCACACTGGGTAAGCGATGTTGTTACGGCAGCAGGAGTTGGTATTTTAAGTGCCGAAATCGGATATTTGATGTTGCCGGTATGGCATCGTTTGTTTGGTATTGAAAGCAGCCGGCGAAGTATGGTGTTTATGCCGTCTGTTAATACACATAGTGTAGGTTTAGGAATGGTATGTACGTTTTAGTATGGTCATAACAATTCTTTTGTTGATTCTATCGCTTGTTGCACTCTATTTTGGAGCGGAATGGCTGGTGCGTGGCAGTTCTTCACTGGCTTTGAGAGCAAGTATTTCACCGCTTGTAGTAGGATTGACAGTGGTGGCTTTCGGAACAAGTTCGCCGGAATTGGTTGTCAGTCTGAATGCTACATTGAGCGGACAAGGAGATATTGCTGTCGGTAATGTGATCGGATCTAATATATTTAATATAGCTTTCATATTAGGATTATCAGCCATAGTGTATCCGTTACAAGCTAAAGTACAGTTATTTAAAGTGGATATCCCAGTAATGGTGGTTGCTTCCGTCTTATTTACTGTAATGTTTTGGGATGGATTTTTAGGAAGAATAGGAGGAGGGTTGTTTTTTGCCGGTATTCTTGTATACACGGGTATGAGCCTCTATTACTCTAGAAAAAGGAAAGATGCAGCGGATGCAAATGACGAAAGCGGTATGAAAATACTGAAACACTGGTCATTTGATATAGGATTGATTGTCATTGGGCTGGTTGTATTGGTATTTGCTTCGGATTTATTGGTAAAGCAGGCTGTCATAATTGCACAGTTTGCGGGTATTAGTGAGGCGGTAACAGGCTTGACGATTGTTGCAGCCGGCACGAGTATGCCGGAACTGGCCACATCGATAGTTGCTGCAACAAAGAGACAATCCGATATTGCAATCGGGAATATTGTCGGATCGAACATCTTCAATATATTAGCAATTATGGGTCTTTCGGCATTAGTACATCCGATTACGGCTTTACAGGTAAATTATGTGGATTTATTAGTTATGCTGGGTGTCTCGGTTTTACTTCTGCCGCTTGTCAGAACAGGTTTTCGGATTAATCGTTTGGAAGGTCTCCTATTGGTCTCTGTTTATGTAATATATACTATTTATTTACTGAAAGGAACGCCGACATTATAAAATTTAAACAACATCTAAATAATATTGTCTTTCACATTATTTGAAATACCAAAGAAGTTTGTATTTTTGCGAGCCCGAATGGAACATCACGAAACGGAAGCGGGATAATGTAGTATTAATTTTGATAAAAAGGATTTTTTTGAGATGGTAAAAAAAGTTGGGAATCTGATCCCGAATACCTTTTTTGTTGCAAAAGGCAGTGGCGACTCCGATCTGGAAAAGCATGCTGGTTCTTATCACATGGCATTGCATGATGCAGGTATTGCCGATTTTAACATTATGACTTACTCGTCAGTAATACCGGGGACAGCTCATTTGGCAACAATGGACGAAATTGATTTGCCTCCGTTTGGTTCGGAAATGAAAACAATAATGTCTGTAACACATGGTTATCAGGACGAGTTTGTTTCGGCAGGTATTGTATATGCCTGGATGTACAAAGATGAGAATTTCGACGAAAAAGTGGGTGGTCTGGTATGCGAAGTTAGCGGACGCTATAGGATTGAAGAACTGGAAGCGCGTCTGATACGTGTAATTAATGATTTACATCAACGTACATATGGTAAATTCTATCTGGGAGATCTGAATTTTGTTACAGAAGGACTTACGGTAGAACGACGCTATGGTACAGCTTTAGCAGCGCTTTGTTTTACTGATTTTATTCAGCCAAATGCGTAGTTGCTGTAATTTGTTTATGTAAGGGCATATATTTGATAAGTGAAAAGGCAGATGTTCTAAATCATCTGCCTTTTTTATAGCTTACCCCGTATTATTTTATCAATTTTTGTCAGATTTGCTTTTACATTTTAAATTCAAAACTTATATGTTAAAAATAAAAAGATAAGACAAGAAGGTTATTAATCGTACAATGAAATGAATGAGGTTAAAATAAGATAATCTTTATAAGTTTTTATACGGAATTTTGTTTCTTTGCATACATATACCATTAATAAATCAAAACCGGATATAAAATATGAACAAAAAATTAATTGCCGCTCTTATTTTGACTTGTACAATTATTAGTAGTCAGGCTTTTGCCTGTACAGGACTGCTGGTAGGGAAAAAGGCATCGGTTGACGGTTCTGTAATGATCAGCTATGCAGCAGATTCGCATAACTTATATGGAGAAATGTATCGTTGGCCTGCAGCCCAATGGCCAAAAGGTACGGTATTGGATGTGTATGATTGGGATTCGGGTAAATTTTTAGGACAGATTCCACAAGTAGCAGAAACCTATTCTGTAGTGGGGAATATGAACGAACATCAGTTGGCTATTACGGAAAGTACCTTTGGCGGCCGCTCAGAGTTAGAGGATTCGACTGGTATTATTGATTACGGAAGCCTGATATATATTGCATTGCAGCGTGCAAAGACAGCCCGCGAAGCTATTAAAGTAATGACCGATTTAGTTGCTGCCCATGGATATTATAGTGGTGGTGAAACATTTTCGATAGCCGATAAAAACGAAGCCTGGGTTATGGAGATGGTCGGTAAAGGCGTTGGTAATAAAGGCGCTGTATGGGTAGCGATCCGTATTCCCGATGATTGTATTTCGGCACATGCCAATCAATCCCGTATCCAGCAGATACCTTTTAATGATAAGGAAAATTGTATGTATTCGCCGGATGTGGTTTCGTTTGCCCGTAAGAAAGGTTATTTCAGTGGGAAAGATGAAGATTTTAGCTTTGCCAAGACATACAACCCGTATGATTTCGGTGGGTTAAGAGCATGTGAAGCCCGTGTATGGTCGTTTTTCCGTAAATATGATAATACAATGGATCAGTATGCCGATTTTATAAAAGGTGATCCTACAAAAGAACCTATGCCTTTATATATTAAGCCGAACCGTAAATTATCGGTAAGAGATGTGCAGAACGGCATGCGCGATCATTTTGAAGGAACGGATCTGGATATGACAAAAGATGCTGGTGCTGGTCCTTATAAAGTACCTTACCGCTGGCGTCCGATGAATTTCACTGTAGACGGCGAACAATACCTGAATGAACGTGCGATTGCAACGCAGCAGACTGCTTTTGTAATTGTGCCGCAAATGCGTAACTGGTTGCCGGATCCGGTCGGTGGCATTCTTTGGTTTGGTGTCGATGATGCAGATATGACATTATTTAATCCGGTATATTGTTGTGCTGTGGAAACACCTTTATGCTACCGGGTCGGAAATGGTGATTTATATAATTTCTCATGGACTTCGGCATTCTGGATTCATAACTGGGTTGCTAATATGGCTTATCATAAGTATAGTTTTATGATCCAGGATATACGGAAAGTGCAGGATGAGATTGAAGGTGGATACGAAAAGAATTTATCGCTGATTGAAAAAAAAGCGGTTGAACTATATAATAAAAATCCAAAGGAGGCCGTTGATTTCTTAACGCAGTTTAGTTTATCGAATGCAGATCAGGCTACGGCGCTATGGAAGCAACTGGGTGAGTATTTATTGGTAAAATACATTGATGGAAATGTGAAGAAAGAGGAAAACGGCCGTTTTAAAAGGAATCCGTACGGATTGCCTGCTTCGCCTGATTTTCCGGGTTACGACGAAGAATACTATCGTAGTATTGTAAATAGTGCGGGTGAAAGATTAAAGGTAAGAGGTAATTAATAGGTATTTTTAAAATTGAAAGAAGATGAAGAAGGTTATTTTTTTATTTTTATTTGCTGTAATAGCAGTAAGCGGATATGCACAGAAGGGGCATGCGTCTGCAGGTGCAACGATGGGATTGGCGCTTGAATATGAAACTGTGACTTTTGGAGTAGATTTTCGTTACAATATTTTATCGGATGTGCGGATTGCTCCTTCTATCACTTATATGGCTCGTAGTAAGGGTTTACAAGCCTGGTATATTGATGTTGACGCTCATTATGTAATTGATGTAACACGTATTTTTTCATTTTATCCGATAGGCGGACTGAGCCTTTCTATTTGGGATCCTAAACATTCAAGTGGTAAAGATACCCGTGTAGGACCTAATATCGGGTTAGGTGGTGAGTTCAGGATAATGGATGAACTGTCAATCGGAATGGATTTTAAATATAATTTGATTAATGATTATGATCAGGCTTTAATAGGCGCCCGGGTGGCTTATCATTTTTGATGGCTTGAAGTATAGAATTTATATTTGAAAAGGGGACTATCCGGAAAGCTAGTATTCCGGTTTCAAAAGCGACTTCGTCATGTCGATGTATATAGAGACATCGCATAGGCATAATATTATTAGCGTTTATGCGATTCCTCTCTTCGATCGGAATGACGGAAAACAAATTTTCCGGACAGTCCCTATTTTCGTATTACAAAGCCTTTATTTCTTCTTTGCTAAGCCCGGTGATATGCATTACTTTATCAGCATGATCACCACTTTCCAGCATTTTTTTTGCAATTTCTTTTTCTTTGGTCTTATTTACGTTCTCGAATACCAGACCTGATAATTGACTTATTCCTTCCAGTAGTTTTATATTTCCGAAATGCCCTTTCAGGTTTAACCCGCAAAAGGAAGCTTTTTTCTTGTATGATGATATATAGTAGATGGAGGCAAGAAATATTGCTGTTATGATATGGATATCGTATCCTGAATCTTTAAATAAATTATCATATTGACCGGTGAATTTTTTTATTCCGGCTTCTTGTTCTTTTATGGTTGAATCTTGCAACCATGAATCTTCTGTGATTTGCCAGGCCAGGATTTGTTGTATTGCTTTCTTTTTCCATATAATATCCAATACTGATTCCAATGTTTCCCGGTAGGATTCTTTGGTCGGGACCTGATGCTTATTCTCCGAAAAAAGGTCTGTCCAATAGTCCCAGCGGCTAATGAATTGTTCGATAATATCATTTAAATCTTTAAACCGTTTATTGATAACCAATGGGCTTATTTTCGAATATTCTACAATCAGGTTAATTGATAGGACAGAAATTCCTTTATCCTTAATGATTTGATAAATTGCGTCGAAGATGCTTTTTTTGATTTCAGCATCTGTTCGTCGTGTGCGTTTATTCTTTATAATTTTTTGTTCGGAATTATCCATATAAACAGCTGTTTATTTGATTAAATATGAACTGCATATCCTGAATTGTATATTGTCGGATTGTTACCTGTGCAGTTATTTTTTTATCATCTGATAGACCGTGTCGAAAGTCTTCTGGAGTTGATCTATATCGATGCCATCCGGAAGAAAAATACTTTTGTAGGAAAAACCGGCATATAAATGATAAAAGATACTTCCTATGGCTGTACTATTGGTATCTTTTACGATTTCTCCTGAAGATATTGCATTTTGAACTACTTCAATCCAGATGTTCAGCTCTTTTTTTTCATTCTTTTTTGATTCCTTGATATAATCCGGATAGTAGTGGGTAGCCTGATTAATAATATTTATATAAGCATAGTTTGCATTTTTTACGCCTAGTGATTTCATTTGTTTTTTCAGGTCTTTTAATTGACCAATAAAACTATCAATGAATGAAGCCAGATTTTGTTTATTGCCTTTTGATGTTAATTCCTGGTTGAAAATATATTTATCAGCAATTTCCTTAAACAAATGTTCTTTGTTTGCCATGTAATAAAAGATTGCGCCACGGGTTAATTTGGTAGCCCGTTCTATGTCTGCAACTGTTACATGTTCGTATCTACTTCCTGCAAATAACTTGAAAGACTCTTTTAGAATCAAATCGATTGTTTGTTGTTTCATATTTTATTACCGTTCTAAATATTCAAATTATATATATATTGAAATTCTTATAATACTTGTTATTAGTTAAAACAAATTTAACCAACTTAATGTTTAAGCGGATTGTTTGAATAGTGAGAAAAGGTAAGAAATTGGCGTAAGCCTGCGATTTGTGCCGGATATGATAAAAAGTTTGTAACTTTGATTAAATTAAATTGCCATGCTTTTAGATACATCTTCCAAATCATACCGGAACTGGATTTTATTTATAGCTTGCCAGTCTTCGTCTCTAGTTCCTTTCATGGGCTCGTCCATTAATCTGGCATTGCCTCAGATTGCGCGTGAGTTTGACCTGAATGGTATTGAACAAAGCTGGATACTTACCGCTTATTTATTATCTACAACCGTTCTACAAGTTCCATTTGGGAGATTGGCTGATATCTGGGGAAAACGGAATGTTTTTATCCTGGGATTAAGTTTGTTTGCCATAGCAACTTTTGGCTGCGGATTTTCATCCAATGGTGCATTTCTTATCATCTTACGGATACTGCAAGGTGTAGGTAGCGCTATGATTTTCAGTACAAATATTGCTATAATTTCTTCTGTTTTTCCACCAAAAGAGCGGGGAATCGCAATGGGGGTTAATGCAGCAACCGTATATGTATCTATTGCAGCGGGGCCTTCACTAGGGGGATTTATTACTGAAAGCCTGGGTTGGGAATATATATTCTTTATTACTGCTGCAACCGCAACTGTTTCATTGATAGGCGCCTTTATTTTTATGAAAGAAAAATGGGTGGAAGCTGCCGGTGAGCCTTTTGATATGAAAGGAACGGTTATTTATGGTTTAGCTGTGATGATGCTGATATACGGTCTGACAATTCTCCCACAGATTACCGGTTTTATCTTGGTTGTTGCATCGTTCATCTTATTTGTTTTTTTCGTAAAGCACGAACAACAAGAACCTTATCCTGTGTTTAATGTAAGCCTGTTTGTTAAAAACAGAATCTTTCGAATGTCGTCGGCTGCTGCACTTATCAATTATGCAGCTACTTTCCCGATAGGCTTTCTGATAAGTTTATATTTGCAGGAAGTAAAAGGATTAGATGCACAGAATGCAGGGATCATACTGATTGTTCAGCCGCTTATACAATCTGCATTATCACCCCTCGCAGGTAAGTTGTCGGATCACATGCAACCACGTTATATTGCTTCTGTAGGTATGGCGCTTATCACGGGCACATTGCTTTTGCTATCGTTCGTTATAACCCCCGGAACATCTGTAGGATTTTTGATGGTTATGTTGGGTATATTAGGAGTTGGTTTTGCAGCATTCTCTTCACCTAATACCAATGCAATTATGGGTTCTGTAGAGCGGAAAAATTACAGTATGGCATCGGCAACAACCGGAACTGTCAGACTGATGGGACAATCGTTCAGCATGGGAATCGTAACAATGATTATTTCAATTATTATTGGAAAACAAGCCATAACTCCCGAAGTCAGTGATGATTTAATGAGAGTGATCCATATTACTTTTTTCATATTTGCTCTCATTTGTGCCGTAGGAGTCTATACTTCAATGGCTAGAGGAAAAGTAGAAAATTAATATGTCATTTCATTTAGATATGTTGACAGCAGAACAAGAATGGTATACAGGAATGAACCTTTCGGGCAAGGATTTGTTATTCCTTATGCTCCGGAACAATATAGGTTTATTGTAAAAACTTTTAACAACATCTAAAAAGAATGCAGTATGAAAACGGAAGAGTTAACAATAAATGCGGCATTGCAGATCAGTAAACCTGTACATGAAGTATTTGAGGCTACTATAGATCCGGCTCAGATGTCGAATTATTTTATTTTTGAAGGCCGATACGGATCGAAGCTGGAAAAATTGTTCTCTGACGTTTCCCTGAACTCGATGGTGAGACACCGGTCCGTGTGGGTAAAATAGAAACAGACAAGTCTATCTCAATAACCTGGGATGGTGAGGACAACAGGGAGTTATTTTCTTGCCTGCCTGATTGCCTGGTTGTAATATGGTATTAACCTATGGAAAGGAGCATTTGATTTTATGCGAAATGAAAAGTAATAAGCTTATGAAAATCATTCAGAAAATAGAACCGCACCTTTGGTTCGAAAATTGTGCAGAAGAAGCAGCACGCTTTTATGTCTCTGTTTTTAGTAATTCGGAGGTAGGACGGATTTTACTCTATACTGATGAAGGACTGGATATACATGGTATGCCTGCAGGAAGTGTAATGACGGTTGAGTTTTCGATCGAAGGACAAAAGTTTACGGCATTGAATGGTGGTCCTGTATTCAAATTCACAGAAGCGATTTCTTTTATTATTAACTGCGAAACCCAGGAAGAAGTAGATTATTATTGGGAACAACTAACTGCAGATGGTGGTGAAGAAAGCATGTGTGGCTGGTTGAAAGATAAGTTTGGTGTTTCATGGCAAGTAGTCCCGGTTGTATTAACTGAGATGATGGCTGATCCTGACATAGAAAAGGTTAAGCGTATGACCCATGCCATGTTTACGATGAGGAAACTTGATATTGAAGTTCTTAAACGGGCATTTGAAGGGAATGATTAAAAGTATTGATTTTATCCTGGTACAAAACTATCTTTGCTGTATAAAGTTATCCAGTTTTAATGACCAGAAATAAATTGATTAAAATGAAAAAGTTAGTAGTAATGATTTGTATAGTCCTGGCAGGAATGTCTTTTAGTAGTTGTGTAAATGATGATACTTCCAAAAATACAGAGCAGGAGGATGCAGTAGTTGTTACCTCTGTTCAGCCTGATGCCCAGGTAAGTGGAACTGCATGTGATCTTACAATCGGGGGTATACATTTCACTAAATCAGTAAATGATGCACTACTTTGTGTTTCGGTTGAGGAGAATGACAAGGTTGTATTTACTGCAGGAGAAAAGACTGATTATTTTAGTGACCCTAACGGCAAACTATCAAATACAACAGCACCTATTTTATTAACACAGATTGATAACACAAAACCATTCACTTTCACAGCTAAAGTAACCCCTGATTTTTCGGGAAATGATTTATATAATGCTGGTGTGCTTTATATTTATACGAACGATAGTTTTTTTCAGAAACTTTGTTTTGAACAGGATGAACGTGGAAAGCATCGTATTGTAACAGTTCGGACAGTTGGTTCATCTGATGACAATAATCATGATGTAGTTGAACAGGCACACGTTTATATGAAAATATCTTCGGATACACAGACTATAGCGTCATATTATTCACTTGACAATGAAAACTGGCAAATGGTGCGCCTGTATGAAAATAATTACCCGGCTGAAATATGGGTGGGTATTAGTACTCAATGTCCTATAGGAAAGGGTAGTAAAAGTTTGTTTGAGGAACTTGGTCTGGAACTGAAGAGTGTATCTGATTTTCGATTGGGGATTTAATCAAAACAGGTAACAGGATTCCGTCCGGGATTGTCCTTTTGAAATTATTACCTGTTCTGATTAAGATATATGTAATGCTTCTTTACAAATGGTTGGTTTAGAAAGTGCGTATTAAATCTTCAATTTGATATGTATCTTTCCTAATAACCATGTAATTCCAACTGCAATAAATGAATAAGCAATGCAGTTCAGAATGCCCATCCAACCGGTTGTTAACCATTCCGGTAACTGAATACCCATAATGGAAGTGAGGCTATAGGTAACATAAGGAACCAGGTAACAGGTCAATGTCGCTGTGCCGGCTGTTTTGATGATATTGAACCAATGGGCTTTTCCCTTTTCTGTTAGCCAGTAAATAATTGCGTATGTCCCGATAGCGATCGCCGTGCAGAAGAATATCCAGGGTGGAGTATCCTGTAGTTTGGATACAATCCAGAACTGATGAGATATAAATCCGGCGATCAATAATAAAGCGACAGATGATATGGCAAACAGTATTTTCCTGTTGTTATTCACATGGGTATATTTAGTTGCAACCAATGAAAGAATAATACCCCCCATAGTAAAAGCGGGTAAAGCGCCTTTCCCTACATGTAGAATGTTAAGGAATTCATCAAGAAAGTTGCCGTGTGGTAAATCTAATATCACGTTACCATCGCGCATCGTACTTTTTAAGATGCATAATACTACAAATATAATCCAGATAGGTATGAGGTATTTCAAGCGGTCGCGGGTAAACACGTAAATGAGTGCACAGATTAAGTATGTCCAACCGATTAGTCCCAGAATTCCCCACCAGCGGGCCTGGAAGACACCACCTTCGGCATCACGAAAGATGATAGCTAAATAAATAAGTATGAGTATACCTAATCCTTTCAATGCTGTATAAAGCCGGTTCATATTAGGGTTCTCACTGCGTGGGTATACATTCCATACTAATAAGAATCCTGCAACCATAAGTATCCGGTAGGTCGCCATCGTAAAACCTGTTGCCGGGGATACTCCGGATTCCGTATTCACAATGAAAACACCCATTAATAGAAGCGCTAATGAACGAGTCAGGATATGTCCGACAGTACTTACGCCGGAGAGTTCTTTACTGAATCGTCGTTCAATAGCGAAAGGTATAGACATCCCTACAACAAAGAGAAAACAGGGAAAGACAATATCGGCTAGTCCTAACATATCCTGATCACGGGTTGCATGTCCTAACCATTCCGGATAACCGGAGATTGTCCATAGGTCATTTACGAAGATCATTAACAACATGGTTAATGCCCGGAGGATATCAATGGCAACATTACGTTGCGTAAAGTCAGTTGTTGGTTTCATAATTTATAACTCCTTGTACTCTTTCATTAATTTTTTCAATGTCAGTGCATCCGATTCGGTTTTAGAGTTAAGTTCCGGATCATAATAATTCTTCAGGAAATTGTCTGCACCTGACCAAACGGTAGCAATAATCCCCTGATACCGTTTTTGCATCTCTGGTGTAGCATTTTTCCGGAAGCGAAGCATATCCTCTAACTGGGTTGATGCAATTTCCGGTTTGCGCCAGGGGCAGGTTGCTACATCAAAGCCTTTCATTGCAAAATAGACGGCAGTCTGGTCCGGACGTTCATAATGCCAATCGCAGATAAAAACCTCTTTGGGTATCATATCTATAGCGCGGTATGTGTTGTTCATGCTGGCTTCCCACATGCCCATTCCAGTTGTTTTTCCATCAATCAGGCGATCGCCCCAGATCATCAGCCGCTTGCCTTTTTCTGCTAAATGATTTTGAATTTTGGTTACTTCGCCTGCATATAATTCTGCTTTGTCGCGGCCACTGCAACGTGGGCACTTGTCGTCACCAATATAAAAAACTTCGTCCATTCCGGCATGGAAAAGTTTGGTTTCGAAAACATCCGTTAATTCATCAACCAGTGCAAATACGATCTTATGAACATCCGGATGAAGCGGACAGTAACTTTTACAATATAATGCGTCTGGATTAGGCCAACCCGTATAATTTTTTGTATCTACATGTGGTGTTTCATCAAATTGGGGATACTCGCGAAGTAAGGCATATGTTGTTTCCGCCCACGATTGGTGTCCCAGTAAGTTAATCTGGGGCGCTAATTGGATACCATGCTTCCGGCAGGTAGAAACAAGCTTTTTTACATCGGATTGGGTTAATGGATCCGGATCCCTCAATTCCGGGTGGCATTCGTATGCGTAATTCCAGTCAACCCGCAGGATGAGCAGGTTGAAATGAGCCGGAGCCAGTTCTTCTTCAATAAATTTGAGGAACAAGTCCATTTGTTTTACTGAAGGCGCTGCAATTGCAAGGCCGCGTACAGGCAATACAGAATCGATGGGTTGCCTGTTGTCTTGTGCACATACCGCAATAGCCTGCCATATGAACAGAAATGTGAAGAAAGTAAGTTTGTGTTTCATGTTTTTATCTTTTTCTAAGAGACTGTTTAAATTTTATTGCAAATCTTGTTTTGAGTTATTTTGGGATATATTTTTTGATTTTTACTTGCAGATTTAGCGGGCTAAATCAAGAGGAAAAAGTGAAAAATATGCCCAAAAGAGCCAAAACAAATAGCAAAGATATTCGTAAATTGTATCTATAAATACCTATTGCTAAAATTTAAACAGTTTCTAAGTTCCTGTGAATGCAATATTACAGATAAAAAGAGGAATTGAAGTTTAAATACAGACAAAAAAGGTTGGATTGTTATTATACTTATCGGATTGATACACTCTTTTTTGTCGGGAAGATGCTTTTCAGATTATCCAATGGGATATTTAGCATAACTTTATTTACGATACGCTGCTTAATAATTGTAAGATTTTTTTTTAGCTCTATGAACTTAACAATAAAGTACGAGTGAAGAAAAAACTATTTTATTATTATGGACATTTGTCTGGCTGATCGCATAAAGGAATCGGCTGGATATCGTATTTTAAGCTTGGCGAAATTTATTCCGGCTCAAAAAGATAGCATTGCTGTATGTTATGGAAATCTGATCGCGATTATAAATGTATATTATGCGGGACCTGGGTATGATTAAAAGAAATGAGATATCAATGCCATTATTATGCCACATCAGTGCCACCGGTGTGGCAATCTTGTGCCAGCCTGATGACACAACATGATTGATGCTAATATCTCTGTATACGTGAGAAACATCATCAAAACTTGTTTCAAGCTATATTTATTCAGTCGTTAACCAAAGAATGGAGCGTTGAAAAGCCAGTTTGAAATTCTTGTCGAAGAACAGTTCCGGGCCATGACCGATAACAATACCTACAACCTTTGCTTTTCCATACGAATGTGTATACATGATGTTACGGATGCTTTCCGGGTGCGATGTTTCCCATAACATATGCAAATCCGGCGATTGCCATAGATCATTATATATTTCATCGTGTACGGTAAAAGTGTCATCCATTCCCTGTGTGATGAAATGGAGTTTATCCGCAACTTTTATTGGAATATCCTGCTGATGTCTGTACTTGGAAACGCCATGGGGAACATCATCAACATTTTGTGCACTCATAAAGTATTTCATTCCTGCAATTTTGGCAAATTCAGGCCAGGTATTGTAGGTCAGTAAACCATCGTGTAAAATAAATACCGGTTTTCCTGCACTAATCACATCGGTAATATGCTGTTTGGTCGTTTCTGGTATCTCTTCCAGGCAGATGTCATAAAAAACGATCACATCATAGGTGTCAGCATTTTCAGGTTTAAACAGTTCCTGCGATTCTTCGTTCGTATAAGCACGCCATGTGACGCCATCAAAATCATTTAGAAGAGGTGCATATAATTCTTCATTAAGAATAGGGTTCATTCCGGATATAAATGCCAGGCGGATTGTTTCTTTGCAATGGGATTGCAGGGAAGACAATGCCATTAATAATGTTATTGAATAGATGATTGTTTTTTTCATTATAATTCATACTTTATAATTCATACTTCGAATGGGTTTCCTTTAGGACTTTTGCTAAGTACCCATCTGAATGCATTGATGAATAATAATTTCTGAGTGGCATCTGTGAATTCGTCATCTCCATGTCCCATATTCAGGTAGATCATCCGGTAATTTTTATTCGTCCAGACAATCGGGAAATCACCGAAGTTAATGACATCTTTGATTCCTAACGGATAATTTGACGGTGAGATAGAGAGCAAAACCTCTATGTTTTTGTTTTCGCGCGGACTTGGATTCCATTGATACCATTCGCTCTCGGGGACGACAAACGATTTCGGCAGGTTTTTAGTTACCGGATGGGATGAATGATCAACTTCGACTAATACCGGTTGAGGTGGCCAGTTGTTGCAATAAAAAATACCTCCTCCCAGAAATTGTAGCAACCAGGGCCAATTAGTTGTTTTATCGTTATAGGCTGCTACGTGGAAGCCCATCCATCCACCTCCATTTTCCATATATTGTTCGAAGACGTCGCGTTCGGTTTTTGTATTTGGGTAGCCATCCAACATCACAACAATGTCGTATTCTTCCAGCTTCTCATAAGGATATTCCGAAAAATCGGTGGTTATATCTAAGATAAAGCCATCACCGTAATTTAAACGTTTGAAAAATTCGACAGCTTGCAATGCAAAATCCACATGCGCTTCTTCTGCATGATGGGTATAGTAGACCAATGCTTTAAAACGAGGCGCACTTGCATAGTTAGCAGGATATCCTTCCGGTATTTGTGCATGTAGTTTCAGGCATGGAACCAGTAGGATGAAAACCATTAGTATTGATAGAAATAATTGTTTTTTCATGGGATAATCTATTAATTAAAAATGGAGAGTTGAAAATTATTCTGTCGCCCAGCGGATTGCATTGCTAAACATCTTTGTGAAATCTTCAGTTTCATAGAGCTTATTGCTGTGTCCGATCAGAAAGTAAACGTTCTTCGCTTTTTTATGCGGATTGACCCAGACAACAGGATGATCGCCCATTTTGATATCTGAATCCGGAGTATAGGTCGATTCATCAACCGAAGCAAGTACATGTACATTCGGACGAGGATTTTTATCGAAAGTATACCATTCATCATCAGGAATGATAAACGATTCGGATACGCCTTGCATTACCGGATGTGTTTTGTCTTCTACTAGAACGGTGCCGTTGGCTAACGGTGCGATATAGTTTTGAAAACGGATTCTTCCCATGAAGTCGGAAAACCATTGCCACATGGGATATCCGTCAAATTCACCTAATAAAGTGGCATGATGGAAGCCGATCCAGCCGCCTAAACCATCCTCAATATATTTGATAAATGCCCGTTCGGCATCTTCTGTCCATGTATACGGTGGATAATCGAGCTGAATAATTGCATTGAATTGTGACAGGAATTCATCATTGATTTTTTCTGTGTTGTTTACCTCTGTAAATTCGAAATTCATAGCCTGTGACTGTTCTCCAAGCCATTTTATTCCGGCATCGGTAAACCCTCCGTGTTGACCGCCCCGTTCTGTGAGCACAAGCAGTTTTACCGGTGTTTTTTCTACAGTTTCTTCCGTATCTGTTTTTGTTTTAGTATTACAGCTACAAAAAAGAATAATAGCTAATGAGCATACGATTAATTGAATTTGCTTCATTGGATTATGTGTTTTTAGGTTTTCTTTTTGCAATGATATGGAAAATAGTTGAAAATTGAAAATTGAAAGTTGAAAATGAAAGAAATACCCATACCAGCCTTTCCACTTTCAATTTTCAACTAATTATAGCCATCCCGGATTTTGGGTTAGATGTCCGTTTGCACGATCCATTTCCGATTGGTCGATCGGGAAATACCTGTATTTTTCAGTCCATCCTTTGCTTCCTAAAATTTCAGTTCCCTTATCGAAACGCAATATATCGAACCAACGCTGCATCTCATCGATAAACTCATAGCCTCTTTCTTCGAAAATGATATCGAGTATTTCCTGTTTGCCTTTTCCGCTTAAAGTGATCCAGTTTTCCTGGTTTTTGAAAGCGCGATCCCTGATTTGATTGAACCATCCTTGTCCTTCGGCGCTAACTGTTCCGGTGGTACGTGCTTCTAACTCCGTGGCTAACAACAATACATCTGCATAGCGATAGAAACGGTATGAGAAAGAGTAATTGGATAACGGATTAACGCTTGAAGAGGTTTCTTTTCTGGGGTGATATTTATAATGTCCCAGTCCTTCGAAGTTTTCCTGTTTTTCACTCATTACGAATGCGCTACCTTCGGGAAGATCACCGTTTTTCACTAACTCATCCACCTTGTTTTTTTCATCAGCATATACGATTACAGTACCTTCGCGGCGCGTATCTCCCGGTTTGAACATATTATAGATGGTACTTGGCATGGTGTTTTGTCCGTATCCTTCTTCCAATCCTCCTTGTTCGGCGCTTCTTGGGTCATTGATATCACGTCCGCCTAAAGAGCGTCCCAGGCTGTTTCCTTCGCCCGAATTGTCGCCGGCAAAGGCAACCTCATAAATAGATTCTGATCCCCATTCTCCGGCTTTCACCCATAGATTCAGGTAGTTCGGATTCAGGGAATATCTACCGCTGTTAATGATTTCTTTCATATCGTTGAGTGCCAGTTGATATTTGCTTTCGTCCCGGTGGAATAATATGATTTTTGCACGCAGAAGTTTTGCAGCATCACGACAGATACGACCCTGTGGTGTTGCGCTTCTGACCGGAAGATATTGGGTTATTTCATCATCCAGGTCGCTCATCATAAATTCATAGATTTCCTGGCGGGTACCTTTAGGAACGGTATACATTTCGCTGGCAAGCAGTGTTCCTTTAATCAACGGGAATTGTTCGTATCCCATAAAAAGGTGATTGTAAAATAATGCACGATAGAAACGTGCTTCTGCATCGATTGCATTTACAAAACTTTCACTTAAGTCGCAATCGGCAAGTTTATCGATCAGGATGTTGGAGGCTATGACTCCGTGGTATACACCATAATCCCATTCGTTCCACCAGGAACCATATCCCCAATAACCAAAACAAGTTGTTGCATCAAATGAGAAAGTATCCCACTTGGTTTTATAAGAACCTTCACCAATACCACCACCGGTTTCGGATTCGTCGGATAGTAAAGACGAGTAAGACCATACTTCCATAATACGAACCTGCACTTCATTCATGATGGCATATAATCCCATCATCATATCACTTTCAGTTTTGTAAAATTCTGTTTCTGCTACGTCTGTCCTTGGATTTGTTTCCAGAAAATCGCTACATCCGGAAAATAAACCGGTACAGCAGATTGCTATTATAATGAATATCTTTTTCATATGTTTTTCTCTTTAATTTTCAACTTTCAATTTTCAATTTTCAACTAGAATGTAATATTTGCTCCAATCGTATATGTACGTGCCTGTGGGTATGTTCCTCCGTCGAAACCATCGCGTGTACCCACTTCAGGATCATATCCGCTATAGTCGGTAATGGTGAACAGGTTTTCAGCCTGTACAAATATGCGGAAATTGTTGACATATATTTTGTTTAACAATCTCTTCGGGAAAGTGTATCCTAACTGTGCTACTTTAAGTCGCAGGTAGGAACCATCTTCTACATAAAAACTTGACACCCAGTTTGTGTTGTTGTTGGGATCGCCTTCGACCAGACGTGGCATCCAGTTGGATGTACCTTCTCCGTACCAACGGTTTAACCATGATTCATCCCAGTTTCCATATGTTACATTCGAGCGTCTGTATAATTTGTAGATATCATTTCCTTGCGTACCCTGGAAGAATGCGCTGAAGTCAAAGTTTTTCCAGTCTGCACTCAGGTTAAACCCAAATGTCCAATCCGGATTAGGATCCCCGATCATAGTACGGTCGTCGCTGTTGATTCCGTCTACGCCATCCAGGTCTTTAAAACGGACATCACCGGGTTTTGCGTTGGGCTGTTTCAGCGAACCGTTTTCTGTTACGTAACTATTTATCTCGTCCCAATTCTGGAAGATACCATCGTGCACATATCCATAGAAGAAGCCGTAAGGACGTCCGTTTTCGCTATAACTTACTTGTCCTCCCATACCGCCACCGATGCTGTTCAGCCCGATCCTGTCAGGTCCCTGATTGGTTACGGTATTCTTTACATATGAAGCATTTCCGCCAATCCCCCAATTTACTTGTCCGGTTTTGAAACGGTAAGAAGCTTCAAATTCAATCCCTTTGTTTTCAACAGTTCCCTGATTGACTGTCATGGTACCATAACCTGTGTACATAGGTATAGGCATATTTAATAACATGTCTTTGGTTTTCTTGATAAAATAATCGGCAGAGAGTGACAACGCATTATTTAAGAAACGGAGATCAAGTCCCATATCCGTTTGTTCGGATGTTTCCCATTTCAGGTCTACATTGGCGTATCCTTTAGGTTTCATACCTGTATAAACTTTACCAGCCTCTACTGCACTTAGACCGTTTTTTGTCATCATACTAGTATAAGCAAAGGCTCCGATCCGTTCGTTCCCGTTTTGTCCCCAACTGAAACGGATTTTTGCAAAGTCGAACCAGGATGGTTTGTTCTCCATAAAGTTTTCGCGTGTCAACACCCAACCAGCGGATACGGATGGGAAAACAGCATATTGATTGTTCCTCCCGAAATTAGAAGAACCGTCACGTCTTATTACTGCTTCCAATAGATATTTTTCGTCATAATTGTAGTTTAAACGGCCAAAGACAGATGCTATACGATGATCGCTTGCTCCTCCCGCAACTTCAGACTTATCTTCTGGAGCCGTAGCCGAATCGATGTATCCTTTATCAATATCAACCACTAATAAATCATAATCTTTGGCTTTTATGTTGGAATAATGGTAAGAAGACATGGTTGTACCTACCAATACACCCAGGTTATGTAAATTGAATGACTTATTGTAGGATAAGATGTTTTCCCATTGCCAATATTGAGATTCGGTTTTCTCATCTTCAACCCGTGAGGTCGCATTTTTAGATGTGGAGTTCAGTTCATATACCGGGATCACGTTTTTGATAGAATTGAAAACCCAATCCATACCGTAAGTCGTTTTGAAACTCAGACCGGGTAATAGAATCATGTCTAAATTAAAGTTAGTCCCGAATGTCTGCGGAACTCTTCTTTGGTTATGTTCTACCTGTAACCTGGCCAACGGATTATTGATTTCACGCATGTCAATAATATTGTATACTTGTCCGTCGGGAGACTTTACGTAGTTGGGATAAAGCGATTCGTACTGGGCTAATGTAGCCAGGTCGGTCTGGTATACGGACTCGGTGGGCGGAAGCATATTTATAGAAGCAATCAGACCGCTGGCTTCGCTATTGGATATATCGTTTCCTGTTTTTATAGTCTTGGAATAACTAACGATTGCTCCGAAAGATACTTTATTAAGCCAGTTGCGTTCTTTAGACTCAAACAATACGTTATTGTAATTCAGGCGCATGTTATAGCGTTCATAATCGGAATGTCCTTTGGCATAAATACCTTCCTGTTTGAGATATCCGAAAGAGGCATAATACGTAGAACTTTCTCCACCTCCGCTAACTGATACTTTATGATTGATAATCGGTGAGTTGCTGTTAGTCAATTCTTTTTGCCAATCGGTATCAACAGATGATGCCGTTGGGAAGTAAGGTTCTTTTCCGGAGTTAGCTGCCATTTCATTCATTAGCATCTGGTATTCCTGACTATTGAGTAATCCGATTTTTTTAGCCGGATTTTGTATGCCATAGGTGAATTCATAATTAACACTGGCTTTTCCTTGTTTCCCTTTTTTAGTTGTTACCAGTACAACACCATTGGCGCCGCGTGCCCCGTAGATAGCAGCCGAAGCAGCATCTTTCAGGATTTCGATCGATTCGATATCCGATGGATTGAGGTGATTGATTCCTCCTGTTGAAGATTTTCCATCATTAGATGGTGTTTCTATAAGAGGCATCCCATCTATGATATACAAAGGATTGGAGTCGTTAACCGTTCCTGTTCCACGAATACGGATTTTAGAATCCGTACCCGGCTGTCCGGAATTAGATGTGATCTGTACGCCTGAAACTTTTCCTTTCAATGCATTTTGTACATTGGTCGGATTACCCCGGTCCAGTTCTTCGCTAGTGACGCGGCTTACGGCAGACGAAAGTACACTTTTCTTTTGTACGCCATAGCCTACCACGATTACTTCATCCAATAGTTGGGATGATTCACTAAAACGGATAGCCAGGTTGGGTTCACTCTTTGTTACCGGATGTTCAATGTTTTCATATCCGATAAATGCAAACACCAATACATCTCCCAGAGTTGCTTGAAGCTTAAAGTTGCCGTCAATATCAGTGACAGTACCTACCGACGGATTACTTTTTATATACACATTCACACCTGGTACTGTTTCTCCTAGGTGATCGTATACTACTCCTGCTAATGACAATGGACCTTGTTGTCCAAAAGCCTTGAAGCAGCATAGCATTACTAACAATGAAGATAAAATAACTCTCATAGTATTTGTTTTAAATTGGTTTATGTCTCTTTTTTTCATGGGCATTGATATTACAGATATTGTGTTTAATTTGTCGTCTATGTGACTGCAAGTATAAAATATTCAATTATGAATGATGTTTACGTTCTTTCAGAAAAGGTTTGTTTCTTGACAAATCGGGTAAAATGATAAATTTTAAACCCTGTTTGGCAGAAAACAAACCTTTTGAATGACAAAGACATTATTAGGGTGCTATTTTTTCAGACAAAGGGTCTTTGATAACTCGGACAAAGACCCTTTGTCCGTACTGACAAAAGCCTTTTGTTCGGGTTGACAAAGCATATTTATAAAGCGCATTTAGGTAATTAAATGCGAAGTTCTGGTTTTGCAATAGAATACAATAAATTAATCAAAGTGTCTTATAGATATATAAGTAAGCATTATCTTTAGTATTCAACTGCCAGCGAAATCCATTTCCCGGCCGATGTGACCCATACTTCTTTGTAGCAGGCATTATTGGTTTGCGGCCAGTAGGGGGTATCTTCGTTATCAAGGCTGCGGATGCCTACCGGCATTTCGCCAACCATTTCGCCGGAAGAAAAACTATCCATCTGCGGGTAATTATGACCTTCACCATAGATAAGAGATTGTCCGAAAGGATTTTTTCCTACCGTCCAGTACATCTGTTCACGTCCGATGCTCAATAATGTTTCATCATTCAGAAATTTTCCGCATATCGCGGCTGCTTTCCCAGTCGAGAGGTGAATCGCAGTATTCCCATTAAAGATGCTGAACCAGACCGGGAAGCGTTTCAAATAATGTTCTTTATCTAATTTGACGCCTTTTTTTACTTGTTCGGTGTACAATTCTTTCGCATTTTCGGGTGGAAAGAGGTGTAGCCGGTAAAAACTGACAGAATCCTGATATTCATTTATATGATATACTCCACTTGACAGCATACCATAAGGAGCCGTATATTGCATGAGTCCTTTCAGATAGTCTCCGTATAATCGAATAGATTCCGACCACTTTTCATAATCGGAATGTTTGGGTTGAGTTTCACAAAGTAAGGTCATGGCTTGCATATACACCTGTTCGCGTGACTGGTGGATGTAATGTACGATGGATTGCCGGGATTTGTCGCGGTAGAAAAAGCCGCGGGTCTTATTAGTATCTCCTAAAGGTTCTTTACGCTGGCAATCGAGTGTGAAGCGGATATATTCCGCTGCTATGTCAGCATACTGTTGTTCCTGCGTAAGCTTATAAAGCATACTGGCAGCCCAGGATATGGTGGCCATGTATTGGCTTTCGGAAGTGTTGTATCCATGCTCATAGAAATGAAGGAACTCTCCATAGCCTACTTCTTTATGCCGTTGCATGGCAAATTTAAAATCTTCTTTGGCGATCCGTTGCAGATGTTCCTGTAGCATTGGGTCGCGGTCAATTGTCATAGCAGCATATGCTTCATATCCGGCATACAGGAAGTTATTGAATGACAGGTTTTGTTTGCGTACGGTAGAGATGTCGTCTAATGTGTTGAACATACCGTCTAACCAGATCAGTAGCCCAACGCTACTTGCCCTGTAACCATCCCCGAAGCGGGTTCGCAGTATAAATTCCAATCCCCATTCGGCTTCTTCCAGTAATCGCGCAGCCAGTAACGGATTTTGATTTTTCAGTTTGTTATAAGCTTCCAACAGCGAAAACGTTACATCTCCGGTCTGAAGTGTTTGCTGCGATAAATCTCCTGCATCGTGCCAACCTCCTCCGTATGATATTTTTACCCCGTTATGTTCTGCGCAAAGGTCGGTGTGGCATGTACCGTGCTTTCCGGGTACGGGATAACCGCAACGTTGGCAAAATATAAAATTCAATACACGCCATAAGGAATTATCCCAGATATTTTCACCAATCTGAAAAGCCGGTGTTTCTATGTTGTCAGCCTTAATTTTATATCCGCCTGGTTGATTGAATGCAGTAAAATCCAGTACCTGAAAATTACCGATCGTTGTTTTTTGAACCTTAATATCTCCGGTAAAGACGATTTGTCCGGTTTTCTGGTCAATCAGTTCGAAATGAGTAACATTTTTGTTTTGAAAATTAGCAATTGCGGTCTTATGATCATTCAACATATAGCCGGTCGTGGAATATACAATCCGGTTTTCACCTGGTGCCCATCCACTTACAATGTCGGGATCTTCGATTTGCTGCAATTCTATCTGATCGATATAGTATATGGAAACATCACCGGAGGTACGGTCTTTTCCTTTGACGGTGCAATTAAATCCTATACTCTTTACATTGTCCCGGTTATATTCGCCTAATTCGAAGAAACAACGGTTCCATTGGCGATTGACAAGGTTAATTAAATGAGAGGCAGAGTGGCGTCCTTCTTTACCGGATTTATTTTCATTTTCGAATGAAAAGTTTAGATTTACTACACGTGCCCCTTCACAATCGGGGTAGATATAAAATTCGATTCGGTTATATTTTTCCCAGTTCTCACCTTGCAGTGGATAGGTTGTACGAATGTTGCCATATGTTGCATAATCGGGGTCGGAGGGAGATCCCTGTGCTCTTTTCCCGGTATGAGTCGGGAACTCTATTTTCAGACTTTGTTTACCACTAATAGTTTGGTCGGCAGAAAAATCAATTTTGCCCAATCCGGCATGTTGCCAGTCTGTTATGTTTTTGCCATCATATAGATATTGATTATACAGCACTTTTTTTTGCCAGTTGTTGGCTTCGAATGATTTGGATGCATCAAGAGGCAATGGGCTATGAATCAGTCCGGTTCTAATCAGGTCCTGATTCAGTGCGGTGTCTTGTGTTATTTGCAGTTGTGCAAACAGGGTGTTTGTTACAAGTAGTAATGTTATGAGGGATGTTGTTTTGTTCATTCTATATGTTTGTTATTTCTGTTTGTTGTTTGACTTTTATTCGTACTTTTATCTTGATATAAAAGTATCAAAATTTAACTTCGTTCAAAAGCCTTCGCTCGGCATCTCTCAAGCAAGCTTGACGCTGCCCTCACTTAAACGGCATTTTCAAGACTGCGTGTACTTCACTCGTAAAAACTGCATTCAATGACTAAAATCTATGAACTCGCTTCTTTTATTTTTGCTGTTATCACAGCGAAGCGCCTACACTCGGCATAATACAAGTAAACTTGTCTTTTGCTCTCGCTTAAACGGCGCATTCAAACAGCATAGATTTTTGACGCCATTTCACTTGTTTTACGGCTCACCACACGAGGTCGGTTTGGGTTTATTGGCTGATTGTAGTATTAATATTAAAAGTTTGTTTAGACTTTCCATTATTTACGAATGTAACTTCTACCAACTACTTTCTACTCACTACTATCAGAATGCATTAAACGGTGCTTTAAATTCTTTCCGCAACGTGTTGATTCCTTTATTAGGAAAATCTTTCGGAGCTTCTTGGGTTACTTTTCCGGTGGCCACCCATTCGGCTCCACGTAATAAAGTAACCTGAAATCCGGTACATTCCATTGCATAACGTAGTTCGGGATCATTGCCTGCATGGCCTAATAGTGTGACAAAGACATTTCCTTTTCCATATTTGACTGTCCAGAGGATCGGTTCATGGCGTCCTTCACGACCATCTTCCGGAACTTCGTAGGTAGTTGCCAGAATGTCCATGTTTCGGGCAGGTCCTCTTAAACGTGCATAGATTTCATCTTTAAAATGTAGCCATTCTTCCGGTAATCCTTTTAATATTGGATGTTCCGGATTCCGGTGTATGATGGTTGAAGAGTGCTGCAGGCCATGGTAACCAGCCCAACCGGGAGAATAGTCATAAACAAATTGGTCATTATGCCAATATACATAAGGACCGTCTTTTTCGTTTCGTCCATTCCAGGCCCCCAGTCCGATCATTTCGTTATATCCTTTCCAGTTATCCATACCCACAACGGATGAATGTACTACAACAACTCCTCCGCCTCCGGAAACAAATTGTTCCAATTTACTGCGTGCAGCTTCTGCCCAGGTTGTACCTCCGTAGTTGATAACTACCAGGTCGTATTTTTTGAAATCGGGATTAAAGCCGCTAATGTCTTCATTCCAATCCGGAGTGATAAGGATATCAACCGAAAACAGATTGCTGTTTTCGAGTATCATTTTTATGGCTTCACTTCCTCCCTTCCACCAATGACTTCCATCTTGTCCGGTGACAATCATTGTTTTAATTTTCTGTTGAGCGTCGATTTCAGGGATCATTGCCAGGCTTAGAAAACATAGGATTGTTATTTTGAGTATTGTTTTCATTTGATTGCTACTTTTCCTGTCTACTTTTTTACTGGTTCTCCTAGGGGTTTGGGATCGTTTATTATCGTCTATTTCATAATTGTTTCATAAACTGCCTTCCGTAAATCTCCGGTTTCGTTATCGCCATCATAATCCCAATACATTGCACCTAATAATGCATTTTCTTTTATATATTGGCATTTGATAGTTAGCGAACGCGGGTTTTCATATCCGCAGACGAATGTACCTGTTGAATCGGTCAGGTAAGGAACCTGCGCTTCTCCATCCCATTGCATTTCATAACCCGATAATTGTTCTATTTCTTTGTAATCGATAAAACTGGATATTCCTCCTTTTCCTCCCCGTCCATAAAAAGGCATACCTAATACGAGCTTATGGTATGGAACTCCATTTGAATGATGTTTGCTGACGGCATCGTGTGATGTATTTTCACCACTGTTTTCTGATTTATACAATGCAGAATGATGAAGTGGGGCAGAGGCCATATCGTATGCCATAATATTTACAAAATCAATATACGGATCAATAGCTTTAAAGTTGATAAATTCAGCAGATGCGGCAGAAGCCAAAGTCAGAAGTTTATCTTTTCCGATCGACTCGCGAATATCTTTCATTAGAAGTGTAAAATTGTTCGTATCATCCGGTGATGAGGAAATCTCGGCTAATGAGCTGGTGGGATATTCCCAATCAATATCGATCCCATCTAACTGAAAGTCGTTCACGACCCGCAAACAATCTTCCGCAAATTGTTCCCTGTATTGTTCGTCAGCAGCCATTTCACTGAACCGGCCGCTTCCCCAACCTCCTATGGAGAGTAATATTTTCAATGATGGATGTTGCTCTTTTAATGCAACGATTTGTTTTAACCTTTCCTCATTGTCAATACGTATGCCGTTAAATGTGTCGTTCACATGTCCGAATGCATAGTTTATATGCGTCATATAGGCCGGTTCAGGTATAGTCTGGCTCCATGAAGTAACGTAGGCTACAATTACTTTTGCTTGTACCATTCCTGTTTCCGGTTGTTTGGATTTATTTCCGGAACACGCAAATAGTCCGGTTAGTAAAACTAAGGTTGATATATAAAGTGAATTTTTCATTTTCCTATTTGTTTTTTCTAATATTCTTTTCGGATTCGCTCCATTCAATGCAATCATAGACCCATGTTGTTTTGAGATTATTACCAAATTCATCTACGGAAAACTTTCCGTCTAGAAAATACGAGCGATACAGTTCAAATATTCCATCATTGTTACGATCTTCAAGAAGTATATCGCGTTGTGTTGAAATAACTATGTCTGATTTATACTTGATTGTTTTTGTGTAATTATCAATGATAACATAATAGTTTTTAAACAAATCAAAGTAGGGATAGTGTCCGTTATGAGCGCTGAACAGCATCACTTCTTCCTGTTGCGGATCATCGTCCATCTGAACAAGCTGGGATGCGTATAATCCGAAGCCTCGTTCCTGTGCTTCGGGCGGATATTTATCCCATGTCCGTTGAGCGCTGACCTTGTATTGTTGCGACCAGGACTGTAAAGTCACCGTAAGAAGCAATAAGGCTATTAATATGTGTTTCATTATTGGAATGTTAATGTGTTGAATCATCTGAAAAATTCGATATGACGAATATCTTGAAATTCATAATTCATAATTTATGCCAATCAGGAGTTAAAGGAGTTATCACTCGCTACGCTCGTTAGTAGTCAAGGAGAAAAGTATAATGCAAATGTATTTCTACTTAACTCCGAAGTTGCGAAGCAACTGATAACTACTTGACTACTGATTCACATAATTCATAATTCGGACGATTGTTTAATCCGGGAACCGATCAATGCATAATATAACATGAATAATTCACCGAAGATCACAATAAACCACGACCATCGCCATCCGTCTATTGCATCTGCAATCATACCTTGTAATAATGGTAGTATGGCTCCACCAACCACTCCGATCATAAAGACACCTGAAGCTACAGAGGTGTATTTTCCAAGTTTTGCAACAGACAGTGTAAAGATCGCTCCCCACATAATGGAATGAAATAAACCGACTGCTGTTAATAACCAGGGATTATTAAAGGTGATAGCCAGTAATGTAAGTATTGTGGCGCTTACGGTTGTTACAACCAATTGTGTACGTGGAGGAACAGTGCTTAGTGAACTACCTACCAGACGTCCGATCAGCATTCCGCCCCAGTATAAGGTTGCCATTAATGCAGGGATGGCGAAGTTAATGCCGAATAATGTTAGCGAACTGTTACCGAAGAATGAGAAAGCCCCATTTGCAGCTTCCTGTTCAATGGCGTATAAGTTGATATTTGCACCGATACACACTTCTACGCCTACATAAAAGAAAATGGCAATGACGCCTAATGTCAGGTGACTAAATGACCAAACACTCTTCTCGAGTTTTTCACCGACATCTGCTTTTGTGCCTTGGATATCGGGTAGTGAGAGTCTAAGCAATATGATTACAACCAGTCCAATTATGGCCATCAGTGACAGAAATGGGATCATTAGTTGACTAACTTGTACGTCTTCCATGGCTAATCCTCCGAACACGATGCCGGTCACAAAGAAAGGAGCAATTGTTGTTCCGATTGAATTAGCAGATCCTCCGATTGCCAGACGTTGAATGGGTTGTGTTCCTTTTACATAACAGGCTGTCAGGTACGGGTTAATTACTACCTGTAAAATGGTTGCGGATGCCCCTACCACAAATGAACCTAATAGGAATATAAAAAAGCCGGCGGGAACAAGATTAGAACCCAGTGTCAGGTTTGCATCCGGAAACTGAACGGTGAACCAGGATGAAAGAAAAAAGAATCCCAATCCCATAATCATGATGAATAGTGAACGAATCAGTGTTCCTTTGTATCCGTACCTGGTTGTCCATTTGGAACCGATACCTCCGCATAATGGATAAGCCAGAAACCAGGAAAAGGTGATTAACGTAGCAAATGTATTTTTCAGATCGCCAACCCCTGCCAGAAATGCTTCTTTCAGTGGGCCTTGAAATTGAGTATTTACTGTAGTCAAAAAGCCTACAATGAAAAATAAGAAGACCATTGTAATAAAAGGCCCGACATAATTTACTTGTTTTTCTTGTTGTGTCATGGTATGTATATTAATTATTAATTAAGAATTATGAGTTATGTGAATCAGGAGGCAAAGTAACCCTAAATCCCTAAAGGGACTTTAAAGTCTTATCTAATAATTCCCCCTTTAGGGGATTAAGGGGGTGCTCATTTAAAGTAATTTTGCCGATTCGGTATCCAGTATGAATTCACAGTTGGGATGAAGTTGTAAGACGGAAGCCGGGACTGCTGTTGTTACAGGTCCATGCAACATTTTTTTTACAATTTCAGATTTACTTTCTCCTTTGGCAACCATAACTATTTTACGTGCCTGCATGATGTTTTTAATACCTAATGTAAGGCCTCCTAATTTAATATCCGGAGGAGTATTAGTTTCTTTCCGTATCCGTATTTCCAATTCATTGTCCATATTGGAATGCCATGTATTACTCTCAAACGGTGTACCCGGCTGATTAAAACCCAGGTGTCCGTTTGTACCAAGCCCCAACATTTGCAGGTCGATACCACCTCTTGCTTCCAATGCTTGTTGAAATAGCAGTGCTTCTTTGTCAAAATCATCCGAATAAGTGGGAGGCATAATAAAATTATGTTCAGGAATACCCAGGGCATAAACGATTTCCGTTTTTAGCATGGTGTAGCAGGCTCCTGCGTATTCGCGTGGTACATTTGTTACTTCATCCACTCCGAAAATTGTAATACCTGATATGTCGAAAGGATCGTGTTTATATATCCGGCTGACATTGAGATGTATGTTTTTGGTTGTTTTACCGGTTGATAACCCAATCACAGCTTTCGGATTATTAAGTATTTCACTGATTATCCGCCATGCGGCTATGCTGTCAAATTCTGTTTCGTTTTTTGCTATTGTAATTTTCATACGATATTTTATTTTTATATTAAGGATGTATAGGACTCAGCATACATATGGTTCTCTTTTGGTGAGGGCATTGTTCTCATGCTTCGTTTCATACGATAAATAAATTCAATATTTAAGATTCAATATTCAAGATTGCTTTTATGGCTATGTAGTAGACTTTCTTCAATTAATCATTAACCATTAATCACTATCTACACGTTCATCGCCACAGCGCCAGCTCCCATCAGACCAATAAAGTCAGGATTCAGCTTGGTAATAACCACGCCGTTCTTTACAAAACGTATGGTGTTAGCATTCAGTTTCTCCAGTACTTTCGTGTGTATATAACCATCAGAAACGATTCCACCTCCCAGTACAACGGTGTCGGGATCGCTGACTCTTACTAAATTCATGATAAGATTAGCAAGCGCTTGTGATGCATTTTCGACTAGTTCCACACATAACGGATCACCTTTTTTACTCAATTCAAAAACTTCAGAAATACTGACCCGGTTGCCGGGTTCATCAGGTATGTGAAGATTTGTTTCAAATTTTGGTTGTAGCAACCGTGCACAACTGTCGTATCCGATTCCGGCTGCAATTTGTTCGACACAATCCATCCGGCCACATCCGCATCGTATACCTATGTTTACACCTACTTGTGTATGACCTACTTCACCGGCATTGTAATGACTTCCGCGAATTTGTCTTCCATTAACGACAAATCCGGCAGCAATCCCGGTTCCTACATTTATATATATGAAGTTTTTGGATATTTGTCCAAATCCGAAATGACGTTCTGCACGTGTTGAGCTTTTTACATCATTATCGATGTGACAAGGTATGCCGTACAGGTCGAATAATTCTTTTGCCAATGGGATCGCCTGGGTGCGTGAAGGGTCTATCTGCAACCAGATTCCTTGTTCGGGATCAACCCGTCCGATCAGACCGACTCCCATTCCGACAGGTTTACTATCTGTCCAACCTACTGTTTTGATGTAATCATCCAGGGATTTTTTGATGATTTCCAATGCTGCTTGCTGGCTGAAATAACCGGAGTCATATTTTTTATATTTTAAAATATTTCCATTGCAGTCTAATTCTCCGATTAACAATTTTGTGCCGCCTAAGTCGATGCCTAAGTATGTTTCCATTTTATGTGTATTTTTAATATTCGAATGTTTTTATTTAAGTGTTTTCTTTGCTTCCAGTATTGGCCTTTCAGTTTACAATACTATTTATAATTCTACAAAAACAGGTTTGATTATTGACAAAAAAGGTTTGATGTTTGTTATATCCTTGTTTTCTATATTATAAGCATATGAATATTGGGGTAAATACTTTTACATATCTTGTACTACTATTATGGATGAACGTTTTCGTTAAGCAGGTGAGCAGAAGCAACGTTTGCGAAGATGAGAGTAGAAGCCGAACTTGTTCGGATCATGCCGAGACAAGTAAACGCACTTTTAAGAAAGTTAGCTTTGATTATGCCACAGCGAGAAACAGCGTTCGCTGCTTAGCAGCAATTGAAAATCAGCCATAGCCAAAACGACTATTTTTAAAGAACGTTTTTGTTAAGCAGGCGAGCAGAAGCAAAGTTTACTTGGATTATGCCGCTGCGAAAAAACGACTGATAAAATCGAACTAATTTTATGCTGATTTTGTTATATATTAAATAACTCACCATTTTTATCTATACATTACATTATGGAAACTGGATTGTTCTCTGCACTTTTTGAAACATTAACGCTGTTTACATGGAAACAGCTTGTTATGATTGTGATAGGTTGTACATTGATCTATCTGGCTATAGCAAAAAAATATGAGCCGGCTATACTTCTGCCTATGGGTTTCGGGACCTTATTGGTAAATATTCCTTTATCATCAGCAATCGGCCCTGATGGAGCCTTAACTATATTTTTCAATGCCGGTATAAAGACAGAAATCTTTCCATTGTTGATTTTTGTAGCTGTGGGAGCCATGATTGATTTCAGCGCTTTGTTTCGTAATCCATTGCTGTTATTGTTTGGAGCGGCAGCCCAATTCGGCATTTTCTTTACGATCGCACTTGCAGTACTGTTCGGGTTTGATCTCAAAGAAGCTGCTTCAATCGGGATAATCGGTGCGGCTGACGGACCTACGTCTATATATGTAGCCTCGAAATTCGCAGAAGATTTATTGGGTCCTATTTCTGTGGCAGCCTACTCATATATGGCTCTGGTACCCATTATACAACCACCTGTTATAAAAGCCTTAACGACGAAGAAAGAACGTAGGATGCATATGACGGGTAATCAGGTCCCGGTTTCAAAAGTTACCCTGATTCTTTTCCCTATTCTTGTAACACTTTTAGCCGGAATAATAGCGCCAACTTCTATATCGTTAATAGGATTCCTTATGTTCGGCAACCTGATCCGTGAATGCGGTGTCTTGCAAAAATTATCCCTTTCTGCACAAAATGAACTTTCCAGCCTTGTAACAATACTTTTGGGTATAACTATTTCGTTTACCATGACGGGTGAGCAGTTCATCAATGTGAAAACACTTTACATCATCCTGTTGGGTTTGGTTGCTTTTATTATGGATACGGCAGGGGGTGTTATTTTTGCTAAAATATTGAATATCTTCCTGATTCCTAAGTATAAAATAAATCCAATGGTAGGTGCGGCGGGTATTTCTGCATTTCCGATGTCAGCCAGAGTCATCCATCGGATGGGACTGGAAGCGGATAGTACCAATTATCTTTTAATGCCGGCTGTTAGTGCGAACGTATCCGGCCAGATCGGATCGGTAATTGCCGGTGGCTTACTTCTTTCACTGGTACCCTATTTTTTATAATTAAATCGTTTAGAAATGGAAACAACTACTTTTTTTGCTGCTTTAAAAATTATGGGTATAGGAATGACAGGAATCTTTGTTTTCATGTTACTCTTTGGTGTAATCATTTTTGCATTACACAAAATATTCCCATTCAAAGAAGAACCTGAACCTGATGAAAAAGGATAAGGAATCTTTTAGCTGTTATATATCGTTTTATTTAGCTAATTATATCATTTGATGAAATAATGCGTTTACATCAGCGACAAAAATTCACTTCCTTTTATCATATAGTTTTGAATATGTCATAAATTCTACATTTGAATATGTTTTTTGTATCGAAGTGATGAATTTATCCATTAATTCGAAAGAATAATTTCCCATACTTTTAGGATGAGATATTACACTTAGCATGATCGTATTTGATTGATTTTCGTATTTTTTAATTGTATAATTGAAAATTTTCAGAAGATAATCGAGAGATAAGGTATGATTATCAAAAGAGAGCATTCTTGCAGAAAAAAGCATTTTAATTTTAGAATAAATATCAATCTGATTGTCAGTGTGGATCATCTTTCCTCTGTTTTCGATAGCTCTGTAGGCATATTTCTTTAATTTGAATCTTGTGGGAATTTCAAAAATGGTTTTAGGTATTGTTGCAATAGGTATTTCCAAAATTCCGGATTTATCCGGTAAATTCAAGTGATAATTGCTTGGGTCAATGATCCAGTTGGGTAAATCGGGTAATTTTCTGAAATCAATTTCAGAAATATCGGATTTGAAATAATAATCTTTAGCCAAGGAACTATCATAACGAATTCCATTCTTATATAGACTATTAAATATTAATTCCGTATCGGGATAAATATTATATCCGCCGGCTCTATAGGCAATACATTTATATTTATCGTTTATAGGAATACATATGTTGCTTAATTCATCTATTGATAGTTTTATAATTCCGGGAATTCCTCCAAACTGATTGTCATCTTTAAAATCTGACAATGCAAAATCTTTTGATGGATGAAAGTATGTATTGTTATATTCGGTAGTTAACCAATGAGGATAAGTTTGTAATTGTACATCATGCCCTGTTTTAACTGCATATTGAAGTTGAGTTTTGTATGGTAAGTAAAAGTTTTCATGATCCCATTCTTTATATCTATACGCACAAAGGATATCAGAAAATAAGGTTATTTTTATATTATGTTTATCTGCTATATCCATAATTTTTTGAGTAGGATCAAATAATGCTCTATTATACGATGTATTTAACCTTCCTAAAGGTAATTCATGATTAAAAGTCAGAAATAGTTTAATATTCATATTTTGGGGGTGTTAATAATTATTTAATTATTGTAAAACGAAGAAGTATTTGTTTTATTATGAATATAATATTAATCTTTATATTTTAATTAACTATCGTAAATTAATCCATAATAAGTTTTGGTTAGAAACATGTACTTTAAACTATTCGAGTTTACTCGGACTGATACCAAATTGTTTTTTAAAACTGGTGCTGAAATATTTGGGATCGGAGAAACCTACCATATATGCCACTTCTGCAATCGTGTGTTTCTTGGTTTTCAGCAAGGCTTTTGCTTTGTTTAACCGGATGATCCGGATAAAGTCATTAGGGGATTGGTTAGTCAGTGTTTTTATTTTGTTGTATACCGATGTACGACTCATTCCTAATACTTTGCAGAAATTATTAATAGAGAAATTCGGATTAGAGAGTTCGCTTTCAATCGTTTCGATTGCCTTATCCAGGAATTCTTTATCGAGTTGGTTTGTATAATTTAATTCTTCTATACCAGTTTCGGTTGATAATAATTTTTTACGTAGTTGTTCCCTGTTCTGTAAAATGTTGTGAATGCGAGCTTTTAATATGTTGAAATCAAAAGGTTTTATGATATAATCATTTGCGCCTGCTTCCAATCCCATGATCACATTTTCTTTTTCGCTTAAGGCTGAAAGTAAGATAAAAGGAATATGGCTTGTTTCTATGGATGACTTTAAGATTCTACAGACCTCATCACCTCTAAGTTTTGGCATTATGATATCGGAAATAATGATGGAAGGATTTATTTCTTTTGCTAATTCCAATGCTTTTTCACCATCAGCCACGTCGATTACCTGAAAATCGGAAGACAGGCTTTCTTTAAGATAAGTCCGCATCTCGTCATTATCTTCGGCAAGTAAGAGTATTTCTTTTTCCAAATCTTCGTAATAATCATCCGGGGGCTGTTGCATTATTTCCGGTAATATACCAGTTGTTTTTAAAGGAAAGCTGATTAAGAATGATGATCCTTGATTTTCTACACTTGAAAAGGTTATAGTCCCATGCATTAATCTGACGAGTTTTTTTATCAGAACCAATCCGATACCTGATCCGCTTTCACCTGAATTAATGGCATTTCCGGCTCTATAGAAATCTTTAAATAGTTGCTTTTGATCATTGACCGGAATTCCGATTCCTGTATCATCAATTGTCACAGACCAGTTTGTCGGTGTATATTTCAAACTGATTGATACACTTCCTTTTTCCGTATATTTAATTGCATTGGAAAGTAGATTGTCAATAATTTTATCCATTTTGTTTTTATCAAAGCAGATTTCAGGAAAACCAGGTTCGATTTCTAATTCCAAATCAAATCCTTTTTGTACGGCTGCCATGTGGAATGATGTAACCTTTTCATTCATATAGGCTGAGATATCCTGTGGTGTCTCATTTAAATTCTTATCTGTAATTTCAGCTTTTTGTAGATCTAATAACTGGGAAACCATCAGAAATAGTTTTTCCGCATTTTGCATGGCGACAGATAATAGTCCGCGTCCATGTTCAGATAAAGCCTCTTTTGTCTCAATTTCACTTAGAGGCGCTTTTATCAGTGAGATAGGCGTTCGAATATCGTGAGCAACATCTATAAAAAAGCGTATTCTTTCTTTCGCATCATGTTTTGCAATGCGGTTTCTACCATATTGAACCGTTAAAAAGATAATAGTTAGTGAAATCAGGAAGTAGCATGACAGCGCCCATCCGGAAGCCCAGAAAGGATGACCTACGTTAATTGTAAGTAACCGTTCTCCAATGGTTTCGCGCGTATATTTATTGATTGCTTTTAGCCGGAAAGTATATTTCCCGGGACTTAGATTCATATATTCGGCGATACGGGTAGGGGAGGATATTCTCCATTGTGTGTCGAAATTCTCTAATTTGTATTGAAATTCAGTCTGATGCGGATATGCAAAGCTGATCGTAGAGAAACTGATAGAGAACGAATTCTCAGTGTATTTTAATGATAGCGATTCGGTTTTATTAACCGTTTTTTTTAATGGAGATCCGGTTTCTCCTGCCTTAACCGATTCATACAATAACCTGAAGTCGGTTAATATAATAGGTAAAGAGTCTTTTATATCTAATTGAGCATAAGGGGAGAATTCAATAGCACCTTTGGCTGTACCAAAAATGAGATTATGATTACATATTGTTATGCAGGCATTCGGGTTAAAATATCCCCACTCTACACCAATAAATTCATTCATACAAGTTATCCGGTTCTCCGAAGGTACAATGCAATAAAGTTCTTTTTCTGTTGTAAACCAGATACGACCCAGGGTGTCTTCTGCTATTCCGTTAATAGCATTAGATTTAAGAATCTCATTTGACCGGAATACTTCGGAATCTAAGCTTTCCGTATTGAAACAGATTAGTCCTTCTCCATCAGTAGCCATCCAGATATCTCCGGATGATGATTGTAACAGACAACGAATGGGGTACTGAAGCGTAGTCTTGTTGAATTTACGTATCCAATCAATCTCTCCTGAAGGTTTGTCTAAAACTCCAAGCCCTTCGCAACCAGCTAGTAGCAATGTGTTTTCGGAACCTGATTTAATATCGCCTATACAATCGGCAGCATAATAGTTATATGTATTTGTTTCGGGATGATACCGGGTGAGCTTGCCTTCTATTCCCCCAATCCAGATATATCCGTTTTCGAAATATATGGAATATATATAATCTGTCGTTATTCCTTTATTTGATTGTTGTTCATGCTTTTCCAGTTGTTTTATCTTTCCATTTTGTTTATCAATACAAAATACACCTGTACCATATCCTCCGGCCCAAACGTTTTTGTGATTGTCTTCACAGAGTGCTAAAATTACAGTTGAGTGGCCTGTATCTTTATTTTGAAGGTTAAGAAAATGTGACCATTCCTGCTGTTTTTTACGAAATAGGCTTATTCCATTGTTTGTGCCATACCAGATATCCCCATCCGAATCTTCTATGATCGTGTTTATATGGCTTGATACCAGAGAATTCCTGTTATTTAATTCGTGGGTTACCCATTGTATGTTATTAGACTGTGAGTTGAAAATACATATTCCATTGGTACTGGTTGTTACCCATATACAATTATGTTCGTCTATACACAGATCTGAAACGGTATTGCCGCTTAGACTATTGGGATCATCTTCGTTAGTGAAATATCTTGTTTTTAGTTGATGGTCGTGTGCATTAATCACATAGATTCCGTTTCCATCGGTGCCCAACCATATTTCTTCATTGTTATGTGTGCTTATAATCGAACGAATGGGTACTGACGGAATAATGTTTTTAAGTGAAAGCATATTTCCCGTATTCATATTCAGAACATAAGCACTGTTAGAGAAGGTTCCTATATACAGGTCTTGATTTTCTATATGTAATGATTCAATTACACCTGTTTCAGTCAGGATCTTCTCTGGTAATGAAAATTGTGTGTGATCTTGATTATCCTTGAAAAAGTAGATATGTTGTCCGGATCCAACGTAAAATGTATGGTCGTCTGATTGAATTATTTGAGTAATATTTGTAGCAGAGAAACCCTGTATTTCAGATATTTTATCAGATTCAATATCATATATAAATAATCCGTTTGATAAACAAAGCCATAAGCGATTTAATTTGTCAAAATATATGGCATTTAGAGTTGCTGCGCCAGCAAAATAATCAGCTAGTTCTATTTTTAAAATGAAGTTATCTGTAGTCTGATTGTATGTGTAAACTTCTCCATTTTTTAGTGATATCCATAGGTCTCCATTCTTGTCGCACGTCATCATGGATGATGATAGGATATGATCTTTTGCTTCGAGTTTTTTATTCAGTTGATAATGCCTGAATTCCATACCGTCGTACCGGTCGATGCCCATAGAGGTAAATAACCACACAAATCCGGATGCATCTTTTTGAATCTGAAAAACCTGTCGGCTGCTTAATCCGTCTTCCACATTCAAATGGCGAAATGAAAGGGCATGCAAATAAGGTATTTGCGTTAGTAGTATATAAATTGTTATAATAAAATGACATTTTCTCATTCCACTCTCATTTTCCTGCCTACAATATTATATGTAAATGTACGAAAAATAGTTTGTTTTCTATCAAAAGAGGTTGGTTATTTGTTAATGGTGTATTTTATGTCGATTCCTCGATCGACAAAGAATCGTCAGAAAGAAAAAAATATGTATATTGCCACGCTACAGAATTATCGGGATAGCTTTTCTAATAATGTAAACAAAAAATATGAATAAACTACTTGTAATTTTAATGGGTGCGGGACTTATAAACTTTGCTTCTGCACAACAAAATATTTCATTTGAGATGGAGTCGTGGGTGACACAGCCTGATCGTTCCATGTTATTCCAACAACAACCGGAAAAAATACCTTTTAATGCTGAACCGGGTAGGGGAGGTGCTACTATTGTAATTGACGAATCTCTTCAAATGCAGGGTGTGGATGGTTTTGGATTTGCATTGACAGGAGGAAGTGCAGAGTTGATGATGCAGATGAGCCCGGCAGCCCGTACAGCTTTGTTGCAGGATTTATTTTCAACAGGAGGCGATAAGGTTGGAGTCAGCTATGTAAGACTTACGATTGGGGCATCTGATTTAAACAGCTTTGTGTTTTCATATAATGACTTGAAAGAAGGAGAAACAGATCTTTCTTTGTCGAAATTTGATTTGGCGCAAGATAAAAAAGATGTGATCCCTGTGATGAAAGAAATCTTATCTATTTGTCCTGATATTAAGATTATGGCTTCTCCATGGTCTCCGCCCGTCTGGATGAAGACAAACGGAAAGGTAAAAGCGGGTTCACTGAAAGAGGAATATTATGGTGTATATGCTCTCTATTTTGTTAAATATATTCAGGCTATGAAAGCACAGGGGATAACGATTGATGCAATTACTATTCAGAATGAGCCACTGAATGCAAATAATACACCTAGTATGCGAATGAGTGCACATGAACAAAAAACGTTTATTAAAGATCATCTGGGACCATTGCTCGAAAAGAACGGATTAAAAACAAAAATAGTTTTATTTGATCATAATCTGGATCGTCCCGATTATCCTTTAACGATTTTGAGCGACCCGGAAGCAACTAAATATGTAGACGGATCAGGTTTCCACCATTATGGTGGGGATATGAGCGCCATGTCGGTTATGCATGCTGCATATCCGGATAAGCATTTGTATTTTACCGAACAAATGGTCATCGAGCGTCCCGGCAGTGACCGCATTGAAATTGCGGCACAGGTAAAACGGATGATTGTAGATGTGACACGTAACTGGAGCCGGAATGTGATTCTTTGGAACTTCGCTGCAGACCCCAATAATGATCCTCATACTGATGATGGTGGTTGTCCGATGTGTCAGGGTGCTGTAACGATTGATAAAGATAATGTGACAAAGAATCTGGCTTATTATGTAATAGCACATGCTTCTAAATTTATCCGCCCCGGCTCGGTACGTATTGGTTCTACTAATACGGGAGATATGTCTGTGGCTTTAACTACGGATGAGGAAAGAAGAGAAGTTGTGCGGGTTGCCACATACGATAATAACAGCATTCTGCCGAATGTTGCGTTCCACACTCCTGAAGGTAGATATGTATTAGTAGTAGCAAATAATACCTGGAATACCAATTTGTTTCGTATCCAATTCCGCAGTCGGTATGCAAATATCCGTTTGGAGCCGGGTGCAGTAGGAACATATGTTTGGTCGTTAAAATAATTGAGAATTGAATGTTGAATTGGAGCGAAGCGTAAGTCGGCCATAGTCAAAATGCCAGTCAAGACATCCATTCAACTAACTATTACAAATAAAATATTATCGTATGAAAAATAAATATTCATTCATTTATATTGCCGCTATATTTTGCTTACTGGTGGCATGTCAGGCTGAAAAAAAAGAAGAACCAGTTGTTCAGACTAATCAGTTTATCCGAATACAGGGACCTGACCTGATAACTCCCGACGGAGAAAAGTTCTTTATTAAAGGGACCAATTTTGGAAACTGGTTGAATCCTGAGGGGTATATGTTTGGTTTTAGCAAAACCAATTCGGCACGTTTTATCAATGAGATGTTGTGTCAGCTAGTAGGACCTGATTTTACGGCAGAATTCTGGGAGACGTTTAAAGATAATTATATCACCCGGAAAGACGTTCGGTTTATTAAGCAAATAGGCGGTAATACAATCCGTATTCCATTTCATTATAAATCGTTTACGGATGAGGACTATATGGGTTTGACTGTGAATCAGGATGGCTTTGCCCGGATTGATTCGGTTGTGGAATGGTGTCGTGCGGAAGGATTATATCTGATACTGGATATGCATGATGCGCCGGGAGGCCAAACGGGAGATAATATTGATGATAGTTATGGTTATCCATGGCTGTTTGATAGCAAAGTGAGCCAGGAGTTATATTGCAATATCTGGCGGAAAATAGCAGATTATTATAAGAATGAACCCGTTATTTTGGGTTATGAGTTATTCAATGAACCGATTGCTCCTTATTTTGAGAATATAGAAGAACTGAATGGAAAGCTTGAAACTCTTTATAAAATGGGAGTCGCAGCTATTCGTGAAGTAGATAAAAACCATATCATACTGTTAGGTGGTGCGCAGTGGAACGGAAACTTTAAGCCATTGAATGATTCGACTTTTGATGATAAGATAATGTATACCTGTCATCGTTACGGAGGTGAACCGACACCCGATGCTATTCGTGAATTTATAGATTTTCGTGACCGGGTGAATTTGCCTATGTATATGGGAGAAATAGGTCATAATACAAATGAATGGATGGCGACATTCTGTAAAACAATGGAAGATAACAATATCGGATGGACGTTCTGGCCTTATAAAAAGATGAATGGTTCATGTTTTGTCAGTATTGTTCCTCCTGAAGGTTGGGAAACGATTATAGCTTTCTCAGAGGCAAATCGTACAACCTATAAAGATATTCGTAAGGCACGTCCTGATCAGGAAGCTTCGAGAAATATTTTATTAAAGATGCTGGAACAATGCAGATTTGAAAACAATCAGATTGAAAAAGATTATATTCTGGCATTGGGTCTGAACCCGGAGAAATAAGATTAGATGTCCATAAAAAAAGGAAACCGAAAGGATTTGATCACATCACAATCCTTTCGGTTTCTTTTTTTTAAGCTAATAAAAGTAACCTAAGACTCGCGTTACTCCTTAATCTTCTTCTTTCATATTGTGGAAAACATTTTGGACGTCTTCGTCTTCTTCTAATTTTTCAAGTAGTTTGTCTAAAGTTTCCCTTTGTTCGGCTGTTACTTCCTTTTGATCGTTCGGAATACGGACAAATTCGCTGCTGGTTATTTCATATCCGTTATCTTCCAGATATTTTTGGATAGCAGAGTTTTGAGAAAATTCTCCGTAAAGGATAATTTCATCGTCTTCTTCTTCCAGTTCATCTACACCAAAATCGATCAGTTCAAGCTCCAGGTCGTCCAATTCTACGCCTTCTTTTTTCGTCATATGAAAAACACATTTATGGTCGAATAAGAACTCTAGTGAACCACTGGTTCCTAATGAACCTCCAAATTTGTTGAAATAGCTACGTACGTTTGCTACTGTTCTGGTCGTATTGTCTGTTGCTGTTTCAACAAAAACGGCAATACCAAAAGGACCATATCCTTCGTAGTTTACCTCTTTATAATCAGTAAAATCTTTAGAGGTTGCTTTTTTAATTGCACGATCGACATTGTCTTTCGGCATGTTTTCTTTTTTTGCAGTTTGCATCAATACGCGCAAACGGGGATTTGTTTCCGGCTCTGCGCCACCGGCTTTAACTGCTATTGTAATTTCTTTTCCCAGTTTTGTAAATACGCGGGCCATATTACCCCAACGTTTCATTTTTCTGGCTTTCCTATATTCAAACGCTCTTCCCATATATTTATTTGTTAATTTATTTTCCCTATAGCAACAATATTATCTTAATTGAGCTCCTAATTTTTCTTCCAGATTGGTTTGTATTTTTTTGACGATGGCATCAATCTGCTTATCCGTTAAAGTTTTGCTTTCGTCTTGCAGATAGAAACTGACTGCATATGATTTTTTACCTGCCGGTAAATGCGAGCCTTCATAGACATCAAACAAAGAAACTTGTTTGAGTAGTTTACGTTCGCTTTCGTATGCTATTTTTTCTATTGCTTCAAAAGATACTTTCTTATCTAATAATAATGCCATATCCCGTTTTACCTCCGGAAATTTAGATATATCGGAAATCTCCACTTTAGCTTTTCTGATTTCGCGCATTAATGCATCCCATGAGAACTCTGCAAAATACACGTCATTTTCGATATCTGCCAATTTTAACAATGAACGATGTACAATACCCAGGGTTCCTAACGTTTTTCCTGAAGAAGTATTCACTGTAAACCCGGTTGAATATATATCATTCGAGATGTCGTTCCATTTGAGTTTATTATGATCGATACCGATACGAGCTAAAATGTTTTCCACATGTGCCTTTAATTCGTAAACCGAAAAGTTCTCATTGGTATGAGCCCAATTGTTTTCGACACGTTGGCCTGAAATCCATAAGCCTAAATGATATTCTTCATTATATTCGGCAATAGTGTTTTCTTCGTTCTTTTTCTCCGGATAGTATGAATAGCAATTACCAAATTCGAAGAAACGTATATTTTTGTGTTTATACTTTATGTTATAAGCGACACTTTGCAATCCCCCGAATAATAAAGTCTGCCGCATACAATTTAAATCCGTACTTAAAGGATTTATTAATAGTACTGAACGTGATGCAGGATAAGTCGTCAGTGTTTCATAAAAGCCTAAACGGGTCAGGGAATTATTCATGATTTCATTGAAACCTGCTCCACATAATTGTTCGGAAATCAGATTTTCAAGTTTATAATTCCGATCTGTAGGTGTAAGATGACTCAATGTAGAATACATATGATCATCTAGTTCTACATTGTTGTATCCGTAAATACGTAAAATATCTTCAATGACATCTACATCCCGGCGTACATCAATACGATATACCGGTACAAGGATAGACAAGCCTTCTGTTGTTTCAGAAACAATTTCCATTTCCAGAGATGCCAATATACTTTTAACCGTTTCTACAGGAATTTCTTTACCTATTAATGTATTAATCTTTTTGTATGTCAGATTTACCGGATAGGGTTTTACCTCTTCGGGGTAAACATCCTGTATATCACCCACTATTTGACCTCCTGCAATTTCTTTGATTAATAAAGCAGCACGTTTCAGAACATATAATGTCTGATTCGGGTCTAATCCACGTTCGAACCGGAACGAAGCATCGGTTTTTAAACCAAAACGGCGTGATGTTTTACGAATCCAGGTCGGATGAAAACAAGCAGATTCCAGAAACACATCTTTTGTTGCTTCTGTTACTCCTGAATCCAAACCACCGAATACTCCGGCTATACACATTGGCTTTTGAGAATCGCAAATCATTAAATCCTGATCTGTTAACGTCCGTTCGATGCCATCCAATGTGATAAATTTTGTTCCGTTTGGCATGGTTCTCACCACAACCTTATTATCAGAGATCTTAGCTGCATCAAAAGCATGCAATGGTTGTCCGAGTTCATGCAGGATATAATTTGTGATATCTACTACATTATTAATGGGGCGCAAACCTATTACAAGTAATCTGTTTTTTAACCAGTCCGGACTTTCTGTAACTGTGACACCTTTTATAGTTACACCTGAATACCGGATACATGCTTCTTTGTTTTCGACTTCTACGATGACAGCCGGAGACGAATCATCAATTTTAAATGCATCTACTGACGGTTGTTTTAATTCTGCCGGTTTTCCTGCTTGTTTCAAATAAGCAGCCAGGTCACGTGCGACTCCCCAATGAGAAGTACCATCCACACGGTTGGGCGTAATATCTACTTCAAGTATATAATCATTTTCTATTTGGTAGTATTCTTTTGCAGGCATTCCGATAATCGCATCGCCGGGAAGTACAATGATACCTTCATGACTGGTTCCAATGCCGATTTCATCTTCCGCACAAATCATTCCATATGATTCTTCGCCACGAATCTTACTTTTTTTAATAGTAAATTCATCATCGTCACTATAAAGCTTTGTTCCAACTGTTGCTACAACAACTTTTTGTCCCGCAGCAACATTGGGCGCTCCGCAAACAATCTGAACCGGATTACCGTCACCTAAATTTACAGTGGTGACGTGTAAATGATCTGAATTGGGATGCTCAATGCATGTAAGTACTTCGCCAATTACAAGTCCTTCCAGACCTCCTTTAACAGATTGAACTTCTTCAACTCCTCCGGTTTCCAATCCGATTGATGTTAATGCAGCGGCAACTTCTTCCGGTTGCAAATCGAATGAAAGATATTCTTTCAACCAATTGTACGATATATTCATTGTGTATATAGGTTATTTACGTTATAATGACCCGCAAAAGTACAAAAAAATGAAAACCAATACAAAATTGCAATTGTGTTTTATAGAATAAAAAGATTCGGTCTGAATAAAAAGGCTGGAAATTGCTGTAAAATTATTACTGTATAAGTATCTTATTCTCACCACCATTTTGTGATCAAAGTCTCACCAAACTCACATTAAAGTCAGTATAAAGTCTATGATTATAGTATAAAGAAGAAGTTTATATTGAAATATCCGGATTATAAATCAGAGACATTTAGTGATAAAAATGTGAGATAGGGATATTATTAAACTAGAGATTGATTCGAATTACAAGAGAATAATATGTATGAGGGAAAATATTATTTTTGCCATATATTGTGTTTCCTTTAGTTACATCTTTGATTACTACAAAAGGTGAGCTTGCGAAACTTGGGTAGTATAATGTATTAAAAGGGCACAATTTTGTTTTTATTGTATTCCTTATGATTTTTAACTGCAAAATTTAAACCTATATGAATGAAATTAATGAATTAAAGCGGTTTTTGAATTTCCCAATAAGTTCGACTCAGGAAATTTTTAATGAATTTAAAACCATAAACGGGCATATCTTCATGGAAAAAAGCAAGGACGGGAAAGAACGTTTTCTATATATAGAAGGTAAGCGTGAAAATAAAGTACTATTGGTAGCACATGCGGATACATATTTTGATATGTTTTATGACTATCCTCAAAAAACACATAAGCTTTTGGAACATTCGAATGTTTTGAAAGCCATAGATGAAAATGGCGAAGCACAATTGTTGGGTGCCGATGATAGGGCAGGAGTTGCAATGCTGTGGCTACTGAAAGATAGCGGACATTCATTGCTTATTACTGATGGGGAGGAGCATGGACGAATAGGTAGTAGATGGTTAATCTATGAGAATAAGCATATTGCAAAAAGAATTAATCAGGTTCATCAATTTATAATTCAGCTGGATAGATGTAATGGGAAGGATTTTAAATGTTATGATGTAGGAACTGACGAGTTTAGGGACTTTATTAAAGAAAGAACTAATTATTCAGAACCGGATCTTTATTCTTATACGGACATTTGTACTTTATGTACGGATATTTGTGGCGTGAATTTTAGTGTAGGATATGACTACGAACATAGTAAATCTGAAATGTTGAATATAGATGAATGGCTCAATACGTTTAATGTTGTCCGGGAATTATTAAGAGATGAGCATTTACCAAAATATCATTTGCCGAAATAATCAAGGTGGTTTCTGATGCCGTACCATTAGCCGTTCATTTTTTTTATCTTCTACCCTGTTGTTTAGCTGTTGTTTACAGTTTTGTTTAGAAAATAGTTTATAAAAAGTTTGGAAATGGTGAAAGAAAGTCATTATCTTTGCACCCGCTTTCAGAGGGAAGCATGAAGGTGTTGAAATGATGTAGGCTGTGTTTTTTTCTTTTATTGGGTTGTTTTGGAG
>JAITVY010000091.1 GCA_031285565.1 Tannerella sp. | reverse complement strand
TTAAACACTACGGTAGGAGTAGGATCAGTAGAAGTAGAAGGATTGCCTCCTTCGAAAGTCCATTTAAACTCCGTCATATGCTGTGCCGCCGATTCATCGATGCTGGGGAGAAACTCCTGAGGCCTACCCACCTTAAAGGGTTTGGTAAGGCTCTTACCGATCGTTCCGTTCTTGCTGAAATTGATGCTGTTCACCCAGCAGGTATCGGTGATGGTATTGAAGCCTTGTGTCATCTCAAGGATATACATCCCCATCTGTACAGCTTTCACGGAATTAAGGCTGGCACCTTCTTTGATCGTGCCGTCAGGGAAGATCCATTTATAATAACTGGCAATACCACCGATCAGGTTGGTGTAAATACCTGGACAGGTCCAGACAGTGTCGGGATCGAATGAGAAATCTGAATTGAAAGCTGTCAGATATGTCAAATTTGTACCAAAATAAAATGAAGAAGACATCGCTAATTGAAATACAGATGTTTTACTTTTTACAGTTACAATTTTATTTGTAGCATCAGAAGCTGTTGTGGCAGTTGCAAGCGGATTGCTTGGATTAGGTAATGTAAAACGGATATATTTCCATCCTGTAAACTGAGGGACATTTCCCTGTCCATCAACTACGACACCATTATTGATAATCCAGTCGAAGAGAGGTGTTTCTGTTTGACCGGGATATTCGATGGTTATTCCGTCTTTACTGTCGTCTAAATAAACTAGTGTTACCCCCGGATCAATATTTTTACCGGAAAAAAGTTCCCAATAAGAGTAAAACGATGTTTGATGGGTGTTGGTCGCATAAAAATTAGGGACATGACATATACTCGCTTCATGTCCGGTTATTTGCATAACATGAATCGGTTTGTCTGAAACGATGGTTGCACAACTATTTTGTCGGTAAACACTAAATGAGTCACTAAAAAATACATCTCCGGTATTTGTTAAAGTTGTTAATGGAGTTAACCCGCTTCCCCAGTCGATCTGAACATTTGTGCTCGGTTCCATCGCAGTTATTTCCATGAAATTCATCACTTTTTGGGTCGATGTAGTGTTAGGCTTAAACCCGGAAGTTAAGGGCATAACATATACATTGCCGGCATAAGCATCTGAAACCAGCTGGTCTGCACACTGGTCATCTGCCCCGATACCGGTACCTCTTCCGTCAGTTCCTGCAGTAATAGAAATCGGTTTGTCCGAAGTAATATATGATCCGTTAAGATTTATAGACGTGCTTGTCCCTCTTAAAATCAACACCTTTCCTTTATTCAATGTTACAGTATGGTTGCCGGCTGCATAGTTGACACAATTTCCTTTTAAATTAATATTTACAGTAGTACCATCTTCTGTCCCGGCAATGGAAATATACGGCTCTCTGGAGTTCCCCAGAGGTTGTGAACTATTAGTGCTGGTCTGAGTACTTCCTTTTACTCCTAAGATAGAATAAGCAGTCCCATGTGCAGCTTTACCTTTTAATAAAAAGGTTTCCTGTAATGCCTCATAATCCGTGATATAATATACCATAACCCCGACATTCGAAGTGATATGCACAGCTCCGGAAAAATTGGGATTGCCAAAGTTTGTTGTAGTGATTTCTTCTACCAAACTGGTCATTCTGGCTTTGGTTGTATAATAGCAATGATTATAAGAGTAGGCCGGAATGATAATAGTTGTATCAGAACTTCGGTCCTTATAATATTCTATTGTCACAGTAGCCTGGCGATGTGTAGGATTTGTAAACATAAATCCGCCATGTCCCCGGTAATTATTTGCAGCGCCATAAATCTGGATGGGAGTCGCGAACCAAAATTCAGTATCCTGTGCAACTGCTGTCAGACTCAGTAAGGATACAAATAATAAAAGTAATTTCTTTTTCATGCCCTTATTGTTTTTGTATTTATAAATAATGTTTTTGTACTGTACCTGTAAGTTTAGACGTTATTGAAAGATTACAAAAGTAAATAATTTTTGAGAATAGAGATTGATTTTTTATACAAATATCTGGTTAGTAGGAAAAAAAGTTTGTGTAAAAAAAGAAGATGCTTATATAAGCATCTTCTGTATGATTTATATCCTGGTAAATAAAAGAATCGGATCGTTTATTTCTGCAGTCTGAAACGAATTGGTAATGTATATTTTACCCGTACTGCTTTGTCCCGTTGCATTCCCGGGCTCCATTTAGGCATTAAACCGATTACTCGTACTGCTTCTTTATCCAGACTAACGTCAATACCTCTAAGTACCTCTATGTCCGTAATAGAACCGTCTTTGTCAATTATAAACGAACATACTACACTGCCTTCAATCCCGCGTTCGATAGCCATAGCCGGGTATTTAATAGACTGAGCAATATAACTCATTAAAGCTGCGTCACCGCCCGGATATTTCGGCATTGTTTCGACAACAATAAAGAAGTCTTTTTCATCCGGAACTTCATCATCTTTATATACATCAGTCGGTGGTCCTAATGGTAACGGATCCCCAGGTTCTTCTGTTCCGGGAAGATAGGTGTCGGGTGTTTCTGCACCATCATCTACAACCTTAATAACTTCCGCAATTTCAACTTTTGCAGGAGGTGGTGGAGGAGGTGGCGGAGGTTCAGGGAATGTTATTGGAGCCACAGGTGGTTCCACAATTAACCCTCGGGCTGCTTCAAAAACATTTACCTCGTTCGTTCCCCATTCAAAACTAACAAATAAAACTGCCAGTGCTACAATTGCACCCATTAATAGGTTTGTTGTTTTGGTTTTCTCTAAGTTGGCTTTAATTGTTTTTTTAGTTTCCATAGTTCTGTGTTTTTAGAATTAGTAGCTATTCTAAATATACTCACAGATCGTTCTGAACGCAAATAAAATGGGCATAAAAACAAGGCCGTTCCGGTTTTTTATGATACAATATATAATAAACTTAAATATAGGTATAAATTAACTTGAAGCCGCTGGTTTTATATAATATTAAGACGATGCGGTTTTACATAAATTAATAAAAAAAGGGAGTTGATATCTTATTTTAATAAGAACAGAAGTAAGGGCAAATAATCTTTTAAGTCTACCCGGAGAATTTTCAATGCTTGCGAAATTCGATATGCAATTGTTTTGGAAGAAACGTTCATTTTCTCTGCAATTTCCGCATACGTATAGTTCTCAAAACGATTCATTGTAAAGGCGGTCCGGTAGTCAGATGGTAATGCTTCGATAGCCTGATCTAATTTTGTCATTAATTCACCTTCCAGGTATAAATCCGGATCTTCAAATTGTTTTTCAAATTTTGCATATAAATGTGCATGTACACGTTGCTTTATTTGTGAGTGGGTAATGCTATTCAGGCATTTGTTTTTTACAATCGTAAATAAAAGTGATTTTACTGACATTTCCGGAAGCAGTGCCGAGCGGTTTTCCCATAACCATAACATTACATCCTGAACTATTTCTTCACATTCTTCCGTTTCTGAGATATACTGTGAAGCAAATGCACACAAACCCTTATAATATTCACGATATACATTCTCAAAAGCTTGTTCGTCTCCTTCTTTCAAATGTATAATAAGTTGTTTGGCTGTCATTTTTTTATTCGCTCTTTTGTTTCCTTTACAAAAATAATTTATTTTCGGTTTAATCAAATACAATCAGTTAATATTGTTATCTTAAAAACTATTAAGGCTTGATTTACTTTCTGTTATAATGGGAAATGATATTTTTTTAAAAAAAAGAGTATTTTGAGTTTAGTATATTTTTATTCTGGATTGTATTAGTTATAGAAAATCGAATTTGAGCGAATGATTATAGACGATAACATATTAATAAAATATTGTGACAATGAATTGTCTGAAGAAGAGATTCTATTTATAGAGACATGGGCGTCATCATCTTCGGACAATCAAAAGTTATTAGAAAGGATTTATTTTACACTGGAAGCAACAAAACGGCTTCATGTAATGAATACTGTTGACACAGATAAAGCATTCGCACATTTTAAATTGAAACATAAGGGGCAAAAGAGAAGTCTAGGTTTTTCATGGTTATTAGGTTTTCAGAAGATTGCTGCAATATTATTTATCCCGCTCCTTATTATAGTTGGATATTTGTATTTGCAGAAAGATGGTGATGGCAAGCTTCAGATGGTTGAAATAAACACCAATCCTGGTGTTATTTCAACCTATGAACTGCCGGACGGTTCAAAAGTCTGGCTGAATGCTAATAGTTCGTTGAAGTATGCTTTAACTGCAGATGCTCAAAAGAGAATTGTCGAATTAGTCGGAGAAGGCTATTTTGAAGTAGCTAAAAATCCTCAAAAGCCTTTTATTGTAAAAGTCGGAAGAGATTATTCGATAGAAGTACTGGGAACTTCTTTTAATGTTTCAGCTTATATTGATGAAGATCTGATAGAAACTACACTGTTGGAAGGTGCTGTTAAGTTGGATATGTTATTGGAGAATAATCAGATATCATCTTTAGAAATGGAACCAAACCAACAGGCGGTTTATTATAAAAATGAGAAAGCGGTTGTTGTATCTGATGTAAATCCGGAATTGAATATTGATTGGACAAATGGAGAAATTATATTCCGTCAGGAACCAATGATAAAAGTACTAAAAACTTTAAGCCGACATTATAATGTTCAGTTCGATGTGCAAAATCCGGATATCTATGATGCAATTATTACGGCAACATTTAAAGATGAACAATTAGTACAGGTCATGGAATATTTGAGTGTTGCTTCAGGAATAAAATATACGATACAGAAATCGGAGATAAATGAAAACATGCTAAAGAAATCTATTGTAGAAATATACAAGTAAATACCAGGTCAAACATTTTATAAAACTAATGCCTATGAAGTAGAAATAAATCCCTAAAATTATGTGGAAGAATATTCACACACTCTTCCACATCTTTATTCAAACTGCAAAAGCAGTCTAAAACAAATTTATCATAAATTAATTGCATTACAAAAATATGAACAAAATTGTAAAATCAAAACTATTTTGTAAGGAAAGTTTATGTCTTTCCCGAAAAATACGTTCGAATATCCGGTTGTTCTCTATCTTTTTGATATCATCAACATCTATTGGTATGATATATGCCTCAGAAAGTGCTTCAGCCACAACGGAGAGTGAGGTCATTGCTCAGGTTCACCAACAAAATAAAACAGTAAAAGGGACGATTATAGATAATTATGGTGATCCTGTAATTGGAGCGAATATTGTTGTAAAAGGAACTACGGTCGGTACTATAACCGATTTGGATGGTCATTTCTCATTAGAAATTCCGGCAAATGCTACATTAGTAATTTCATATATAGGATTTTATTCGCAGGAAATAGCTTATTCCGGACAATCCGAATTAAATATTACATTGATTGAAGATACACAAACGCTGGATGAGGTGGTTGTGACTGCATTAGGAGTGAAACGTGAAAGGAAAGCATTAGGATATGCGATGCAGGAAGTGAAAGGAGATCAACTGACAGAAACGCGTGATGCGAATGTGGCAAACGCATTAGCAGGCAAAATTGCCGGAGTGCAGATTAATCAGAGTAGTACGGGAGTAGGAGGTTCCACTCGTATTCTCATTCGTGGTAATAACTCTATTGCCGGAAATAATCAGCCTTTAATAGTAGTCGATGGTGTACCTATTGACAATTTTAGTAGTGATACGGATGATTATTGGGGAAATGGAGCCATTGATAAAGGTTCGGGTATTTCGGATATTAATCCGGATGATATTGAATCAATGTCGGTATTAAAAGGGCCGGCTGCCGCAGCTCTTTATGGTAGTCGCGCAGGCAACGGGGTTGTGATGATCACAACTAAAAAAGGCACTTCAGGGAAAGGGGTTGGTATTACTTTCAATTCAAACCTTACTTTTGAGAATCCGATGATGACACCTGATTACCAAAATGTATATGGTCAGGGTGGAGAAGAAACAGTAGATGGTGTTACTTCTGTTCAGTTCAACAATAATAAGGTCGGAAGCTGGGGGCCGAAAATGGATGGCTCTACGAAAGAGATGGCGCTGGGTTCTTATCCATATGCAGCACGCGACAATGATTTATATAAGGATTTTCTTCGTACGGGAACAAGTTGGACAAACAGTTTAGAATTGAGCAAAGCGTCGGAAGATATTACATTCCGTGCATCTGTAAGCCGTCTCGATAACCAATCAGTTGTTCCTAACAGCGGACTGGAACGTACATCCATCAATCTACGTTCTACAGTTAAACTGGCAGACTGGCTGTCGGCCGATATGAAAATCAACTATATCAATCAGCAGGCTAAAAATCGTGTAGCGTTAGCTGCCGACCCAAACAACATTTTCTATGACTATCTTACCATGCCACGTAGTGTAGGATATTCTGACTGGGAACCCTACCGTAATACAAACTGGAAACGTGAGGATGGAAAACCGGCTGCATGGATGATTGACCATAACACAGCACCCAACAGCCCGTACTGGTCTACAGAACGTAATCAAAATTCAGACAAACGGGATCGTTATATCGGATTTGCGGCATTTGATATTACTTTCACGGATTGGTTGACATTGAAACTGCGTTCCGGTATTGATAACTATACATTAATTTATGACATGACACGTGCCACCGGTAATCCCTACTGGGAAAATAATGGTAGTTACCGTGTCTATACAGAACGTTTCAAAGAATTAAATACGGATTTTCTTTTTACGGCTCAAAAGAATTGGGAACGGTTTGGTATTGTTGGAACAGTGGGAGGAAATGTCATGTATCGCTCCAGTTCATTTAGCAACGAATTTTCTGGCGAATTGGTCATCCCGGATTTCTATTCGATAAGTAATGGTAAAGAACACAAAAGTGAGCATACTAAAAGTAGAAAACAGATTAATTCGCTTTATGCAACAGTGTCTTTGTCATGGGATAACTTCTTGTATCTGGATATAACCGGACGTAACGACTGGTCTTCTACATTGCCGAAAGACGATAACTCTTATTTTTATCCTTCTTTTGGTGGTAGCTGGATTTTTACACAGATGTTGAATAATATGGGAAATGATACCGGAGCGCTTTCATTCGGTAAGATCCGCGCCTCATGGGCAGAAGTTGGAAATGATACCGATCCTTATATGTTGAGAAATTATTATACACTTAATTATGATATTAAAGGTGGTGTTTTCACTGCTACAAATAAAGATTGGAAAGCAAACACCAATCTGAAAAATGAACGGATCCAGTCATGGGAAGTTGGTATGGAACTGAAGGCGTTCGATAATCGTGTCGGTCTTGATCTTTCGTATTACAAGAAGAATTCTAAAGATCAGATTTTGAAAATGTCAGTTCCTGCAGCAACAGGTTACAGCTACCAGATGATCAATGCCGGTAATATTGAAAATAAAGGATGGGAAATTGCCCTTATGGCAACTCCTTTAAGAGACGCAAAAGGTTTTACCTGGGAAACCCTGTTGAACTGGTCTATGAATAAAAATAAAATTGTAGAATTGACAGAAGGTGTTACCCGTCAGGTATTAAGCGACGGAACCAGTCTTCAGAATATACAAATTGTAGCTGAAGTTGGTGGTTCTTACGGAGATATCTATGGCAGAGGATACGAACGTGATAAAAACGGGAATAAGATTATCGGTGACGATGGCCTTCCGGTTGCGACCAACGATATGATAAAACTGGGTAATAATCAGCCGGACTGGATGCTTGGGTGGTCTAATACGTTTACTTTCAAAAATATATCATTAGGATTTCTTATTGATGTAAATTACGGAGGTAATGTATATATGGGTTCAATCCGTACAGGGACACGTTTCGGAAATTTGGCGATGACGCTCGACGGACGCGAAACCGGAATTGTAGTAGATGGAGTTACAAAAAGCGGAGCAGTAAATACTGCAAATGTTTCGGCAGAGCAATATTGGAAAGGAGTCAGTAATATCGCTGAAGAATTTGTATATGATGCCACAAGTGTTCGTTTCCGTGAGTTGAGTATCGGGTATACAATTCCGCGCCGCTTACTACAAAAAACACCTTTTACTGGTATAAAAGCTAGTTTTGTAGGACGTAATCTCTTTATGATTTATCATAAAACAAAAGGATTTGATCCGGAAGCAGGTTTCAGTAACTCAAGTTCGGTACAAGGATATGAATTTGCATCTATGCCTACTATGAGAAGCCTTGGTTTTAATATCAATGTTTCATTCTAACAAATAATACAACATTTAAAGAAAAGGTTTTATGAAACGAAGCATGTAAATTAATGGTTAATTAACCGCTTTCTACTAACCATTAATCATTAGAAAAATTCGTTCCATACATCCTTAAAGTAAAAAATAATATATCGTATGAAAACAATCAAAATATATATGGCGCTTTCTTTCTTTTTATTCATGCTTTCAGGTTGCGACCTGACAGATCTGAATGAAAATCCGAACGAGCCGGACAATACTGTAGATTATAATTTTAATGACCCGCTTTTGGCTTCTCTTCTTCGTACCGGAGTGATTACGGAAGGTGATGTCGAACAGCGTTATAAATCATTGCAGATAGACTTTTATGCGCAAATAGCAGACGGGGGGAATTTTGTGACTCGCAATTATGAAATAAGGGATGATTGGAACTTATCTATATATAAACTGTTTCAGTCAAATCTGGCTTCACTTAACATTATCATTAATAGTTTGAGTGAGTCCGGAGATAGATATAAATATACAATTGCTGTTGCTAAAATCTGGCGTATATATATACAGGCTAATGCAGTTGACTTCTTCGGCCCTATACCTTTTGCATCCTATAAGGAGACTGTTGATAATCCCCCTTATACTTCGGTCGAAGATGCATATAATGAGTTTTTTACAGAGTTGGCAGAAGCTGCAGAAATGCTCGGTGGAAGTAGTGAAGAACCCATTTTTATGGATAGTGCATCAGATATTATTTTCGGTAATGATAATGAAAGATGGCGTAAGTTTGCTAATTCTTTGAGATTACGTTATGCGCTTCGTTTGTCGGAAGTTAATTCCAGCAAATGTACAGAAGAAGCACAGAAGGCGATTGCAGCCGGAACAATGACCGGCAGTGATGATAATGCTTATCTGCCTCCAAAGGCAGACGGGTCATGGGGACAGAATTATAACTATACAATGTTCTCCATTACCTGGACTACAGCTATTAATATGACTACCACTTTCGAAAAACTTTTAACAAACATCGGAGGTCTGAATTTCCCTACAGGTTTGGTCAACAAAAGAAACGGACTGAATGGGAAGACAATTGAACTGACGGGTGTGCATCCGGAGAAAGTGGATCCACGTGCGACACAGATGTTTGATCCCGGGTTTGAAGTCGGAAACTGGAAAGGATATCCGGTAGGTTTATCAACTACAAATTATAATTCCGGTGAATACTATAAAAATAATTATGCAGAAATGGGCTATATCGTCAAAAATGGAGCTGCTTATATTACCCGTCCGTATGATTTATTCCTCTATGAAGAAGTGTGTTTCCTTAAGGCGGAAGCTGCTTTACGCGGATTTGCTTCGGGGGATGCAAAATCCGAATATGAAAAAGGTGTTCGTGCTTCGTTCCAAACCTGGGGAGTAAGTGATAAAGCAGATCAGTATCTTGCGTCGGCAGAAAAGAATCTTGCCGGAACTAGTGCAAATTTTGATGATCAGTCAGGGGCAGGGAATACAGCTTTAGAAAAAATTATTACTCAGAAGTACATCGCAGCATTTCCTGATGTAGCAATGGAATCATGGAGCGATAAACGCCGTCTTAATTTGCCCAGATTTGATGTGTTGATTCAGAGATATGAATTGCTCTATGACAACAGTAACACAAATATCAAGGACCCGACAAACTTTATCAAACGTGTACAATATCCGTCACAAGAATCCCAGATCAACGAAGAGGAATATAATAAAGGACTTCAGTTACTTGGAGGTCCTGACTATGTATCAACTCCAATCTGGTGGGATAAAAATATGAATTATTGCACCTCTGCTAATTAAATCAGAGGTTGTTATTTAATACAAAAGCCAGACCATTTTTTAGAGGCTTCTGAAAGTGAATTTCGGAAGCCTCTTTTTATCGGGGAATATGAGTTGTTAAAATTTTTACGGATCACCGTAAAAATTTGAGGGGCAAAAAATATAACTTTATCTTTGCAAGAAAAAAAGATATATGCAAAAAGACGGTTATAGTTTACTGTTACCATCGGGTTTGTTAGATT
>JAITVY010000033.1 GCA_031285565.1 Tannerella sp. | reverse complement strand
ATAGTTGCAGCTTCGTGGAAAGAACAGTTTTCCATCTTCATCACCAAATCAATAATGGAACCACCTTCATTTGTTCCGAAGTCATACCATACGTTTTTGTTATAATCGACCTTGAAACTTGCGTTCCGGTCTTCCCTGTAAGGACAATGGTACATGCCATAATAGCCATAATCCTTTACCGGATGGATACCTGTATTATTAAGGTATTCCCGGATAGGGATGCTTTTTATATCTTGTGGTATCATACTTTCTGATTTTTTGTTGTTTTGTTGGGAAATGAATTTAATTCACAGTGAAAGAAAAAGTTATGCATACAACATTCACACAACAAGGTCTTAGTCGGTTGCCGGTTTATGCAACAGTAACGTTTTTTGTTGTGTTGCTGTTGTGAACTTGTTGTGTAACAACATCTATTGATAATCATAACTTTAAATATTATTGTACAACATTACAACAGGATTTTATCAATATCGTCCCGCCCAATTTCAAAGTAACGTCCTTTCTTTTTCATCGGAAACAATTCGCCGTCTATTCCGATATGATAGAAAGTGTAGTCACTATTCTTGTCGGAACGAAGCCCCCATCCATCTTTCAGGATACTGCGGACTTGGGTAATATCCGTTTTCAATCCTGCATTGCGGATTACATCCAGAAAATCGGCAGGACAACACAATACTTTATCTCTTTCAAGACGTTCCATTAGCTCCAAACAATAAGTGGCAATCTCCATCTCTATTTTGTTGGTATTGTATTTCTTGATTTTCTGCAAAGCTGAAGTTTCGAGCATCGCCGGACTGAACCACATGCGGGATGTGTTTTGCGTGGAAAGTTTCCTGTTTAACAGGTAATAAAGGAAGTAAGGAATTTCCTTTACCATCTGTTCCCGCAAACGGATATTGTCCTTTTCGACCGGATTTATTTTCCGAACCCAAAAGCGGACTTCTTCTTTGGGAATGATAATCGGATTTTTCTCGTTATTGGAACAAAGCACGAATTTGGCGAAAAACTCTATTTCCCTGCGGTCTTTTCCTTTGGCTTCAATCTTGTAATCGCCTGCTGTCGAGAGATTCTTGATTTTTTCGGTATCTTCCATTTTGTTCAGTAGCAGCTCATCAACCAAAACCAATAGGCGGTGCGCCCAGTCCGCATTGAACTGACTGCGGAAATCTTCGTTAGTGTTGAAAGTAGCGTTCTTGCCGAAAATCATTTTCAGGAAACGCAGGAATGTTGTTTTACCGGTATTCCGCTCATTGGAAACCAACAACAGGATGGGTAACATTTGCGTTGGTCGGGTATAAAGGATTTGCAAATAATCCAACCCCAATTCGATTTGCTCTCCGAAGATATGTTCCAAAAAGGAACGGATGTATGGGAACTCTCCCGAATAGGGGACATGATTCACTGGCTCGTACTGATTGAGGTATGTTCCATGAACCTGACTGTAATTAACATGGTCGGAGATAATGCAAAAGCCATCGTACTTTTCAATCTCCGGCAAATTGTTCTTTCCGTAATCCTGCCGGAGTGTTTCGTAGCTCCAAAGGATTTTTTCTTTAACATAGTCGCCGCTGATGAGTGGTCGCTGCACCACCTTGTACAGGGATGTGCCGATACGGATGTATTTTTCTTTCATCGGGATTACTTTTTACGTCTCGCACTGCGGGCAAGGGTTAATAATACTTCCGATTGGTCATTTTTCGGCTTCGTTTGGTTTTCTGCCCATGAAAGAATATCTTTCCGTGAAAATACCAATTTCTGTCCGAACTTCCGGCATGGAATGTTTCCCGATGCGGTCAGCTTATACAGTTTCGCTTTCGACAGGATGTAGCCATATTCAGCTAACAGAGCAAGTGCACCGGATAGTGTTATCGTGTCTATCTCCGTTTTAGGCTCCTGTCTTGTGTGAAATACTTTGGACACTTCTTCGTGTACAATAGCTCGAAGTTTATCTTCTTCGGCAACAATAATTTGGCTCATAATTTATGTGCTTTAAAATGAAACAAAATCTTTTAACAGCACAAAGATATAAGCGGAAGATACTGCAAATCAAATGACTAATAGTGTAACAGGGGTATGACAAACGAAGACAAATAACACTAAATAGCTGCGAACAAGCAGGTTTTTGTCCGGTTTGTCCGTCAGAAAGGACAAAATGTCGCGATTTGTCGCAGGGATGTTAAGTGATTAATTTTTTGTGGTATTTTTTTATATGTGTTCTTCGGCGTGTTCCGATTTATGGTTTTGAAGTTCCTTTAAGACCGCATCTGTATTGAAAGTTTCGACATTTGGCAGGTATTTGGATTTCAGGGGAGTAACGAAGCCTTTGTTTATCCATGAGGTTAGGGTTTGGCGGGAAATACCGAGCATTTTTGCTAATTGAACACGGCTTATCAATTGTTCATCCTCGAATGTCTCGATGGTGTTTTTCTTGGCTGCAACATAGTATTGCAAATGTTTGATGGCTTTATCTACTTCTTTAATAGTGGCTTCGTAGCTGTCTAAAACAGTTAGCTTTAAGGTTGTAAGGTCTTTTCCTGAATAGGCGTGGTTATTCCGAAGTTCTTCTAAAAGAGTTGGATAGCATTCTAACTCTTTTAGGTTGATGGTGGTTTGCTTACGGCGGGGCATGGGCTATATCAAAATTTAATCATAAAACGATTTAATTACATTCTGAATCCAAACAGGCGCATATTGTAAATCGGAAAATACGATTTCTTTGGTTACTTGAGCTAACAATGCAGTTTTAACCCTGTTAAATTCATAACCATTTTTGATGTACCTATTAAAACTGTCTTCTCCAAAATCATCCAAAGCAAATACGATTAATTGTACAAATTCGCTCTTATATTTGAAATTTATTGGTGCTGTATGTATGAATCGAATAACTCGCCTACCTTTCAAATCATAAATAGTTCGAGATTTGCCATCTGTTAAATAGACAACATTACAAGGAACTTGTGTTGAAAGACCTAATTTATTTTGAGCATAGGGGGCTGTTTGGGCTAAGTGCATATTTTTTCTTTTCGCTATTTCTTCTGCAACAGTTTCCCAACTGCAAAGCAATAAGCCAAGTTCTTTATCTATATATGGATAAAAGTAAACACCTCGTAATAAACGGACTACAAAATTTGATTTTGATAATTGCAGCAAAATACGGCTAACTGTTTTACTATCGCCATATTTAGAGAAATCAGAAATGAAGTAGAGTTTTCCCCGCTTCCCTCGCTTTATCTTATTCTTTATCTTTTCAGATGTGGTCTGCATAACCTTATATTTCATCTAATTTTATGTCAGGCATAGAGCGGTCTATTATCTTTAACTTCCCTTCCGATGGTTCTTTATAGGCATCTGTTGCTTTGAAATAGTTGTTGAGTTCATCAAAATTATCGCCAAATATATTATTGGAAAAATACTGTAACTTATCCATAACACGAATAAAAGCATCCGGCTCTTTTCGATTGGTAAACTTTTTCAATGACATAATGTAATCCTCCCTATATACAGTTGGAACAATAATTCTTGAAAGTCCGCTTTTGAACAATTCGGCATTGCCCATAATTCGGGAAATCCTACCGTTACCATCTGTAAAAGGATGGACTTCCGAAACCATAAACATCATAAAAATGGCTTTTGCCATTGGGTCGTTTAAAGTTGCATAATACTTAAAACCTTGCTTCAATGTACCTTCTACCAAAGTAAAGTCCACAAACTCGGTATTTCCTGCTCTGTTATTTTGACTTTTAAACTCTCCGGCATTCACATCTTCTGCTCGGGCTGACATCATTGTTAAATGCCTGCGTTTTAGAATTTGAATTAAATCGTCAGATGTCGCCGGTGTGATACTCATCTCGTAACTATTTGATACAATATGAAATGTGCCCAAAATATCATGAGAATCCTTTATTCGTTTGGGCATAGCAACTCCGGTATCAACAATGTTCTTTGCATCCTCAATGATAAATTTTGTTCCTTCAATATAGTTTGAGAAATAGGCTTCAAAAAAAGAAAATAATCGGAATGAGTCCTCTGACGTATTTTTATCTGTCCGTTCAGGGAAATAATAATCTTTCAACTTATCATAAAGAATTTCAAAAAGTTCAACCCGCTTTGCATCAAAGGGCATTCCGGTTGCTCTTGCTTTAGCGGAATCAGAACTTAATACATTTGCATTGTGAGTATTCAAAAGAGCTGAAATAATGCGATTTAATTTTTCATATTCGTTATTAAAGTTCAATAGAGAAGCAATTTCTCTTGCCTTATCTCTGAATTTATTTATGCCTTCTTCACCTTCTCTAATGATGATTTTTTCCAATTTATCTTCAATGTATTCAATAGGAAACGATTTTGATTCTCCGCCTTTCTTTCTTGAAATCTGCATGTTTTCAAGAATCCATCGCCATTCCGATGAAGCGTAAATACCGCCTAAATTCACGTCTGATACCACTGCCGGATTCCCTTCCATTACATTGAGTGTAATTCCTTTTAAATCGGTTATTTTCTTTGTATAGTTACTTGTAAGAAAAAAATTGCCGGTTTCGGTAGGTCGCAATTCCAATGCGCTCCGATGGCTGATTACCGCTTCAGGGAAACGCCATTTGAGAATATCGAAGAAGTGGCGTTTGATGATATACTCCACTGAATCCCGTAAATTGGTCGTGTAAATTCGAGGAGCTATTTTCTTTATCTTACCTTCTTTTTCCGCCTTACTAATCTGATTAGAAACACTTTTATCGGAAGAGGCAAAGATAATTTCCTGTTTGAAATCGATGGTATCTGTCATCGGAATTTTTTCTATTATAAAATTCATTTAATCGCAAAATTAGGAATTTTTTCCATTATAACAGTCTAATCGTGGAATTTTTTCCATTATAAATATATCGTTTACCTTCTTCAATCCCCAAAGTTCGTCAGAAATGCAGCATTTTTAATCCGTTCTTCTTTCTCAAACGAAGCCAAATAGTTTTCTGTCGTCTTCAAGTTGGAATGTCCCAGACTTTCGGAAATGTAGGAAATGTTTGCTCCTGAACGTTTTAACACTGTTGCATACGAATGGCGTGCTGTATAGGTGCTTACGCCTGAAATTCCAAGTTTATCGCCAATGATTTTCAGATGCTTATTGATTCGGCGGGTTACATCCTGTACACGTTTCTTTTGCTCCATCGGCGTATTATATCCATCAAGGAAAGGGAAAACATAGTTATCAGGGCTTTTGTCAGGGTTACCCCACCTCTCTATTATCTGTTTCATTTCCGGTGTAAGTAAAGCCTCTATCTCTTTCTTTTCACGGGAGGTATGTAACGTTTTGGAGCGATAGAAATGCACTTCGTCATTGTCTATGTTGGAAAATTTGAGTTTTAGCATATCATTGACATTGATACCATTACACAGGTAAAGAAAAAACCACAGGTCTCGATAATGTTCGGTTGCTTCCGTTCCATCTGAAAAAGTGATGATTTGTTTAATCTGTTGCAGGTTAAGAGCCATTTTCCGACCCTTACCAATCGGAATTTCATATTTGCCTTTTCCAAACGGATATTGATTTTCCTTGATTATTCCCGCCGTTTTAGCATCATTGAAGATTGCCCGCAAACAGCGTAAATAAATGGAAACGGTTGTATAACTTTTCCCTTCATCAATCATTGTTTTCTCATATTTTTTGAGCCAATCAGCCGTAACAGTCTCAAATAGGATATTTGTACCGGCATAATTTTCCAAATGCTTATACGCACTCCGATTGGCAAGGGCATTACCGATAGAACCTTCTTCCATCAGAGCATCTAACTTGGCTTTGAAAAGAATATTCACTGTATCGCCTACACCTTTACCCAAGCGCAAGTTCAAAGCATCGTATGAAAAGTTTCCTTCTTCTACGAGCATCTTCACAACTGCCTCAACCTTCTCAAAGGAGTTCTTTATTTCGGAACGTATCGAGATTAACCGTTTACTTTTTGTATCGGACAAGGCAGCCCATTCCTCCGGACTCAATTCTTTCCCTGTGCTGTAATAACGCTGAACCCGCTTATAAATCACTTGAATTTTAACCGGAAACAGACCTGATTTCTTTTCTTTACGTGTATCTTGCACTGTAAGAATTGACACACCGTCTTTATTATACTTAAACATAACTATCTATATTGTGTATGTTCCAAAAAATGGGACATACAATTTGCATACAAAGTTAGCGATTATATCCAAATTAAGCAATAGTGAATATGAACGAAAAATATCTATATATCTATTATACAGCTATTTGTATAACAAATATAAATTGAAGAAAATAGAAGAAAAAGTAGCGTTTACGGCTTACAAGCAGAGGGTCGGCGGTTCGAATCCGTCAACGCCCACTTTATCGAAAGTCATTTCATGACAAAAAAGAGTCAAAGTCTTCTAAAACAATGTTTTGGGAGGCTTTTTTCTTTTGTGGCTATTCCAAAAAAAGACAAGTAAAAGCCGATTTTGGACGCTTAATCGTTACTTAATCGTTACTAAAAAAAGCCCAATAAAATAGTAACGATTTAGCATGTAAGGCGCTGTTTTGTCGATGTTTGGCTATCTCATTTCTGTTACGCTTAGAGTGTTAAAAGCTAATTTTGTAATTTAAAATTTTAAAGAAATGAGAAGTACATTTTCAACTCTCTTTTATGTAAAGAGAAATCAACCAAAGAAAAATGGCAATGTAGTAATTATGGTAAGAATCACCGTTGATGGCGATTGTGTTCAATTCAGCACTAAACAGGAAATACATCCGAAATATTGGGATAGCATAGCCGGAATGGCAAAAGGAAAAGATGTTGAAGTTCAAAAAGTGAATCGTGCTCTAGATACAATGCGAGCCAAAATATCTCAGCATTATACACATTTGATGGAAATAGATGGTTATGCGACTTCAGAAAAAATCAAAAACCTGTTGTTGGGTATTGTTGAGAAAGAAAGGACGATTATTTCGTATTTTGAGAAGCATAATGAACAATATCGGTTAAAAGTTGGCACTACAACTACGTGGACAACCTATACAAAGTATGAGTTAACCAAAAATCGTTTGATTGAGTTTATGGAACTGAGGCATAAGGTGAAAGATATGCCAATCAAAGAAATCAATACAGTCTTTTTACAGGATTTTTATTTGTTCCTACGAAATGAGCATAATTCGGGGAATAACAATGCGATGAAGAATATGCAGCGTCTGAAAGCCGTTTTTAACTACATTAAAAATACAGGTGTGACATTTGTTGATCCTTACGGGAATTTCAGGATGAGTTTTGAAAAAGCAGACCGTTCCTATTTAGATATGGATGAGGTTAATAAAATCATGAATAAAAAATTTGCTTCGGAAAGATTGGAAAAGGTACGTGATGTTTTCATTTTTGCGTGTTATACCGGATTATCATATTCTGATATTCACGATTTGACGGAAGATAATCTGAAAACCGGTATTGACGGAAATATTTGGATTATGGATAAGCGAAATAAGACTGGTATTAAATATAATGTACGATTATTGGATATACCGAAAGCAATCATTGAAAAATATGCCGGAAAGCAGAAAAACGGAGAACTATTACCCGTCATAAGTAATCAGAATATGAATGAGTATTTGCATGAAATAGCTAATATCTGCAATATCAAGAAGAAAATAACCTGCCATGTCGCAAGACACTCTTTTGCAACGATTTGTCTTACAGAAGGTGTTCCAATTGAAAGTGTTTCTAAAATGTTGGGACATACTAATATTCGAACAACACAAATTTATGCCCGCATAGTAGACCACAAGTTAAGTAACGACATGGAAGCCCTTGCCCAAAAGTTAAACGGCAAAACGCAAATGGTATGAAAACTAATAATAGAGGTAGATTAGCAATCGAAATAACAGAATGTAGCCATCGGGTTATATTTCTTCCGAAAGATGGAACGGTTTGGATGACCCGTAATGAGCTTTGTGAACTTTTTGACTGCTATATGAAAGACATAGACAATGCACTTTTTGAAATTTTTCAAAGGGGGCTTTATGAAATGGAAGATGTGTGCAAGTACAATCTGATAATGAAAGGGAAAAGAGTAACCTATGAAATCACAGAGCTTAATCTGGAAATAATAATAATCTTAGCTTTTTATTTAGATAGTTTCTACTCAAAAGTGCTAAGAGAATGGGTTATCAAACGTTGCCTAAAATACAACGAACTCGGCCTTAAAGAGTGTTGTGTTGTCCAACAAAATTATCAGTTGAATTGATTTAGAACGACCGAGAATAAGATGCTATGATTTTATTTTCGGTCGTTTTTTTTAATAAATGGAAAAAGTCATTGTTTGTTTCTGGCTTGATTTACTTGTGAAGATTACAGGTTTTGTTCTGCTGATAGTATTTGCATTTGAAAAATCTTGAAATTCTCAAATAAGAAATCGTTTCTCCACTAATTTTTAAGCAAAGGTATAGGAAAACGGAAGACAAGTAGCAAGGTCGGGCACTTTGTGTTTGGCAAACAATCTTCCTTTTTTCTTCTTTGAACAAAAAAGCGTATTCTTCACCAAAACCTTGCATGAAGTCTCCGTTTTCCTATGGACATGAAAGCAAAAAATTATTGTTTAATCATTTAAAATTTTGCAATCATGAAAGTAGATTATTTCAACATTCCGGAAATTACTGTCTCATACAAAGACAATGTGAAAACATCAGAACGTTTTACAGTAAAAAGTTCGCTTGACATTTCAAAGATATTTAAAGAAGCTCATAATGATTGTATGCAGCATCACGAAGAAGTATATGTGTTGTTTATGAACAGAGCTAACCGTGTAATGGGGATCATGTGTGTTGGGAAAGGCGGACTGAATGAAGTATCAGTTGATATACGCCTTATCCTGCAAGCCGCGTTAAAAGTGAATAGTTCGGTTCTTTGCCTAGCTCATAATCATCCGAGTGGGCAAACTGCTCCAAGTATACAAGATATTCAACTGACTGAAAACCTCAAAGCCGGATGTAAGGCTGTCGGAATCCGCCTGGTAGACCACCTGATAATGACCGAAGAAACTTATACAAGTTTTGCAGATGAAGGGCTTTTGTAGCCCTTTATTTTTGGTCGAAACAGCGTCGGCAATTAATGAAGTTTCTTAGTTTAACGGTTTCCGAAGAATGAAATACATATAGCAAAAATAGTCCTTATACATAGAATAAATATATTGGCATTCCTCAATATATTCCATAACTTGATACCCTTCTTTTGAATTTTTCCATCTTTCCGGCATTTCTTCATAACAATTATGCATATCCCGGTAATATTCAAACCAGCAGGAATCTGGGAATTTATATTGCCCACAGACCTTGTATCCGGTATCCTTGATTTGTGTTATCTTATAGTCTACCGTTTCTATCTCCCTGAAAGGATAAGAATCACACAGATAGTCGGCTAATTCATATGGTAATTCAGTTTCTTTCAAAATACATAGTTCGGATAGAGCCAAATAACCGCCGTTTTTTAAGAATGGTTTCCATAAACCAATACGTGAGCCAAAATCGGAATAACTAATCCCGCCCTCTGAAAGAATAAGGTCAAAATATCCCGTTTCAAAAGGCAGCATGTTAAATGGGGCTTTTACAATCCGGATTTTATCTGATAATTTTTCCTGTGCGATTTGTTTTTCAAATGCTTCTAAATATCTGTCATTTTCTTCTATTGCAATGATTTTCGGATAATGTTGTGCTAACAACAGACATTCGTTTCCTTTACCAAAACCAATATTTGCGATTACAGGTTGCGGATCACGCAAACGGATCTGCTTTAATATCCTTTCTGTCATTTCCTTGCTGGAAGGACAATGATAAGATAGGCTGTCATAGTATTTGGATAAATTCTTGAACATTTTAATTATTCATTCCCGTATTCATCTCACGCTTCTATTTTCTGTAAGGTTTTTAACCGGAATATATTTCTGATTGTTCTTATTGGTAGCATAAAAAGTCCAATACAGATTGATAAACAGAGTTTTATTATGAAGTATAATATCCAGCCTATTATCGGAAGAAACAGGAAAACAGTCGGAGTGATTCGCGTCAATGTTATCCAGCCGGGTACTATCCCGGAAAAAACATAAATTGGGATTGCATACGAAATTATACTATATATCAGATGAAAAGAAAGACCTTCATTCGTCCATCGGGCAAACGGTACAGCGAGTAAAATCCCAACGCCAAACGTCAGTAATAATTCTTTAATTATTTCGCTTTTTTCCGCATTAATCCTCTTTCTGTTGCATACTTTACATATTGAAATGGAATAAACGGAAGCACATTCGGCACATAATCCTTTACTGCAGTCAGGACATTGTGCAACGGCAACCTGGTCTATGTGATTATGACAATTCATGACTCTCTTTTTTTGTTTACGTTATAATACATTTATTTTTTATATCGTTTGCAAATATAGATGAAATGCTGCGATTATGGCAATTGTCCGGTTAAGAAATAGACAAATACCTACATAAAGTTTGCATGAAAACTATGTGGATATCTTATTTAATGTTATACATTTCTATCTCATGGCAATAACAGAAAAAGAGAGGCCTTACTTAGCCTCTCTCTCATTGATTTTACATTTTTCCTATTACCAATAAATTCTCCAATACGGTTACAGATACCTCATCAGCAATGGTAAAGCCTGCTTTTTGTAGCCATTTACCTTGTAAGAGTATTCTGGGTACCTGTTCATAACTGCTAAAAGTACAATGGTGATATTGCACTTTCAATTGCCTGACATTGACTTTTGTTTGTTTCTCTCTGCGCCGTTGTTTGGCTGGTTTGGATTGATCTTTTGTGTTCAGCATAACAAAAATGGATTAATAAATTAAAAAAAGAAGGATAGGTCTCTGCTGAACACATCAAAGACGAGCTTTGAAAGATCTCGGGACTTGCACCCGTAAGCCTATCCCCATAATTAAATAGATCGTGTATTCTTTTCCGAAAACTCGTCATAATAAAACAAATAATGTATTCAGCGCTGCAAAAATAATGAAAAGTTTTGATATTTCTACGAATACCACAAGATAAAAACGTAAATCAAAAAGGTTTAGTTGCCAGACGTACACCGAACAAGAGCAAGCTGTGTATTTTTCGGCGTATTCTCCACAGAGGCAAATGTGATAGTGCTAGATTACGCCCAGGAAAACGGCTTATATATCCACACGACAGAGTTCATAATTGTAGAGTACGAACTTGGTAAATTCGATGAGGTATGAGGATTGAAGCATATATTAAATCTGTTATTGCCGCACAAGAACAATATTACGAACAGGAGGAACTTTTGCGCGAAATAAACCCTGACTGCAAGAGCATACAACTTAGAACCGACCGATTTATTATTGAGAATTTAAGCCGTAGGACGTTCCAATATCCGCCAATCCTTCTCGAGTGGGTGGCTGGTCGGTTGCAATACATGGTTGAAAAAGACTATAAATGTCGTTTACAAAGGTTTGTTTGATATGGGCGGAGTTTGCTCCGCTCGCTTCTTTTTCCCTTTATACAAGAGTAAAAGAATAAAAAGCCTTTTATATAGTGTCAGGTTTAGGCTATACAAAATAATCTCTCATAAAGTCAGTACCTATCCTCGAACCTTACAAAGAGGTGATACCTCTTCTAACGAGACCCAAACACTCCAATTTTCAGAATCCACATCATCTGCAAAATGCCTCTCATAAAAACGTGCCGGAATAGGATGACTTCTATTAAACCATGTGCTCAGAGGTGATACTATGTGATTTTTACCATCAGTCATAGACATTCCGCTCTTCAAATTCTTATTGTAGTATCTCTAATTATTTCAAAAAACACATTTTGTGCTGTTGCTTTATCTGGGATTTTCTCACAACACTTATCACTTATTTTTCTTCCATTCCTTTTGAAATCAATAAAACAACCTGTTCGTTTGGAATGCAAATTCAATTCAAATGTTTCTTTCCCAAGCACTCCGACCCAATTATCTTCACTTATTGGTGACCATTCAATAGCCATTGGTATTTTTTGTAAAGACTGTCTGAATTGCAAACAATTCTGAAATCTGCTATTCCGATCTGCTTTTATTGCTTTCGTTGCGACCTTTATTATCTGTTGGGGAATGTGAGGCTGATATTTTCGTATTGGGTATTTTTCCTTTTTAAGAGCTTTAAGCCATTCTTTGTCATCTGCAAATGGTAAATCAAGAGTTTTCATATTATTCAGCAATCTATGAAAAGTAATTCCCATTGAATACAAATCACTGATTGCATCCTGCGCCACACCCTCCAACACTTCTGGTGGTAAATGTGAGTTATATCCAGCAAAACTAAATGTTTGATGAGATAATCCATAAGCCAAACCGAAATCAGAAAGTTTTGCTAGACCATTATTCGCAAACAGAATGTTTCCTGGCTTAATGTCTCGATGAAATATACCTTGATTATGAGCATGTTCAAGTCCAAACAAAACATCGGTGATTATTTGAATAGCTTTTTTCGGTGTTATGAAATTATTTTCCAAAAAGTTTTGAACACTACCATTCTTTAAGTATTCTGTAATAATGCATGGAAAATTCTTTCCTTGTATTTGGTATATGTCAATTTCCTTAATATCCACAATATTATTATGCCTGCATTTTTCAAGAATCTGTGCTTCATTTATTGCGTCTATAAATTCTTGAGGATTATGTACTTGTATGATTTTTATAGCTCTTTCAACATTTAATAAGGCATCTTGAACTCTAAATACTTTCCCGAAGTTGCCCCCTCCAATGAAGCCTATTGATTTAAATTTACCTATATCCATATTTTATGGGAGCTGGGTTAGAGAAATTAAAGCAGTATCTCTCATCGTTTTATCCCAATATGGAGGATGAACCCCAATGACGCCATCAAGATATTTATGCAAATCGCAACCTTTAGGCTGCTCAAATTTACTCGGAACTAATGATGATGGGGACATGTGAGTTATAACAATCCCTTTCCTGCTGCATAGTAAGTTCAAAATAGCTTGCCCATAATATACATTCGAAACATAGTTATTCGTGACATTATTTATAGTCAGTTTGTAACTCACGCCATTTGGACTCAATAAATTTAAAATCATATCAAGTTGTGTTTCAAACCATGCAACAGTTTGAGGAACGCTATAATTAGCGGGTAATTTAATTTTGTCTTTCGAGTTAAAAACAGGATTCTTTTTTGTGCCAGTTAAGGCTACATAGTAGAAATCGTTTGAGGTAAAAGTAAATGCTATTTTCATAAAAAATTTATTTTTAGCAAAAATACACAGAAAAAAACACCTGGCAAAATTGCTTGCCAGGTGTTTTTTAACAAGTTGCTCAAAGTTGTGTATTTACCAACACCTTTATAGCAAACAGCTTATTTACCTCGATTTTAAATTGAAACGGAATAGTAGCAGTTGATAACTCCTCCTATAGTAACAATGGTGGAACTAACCTTTCGTTTAAAATTTATCTTTCAACATTTCAATCAGGCAATAACACCATTCAGTAGGGTTCAGGAAGCGTTTTCCCTTTCTAATTTCATAATGTAAGTGGCTACCTGTTGTTACTCCGGTATTACCTACACAGGCAATTTGTTGGGTTATATTTACTGAATCTCCCTTATTTACCAACATTTTACTTAAATGTGCATAAAATGAATGGAAGCCGCCTGCGTGTTCTATTTCGATGAAATTTCCGTATCCAGAATTATAACCCTTACGGATTACTATACCGTTTCCGGTAGTATATACAGGGGTACCACGAGCTGCCGCAAAATCAATTCCTTTGTGGAACCTTTTTACCTTATATATAGGATGCCTACGCATTCCATAGCCTGATGAAATGATAGGTTTCTTAACCGGAAAAACAACCGGATAGTCGGACAATTCGCTGACAGACATTTGTAATGAACCGGCTATTCGTCGAAACTCTTTTATGGAATAAATTTTTTCCGTTAGCGTTTCTGTTTCTGATTTTCTGTTTGGAGAATTACCCGGTTGTCCTGATACAGGAATATGCAGCAAAACGATGAAGAACGTTATTATGTATTTCATAGTTAATTTGTGAATGCAGCAAGCATCCGAAATAGTCCGGACGCTTGCTTATTCTGCTTCTTTTAATCTTCGGTATTATCCTCCGCTTCATTATGTTGGAACGAGAATGATTTTTGTCGCACTTGCCCGTAATCGTCTTCTATATACACATCAATAACCTGTGCTTCTGCACAGTGTGATGTGTAGTATAAGCGGAACGTCTGGTTCGATAACGAATACAGATCATTGGGGATGAATACCGTTCCATTATCCAGTGCTAAAGCACCTTTCCCGTCAGGTTGGAAATAACGAATGCGATAGTTTGTCGTGTTCCTGTCATCTGTTTTTTTAATTTATAATTCTGGGATGGGTGAAATCCCCCGCCTTTAGGCGGAGAAATTATATATTTGCAAAAAAGAGTTTTATGCAAACGTATAAAAGTGGTTCCCACACCCGTTATGAT
>JAITVY010000006.1 GCA_031285565.1 Tannerella sp. | reverse complement strand
ACCTGAATGCCAAGACCAAATGTCATCATTCGTTCCTTTTTGTTAGTTAGAAGCTGTTGCGTCCAGTCAAGTAGCCCACCGTCAGCAATTTCAATAGTATTGCCGCCAATCACTATTTGCTGTTTTATCCTGAAACCTTGATAATAGTTATTATCATGTTGCGGCTTAACAGCCGCAACTTCAAGACTGCTTTTTTCCCGGACATACGATATTGTTTCCGTTATAAGCGGGCTTTGACAGTCATAGCCTTTGCACGGAATAATCTCATAATATATTTTATCCACTCCGAAACTTTTACATATTTCATACGATGTAGTCAGATGTTTTAATAGTTCTTCTTTTTCAAAAGTGAAACTACCAGTATCTCTACCGCATGAAATCAAAGCAAGAACAATAAAATGAGGCGTGAAATTAGGATTATCAAAAACTTGTGTCCTTATTACCCGTGAAATGTTACTGTAATTGTAGGTTTTGTTATCTAATTCTCCTTTTTTCTTTAATGCCGCATAATGTAATGCTATTGCATTAGTTGGGTCGGCCTGTACTTCCGTATTTCTCAAAGCGGTAAGGACTTTCTTTTGATCTACCGTTGCTATAACACTACTTGTCCCAAGCTGTGCAACCGGGGAAAGTTCTACGGGTTTAAATCCTTTGCTTGCTATTAATTTATAAGTCCGTAATTCATTTTCTTTGTAGTCCAAAACATCTTCTAACGGGGCGGGTTTAACAAGTTTGTTGCTCTCGTATTTCTGTAATAAAGACGAGGGTGTTTCCTGCTAAACACGCCTGTTAAAAACATCCAGTAAAACCGTGTTTAACTCTGACCCACTTAATTTGTCGGCAAGTATTTTGTCTATATCCTGCAAATCCAATTTGCTGATAATATGAGCACCTATGTCTTTTTTCATTGCTTTCTAATACTATATAAATGTTCGTCAAATATTTTGCCTTCTTTCATTATCGAGGACTTAATAATGGCCTCTTTTTCAAAGCCTACTTTTTCCAAAACTTTCATTGAGCCTATATTGTACTCGTAAATATTCGCATAAACCCGCAATAAATTAAGTTCCTCAAAGGCAAATTTTAGGCATTGCCTTACTGCATCGGTCGCATATCCTCTGCCCCAATAAGGCTCTCCAATCCAATATCCTATTTCTGCATTAATACGATATACATCATTTTGCGGAATCAGGCTACAACAGCCGACGAACGTATCATTATCATATATGCCGAAAACGTGTCCTAATACACCATTTGCGGCTAATTCAAGATAAGTAACAGCATCTTCAACCGTATAAGGATATGGAAAGGCATCCCGTAGGTTTACAGCAATTGCATGATTATTTGCTAATTTCTGTATTTCTTCGGGTGCAGCTTTGTTTATATTCCTTAACTTTATCATTTTAATATATTTATGTTTTCTGCAAAGTTACCTCAATCTGATAAATGAATCGGTGTAAAAATGAATCAATCTGCTATCCATTGCAAATTATTTCTCCGCCTTCTTATATTTTACCATTAAAACGTCTGAGTTGTAGGGAGTAGCTTCTATCAACTTCCATTTTGATTCATTGTCCTGTTTAGGGAATAATGAAACACCATTACCAAGAATGACTGGAATATAAGTTATCCACATTTCATTCACCAAATCGGCACTCAACAGCATTGAAATCAACTTGCCACCTCCAAACAGCCAAATGTCTCCCCCTGGCTCGTTACGCAAAGCAGCAATCCGTTCGAAATCGTTACCTATTTGATGATTATTTCCCGTAACTAACTCATTTTTAATTCATAAAAAAAAAGGTATTGTGCCTAAAAACGTGTAATCAGCGAAAGCGGATATGTGCCCAATTAGCTAAAAAAAGGCGCAACAATACTGCTGCGCCCCCTTCTAAAAAATATCAGATAGCAATTAATTATACCCCGGATTCTGTGTCAGATTAGGGTTACGTTGCAGTTCATCGATAGAGATCGGCCACAAAAGGTCGGATTCTTTGAAAACAGCACCAGAAGCATTACTTGCTCCCACTAAACTAACATATTCCACTTTTCCTTTTTGGTTTTTAGAAATAACCGGGAACAGTCCGGTACGTGTACAATCATCCCAGATCTTGAATTCCAATGGAAACTCACGCAGACGTTCCGTCAGGCATTCTTTCACAAATGCATCTTTCGATAAAGCCTGTAATTCTGTAGTAAACTGAGCGACTGTTTTTCCGTTCATATTGGCACGGGCTTTGATCTGCGCCAGATATCCGGCCGCTTCGGCTGTTACTCCTGAACTTTGTGCGATTGCTTCGGCAGCCGCCAATAAAGCTTCGGCATAACGGAAGAAATTCCAGTCTTTTGTAGCTCTACCAGTATTCAACAAGGCATTTTCATCATAATAATACCAACATCCGGCTTGTTCGGATTTCCACACAAGACCACTCTCTGGATGTGTATATTCCCAATGGAAAAACTGATTCGGCTGAACACGCAAATCACTTTCTTCGTACACATTCAGGAATTGATCTGTCGGTCCATATATCCTTTCGAAAATGGAATATGTTCCAAACAGCGCCACTGCCTGCGAGCTGAACGCGTATGTAGGCCACCAGTCGCCGGTTTGAATACTCTCATTATATTCCTGCGCATAAATCACTTCATCCAGATCGTCTGTTGAACGTAATTTATTATAGGCGCTACTCATCCCTAAATCACCGTTTTGCGTCAATGAATGCGGAGAGTCCACCACTACTTTTGCATATTGGGCAGCCTCGGCATATTTACCTTGTTTCAGATATACATTGGTAAGCAGCATAGCAGCAGCATATTTGGTGATACGTTTTCCATTATCAGCAAATTTTGTAGCCGGCAGATTGTCTACGGCATCTTTTAAATCCGATTCAATCAAAGTATATATCTGGTCAACCGGTGTACGCTCCAGAAACAAATTTTCCAATGATTCGTAAGGCTCTACCGGCATCGGAACAGCTCCAAATGTTTTGACTAAATAATAATAATAATTGAACGCACGGAAGAATTTCGCTTCTCCCATTAGTTTAGCTGCACTTGCGCTGCTCATCGAAATTCCCGGAATATACTTGATCGCTCCGTTAGCTGAGTTTATTGCATTAAAACAATCATCCCAGATCTCATTCATCATACCGGATACTGTACTCACGTTTTGCTGACGGGTCAGCAACCGGGAATACATACAGGTGATTTCCTGTCCTTCGTAACTATTCACAAAATAGCCTGTCAGCATTGCATCGAGAGATGCTCTCGGACCTACATACGCACTGGAAGCTTTCGATATATGCCGGGGCGCTCCATGCCAATACATCCGGTTGACCTGTGATGTGGCCTGCAATTCCGTTTTAAGATATGAATCAGCTGTCAGTTTGGCCTTCGAATCTTCCTCCAGGAAACTATCGCAAGCTGTCAGACTTAATAAACCTGTGCATAAAAATGCATATATTATTTTTTTCATACTCATGATTATCATTAAGTTAATTAAAATGTAACATTCAGTCCCAAAGTATACGTAGTAGCTCTCGGATAAGAGAAGAATATCATATTCTGACCGGATTTTGTACTCTGGCCAATCTTTGTATTTGAAGATTCATACTGAGAAGTTCCTTCCGGATCGTATCCCTTAAAATCTTTTGAATAAATCGAGAACAGGTTGTTGGCGTTGGCATACACTCTAAGTCCTGAAATACCCATTTGTTTGCATAATTTCGGAGTGAATGTATATCCCAGTTGAAGCAGATTACAGCGAAGGTAAGATCCATCCACTACCCATGCATCATCTACAGTTGTATCCTGTCCGGCATGACCGGTGTTCGATAAATAAATAGCCTGTTGCATCGTGTTTGGATTAGTTCCGTTGTATGCATCGGTCAAAACCTCTTTCAACCCGTTGGTAATACCAAAACGGTCATACGTAGAATGGTAGAACTGTTGCATAGTTTCTACTCCCCATACAAATTGCAAGTCAACTAACAGATCAAAGTTTTTATATGAGAAATTGTTGATAAAGCTTCCGGTCCAGTCAGGAGTACCTTTTCCGATAATTTCTTTTTCTGAAGAACGTCTGGCACGTCCGATCTGGTTTAAGTCACAATCACCGGCTTCATAATCTTGAGTCGTATATACGCCATATCTTCTATAACCATAAAAGCTATTCATATTTTCACCGACACGGATCACACTTTCATAACCTCCTACCCAACTATTTCCTAAGATATCTGCATCATTATCACCCAATGCCAATACTTCATTCTTGTTGTAGTTCATATTCAACGTTGTAGTCCAGTTAAAATCTTTTGTCTGAACAGGTCTTCCGGTCACCATAATATCAAAGCCCTGATTTCTCACGGAACCGATATTTTTAAATACGGTTTTATATCCGGTAGAGGTTGGTAACGGACAATCGAGTAATAAGTCGGTTGTCTTCTTATTATAGTAGGATACATCAAAATCCAACCGGTTCTTAAATAATCCAAGGTTTACACCGATATCCCATAGTGCTGTCTTTTCCCATTTCAGATCGGGATTAGCCAGTGTTTCTATATACGAATAAGGAGCGCGTGAGTCATTCATCAGATACGTATTTGCATAAACAGAAGCCAATGATTTATAGGTATCGATTTCGGAGTTACCTGTAAGCCCGTAGCTGGTATGCAGTTTTAAATTACTGATCAACTCATTGTCCAACATAAAATCTTCATTCGAAATATTCCATGCCAAACCCGCCGAAGGGAAAAAAGCATATTTATTATTTTCACCAAATTTGGACGAACCGTCTACACGTCCGGTAGCCGTTACGGAATAACGGTTTTTATACGTGTATCCTATACGAAGAAAATAAGAATTCATTCTCCACTGATACCAGTTTGACTCCGGAGAAGAAGGAGTTGTTCCTACTCCCATATTATAGTATTCATAAAAATCATCATCAAATCCTGTAGTTCTGGACTTCTCATAATCGTAAGTCTTTTCCATCCATGAAAGACCGATCATGGCATTGATCCGATGATCTTCCAACACTTTATTATATGTCAGGAATGTTTCTTCCTGCCAGTATAAGAAATTATTATGGTTTCTTTCGGCCCAGCCATTCGGTCTGGAAATATTATTTAATAATACGGAAGAATACCCTTTATACGATCCTAATGAAGCATCAATACCAAACCGGGTGATTAAATCCAAACCATCCATCAAATGGAATGACAATTCGGCATTTCCGAAAATCTTGGTATTATATTTCATTCGTTTTTGCAATTCCGTTATCATTACCGGGTTTGACATCCCTTCAAAACCAAAACCTTCATTCATCGTAGATGAAGTTGAAGTGGTATAGTCACCGTTCGCATCTTTTACGGGCAACCAGGGAAGCATTTCAATCATGGTACGACGGGCTTCCTGACCACCACCCTCTTCGGGTATATAACGTGCCCATGTATGATTCACCATTACATTCACTTTCGTAGATAACCATTCCAACGGATTGGCATCGTAGGCTAGTTTTGCATTCAAACGTTTGTTATAGGTATTATTCACTACTCCCTGCTGATCGGTATAGTTAAGGAATGCTCCCATCGATGATTTTTTACCACCTTGCTGAATATTAAGCTGATGGTTATGAGAAACAGCTGTACGGGTTGCTTCTTTTTGCCAGTCTGTACTATACAACGGTGTTCCGTTTGCATCGAAATAATTCCGGTCGGTAAACCAGTCTGCCGGATTCAACGACCAGTTCTTACCCTGCCATTTGTTTTCGTTTTCCAGACCGATCATAAATGCGTCACACCATTCCTGTGCATTCAGGACATCTATATAACGAGCCATCGTACTGATACTCATTGATCCCTGATAACTTACCATGGTTCCTTCTCCTTTGTTACCGCGTTTGGTAGATACCAGAATAACCCCGTTGGCACCACGCGCACCATAGATTGCTGCAGCCGAAGCATCTTTCAACACTTCTATACTTTCAATATCATTCGGGTTTATCATATGAAAGTCTTCCATTACTACACCATCTACCACATATAATGGATCGGAAGATGCATTGATGGTCGACATCCCGCGAATAACCACCCGGTTGGAGTACGACCCCGGTTGAGATGAATTCGAATAGATGTTAACACCTGCCGCCTTACCTTTTAGATTATCCAAAGCGCTGAAGTTTTGCGATTTGACCATATCTTCTCCTTTGGCAACGGCAATAGATCCCGTTACATCCGACTTACGCATCGTACCGTAACCTACTACGACAACCTCTTCCAACGCCTGGGTATCCTCTCTCAACGTCACAGTAACGTTTCGCTGATTGCCCAGAATAACTTCCTGCGACTCAAAGCCGATATACGAAACCACTAAAACAGCGCCTTCCGGAACATTGGACAAGGTAAAATTCCCGTCTATATCCGTAATAGTACCGTTAGCAGTTCCTTTGATGATAACATTGGCTCCAATCACAGTTTCTCCGGATGAGTCGTAAACAATACCTGTTACGGTACGGCCTTGTTGGGCTACAGCTACCGGAGATGCTTTTCGCGTTAGCACAATGTAATCATTTTCAAAAGCATACTGAACACCGGATTCATTGAATGCTTCATTCAGGCATTGAGCCACCGTTTTTTTTCCTACATTAACTGAAATGTTTTCATTTACATTCAGTTCGCTTTTACTATACACAAACAGATAATCTGTTTGTTTCTCTACCTGATCAATAAATTCACTGATCGTTAAATTATTCCTGTTGATATTCACACGTGCATTTTGCGAACTCGTTTTATTCGCAAAAGTGGTGAATACGCAAAGGAAAAGAAGGAAGGTTGAAATTCTCATGATTCTTAGAAATTTCGGTTCTTTTTTCATAACTTTACCTTGTTTTCTTTGTTAATACTAAAATTCTTTGTAATGTTTTTTTGTGTTAGCACTTGACCGGTAGATGCGGGAACATCTGCCGGTTTTTTCATAGTTCTTCTATTATTTTACCATAGGCACTTCGTTTTAAACAGTTTAACAATGTTTTTTTTTATTTTATTGTTATCATATTTAATTCATCGTCTTTTATATATCTGAAATAGCGCACTTTCTGCATGGTACGGAGTACGCTTTCCACTCCATCACGCTGACGGAATTTACCGCTGAATTTATAGTCATTTATCTGTTGATCATTTACAGCAATCGTGATATCGTAATAAAGTTCCAGTTTCTTTATAATATCTCCGAATGCAACATCATCAAACGAATAAATACCTTCTCTCCATAACAAAAAGTCTTTACTGTCGAAAGATGTTTTTATTAATTTATTTTCGATCAGTTCGGCCTGCTCATTTGGTTGCAGAAAAAGCGCTTTTGAATCATCTTTACGGTCATATACTTCCACTGATCCTTCGAGTAACGAGGTCTTGAATTCATCCCGCCCTTTGTATGCATATACATTAAAATGAGTACCTAATACCCTGATTTCTAATTTTTCGGTAGTTACAATAAAAGGCTTCTTCTGATTTTTTTTCACTTCAAAAAAAGCTTCTCCATCAAGTTCGACAGTTCTTTCATTGCTGAATCGGTTCGGATAGCGCAGTGTAGAACGTGCATTCAGCCATACGGTTGTTCCGTCATGAAGTTTTACGAAAGCACGCTGCCCTGCCGGAGCGCTGATTTCTTCATATTCTATTTCTTCTGCCGGATATTTTTTATCTATATTGGTGATAGCCCATGTTGACAAAACAGCCACACATATAGCAGCGGCATATCCGATGATATGTTTTAAAGGTGGGATAAACGATTTCTTTTTCTTTGATTGTTTGAAATCCAGCAAGCTGCGTATACCATCCGCCTGATCATTATTCACCGGAAACAGAGCTGTTAATGCGTGAATATTCTGGATAGAAGCAAATTCCATTCTCAGATCTTCATCATCCATCATTGCCGAGAACAACATTTCCCTCTCTTCAGACGTGATCGTGTTATCAAAGTATTTAGATATCAAATCATACATAAAATCCCATTTGCAGAGTAGAACGATTTAATATTCTTTTACCACCAAAAGGTATTTGTTAATAAATATTATTTAACACCAAACAGGAAAATTAATAACGGTAAGTAGTCTTTTAATTCAATGCGAAGTTTTTTTAAAGCGATGCTCATCTGATTTTCTACTGTGTTAACCGAAATATTTAATTCATCCGCGATTTCACGATACTTCAACCCCTCAATCCGGCTTTTAATAAAGATCTGCCGGCAACGGTCCGGTAATTTATTAACAGCATCTATCACAATTTTTTCAATTTCTTCGTCCGAAGAAAAAGAATAATCTATTAATTCCAGTGAAAAAAGCTTGGCGCTTAATTCCTGTTTAAACTCTTCAGCAACTACCTTATGACGAAGATAATCAAGGCATTTATTTTTAACCAACGAAAACAGATACGGGACTAAACTTACTTGTATTTCGAGTACTTCCCGCTTTTCCCAAAGCAAAACAAAGACATCCTGTACAATATTTTCCGCATCTTCATCAGAAATAACATATTCCTTGGCAAAACGTTTCATACGGGAAAAATAGACAACATATATTTTGTCAAAATTCTCCCGTAAAGACCCTTTATACTCCACCAAATTATCTGACAGCATGTATTAATTTTTCATTTATGGTAACTACATAGGAAATGGCAATGGACAACTTTCAGTTCTACTCTGTGCACAAATATAGGTAAAACAAAGAATTCTACCATACTCTTGAGATCAAACATTTTTTGTAATTTATGTTTTTTTTCATGAATGCTCCTCAGCTATCATCATCCGGAAGGTAAAAGCAAAGTTGCATACCGGCCGGTACGAAATTTACATCTACAAACGAATTCATTCTGTCGTCAAAAGAGGCTGTTTCGTCTCATTTCTGAAAATGCTTTTGCTTAGCAGCGTATTTTCGCACTATAAACAAAACAAAATGTATAAAATAAAGTATGAAGACAACTACATTCTCATCTGCCATTCAGCAATACAAATACCCGGGTATCTTTTATCTTCTTTCCACATTGATTCCCTGGTTGTTTTGGTTTACAGCCGGATATATCAGTCATCTGGAGCCTTATCAGGATAAATACCTGAACATAGCAAGTGTCTTATCTTTTATTGGTCTACTGGCTCCGGTAATCGTAGCAGTCATTCTGATTCATAAAGAACCGGAACTGCGTAAAGATATAAGCCGGCGTTTTTTTAACTTCAAACGTTCTTATCTTATATATTATATCCTTGCCTGTTTTATCATGCCTGTCAGTATTATGACGGCACAGGCTATTTCATTGCTGTTCGGCTACAATCCGTCACAATTTATAATTACAGGCGAATTTACATTCTCTTCCGGCATATTCCCGGTATGGTTTCTGCTGATTATCGCTCCACTGATTGAAGAATTAGCCTGGCATACCTATGGAACCGATAGTTTATGCAGCCGTTTTAATCTATTCACTGCATCTTTGATTTTTGGATTGTTCTGGGGAGTATGGCACATGCCGCTTGCTACGATGAGGGATTATTATCAGAGTAACGTAGTGGAAGAAGGATGGATATACGGAATCAATTTCCTGGTAAGTATCATACCTTATGTTATATTAATGAACTGGTTGTATTATAAAACCGGAAGAAATATTCTTGTAACGATCGTTTTCCATATAACGGCAGGACTGTTTAATGAGTTATTCGCACCACATCCCGACAGTAAAATCATTCAAACCGGATTGTTATTGATCTTATCTGTATGGGTACTTATCAAAGACAGAAATATGTTTTTTGGTAAAGAGAATAAACAACCAATATACCAAACAACTCTTTTTGTCTGCAAATAATGTGCTTTTGTATAAAAAACAAAATCTCTTTCTTCATAAAACCTACTTTTGAATTGTAATCAATTAGAAAAATAGATATGGACAAATCGAAAGTAATAAAAAAAGTATCGGATTTATCAGGAGTAGATATGCCGGATTGTGAGAAAGTATTAAATGCGTTTGAATATATTATAACCGGTTATTGTTTTTTTAAATCGATTTCCGGCTCTACAAACCAAATTGTAGAACTCCCATTTATAAATAAAAGAACAAAGAAATGAATAAAACGAAAGTTATTGAAAAAGTATCCTGTTTATCGGGTATTGATACCATTAATTGTGAAAAAGTTATAGATGCTTTGGAACATGTTTTAAATGACGAATTAATTTCTTCAGGGGAACTGGGGAATAGTCTCAATGAAATATATAAAATAATATCACTGTTTAGAAATGCCTGATATATATATTCATTACTGAAAAAATAACTATCTTCGATGGCCGTTAAAAATAACCTTTTATGCAAAAGCAATCTTTCATATTTGATTTTCTGTTTGCTCATAAATTTCGTTTTTTGAGACATTCATTGCTTATACTGGCTTTTGTAATTATGTCGACCAATCAGGCTCTGTCAAATTATAGGGAGATATTGCCTGAATTAGGAAATAAATTATACCTGATCATTGCAATCATTTTTCTGAATTATGTTGTAATCGGTTATCTGATGATATTTACGCTGGCACCCAAATTCTTATTAAAGGGCAAATACATACAATTTGCATGCTGTCTTATTCTTGCTGCCATGGCATTTATAATCATTCCGGGTTTGATTCCTGGTAAGTATACAAATAATTACGGTGCATTTTCGAATATTGCAATATTGGACAAGATTAATGAGTTGTTTTTCCATATATTCGCAATTTTCGGCATCACGACTCCTGTTTTTCTAAAAAACTGGATGTTGGAAAGCCAGAGAGTCAGTGAACTCGAAAAGAACCGTGCTTCTTCCGAGCTTGAACAATTAAAAGAGCAAATTAACCCGGTTTCATTTTTCAGTATCTTAAACCGGACAGGAATGCTGGTTAAAACCGAACCCGACAGAGCTTCGGCTATGTTAATGAAATTAAGCCAGCTACTTCGCTATCAATTATATGATTGCAACAGAAATCAGGTTTTACTCACGGCTGAAATTGCTTTTATACGAAACTTTCTTGATATGGAAAGGTTGTACGATCCTCAATTCAATTATTCAATTGAAACGACCGGAAACCTTCATACAAAATTTATTCCTCCTACTATATTATTACCTTATGTGCAGGGGGTTATGAAAGCATTCGATGCTACTACAAAAGAAAACAACACATTGAATATTCGCATCGATAACAATGATAAAGAAGTATGTTTCGTTCTTACCATGTCTGGAAATTATATAAAAGATTTGCTTGATACCGAAATAGTAAGACTAAACGAACGACTCGAGCTATTGTTTAAAGAAAACTATACACTGTCTGTTAAGGAAAACTCCAACACATCAGGTATAGCTGAAATATGTTTAAAACTGTATAACAATTCACATGGAGCAGGGAAAAAATAATTATATATTTACCAGAGTACTGATTGAGAAGCGTTTTAGGATATTAAGACATTTCACATTATTTGTTTTTATATTCTTTATATCTGCAGGCATGACATGGTACATACAGGAAAAAGATATGAATGCACTGAATAAATATGCTGGATTACTTTTCTATATCCTTATATTTCTGGGATGTATGTATCTTAATATATATGTTTTAACACCCCGTTTTTTATTAAGGAACAAATGGTTTATTTATTTCAGTTCGTTAATCGGTCTGGTGTTACTTTTCTTAATACTCATGGTTCTTGTACAGGATTTATTCTACGAAGAAGAAACCAAACCTATTCAACATATCGATTATTTCGTGAGCATAGTAAATCTTTTGTCTGCAGTTTTATCTTTAACGCTTTTTTTTGCCGGCACTACGACTTTCGTTCTTTTCAAATACTGGCTTATCAATGTACAGAAAGCAAATGAACTGCAAACTGCCACCTTGCAATCGGAATTAAAACTTTTGGAGAACCAGATCAATCCGCATTTCCTATTCAATATGCTCAACAATGCCAACATTATGATACATGAAGATCCGGATTTAGCTTCACATATTATCGTGAAACTGGAAGATATGCTTCGGTACCAAATGAACGACAGTACGAAAGAGAAAGTATACTTAAGTGAAGATATTACCTTTCTTACTGATTATCTTGAATTAGAAAAAACGCGACGGGATTATTTCGAATATACCATATCGCAGGAAGGAAACTTAAAGGACATTCAGATACCGCCATTATTGTTCATCACTTTTGTAGAGAATGCCGTAAAGCATAATTTAGATAGTGAAGCACCTTCGTTTGTACATATCTCTTTTAAAATTGCAGGAGACAGACTTATTTTCCGGTGCGAAAACTCGATACCTCTTAAACCTAATCCTAAAAAAACCGGAGGCCTTGGACTTATAAATATAAAACGCCGTTTGGATTTATTGTACGGCAATGATTATGTACTGGAACAGACAAAAACGGATACGATATATATGGTTTGTCTGGAAATAAACCCCGAAGGGGAATTATGAATTATGAGGTATTAATTATGAATTAAGAATTAATATGGATGAGTAGTCAAAGTAGTTAAGTAGTTACCAGTTGCTTCGCAACTTAGTAGTTAAGTAGAAATACATTTGCATTATTCTTAACTCCTTGACTACGAATGAGCGTAGCGAGTGATGACTTCTTTAACTCCTGATTGGCATTAACAATTAATCATTAACAATTAACCATTAGATATGAAGTGTATTATAGTAGATGATGAACCAATAGCCCGTAAAGGGATTAAAAGACTGGTAGATGAGATTTCGCAGCTGGAGTTGCTGGATAGTTTTAACAGTGCTGAATCTGCCGGTGAGTTCATGAAGGATGCGGATGTTGATCTGGTATTTTTGGATATCAATATGCCTGGTATCAACGGTATCGAATTTGCCAGAAGCATACCAAAGCATACGCTTATTATTTTTACAACAGCTTATTCGGAGTATGCGCTGGATAGTTATGAAGTAGACGCGATTGACTATCTGGTGAAACCGATTGATCCGGTAAAATTCAGGAAAGCGGTCGACAAAGCTATTACATATCATTCTCTTTTACTGGATGAGGAGAAGAAAAGCCTTGAAACTGTTGAAGATGATTATATTTTTGTCAAATCGGACCGGAAGTATTTCAAAGTGAATCTGAGCGATATATTGTTTATTGAAGGCCTGAAAGATTATGTTATTATTCAAATGGAGAATCAGCGTATCATAACACGTATGAACCTGAAAGCAATACACGACCTTTTACCCCAGAACATATTCCTGCGTATAAACAGGTCGTACATTGTAAATAGGAATCGCATTGAATCATTTGATAATAATGATGTTTTTATCAAAAACTATGAAATAGGCATCGGCAACTTTTACAGGGATGAATTCTTTAAAATTTTTATGAGTAAAATAAATCAATAATTAAAGAACTTTCATCTCATTTTTCTCCCAAGGAATTTTTCGAAAAAATCATCCCGGTAGGATGATCCGATAGGAATTTCATGTGTATCTTTTCGTATGTCGTTACTATCAAAAGAATCGATATACTGCGTATTCACTATATAAGATTTATTTACCCGGAAAAATAAACTTTTCGGTAGTTGTTCATAGATGGTTTTAAGATTCATTTTAGTAATGATTTTTTGTCCGACTGTTTTTATAATTGCATAATCTTTTAAACCCTCTATAAATAATATACTACTAAATAATATTTTGAAATACCTTCGTTCGGACTTTACAAACATAAATTCTTCTGTAATGTTTTCTACACTATCTTTTTGAGCTAAAAGCAGGTTATGGTAATCAATTGCTTTCTCTACAGCTTTCAGAAAACGATCTGCTTCAACAGGCTTTATCAGGTAATCAATAGCATCTACCTCATAACTATCAAGTGCGTATTCAGGATAGGCTGTTGTAAATATAACTAATGTGTGACGACTGATGGTTTTTGCAAATTCAATACCATCTACTCCGGGCATTCTGATATCAAGGAAAATCAGATCGACCTGATTTTTTTCCATAAATTCACCGGCCGAAAATGCATCACTGAAACTATCTACATATATTAGTGAAGGCATTTCTTTTATTAATCGCTGAATGGCTTTACGAGCCAAAGGTTCATCGTCAACTATAATACACTTCATCGTTAATTGTTAATTATTTTTCTACTCAGAATCAATTGAACACTATACATTATTTCGCTTTCCTTTATTTCCAAAGAGTAATGCTGACCATAAAGTAGTTCTAAACGGCGCTTCACATTCATTAATCCTATTCCTCCGGATACTGTTTTATTTTTATATATTCCTGTTGGCCGGGAATTTATACAGACGAAATTCAATGCTTCACTTTCTATATTAAAAAACAAATGAATATATGATTTCTGACTATTCCCATGCTTCAGTGCATTTTCAACAAAAGTAATAAAAAGCAATGGCGGAATACGTACCTGAGCTGTATTTCCTTTAACAGAGATAATAAATTCAAAATTATCCCTGCGTATCTTTTCCAGGTTTAAGAGATCCGACAAAAATAGTATTTCTTCATTTAATAATACAGATTCTTTGGCCTGATCGTTTATTTGATATTTGAGTAAATCATTTAACTTAAATAAGATATCGGCTGCTTTATCCGGATTTTCTTTCGTCAGTTCGTTGGCATTGTTGAGCATGTTAAACAGAAAATGCGGATTAATCTGGTTTTTAAGCTGATCCAATTCGGACTGCATCGTTACCTTTTCCAGACTTTTAATTTGATGTTCGTGCAGAACCCATTTCTGTAACAACAAAAGTGTAGATGAACCGGCAATAAATAGTCCCATCGAAATCATACTGGATACCAAGTTCAGGAATGGCACAAAAGGCGGAATATCCTGATAAAAATCCAGATTATTGTTTCTTACAAATAACTGCAAAATAATGAGCATAAAAAGAAATAAAAGAATCACTCCCAAAGCTAATCCGATATATAATAAGAATTTATTTTTAAACAAAAACCGGGGAGCAAGAACAGATATATTCATATACACAATTCCGATTAATGTTAAGAATAATGAAATAGCATAAACGGTATTGCCATATAAATAATCTTCAATGGATTGTTGAACAGCCATGACAGTAACAATCATTAAAAGCAATAAATGCCTGAGCAATCTGAACCGTGGACTGATCAGGAAATGAAAAGAGAAACCGCCGGGTTCGGTATTTTGTTTATGATACATCATTGCAATTCAAATATTAAAAGAGTCCTCAGAGAATCCTGGTTTTCATAGACATCCAGTGAATAATTTTTACCGAACAATAAATCCAGTCTCCGTCTTACATGCAGTAATTCATCCTGATTATCCACTTTTTTTGAAACAGGGCACTGACAGCTGAAATTTAATTGTTTTTCTGCGATTTTGAAATCGAGCTCAATACAGACAGCCGCCTGATTCTCATCTATATGACTGAGGTGATATTTTACGAATGAAATAAACAATAATGGCGGAACGATTGCGCGGTGTATATCTCCGTCTTTTTTTATAACATACGAATATTCTGCACTTTCACGACGTTTGTTTTCCAGATCCAGATAGTATTCAATAGATTTGATCTCCGTATCCAGAAAGACATCGTTTCGTTTACTATCATACAATTGGTAGCGGAGTAGTTTACTTAATTTCATTAAGATATAGGACGTTTCGTGAGGCATTTTCCGGGTGCGTGATCCGGCTGTTTGTATGATATTAAACAAAAAATCCGGTTGTATCTGATCTTTCAGTTGTTTTAATTCCGTCTTTATTGCAGCCTTTTCCAGTTCAGTAATACGTTGTCCGGATGTAAACCAGTATTGTAATAAAAAAGTCATCGTAAACCCGGCAAAGCAGATTCCAAATACAAAACATGATGCGAGAATTTCTAAAACAAGCAGATACCATTTACCTGAAAATAAAGCATATCTCCCCCATTCAATTTCGTATTTACTTTTTAATAAGTACTCCGATATCAATCCTGCAAATACTAAAAACAAAATGACTGTAACTAAACAAATGACATAAATTAAAAGACGGTTTGTGATCAAAAAACGGGGAATCAGCACATAATAATTCAAATATAATGCTATCAAATAAAATACAAATGACCCGATGCTATTTACAAGGGCAATATCCGGATCACTGGGATAGGTTAAAAAAGATCCGTTCAATGACAGGATAATGACACAAAATATCAACAATAAATGCCTGTAAACCTTTTTTTGCGGGTCTACCAGAAAATGAGTCAGTTGATTATGTTGTGTTGACTTTATTTCTTCCATGTACTAATAATATTTAAGTTTCGCAGATACTTAACTTAAAGTAGTCAAGGAGTTACCGCTTCGTTCAGTAGTCAAGGAGTTAAGAATAACCTGCTATTTCTACTTAACTACTAAGCCCAAAGGGCTGATAACTACTCTGACTTCTTTGACTACTACGAAAGTAGAGCTTGCGAAACTTGAGTAAAAATATATAACTCCGGATAAACCGGTTTATTTTAAAAGCCATATCCGATACCTATTGAGACATAAGGAGAGGCTCCGAAATGCGGATAAGTATCCGTATCTGCAAAAAAGGCTTTCAAAGTACGTTTCTGGTAATAAGCATCACGCATAACCGAAACACCGGCTGTCATACTGATAAGAAATGATTTTCCGGGACTCAGGACCGGTTGTATTCCCACTACTCCCCAGTTATGCACAAAGATCTGCGATTGTCCGTCTTTGTCAACTATAGCGCTCATACCGCTAAGCTCCCCAACTAATCGCAATTTCCATAATTCATTTAGCTTCATACCGGCAGAAAGTTCAAATTGATTCGTCATAGATATATTGAAGTCAAACTTCCCGTTTTTATGCCAATCTAAATATAAAGAGAAAAAGGCCATAGGATAGCCAAGAATATTATTTATTGCTATTCCTCCTCCGGCGTCGAGGTTCTTATTTATCTTACGAATAAACAATACTCCACCCTGCCCCAGGAAATTTTTACCTGAAAATGCAGACATATCCGTATAAACACCTCCTCCCAACATGGCAATAAAAAACCATTTCTCATTGATCGGACGTGTATGTGTAACAGCCAGTTGTACGTTCAATAACTCATCTAAGCAATCGTTATATGATAAGCCACTGTTATTCAGAGCACCATATGATCCCAGAACACCAATGGCCCATGCAGTAGGTTGATTCAACTCATTCATTTTCACAGACACGGGAATTTGGAATCCTCCCTGAATCGTTTTAAGATCGCCTTTCCCTCCGGTTTTATTATTATCCGTATCCCTGAATTTTGACACCCCAAAATATTCACTCTTTATATAAACCTGTGAGTGCAATGAAATACATGTCAGCACGAAGGGAAGAACCAGTATCAACTTTTTATGAATCATGAGTCGCATATTAAATATGCAACAAAAATATTGCACCAGTCAATACCCTTAGAATTAAGTATACTAACCTTGCATAATAATATACGAAAGCCGGAATCCGGGATACATCCTTTACAGGGGAGCCGGATAAAGATGCCGGACTAGCACCACCTACAAAAACAAAATTACTGATAATGATGCTAATAGATGTGAAAAAGAATAATAGTCCCCAATTATATTTCGTAGATTTGCATTTATTACACAGTAAACCTGTATGACATGATGTATAGAAAGTATTTGTTTTTCCTTTTGACCTGTTTGTTCCTTAATGCTTGTAGCGATGACAATAACGAGCCCGGTGTAGGAGGCGGCGATGAGGATCGTCCTGAAACATTAGCATGGATTGAAGATACTATGCGCCAGCATTATCTTTGGAATGATAAGATAAAAAAAGCAGGAGAACTCAATTATACTGCTGATCCTGAAACATTTTTCACTTCATTGCTTTACAAAAATGAAGATGGCAAAACGGGTGCAAGTGGAAATCACCACTATTATTCATATATCGAAAAAGCAACGGTTGATACACGTAGTTTTACCACGGAAGATTATACCTACGGTTTTGAGTTTACAACTGTAGTATTTAATCTACAAGGATCTACGACAAAAATCATTGGTGCACTTATTTTGTATCTACTCCCGGGAACTCCGGCTGAAGAAGCCGGACTAAAAAGGGGAGATTGGATAATAGGAATAGATAATAACCCGATAACCACCCAGGAAGATGTCATGAGTTTATTGGGTGGTACCGAAAAAACGTTTACCATAGCACAATGGGATTCCAAAACAAATGGATTTATCAATTCCAGGCATGTCCCAATAGGAACTGCAACATCTGTAGATTACAACCCGATACTCACTTATGATGTTATTCCACGGGCAGGAAAACAAGTTGGTTATTTAGTGTATGACCGTTTTATGAAGGGGATAGATAATGACAATACAGTGTTTGACGACCAATTACGGACGCTTTCAAGTGGTTTATTCAGCGGAGTAAACGAATTTGTTTTAGATCTGCGGTATAACAACGGAGGCTTACTTTCATGTGTCCAATTATTATGTGCAATCTTAGGCCCGGATCATATATTAACAGCAAAACGTTTAGGATACCTTCAGTACAACGATGACTCTACAGGGAATTTTACTGCCGGAAAGAGCCACCTCGGTTCTACCGGAAAGAACCTGAACCTCCGGAGGCTGTTTGTTTTGGTTAGTTCTACCAGCGCATCAGCATCAGAAGCAGTTATCAACCTGTTAGATCCTTTCATGGAAGTAATCGTAATCGGCGAGCAGACTGAGGGCAAGAATGTAGCATCAGCACCCTTTACCAGCGATGATAAAATATGGGAGATGCATCCTATTACAAGTAAAATATTCAACTCTGCTGATAAATCCGACTATTCCAATGGCTGGAGACCAAACGTTAAGATGGGAGACACATTCGATTATGATGACAATGGAGATATAACGTCTATTGTTGATATTTACGGCCTGGGAGATCCGAATGAGCGCCTGCTAAAAACAGCATTGGAAATTATTGACGGTAAATCTTACGATGAGATCACGACCAAAAGCTATGCCTACCCTATAGAGAAAGTATTAGGGAGAGGCACAATCAATTCCCTGGATAGAAAAGCTACAAACGGAGTGATCATTGATATTGACCAGTAATGTATCTTCAAAAATCCCTGTTCATAAATTGACTGATTACTTTACTGTTTTGTATAGTCCATACGACATTATAACTACCTGCACCATCACCATTTGACATTATCACAAACATTGTATTATTAGTGCAGGAAGATTCTTTGGGGAATAAATATGTTTGATTTTGGCTTCTTAGATTTTCATTTCCGCCTCAAATATTGTCAACGCTTTTCCTTTAATTTCAACCCTGTCATTATTTAACCTGACTTTTAAATGCCCTGTCCGTTTCGATAATTGCAAGGAATCTAATGCTAGTTTTCCAAGCTTTTCAGACCACAATGGAGTTAGTGCGCAATGTATAGAGCCCGTCACAGGATCTTCGTTTATTCCTGCTATCGGCGCAAAACACCTAACAACAAAATCAGCTTGATTTGAATCACATTTTGAAGTTATAGCCAAATGACCCAATCCATTGTCATTCAATAAGTCAAAAGCCGGCTCAGCATTTAAAATATCGTCCTCACATGGTGCTATTGCAATTACCCAATCATAAATACTTGAATACATTTCAATAGGTTCAAATCCGACTAAACGTTTGAAATTTTTATGCATATATGTTTTTTGTATCGGATATTTGGGAAAGTCCATAATTATCAAATCATTTTCCCTTTTTATTGTCAGGTCGGCTCCGGCTGCTTTAAATTTTATCATTTCGTTTGCTGCTATTAAGCCAAGTTCATAAATAATATGAGAACTTGCTAATGTAGCGTGTCCACAAAGCGGTACTTCTTTTGTTGGAGTAAAATAGCGGATCTGAAACTCATTATCTTTTGGAAAGACAAAAGCCGTTTCAGATAAATTCATTTCGAATGCTACATTTTGCATCCAGTCCGTAGAAACTTCTTCCCTAACAATCATCACTCCTGCCGGATTACCTTTGAACGGCTCATCCGTGAAAGCATCTACTTGAAATAGAATCCTTTTATTTGCCATGTTTTTTATTTTTGTAATCATTGTCCAGCACTATCAAAACGCAACAAATTGTCTTGCCATGCAAATGTACAGTTTAAAACCAGTGAAAAAAAGCAAGATATAACAAATCTTTTTCATGCAAAAAGATCATCTTTGTCCCCCTGAACAACAAAAGGAGGATGCATGGAGAAAAAAAGTCATGACCATATTATCATACGGTCGGCTACACTTAACAACCTGAAAAGTGTTTCGTTGAAGATACCGCGAAACTGGATTATTGTTTTTGCCGGAGTTTCCGGATCAGGTAAATCGTCTGTCGTATTCGATACTATTGCAGTCGAATCGCAGCGACAGCTCAATGAGACTTTTTCGTGGTATATCCGTAACCGGCTGCCCAAATACCAAAAGCCGGAAGTGGTGTCTATTGAAAACCTCTCGCCGGCAATCATCGTAGATCAAAAAAGAATGGGGGGAAACTCACGTTCGACAGTCGGGACTATTACGGATATACAACCTTTACTCCGGTTGCTTTTCTCCCGCATTGGCCAACCGTCTGCAGGCGAATCAAACCATTATTCGTTTAATGATCCGGCCGGTATGTGTCCGGTATGTAAAGGACTTGGAAAAGTCGTTTCCTTAGATATGGGTCGTTTCATCGATATGGATAAATCTTTAAACGAAGGCGCTGTTTTGTTTCCTACTTTTCGTATAGGCTCGTATTATATGAACCTGTATGCAAACACCGGACTATTTGATATGAATAAACCGTTAAAAAATTATACCGGGGAAGAACTGCGTATTTTCCTTTATGGTGCAGATATCGATACTTTACAGCGATTTGCACAAACACGTAAAACAGAGTGGAAACAATATAACGATTTCGAAGGAGTAGCATCCCGCTTCAACCGGTTATACCTGAACCGTGACCTGACGGCATTAAACGACAAAAGGACAGACGCTCTGATGAAATTTATGAAGCAATGTATTTGTCCGGAATGTAAAGGGAAACGATTGAATAAAGCTGCTTTAAGTAGTAAAATCAACGGATATAGCATTGCAGATTTTTCTGAAATGGAGATGGATGAGTTACGCTCGTCATTATCCAGGATTAATGATTCAGTAGGTAGCCAGGTGGCGCGTATCCTTACCGAAAATATAGGACGGATCATCAATATAGGATTGGGATACCTGCATTTAGACAGGGAAACACCCTCACTCTCGGGAGGCGAATCACAACGGCTGAAAATTGTGAAACATCTGGGTAGCAGCCTGACCGGTATGACATATATCTTCGACGAGCCAAGCATCGGACTTCACCCGAGGGATATCACCATGTTGAATAACCTCTTTACCGAACTACGCGACAAAGGCAATACGGTAATTATTGTTGAACATGATAAAGATATCATCCGCCATGCTGATACGGTCATTGAAATGGGTCCTCTGGCAGGGGAAAATGGAGGAGAAGTTATCTTTAACGGAAATGTGGAGCAATTCTTAACAAGCGACACACTCACTGCCAATATGTTAAACAGCAATATTGCTATTAATAAAAATCCTTGTAGTCCGGCAGGATGGTTGCCTGTTAAAAACGCATCACTACATAACCTGAAAAATATATCCGTCCGGATTCCGGAAGGTGTGCTAACATGTATTACCGGTGTTGCAGGTTCCGGTAAAAGCTCATTATCGCAAGTCTTTACGAAACAATATCCGGATTCGGTTACAGTCAGTCAATCTTCGATAACAACCAGTATACGTTCCACACCAGTCACCTACCTGGGAATCATGGATGCAATCCGTAAGATATATGCAGATACACACCAGGTAAGCCCGGGACTATTCAGTTTTAATTCGGAAGGCGCATGCCCCGTTTGTAAAGGAAAAGGAGTCATTGAAACGGATATGGCATTTATGGATACGGTCACTACCGTATGCGAACATTGCGGAGGGAAGAGATTCGCACCCGAAATAATGAAATATAAAATAAAAGGGAAATCCATTACCGACATCCTCTCATTAACCATAAAGCAATCCATTGGTTTTTTTGAAGGAGAGAAATTTATCCCTAAACTTAAATCGTTATACAACGTAGGCTTAGGATATATAACACTGGGGCAATCGCTGGATACGTTATCGGGTGGTGAGCTGCAACGTGTCAAACTGGCAAACGAGCTTAAAAAGTCGGGGAAAATCTATGTGATGGACGAACCCACTACCGGTTTACATATGGCCGATGTTGCTATCCTGATGGATTTACTGAGACGGATGGTAAAAAACGGGAACTCCATTATGGTGATTGAACATAACCTTGATGTAATCAAACAGGCTGACTGGATCATTGATATAGGACCTGACGGAGGTAAAAACGGAGGTCGGGTTATTTTTGAAGGAACGCCATTGGATTTATTGCAGGCATCCGGGTCTGTAACAGCCGAATACCTGCGAAGAGATATCGTATGATTGTTCGTAAAGATTATTTTTGTACTTTTGCGCCTGTTTTGATAAAAATTTTATGAGCAATTACTATAGCCCTAAAGAAATTACAAATCAGTTTGCTGCATCTGGAATCTATAAATCTTCTTTGCCGACATTCAAATTTATTATAATAGCAATACTGGGAGGTGCGTTCATCGCACTAGGCGGGCTATTATCTGTCATGGTTGCGGGCGGAATGCCGGGTGTTGGTACGGATAATCCGGGTCTGATCAAACTGATTGCCGGTATGCTTTTCCCTGTAGGCCTGATAATCGTATCTGTTACGGGCGCCGACCTTTTTACCAGTGACTGTACGGCATTCACGCTGCCATTACTGGAAAAAAAGCTACGCATAACTTCCTTTTTAAAAGGCTTATTGTTATCGTATATATTTAATTTTGTCGGCACACAAATAATTGCATACTCGCTTTCTTCACATTTGGGATATTTCTCCAAAGAACCGTGGCAGAGTTATTTATTTCATTATGCAGAGGCAAAAGTATACCAGGATTGGGTAGATGTGTTTATAAAAGGAATCGGAGCAAACTGGCTGGTATGCCTAGGTATGTTTATGGGCTATGCAGCAAAGGATATTACCGGAAAATGCCTGGGTATATGGATCCCTGTAATGATATTTGTTACATTGGGCTATGAACACTCCATTGCCAATATGTTTTTCATACCGGCAGCAATCTACTCGGGCGCCGGCATTACATGGAGCGATTTTATATTGCAGAATCTGATTCCTGCTACTTTGGGGAACCTTATCGGGGGAGGTGTTTTTGTTGGGTGTGTATATTGGTATCTCTATTTATACAAGCAAGAGGGTTCCTGAGCCGGATCTGTAAATCTACGACTTATAGAATAATATTTTTTCTGATTAACAAAAAAAATCTGACAAAGAGGCATCTTTGCCAGAAATTAAAGTTTGTTCTAAATAACACACCTACAACATCATAACACCCTTTATAGCTGCCGCTTGCCTGTAATAAATCACAACATCATCAGCATCGTTCACCGGTACTTTTATCGTCATACATGTATATTTACCATTTTTACTGTCTCTTGTTGAAAAACTACCTCCCGAATTTTCAAAGATTGAATGTAGCCTGGCAATAGTACTTTGTTCGGCAGGAACAATATATTTAAATATATATACTGAAGGAAACGAATGAGTTTCTTCAAGTTTTTCTTTAAATTTCAAATAAAAATCATCAATATTCTGATTTTTATCTTTTTCTAATATTTCAATTTTGCTATTCATAATAGTATACAGACAAATATTGAGCCAATCATACAATTATGCCAATTTGACAGATAAAAAAGAGCATAAAATTTGTATATTTGTTAGCCGAATGATATTATATCATTCTCATAAATCAAAACAAATAATACCATGAGAATCTTTTTCATTTATTTAATACTTATAATTGGTTTAACTTCAGTCGTATTTGCTGATGACGATCCGAAATATCCGTTCCATCCTAAATACACAATTGATTTCACTTCATCTAATCTTCCGGTTATATTGATTGAACTGGATACGGTAATGGCTGAAAAAGAAGACGATGAACGTATTCCGGCTTCCATGAAAATTATTTGGGACACGGAAGGAGGACGTAATGATACAACCAATGTGGATACAACCAATATAGCAACAATCGATTATGATGGAAAAATTGGTATCAAATACAGAGGAAATTCATCCTACACTTTGTCGGAAAAGAAACCTTTTGGGATCCGTTTGTTAAATGAAAACGGAAAGAAAAAAAATGCATCAATTTTAGGTATGCCGGCCGATAATGACTGGGCGTTGTTAGCCCCGTTTAATGATAAGAGTATGATCCGTGACATGTTACTTTTTGAGTTGATGAAAGGAACGATGGACTATGTGCCTACAGGCCGGTATTGCGAGTTGGTATTAAATGGAATTTATCAAGGGGTTTACCTGATGGCTGCCCGTGTACGGCAAGGTCCTAATCGGGTGGACATAGAGTCTCCAACAGATAATCAGGGAATGGGACTGACCGGGGGATATCATCTGGAAATCGACCGGGATGACGACCCAGGTTTCTGGAGTACAATTCCATCCCGGGATATATTCGAAAACGAAGTGCCTTTTTATCCGTTTTATCAATATAAATATCCGGATGAGGGAGATCTGACACCGGAACAGATTGACTATATTCAGACATATGTAAAGAAGATGGAACAAGCTGTCGCAGGAGATAATTTCAAAGACTCCCAAAAAGGCTTCCGGAATTACATTGATGATGTCTCGGTTATGAATTATTATATAGCTCAGGAATTTTCACGTAATGTGGATGGTTATCGGTTAAGTACCCCTTTGTATAAATATCCGGATAGTATTGATCAGCGTTTTAAGTTTTCAATATGGGACTTTAACATATCATTTGGGAATGCTAATTACCGTAGTTCATGGAGCTCCGAGGGTTGGGCTTTCAATGGTAATCAGTATATAGATGAATGTAGAATACCCTGGATGTTTAAGCGAATGCTTCAGGATGATATATTTTATGGCGACTTGAAAAAGTTATGGAATACATATCGTAACTCCCGGCTGTCAAATGATTCAATCATACATAAAATAGACTCATTAACAAACTTATTAAGTGAATCGCAAGCCCGAAATGAATCTGTATGGAAATGTTTTGGGCGTGATATCTGGCCCAATTATTATATTGCAAGAGATTGGGACGATGAAATTCTTTTTTTAAAAGACTGGATTTTGAATCGACTGGCGTGGATCGACCAACAATGGGATATTAATAATCGCGAAATAAATATTGTGGCAAATACCGGATTTGAGGCATCTGTACAGCGAGGGATATTGAATGCCACATGGCTTAGTGATTGGCATTCGACAGGTAATGTATTCCTGAACACAAACGAGCCTCTTACAGGCACATATGCTTTGTCAATGAAAGATAGTAGCAACATCAAGCAATTCTGCACGGAGGTTCCCGGTGGAAGATATCATTTAAAAGCGTGGGTGAAGACTGAATCAGACCCGGGAGCATCGGTATATATCAAATATTATAACGATCGGTCCGGAGAAGATGAAGTTAGGCTTCCGATAGAAGATATTCAGGATTATCATCTGATAGAAATAAAAAATATTGATGTACAAAATAACTTCTTGGAGATCGGATTCGAGACTGCAACAGATAACAGTAACGCATATCTCCTGGTAGATGATATTATTTTGACAAAACAGCCGGATGATAACCATATTGCACAAACGCTACCTGAAGCTGATAATCCGAGAATCGTAGTAGATAAAATATTCAATGAGATTCGGTTGTATTTCACGTCTTCTGCCTTCATAAATACGGACCTGACAGTTTATACAATTGCAGGACGGCAAGTGCTAAGCAAGAAGATAACATCTGATGAGATGATTATACGTGATAAACTTATGCCGGGTCAGGTATATATACTGAAAATCGGTAATATTTCAAGAAAAATATTATATTGAAGATGGCCGGGTTAATCATTGTCTGCTATATTCTGAAATATTCGTATTTTTCACATTCGGAATAAAAAACATCGTATCTGATTCTCTTTGATATTCTAACGGAGATTTACCTGTATGTTTTTTAAAAAACTTACCGAAAGCCGACTGATCAGAGAAATAAAGTTCGTCGGCAACCTGATAAATCGAAGAATAAGGCTTTCGTAGTAAAACCTTTGCTTCAGCTACCCTGGCTTGTTGTATCCAGACTTTGACGGATTTCCCGCTGAATGATTTCATTATCCGCGACAAATATTCGGATGTAATACATAACTTTTCAGCATAAAACGCGACTTCATGTTCTGCTTTACAATGCGTAACCAGTAATTGAATGAATTGAAATGCGATCTCTTCACAACGGGTATGTCTGAATGAACTTTCTTCAGATGGTTGATGTAGCAATTTTATATGGGCTAATTCTGTCAATAATAAGATCAGTTCAGATTTGATCATGGTTTTAAATAAATGATGACTACCCCTGGTCATCGTTTTTTTTATCCGTTCAATCTGAGTTATCAAAACATCTATTTCGTTCGTTTCTATTGTTTTCACAAGATGATATCCTCCGGAATAACAATCAAGTACTTTTGATAATTTAGTGTATTCAATAATTTCATGATAAAGGTCGGGACAAACGACTATCTGATAAGCTTTGAAATCACTGGAAAAATTAAGACTTTCAACTAAATGATAGCTGAATAATTCCATCATATCATTCTTTTTCATGACATAAGTCATATAATTGACATCTATAGTCATTTCTCCGCGTAGAATCAAAATCAACGAATATGCATCAATACGTAAAGGATAAAAAACAGGATTCAATTTGTAGGCATGAGAACTATCTGTTTCGATAATTAATAATTCATTTTCCATGAAATATTTTTCATATCGATCTTTATCATTTATAATCCTGTCAAGGGTAACATTAAGTACTTTTTCCATATTTCACAATATTTCAATATAATAATACTTTACTCTCCAACACAAAGGCTGTATAGAACAAACTTAACGAATGATTAACGGTTAGTGATAAGCGGTTAATTAATCATTAACAATTAACCACTAGCTTACCTACTCAGTTTCGCAGTTCCGCTTTAATACAAAAATATAGTAAATTCTGGTAGAAAACGAAAATAAAACAAGCTTTTGCTTGATTTTAAATCAAATAAACATTTTTTATATCGAAATGGTTTGAACTGGAATAAACCCAAGCCAAAATGGAACAGTGGTTGCTTGCTTTATTTGAGGATATTTGTAAGTAAACTTAAAAAAATTGATCATGGAAAAAATCATACGAATAGCAAAATTGCTTTATAATCAGTACGGCATACATAAGATTAGTATGGGCCGGATAGCCAAAGAATCGGACATTTCCGAAGATGTATTATATTCCAAATTCAACAATAAAGAACATCTTATTGTCACCTGTATGAAAAAAGAAGCAGCATCTTTGCGCTCTTCAGTTGAGTATATTCAGGAACAATCCAAATCAGCATTAGAAGCCGTTTTCTTTACCTGTATCAATCAGTTCTATTATAACTGCTCTCTCTATCCTTCATTTTTTCAGGATTTAAGTAGTTTTACTGAAGCAGATAATCTATGGAGAAATTACCAGACTGAATTCAGAAAAACATGTACCGGTTATTTTATGAAAGGAATAACAGAAGGTGATTTTCTTCCTGACCAGAATTATGAATTAACACCCATTGTACTTACAGAACAGTTGAGTACAATAAATATGCAGAAAACCGTACATCAAAAGACCAAGATCTTAGCAACTATGCACAATGTATGCACAAGAAAAGGAAAGACTCATTTAATACAATTAATCGAAAAGAAAAAAACAATCTGAAGAGGTTGTATAAAGACTCCATATTTGCTTAAAAATATATGCAAATTTAAAACATAAGGATGAAACAAAATACCAGAGGGATTCTATCAAACTAGCATTTGACCTTAGCCTTTGGTACTTTTGTTTCTCCTTTTACTTATACGACGTTTACATTCAAATCTTCCGGCCTATATAGAAAACATATCCGTAATAATTCTTATATGTATTGTACAACTGCGCTTCACGCCGTTGCTCCGCAATAAGATCTTCTGCAGTTTTATTCCCTGCATATTTTTTTAGAAATGCCTCCTGTACCGGAATCTGAGGAATATAAAAATGTTCGGTCCAGCATGTCTCCGGTATAATAAATGTAGCAACCGGAATATAACCGGCCTTTTGCATCTGGGCAACTTTGTTCGGAATTGTATCTATTTCCGGGTATGCATCTATCCAGTAATCATTAATCTCTGCCGGACGCTTATCCGTAAACCACGAAACTTCCGAAACAGCCAGATAGCCATCTTTCTTCAGAAATTGCTTCCATTCATTGATTCCCTTTTCAAACCCGATATTATAAATGGCACCTTCCGACCAAATCAAATTCAGCGATTCTTTCCGAAAAGGAAGATTATCCATCGAACCTACAACACCTTCCACACTATCCTGTAAATGAAGACGAGCGGCATTCCTGTTAAAAAGATGAATAAAATCAGGAAACAAATCTACTCCCGTAACATGGCCGGGAGCGTGTTGTGCCAGTACCATTGTTTGACCGCCTGTACCACATCCTATATCAGCGATGAATGAATCTGCTGATAAGTAATCAATAAAACTCAATGCTTTCAGGGTGACTTCCGGACTACCTGGCCCCTGACGTTCTACTCCTGAAAAATATTCACAGATTAAACTAAAATCGAATTCGTGAATTGACCGATTAAGCGAGGACGAAACAAGTTCACTCGTTTGGTCGAGCGTGAGATCATTGGAGTTTGACTCAATTGACCGATTAAGCGAGGACGAAACAAGTTCACTTGTTTGGTCGAGCGTGAGGTCATTGGAGTTTGACTCAATTGACCTACCCCTTGTTGATTTATTTTCATTGTTCATGATTGTAAATTTTAAAAATTAAGTGAAAACAGAAAAGAAAATATTCTCTTTTCCAATTCCTTTTATTCGTTTTATAATGTATGAAAATAACTCCGGCAAGACAATGCCAAAGCTAACGGAGGGATAACCACAAGCTACATGCCCGGGTTATTTACTTCACCAAATCCTTATTACTATTAAACATAAAAACTTTTAGTTGATGCAAAGGTAAATACATTTCTGATATATTCGACAAGCATTGCTACACTAATTATCAAAACATATATAGTTTCACCCATACCTCTATAAATACCATATTATGATGAAAATAAGTATTTAATCTTTAAGCATATTAAACCATAAAAACAGATAACAATACAATAGTAAAATAAAATTATAAAGAAATAAGCTTGCTAATCCGTCATTTTAAAACAATACCAATCATAATTGCAACAAATGCCAATAATAAAGAAAGGAGTGTGAAACCAAATAAAAAAGATAGTAATGCCTTTGAGTAACTCGTAATTTTTTTTTCGTTAAAAAATTGTCCGACTGCCCATGTGATATAAATTGTTTCAACAACAAATAAAATACTTATTAGATTCAAATGAATTATTGCCTGAAAAATTGAACCCGCAGCATCAACCAAGGTCGTTAGTCCAAACACATAGCATAAGAGAACATAAATTTCAGAAAGATTGTATCCGGCTTTTCTAAAAAATAATTTTATCCCAAATGCCATAAAAAAGCCTATGAACAGGTTTGTATAACCGGAGTATTCTTGTGTCCATTTAGTAATATCTAACAGAACTTGATTCATTTTTTCCAGTCCATCCTCCGTGCTACTGAATTGTGAAACATAGTCTTCAACACCGGATGGAAAAAAATAAGTTACGATTGTATAAATTAATGAGGTTACAACGATAAATGAAATAGGTCTTACAAACCGGCTTCTATCTTCGGTAATATAATGTCTAACACTTATTCCCGGGTTTGTAAGTAAATTTTTTATAGTATAAAACATTCCCCTATTTACAAACAAAACATTTGCAATTTCATTATACATATATCGCCAGTTAATTTTTTTCACCTCTGTGGGATGTCCACAGTTTAAGCAATAATTTCCATTCACCGGCTCATTACAATTTTTACAAGTATCCATTTGTAGTTCTTATTTTGTTCACCTTTGTCTGACTCCAGAAATTGCAGCTAACTCAAAAACCGGCACAATAAGTATCCCATATGCGCAATATGTAAAAAGGAGAACTCAAACCAAGAAGCTTTCCTTTTCGCAAACAAAAATACTAAATCTTTGGAAAACAGTCTAATTATATCTTAAAACCTTTGCTTCCCCCCTCTTCGGGCTTTATATTGGGTCTTTAATAATAGCTTGTAGCCTGTATCTGTATGTAGTAATGGATATGTTAAGTATCTTTGTAATCATTAAATTTTTATAAAACACATATATAAGCCGAGATGAAAAAAATTCTATTGTTTTTAATTCTTTTAAATCCCGTTTATATGGTAAACGCACAAAACAAAAAATCTGATTTTTTCGACCACAAGCATATCAGTGCTTACAAAATAGAGGTAACACCAGACCAAAATTTTAAAGACAGTCAATCAATTTATAAATTGAATGTTGAAGATACACGCGAACTGATAGGCGTATTAAAAAAGTATAATTGGAATGAGGGTGCTGTTTTACGTGTTGCGGAAATAGGCTGGCAAATGTATTTCTTTTATGAGAGGCTTTATCCGATAAGAATTACCCGCCCCGATGGAAAAGTTACAGCCTTTCTATTTCAGAATGATTTCCCTAACTCACCCCTAAACACTACTCCGGAAACTTCTACATCTTTTGATGAATCGGCAAATCAGCGCTTTAAAAAGGAGGACACGGAGCTTATTAAAGGATATTTCCGCAAGTATATAAGTAATTTTAAGAACGTGGATTTATTGCAGGGCGAACTTATTAAAATATTGCAGGGTCCGGCAAATGGTGACGGTAGCCCCCAAAAGCTGTTAGCAAATATGACTCAGGATGAGACATTACGTTATCTTGAATTGTTTAATACAGGTTGGGATTTATCGCACCAATACGGAGGAAATCCATCAATCATACGCGACACCAGACCATATATACTGATGTATGGAGGGAAAGAACTTTTTCCACAATCATCTGCGCATCATGCACGCGGGTATGAGTTTACTCCGGAAGTATCAAAAGAAATGGATAATATTATACAACAAGCAATTAGCCGAAATAATAAATAGAAAGTAGTAGATAGCTCCACACGTTTTCAATCGGTGTCCTCGTTTGACTATTATTAGCGTATTTGTCAGACTTTTATTTCAAAACAACGAAAACTGATCATCCCGCAGACTTCTCATAATACGATCTTTTATGACAGTATCTTCTTGCGGGTGGCCTATTAGCATCGGTGAGTTTTGATCATGCTTCATATAAGAATATTTTGCCGTCTGATAATCCCCCTTGATAGCATAACAATAAATGCAGTTATTCAGGCAACTTTCATACATCCCGATATCGATACTTTCAATACAGGTACAAACATCACGCTGGTTCTTATCCTTTTTGGCTGAAATCGGATAACCGGCAATCTTTTCAATCAGTTTTTTATCCACACAAGAACCGGCAGGAATACCCAGATGTCTTAAATCGATTTTAACCGTACATGTATCCAATTCCACAGCCGGATACAAATCCATTGTTTTTCTGAACGACACAGCGATCTCTTCTATTTCGTCATTTTTCAGTGGTTCTATGCCCAATTGACTAACCGCACTCCGAATATGCTTGTAATGATCAATAAAGCCGAGCATACATCTTTCGGTATTATCCCGAAGAGCCTCTGCAATCATCGCAAACATCTCTTTATGAAACGAAACATCATACGTTGAGTTAGTCAAGATAGGATCATACCGCCAGATAACTTTTTCTTTACCGATCTTATCCGAAAGGCGTTTGAATATATCAATACGTTGCCGCACAGATGGAAGATTTATTTCAATTTCGTCACCGTAAGGATTAAGCGTAAACTGAAAATAGTATTTATAATCCTGCAAACAGTTTAACTTATCAATCATTGGTTTCGGATTTTTTGTCCAGAAGACAATGCCATCCACTAATGAAGGATGAAGACTAACACGACTGATCATATTCGGATTAAAAGGGTTCGGTACGTATACAAAGCCCTCCTTTATCCGGTTAATAAACCATTGGGAATAAAATGCCGGAATATCTGTCCGCCTGCTTGCACTTATAATCATAAATAACAACAGACAAGAATCGTGCCATAGAAAGCATAAAGAATTAAAAGCATGAACAATGAATATAAAATTCATCATTCATGCTTTTCAATTATTACAGATACTAAATAAGCACCTTAATTCTCCATAAACATTTTAATATCTTCCTCTACGGTTGAGATTCCGCCAATACCGAACTTATCCACCAGGACAGCTGCCACGTTAGGCGATAAAAATCCGGGAAGAGTAGGTCCCAAATGAATATTCTTCACACCCAAATACAATAAGGCTAATAACACGATAACAGCCTTTTGTTCGTACCAGGCAATATTAAATGCGATAGGCAATTGATTGATATCATCCAATCCAAATACTTCTTTCAGCTTCAAAGCAATAACCGCCAGTGAATAACTATCGTTACATTGTCCCGCATCCAGCACACGCGGAATACCGCCAATATCCCCCAAAGGCAATTTGTTATAGCGGTATTTTGCACAACCGGCAGTGAGTATCACCGTATCATCAGGTAATGCGCCGGCAAAATCAGTATAGTAATTACGGTTTTTCATACGTCCGTCACATCCTGCCATTACAAAAAATTTCTTTATCGTACCCGATTTAACGGCATCTACCACCTTATCGGCCAAAGCCAATACTTGTGCATGTGCAAAACCACCTGTGATAGTTCCTTTCTCAATTTCACGCGGAGGAAGGCATTCTTTAGCCATGGATATAATCTCTGAAAAGTCTTTTTGTTCTCCGTTTTTACGCACCGGAATATGCTTCGCACCGCTTAAACCGGCAGATCCTGTAGTGAAAATACGATCCGTATAGGAAGCGTTTTTCAAAGGAGGAACAATACAGTTAGTCGTAAAAAGAACCGGGCCATTAAATGACTCAAAATCCTCTCTTTGATGCCACCATGAACTACCATAATTACCGATCAGATGCTTATACTTTTTAAGATACGGATAGTAATGAGCAGGTAACATTTCACTGTGTGTATATACGTCAACCCCCGTTCCTTCAGTTTGCTGCAACAACTCTTCTATATCACGCAAATCATGCCCGCTGACCAGAATTCCGGGGTTCCCTCCTACTCCGATATTAACCTGTGTTACTTCCGGGTTACCATATTTACCGGTATTGGCAGCATCAAGCAATGCCATCACCTGAACGCCATATTTTCCCGTCTCCAGAACCAAAGCCACTAACTCATCTGCCGAAATATCTTTCCGTGTTATTTCTGTAAGCGCTTTCTGCATAAATGTATAAATCTCATCATCCGTTTTATCCAGATTATAAGCATGCTCGGCATAGGCGGCGATTCCTTTCAATCCATAATGTACCAGTTCCTTCAAAGAACGTATATCTTCGTCATGAGTACGCAGTACACCCACTTCCAACGACTTATCCGGAAACTCCGATTCGTCGCCATTCCACGTACACTCATCCGGCAAAGAGTCTACCGGAATACCCGATAATACAGCCAGTTCCGATTTAAGCTGCAAACCCTCTTTTACTTTCTCTTTAATTGCATCATAATCAAAGTTGGCATTCGTAATGCTGGTGAACATAGCATCAACGATAAATTTATCAGCCTGCTTAGAAGCCTTACCCTGATTCCTTAACTCATTGTTATAAACGGCAATGCCTCTTGTAACAAACAACAGCAAATCCTGCATATTAGATACTTCAGATGTCTTACCACATACACCTATTTGTGTGCAACCCGTACCTTTGGCTGTCTCCTGACATTGAAAACAAAACATACTCATAGTAATACAGTTTTTAATTGTTCATATTATCTCCCTTTTTACAATTTCACCATGCACAGATAGAACAACAACTTCTATTGATATGTTGCGTTTAGCCTGTTCCCGGGCAAGCCTGGCTATTTTCACCAATCCGCCACAACAAGGAACTTCCATGATAACAACAGTCAATGTCTTAATCATAGCGACATCTATCATCTCCACAAGTTTATCTATATATACAGGGATATTATTGTCTAATTTCGGACAAGCAATGGCAAGGGCTTTCCCTTTCAGAAAATGATCATGAAAACTGCCGTAAGCAAATGCAGTACAATCCGCAGCAAGCAGCAGGTCCGCATTCCGCAAAAATCCGGCAGAAGGATGAAGTAAATGCAACTGCACTGGAAACTGGCGTAATTCAGATCGTTGTTCGGCAGCAGAAGGAGCCATTGCAAAAACAGGACGGGCGGGTCTTCTGATTTCACGCATTGTCGAACCCGGGCAGCCACAGGCTAATGAATCCGGATTACTCTCATTTACAACCGCTCTTTCCTGAGGAAAATCAATAGCAAGACCTTTCTTCTCCAGATAATGTAAGCCCTGCTGCAAAAATTCATTAGCGCCATGCTCCTTCAAATGAGTCAAATGAGCCAGAATAACCTTCTCTCCCTTCGGGATTAATCTCTCCATAACAGCCTCTTCATCATAAGGTGCAGCTTCTCGTTCCTCAAAGCTTATGGCATTCACTGGGCACTCTCCTATACATGCTCCTAAACCGTCACAATAAAGATCACTGATCATTACTGCTTTTCCGTTTATCAGCTGTAATGCTCCCTCATGGCAACCCGTTACACAAGCACCGCAACCATTACACAGTTTTTCATCTATTTTTATAACCGTACGCTTCATTTTCCGACTAATAATTTAAAGATGAAGCAAAGGTAAATACACAAAGACGGCAAAAAATGTCACAATTGCGACACTTCAAAAATATTAGTATTCCTATCATAGTTCGATAACCTGTCGAAAAAACTTTTTTTCCTACCTGACAAGAAGCCATTTCGTTAGCATCCATCCCATACAGCAATAATAACAAGCAAATTAAAACCGTTCCTAAAGACTATTCTGTTAGCAGTATAGGATATATAAAAGGTATATTCGTAAATTTGTCGATAGCTAATAGAGCAATCAAAAATATAGACATCATGGTAAAAGACAAATTAGCGGAAATCGTGAAAGAAATAGAACCTATGCTTTTAGAAAACGGATTTGCAAGACGAGGTTCCACAAATGGGTTTATACGAAAAAACAAAGACGATTATCGAAGAGAGGAACACATAGATTTTAACGCAAGACAGCATCGGAATGATGCCGAAGCAATTTATATATCATGCATGGTTGGATTATACTACCCGACAGTCAAAAAGATCTATAAAAGTATTATTGAAGACCATTTATAAATATAACAAATAATCCTATCCCTACTTCTCCTTATTCTGTTGTTTATCCAAAGGTTCTTCATATATTTGAAGAATATATTATTATGGCGATGGATATAAAAATGCTGAACAAAACTCCTCTGTTCCGTTCAATGAAGGAAGATGAATTAAACCGCATACTTACAGAACTGAAAATTACTGAGGCTTATTTTAAAAAAGGAGAAATATTAGCTTTTCAGGACGAGGTGTGTAACAGATTGATTATTTTATTATCAGGCAGTGTAAAAGGAGAAATGAGCGGACCATCCGGAAAAGTAGTCAAAGTAGAAGATATCTATGCACCCAATCCGTTAGCCATCCTCTTTCTATTCGGAGAAGAAAACCATTTTCCGGTTCAGGTTACAGCCAGAGAAGACACTACCGCATTGGTTATTCCAAAACAATCGGTCCTTAATATGTTAAGAAGCAACGAAACCTTACTGAAAAACTACCTCGACATTTCTGCAAACTTCGCTGCTAAATTAAGTCAGAAACTGCATTTCATGTCCTTTCGTACAGTTCGTCAGAAACTGGCGACATACATCATTGATTTATCGAAAACATCCGGCTCAGATATTGTGGAGTTAGACAAAACAAGAACTGCCCTAGCAGAATATTTCGGCATATCGCGTCAATCGATTGAACGTGAACTGACATTGATGACCAAAGACAATTTAATCAGTGCTGATAAAAGAATAATTCAAATCAAAAATAAAAACAAATTAATCCAGCTGATACGGTTTTAAAGATGAATACCGACCTTTTTGCATTTTCCGCTGATACGGTCTATATCCAACCGCAATATCTTTGTCCGTTGAAATGATTTTTCCGCATACTTCAATCCGGTCTCTTTATAGGCCGGACTGTATTTATCAATAATAAACTCTAAGGCCTTCATTCGTTCAACATCATCATTGACTACCCGGATACGACCGAAAACAAGAATACTCTCATATCCCGTTGTAAATTTAGACACCTGCACAGCAGTTTGTCCGACTACGCAAAAACAAGCCGTTTTACATTTCTCGATATATCGCAACTTCTCCCCTTCCGGAGCGCAATGAAAATAAATTGATTCAGCGTTATAAACATAGTTTACAGGAATACCATAGCCCCCTTCTTCGTCGCCAAGTGATAAAAATCCATATTCACCCTGATTCAACAAATGCATCGCATCTTCAAAATCCAGTAACCTGTCCTGCCGCCTGACAGCCGAGTTGTCGTAATTCATCTTTTATATATTAATCAACAATTGAGTGGTTGAATAACTGAGTATGTGTCAGGGATTAAATATCGACAATATCGGACGTGCAATCCACACCTGTGGTTGTTCGACATCAAGCAAATACGCCAATGTACCTGCAATATCATAAATCATCGTACTCTCCGGAATCGAAAATCCTTTCTTTATCCCTTTTCCGTAGAACACAATAGGTGTCTGCATCTCGTCCATCGTTTTACCTCCATGCCCTTTTTCTATTCCGCCATGGTCGGACACCACCACAATAACAGTTTCGTCCATCATTCCGGCATCTTCAACCGCCTGAACAATCTGTGCCAGATATCCGTCCAACTCATTCATTTTATCCAAGTACTCCTGAGATTTCCAGCCGAACTTATGGCCGGTACCATCTGGTTGATCAAACAAAACCGCACAGAAATTAGGTTTCTTTTCTTTGATATATCTAACGGCAAAAGGCGTACAACACTCCGGATTGTCTTCGGTAAACGCAGCTTGTTGACGATAATTAATCGCTAATGTATCTACCAGATAATTCAGTCCTTCCCATTCATAAATATAACCTATTTCCGTATCCGGATGCTGCTCTCTGTACAAACCGAATATGTTAGGAAAGCGATTATCTGCATTCACGACACGGGAAGGCAAATCAGGTGTACGCGAACCCCATTCGGTATATCCATGCAGTTCAGGTCCGGCCCCCATAAACATCGACGACCAGTTTACAGCACTTGAAGAAGGCAATACTGACCGGTTTTCAACTGTAGAAGCGCCTTCAGCCATTAGTTTTCGTAGCATAGGCATATCAGCTCCGTTATTCAGGCTATATGCGCTGAAACCATCAAAGCCAACCAAAATAACATGCTTTGGCAAATTCTTTTCCTGTACAACCACCTGTTGTTTTTCGGTTGAAGCATTACTACAGGCTGTAAAACCACCTGATAGTACGCAGAAACATAATAAATAAAAAACTACCTTATACATTCTATTTTCTTTTAAATATGAACACTACATTTCCATTCTATCATTCGCCATTAATATCCCCAACCTTACCGAAGAATAAGATCGCTCCGGTTGTTTTTTCACGAATGCCAAACAAAAAAGGTTTGTTTACAATATAATCGATTGGCTTTGGAGGCTCAATCCCACTTTCTCCGGTAGGGAATTCGATAACAGTTATTGCTGCTGCCTCTGTTCCTTCCTCATTCACCTCAACAAACGTATTATGAATCACTTTAGATATAAAAAGTTGTGGCATATTACTTATTCCGCTAAAATCAGCTATTTTCGAATCAAAAGGCGCTTTCATTCCCATATCCTGAAGAATACCTTTTTGCATTTCGTATTTACATTCAAACTTAAACTTTGGCAATTCCAGATATACGTTTTTATATTCAAAGCCATCCTTTACTGACAACCAACGATCGTTATCCATATGTTGAATCACATCTTCTGTTGTTTTTCCTTGTTGGGGTAGCATCAAAATCATACCAAAATTGCGATTTCTATATGAAAGTTCGAGGTATTGACATAAGTTATCTTCAAAATATTCATAATAATGAGTCGCCTTCATCATATCGACTTCCTTATCCCCCCCGTCTTCCGGATAAAATTTTTCAGATCCAGTTAACTCGCTCATAAACGGATGAAACCAATGTCCCTTAAAATAGACTGCATTAATAATATACAACAAAGATGCCGAACTTATTTCTTCAATTACATTTTCAATTTTATAATTCGTCTTTTCTGCGCACCAACCATTGATACGTGATAACGCATCCGGTGCATCAAAATCTATTTCATTTACTTCTGCATCATAATAGGCCTGATTGATTTCTATAAATTCTTTTTTTAAAGGATATTTACCCCAGTTATTATGAGCCCAGATAGAATTAGCAATCTTTAAATCCGTATAAATTCCTTCGGTTAATTCATCATACCCCGGCGAAGCAATATCAGTACAAAGAGCCTGGGTATATTCATTAATATCTTCAACCGAATACCCTTTAGCACGAAGAGCTTCAAGTATGTCAGCCTTGGTTTTTCCCTCCGAACCATTTAAAACCATATTAAATGCCAGACTTATACTCAAAGGCGAAATAAAAACATTACTCTCTTTCGAATGAGCATAAGTAATTCGAAACAAATCGAAAGTAAACGCATTATCTTTATCTGTCTTTTCTGAAAAATTCATTACAATAGGAGTCGTTTCTTCATCTCCCTCCACGTTATTATCAATATCATTTTCCGATTGACAAGCAGAAAATAATCCGACCAACGCTGCAGACATCCATAAAAGTATTTTTTTCATAATTTCAAAAATTTGAATTTAGTTCTTAATTGAAAGGCGTTTTTCTACTCAAAAACCTGCATTCCGTTTGTATCTTTCATACAAAGATAAGTTAATATCGTAAAGTATTGAACTATTTACGAACCAATTTTAAAACAAATCTGGTTCATCTCTACCGGAATGTCTGCGAATATTATAGAGTTAAAATATATGGATCTAATGCACTCTCTTTTCTCACAACAGATTCTACATTATTAAATTCACTTACTACCTATTACACCTTGATTTATCAGATCTATACAGTACAATATTTCTGCATTTTTATCGAAATTGTATTTCTTGTAATCCGTCCACATCATAGGAAAATCAGGCATGAGAATTTTGCCCTTCTCCGGATCATCAGGAAACATTACTTGTTCCGAATTAGATATACTACCCTTCACTTTAGTATTAGGGAGTTCAAACATAATTGTTTCCATAAAAGCATTCCCCGCCTGTCTGGAAGGAACCCCTACGACTGTAGCCTTTCCGACTTGGGTCAGCAGATAGGTAAAATGATAAGCAGCGCTAAATGTTTGCGGCGAACATAAAATAATTACATGCGGTCTGTAGATAGGCACTCCATTCAGGTTTTCGGTATATTGTTTGCCTATTCCATTGTTATAAGTGATAAGAGAAAGATCCTTTCGTTTTTCCTCTATCGTTTGGTCTTCATTATAAGCAAAAAAATTCCTGAAGATATAATCGCCTACCCTATAGTCCGTATTCCACTTTTTATTAAAATCATCTATTGTCATAGAGTACCGTGTCTTCAATAACAATGGTGAAAGAAGCGTGTTATATTGGGCATCACTATAGTAATTCAAATAGTCGTCACCATACATCATGTAAAGCAACGGCATACATAAAGGTGTCATCCCCCCGCTGTTATTGCGCAGGTCAATTATCAGATATTGGGTTTTACGATCTTTCATCTGTTCAAGTAAAGAAGAGAAGATTTTGTATAACTCAGGCATTTTATTAAATGCTTCGATATCATCATCCGGACGTTTAACCTGCATAGCGCTATATACCCAATTTGCATTACCATTAAAATTTGAAGTATAAGGTTCAATCCCTTCTAAGATTTCGCGTGAAGTAAAACTATTCCAGGCCAGATATGCAACATTTTCTTTCTTAAGAATAGCGGAATATAACAGATTATTATCTCCGGATATCTCTACTTTAGATTTGACCGAAACCCTGTCGGGCTTATCAACATAATTTACATTCAGGTTGTAAACCCCATCTTTATCATTTTGCAACTTCAACTCAACGATCGAGAATTCTCCCAGTAGTTTTTCTGCAGACACCTGATTGGACATTTGATTACACAGATTATACATCGCCCCGTATTCATTCTCAACACCTTGAAATGCTTTGGCTTTTTGCAGTACCTCTTCAACAGAAATATTATTTATAGCTAAAAGTTTACTTCCTACATGTTCCGATAATTCTTTGGTAGTCGACTCAATAAAAAGGCCATCGGTTGCTATCTTGAAAGCTATAGGAAAGTATTTATTAGACTGTTGTGCATTATCCGTATTCCCGGAAAAAAGGAAAGTATGACCATCTTCCAGTCGCGCCATGAAAGCGGTTAAGATATCCCTGAAATCATTTATATCCGTCACTTTCTCCATATCCTCCCGAACAGATTGTACGGTACGTCTGAAGTTCATTTTTCCTCCAAATACGGTGTAAGGATCAGGATGAGTCTCCTCCAGATATTGAGTAAAAGTATTAAAATCTGATACAAATGAATTGCTTATCGAATCATTTTGTCCATAAGCAGCAATGCTCACTGTTATTGCAAGAAAAAGGATTATTCTTTTCATTTTCAAATAGTATTTAGTTATTAAGTTTTTCAGGTTATTATTTTGTTTATCGTACGATTAAGTTCGATTCTATACAAAGTTAAGGTAAAATTAGATATATCTGCCACACATTAAGTAGATTATTACAATCATACCATCGCAAAACAGCCGATATAAAAAATATACCGGCTGCATCTAAGTAGCTGTTAGGAATTTTTTCGAGAATACTTTTAGAGTTATTTTTTGATGGATTTTTATTATTGTTTACTGCCTAATAGCGGGCTATTAAAAGGGAACAATGGTAAAAAGGCGCGAACGTTTTAAGTAGTGAGAGCAAAATACAAGCTTGCTTGGATTATGCCGAGTCACGCAAAACAACTAATAATATTGAAAAAGAGCCTAAAAGGATGCGAAAAAGAGTATTTATAAAACGATATAATTTGTTCTTGTAAAATTCCTAACAGTTACTAAGTATGTTACATAAATTTTATTTTACGACAGAGTTTTTTATTTTCTTATCCGCACTCCATACCCTATATTGTACGTCATATCCTTCCGGCGCATACACAACAATAGGCAACCTGCTATTATATCTCACAGTTAAAGTCTGTGAGTATACAAATTTATTCTCTTTCGGTTTATTACAAGCCATTAATGTTGACCGCGTTTGTCCGTCCGACGAAAACACATAATACGTATAGCCCCATCCCTGTAAGTCCTTTTCCTCAAGTTTACCCATCAACGTATGGTGATTACAATCTACCAGCATATTTTTTCCGGGCATAATTTCAATTTTAAACAAGGATTCATCTTTTTGACTTTTAAGTTGAATCACATGCCTGACCATCCCCGCTTCAGCAGCAGGAAAAGCTTCCAGCGCCTTTGTCGCTTCATCTACTTTACTGCTTTGTTGAGCATTGGCTGTAAAACCAAAAATCATTGAAAAACAAACTAAAAACAAACCTAATACGGTTCTTGATCTCATTCTCATTTTATCTAAGCTTTAATATTAATACCCTAAAAAATCCTATCCTATATAACCTTTACTATACAAGGTTTGTTTACAAAACGTCTTAAACAATCTTTTATTATCCGGAAAGCTGTTCACCAAAGCCATCACTATATACATTTCGCAAGTATTTCTAATCCCCTTTTCATTTTATATTCTGAAAGTGATGCATAACCAATTCTCAATCCGCCAGCAGGCTCTGCAAAATTGAATTTCTTAGGAGTCAGAAAAATCAATCCTTTTTTCAATGCTTTTTTCTCAAGTTCAAAAACATCAATCTTTTTATTAAAAGTCAGCCAGAAAGCTAATCCTCCATCCGGTTTTTGAAACGTTATTTCATCTTTTAAATATTCATGTAACAACCCTGCAAAAAGATCTCTCTTAGTTAAATAATGATGGATCATTCTCTTTTTATGCCTGCGGATATCACCGGAATTTATTAATTCTAAAATCGATTGTTCCATGATACCATCACTCTGTGTATCTATTATTTTACGCAAATTACATACTTTATTTAAGAAATCCGCATTACTATATAAGTATCCTATACGAATTGCAGGAGAGATCAATTTGCTTAATGTACTGATATAAACAAAATTTTTCAACTCTTTATGAGCACAAACCGGAGTTTTAGAACGTTTTCCGAAGTAATAATCGCTGTCATAATCATCTTCAATGATAGTAAACCCATAGTAGTTGGATAGACTAATTAGTTCTAATCTTCTGCTCAGGCTTAATGTTACAGTAGTCGGAAACTGATGATGAGGAGTTATATAAATTGCTTTTATCTTAAGACTCATTAGAATCAGTTTTATCATTTCTACATTAATCCCGTTTTTGTCTACATCTACAGGGATCAGTTTTGCACCGGCATGTTCGAATGCCTCCCAGGCTGGTCTGTAACCGGGGTTTTCTATCAAAACAACATCGCCCGGATTTAACAGACAATGTGCCGCAAGAAAGAATGCCATTTGACTACCCCTTGTAATACAAATCTCATTAGCAGAAGTGCTCATTCCTTTACTTTGATTGAGCATTTGCGAAACGGCATTCCTGAATTTATCATACCCTAATTCGCTCCCGACGTTTAATATATTGCGTCTGGCTTTTTGGCTGAATATTCGCCTGTAAGCTTTTGCAATCTCATCGACAGGCATTAGGGACGGATCAGGCAATCCGCCATCGAAAACAATATTACCTATGGTTTGATATCCTTTTTTTGCATTATGTAGTAAGGATTTGTTATTATCGGGAGAGGTAAATTGAAGATTTTCCGATACAAACGTACCCTTTCTTTCTTCTGAAACCAACCATCCTTCAGACAACAATATCTCATATGCCTTGGTAACAGTATTTCTATTGATATCTAATAGAATAGCCATCTGCCTTGATCCGGGCAAAGCCTCCCCTTTCTTTAAACTACCCTTTTTAATAGCCTCGATAATACTATCTGTAATCCTTATATATAGCGGTTTACTTTTATCCTGCGAAATGTCCAATAATATCGGCCAAGGTCTAAGCATCTGGACTACCTGTTTTAATTAAAACTGTTCCACAAATATAGTCCAATTAGTTCATATGTTTGCAAAACATTAAATCAAACAAAAGAATGAAACTGTTAAATAACCATTATCCGGAAAATTTGAAAGTCAGAATTATCGAACAACTTAATTCTGTCCCATTTAATACCCTGTTTGCTCAAAACGTTGTTAACAAGAAAATAAATGGAGAAATATTTGTTGATAATATAGATTTACCCCAAACGTTCTACATCCTTCATCCGTATGGAATGTCTTTGTTATCAGGTAAAAATAATAATGAGTTCAATAGTAGCCTCATCGAGTACATATTGAACCACGATGGAAAAAGAAAAAAAGTCGAGTGGATGCAAGCTTATCCTGAGAGCTGGCATACGACACTAAAAAAAATTGAACAGGACAATAATAAACCTATTCCCGCTATTGAAATTGATGTTAGAGTGAATTTTAAGTTTAACAGAGTAAAGTATTTAGAAACAAAACAAAAAAACATTGATAAGAATATAACTATTGTAAGAACCGGTAAAGATGATTTTGAAAATATAGAAGGAATCGTTATCCCTAAATACTTTTGGAACAACGCTGATGATTTTGTTAAGAATGGTATCGGTTATAGTTTGTATTACCAGGATTCGCTTGCTGCCATAGCATTCTCATCCGTTATTGATAACAAATACCTTGAATTAGGAATTGAAACCCTGGAACAATTCAGAAATAAAAAACTTGCTTATGAAGTATGTGCTACCCTTATAGACTATTGTTTAGCAATGGGACTTGAACCTGTTTGGGCATGCAGAAAAACAAATACAGCATCTTATAAACTGGCCGAAAAATTAGGATTTGAGGAATCATTAACCACTCCTTATTACAAACTTAATTATTAAAGTTCGAAGGGATTACTTATTCATGGGAAACTTAAACAGGCTTAATGTAATTCTCAATGTACGCTTATAAATTAAATATTTTTTTCTAAGTTTGAATCCCTATTCGGATTGATCCGTATAAGGAAGGAAAGATATTATAACATTAAGAAACTGTGAATATGAGTAACAATACTCCAAGCAAACGCCTGTTGGCGCTTGACGTACTACGTGGAATCACCATTGCAGGAATGATACTGGTGAATAATCCGGGATCCTGGTCGTATGTATACACTCCCCTGGGACATGCCTCATGGAACGGGCTCACCCCTACCGATCTCATATTTCCGTTCTTTATGTTTATTATGGGGATATCTACCTATATTTCCCTGCGAAAATATAATTTTGAATTCAGCTATGCTGCCGCATGGAAAATCATCAAGCGAACTATTGTTATCTTCGTCATCGGTTTAGGACTTGCATGGCTCTCTTTAGCTTGCCGCAACTGGTTTTCGCTGGCTGATGCCGAACCATCCTTGGGTGCCCGTTTATGGAAATCCGTTTCCGGCCTTGAAAACCTCCGCATATTAGGCGTCTTGCAACGTCTGGCGCTTTCGTACGGTGCAACGGCAATCATCGCTCTCACGATGAAACACAATAAGATTATTTACCTTATCGTCACTTTACTGGTAGGCTACGCAGTCATTTTGTTTTTCGGAAATGGCTTCGAATACAACGAAACCAATATCCTTTCAATTGTCGACCGCGCCATATTAGGCGCCAGCCATATGTATAGAGACAACGGCATCGAACCGGAAGGATTACTCAGTACGATTCCTTCTATTGCACATGTTCTGATCGGTTTCTGTTGTGGCAAGCTACTGTTGGATGCGAAAGACGTAAAAGATAAAATGCTGCATTTGTTCCTGATAGGAACAGCGCTCACATTTGCCGGATTTTTATTAAGCTACGGTTGCCCGCTCAACAAAAAAGTATGGTCGCCTACGTTTGTTCTGGTAACCTGCGGACTGGCTTCCAGCTTCCTGGCCCTGCTAATATGGATTATCGACGTAAAAGGATATACAAAATGGAGTCGCTTTTTCGAATCGTTCGGAGTCAATCCCCTGTTTATTTACGTACTGGCCGGCGTCCTTTCGGTTGCCTTAGGTTACATACAGATTCCATCGGGCGAAGGAACGATCAGTTTACACGGATACCTGTACAGCATTATTTTACAACCATTGTTGGGCAATTATCCCGCATCTCTGGCTTTTGCCCTTCTATTCGTAAGCTTTTGCTGGGTAGTAGGTGTCATACTTTATAAGAAGAAAATCGATATCAAGATATAGTCAATGTGAGGTTCATTAATCAAACTTACAACTTTTGAAGAATTCAAGATATACCCGCGCCAGTTGTTCATTCATCCGGAAAGTATTGGTACCGTAGTCACTCAATGTGGTCAGCATAACAGGCTTGTTCCCCACCCGGGTAAAATGGACAGGAGCGTATTCCAACCGCTGCAGACGTGGCGTATCGTCCATCATTCCTTTCTGTTCCCTTGCTTTCTTTTCTATCAGGTAATCGTCGCCGTTATGACTGACTATCCGCAGGCCGTCGTCCTCATCACGTAATCTGAAAAAGGGAAGAATCTCCCGGTCTGTAAACAAACCTTTCATCAGCAGGTAGCCTTTCCTGGGAATTTGTTTGAATATCGAGCGCATCGATGTAATAGTTTCCGATGTCTTCATCATATATGCCAAATCGTAATAATCATCCGGCAAATAGTTTGCATCAGTTGTAATAAGTTTATGTATCTGTGTCCGGGCATCGTTGAAATGGCGGCTCTCTACTTTCGAAAGTGTTTTTTCTATGGCTTGCCAGTCGAACATTTCAGGATTATCATGTTGATCAAACAGATTCCGGGCCATACGTAGGTATACAAGAGCAATGTCAATCACATCACTCTCCTGAAGCCCGCCAATTGAGAAGACCTGATTCTGGTAAATAGCATAGGTTTTGCTTGACTCAAGGTAGCGAAAATGCAAGGCATAACCATTTCCTCTCAAGGTATATACCACACTGGTGGGATCGGAGTATATGATTTGATCGATTTCGTCACGGTGCATTTCTTTAAACTTTTCGAGAGTAACGGCCTTTGGATCATCCGAAGGTATAAAATACAGATGCCCGGCAAATCCGGGAACACCGCCAATGGGAACACGATTGCGGAAACCGGCATAACGAAACGTTTCCAAGTCACTATCGATGCGTAGATCGCACAAGTCCCACCAGAGTGTATGTGTGACATTTTTGGGATTTTGTATCGTGATATTGTAAGGCAAATCGATCTCTATATCAGTTCCGGGAATATTTTCCTTATGGTAGAGGCTGGGCGTTTCCAGCAACTCTTTGATGTACAATGTATCGGTACCATTGCCTGAAATCACATTGGATTCACCTATAGCATATTTATCGGGAACAATAGTCTGGGGCGTAGATTTACTTTTCATATTACACGATAGTATGAATATAAGTAATGTAACTGATATACATATTGTCTTTTTCATTTTGTTTTCTTCGTTAAAAACCAACCTGAAAACCCGGGAGAACTGCCTTTTCACTTTCAATTTTCAACTTTCAATTAATTTTTCCCTTCAGTTCCCCCGCATATTCTTATCAATATGCTGATACTCTTTTATATCAAAACATACGGCCTCCTCCGGCGTATTCACAACTGTCCATATCGACGCATGTCCGGGATGCATAAACTGCTCTTCGATAGCCCGGTTTAACATCTCGATCAAAGGATCAAAGTAACCATTTGTGTTCAGTATGATAATCGGTCCGTTATATAATCCTAATTGTTTCCAGGTAATAATTTCCAATAATTCTTCCAGCGTTCCGCAACCTCCCGGCAAAGCAATAACAGCATCAGCCTGATCAGCCATTATTTGTTTTCGTTCATGCATCGTATCAACTTCAATCAGCTCTGTTAATCCCGAATGCCCCCATCCGTTCTGCATCATAAAACGGGGAATCACTCCTGTAACAGTTCCCCCGTTTTTCAATGCCGCATCCGAAATAATACGCATCAAACCGATCGACCCGGCTCCGTTAATTACACGTATACCATGTTCTCCCAACAACGCGCCCAATCTTTCTGCCGCTTCAATATACACCGGATCAATGCGTGTACTCGATGCACAATATACACACACGGATTGAATTGTTTTCTTATCAACCATTCTTTCTCTTATATTTGGAAATATCCCATAGGACAATATATCCGGGACAATCTGTTAATTTATTCTCTACCGCAAATGTAATACTATTTTACAAGATCAACACAAATCAGGAAGAGTAGACCTCAACGACATAATATTCCGATCTGATCTGCGTTCTAAAAAAAGTAAAATATTATCGTATGAAACACCTCTATCTGGTAATCTTTATCTTTTTTATTACCCAAATAAACGCCCAGGAGAAAAAAGTACTGGTCTATGATATGAAAACCAAGTCAATGAGTAATTTCGAGGTTGCGCCATTTGACACAACTGCTTTGCATGGAAAAACAGACTTTTTTATTGGAAACTTCAATAAGGTCTATGCTCCGTTAAAAGAAATTCCACCAACAGAAAATATATATCCCGGTAGTCAGTTCACAATGAAAAGACAGGCTTCGTTAGACTACGATATCACCCAGTTCCCCATCCGGACAACCATAGCCTTACTCAGATATAGCAATGATACAATCAAACATGTTTGCTCAGGAAGTTTAGTAAGTCCTAAGCATGTCATTACGGCATGTCATTGTGTATCTTTCGATTATTTTTCCGAAGATAAAGACTCTATTAAGTATGAATCTCTATTCGTAAGCCCCATATTCGATAACGGAGAAAAAAGCGCTTATTTTGATTGCAGTTGGGTAGATAAAATTTATTATTTTGAGAACTGGCAGTATCCTTATTCTGATGTTGCTATTTTAGAATTAGAAAAACCGATTGGAAACGAAACAGGATGGCTAAGTTTGGGATTCAATAAGAAAGATGAAGAACTACTAAGTGGCATATTCTACAAATTTTCTTATCCTGCAGTTCCTATAATGTCAGAACCTGATATCTATAATGGAGATACCTTATATTATAATTACGGCATTTCAGATTTTATTCAACCAAACATAATCGGCATCCGGGGTGCATCTGCATACCGGGGCGAAAGTGGCAGTTCTTTAATCAAAATAAGAAATAAAGAAGATTATACAATTTACGGAACACTCTGCTATTCAGGAAATCTTGCACATAACAGGATAAGTAATGTAATTTATTATACAACTAAAGACATTATAAAAAAAAGTCTGGATTCAGACACCTCGAACGACATCATAGAAGACGGATTCATCGTGTATCCAAATCCCGCGTCCAACCGGATAACAATACAAAATAAAGATGGTATAAATATAAATAGCATTACCCTATTTGATGCTTCCGGAAGAAATGTGGGTCGTCAGGCAGTCAATGCTGCAGCTCTCGATTATGATATTTCCCATCTGCCAAACGGACTCTATTTTTTACATATCGAAACTCCTGCACAAAGACTAATCAAAAAAATAATAAAATCCGGCAGATAAAATGAAATAAGAATAACTTTTTTATGGAAAATACACTTCGTCACGCATCTATATAACAGGAAACGGTTTAGATTTTCAAAGATGATGAAGCATATATTTTTAAACAAAAGGTTATGAAGAAAAAAAAATTTACTTACAAGGTTTTTATTGCCATACTATTGGTAATATGTGCCCCGGGACTGCTAAAAGCAGAGTACAAATTAGGTATTATTGAAGCCCCTGGTCAAACTGTCATTGTCAGAGCAAATCCCAGTGAAACTTCCGAACAACTGTTGACGCTTAACCATGGAGATTTTTTCGATTATGAATCACCAACCGATAGTCATTGGATAAAAATCAGTATATTTCCTGCAGAAGGAGTAGCAGAAGGCTACATACCCAAAGCAAATATCCGGTTGGTAGAATCTTTAACGGAAGCTGAAAAAAAGAACATAATTACAGACGTACTTAACACCCAACAATTACTTGCCGAAGATTTTCAGAAATCGACACATGAAACCCTGGAAAAAAATAAAACCGCACGTAAGAAGTTAGAACTGCATGATAAGAAAAAGTATATCTATGCATTAAGCATGATACCGTCTTATCTTCAATCAACAGATGATGATACCATTTTACAACTTTTACTCGCAACAATCCATGCCAACGAAGGCTCTGCCAATGAATTACCCGCAACAATACTGGCACAATGCCTGATTGCCAAACCGGCATTGACAATTGGCCGGATCAAAGGAATAACGGATAAAGCAGAACAAACATATATTGTCAAACAAGTTGAATTTGGACTGGACAATTATTATGAATGCGAATCAGTAGTTGAAAACCTAACGAATCGCAAGATGTTTAAAATATTTATTATCAATAAAATAAATGCATTAATATTTGCTCAATCCCCTAGGAATCATTAACTTAGAAGAATAATTC
>JAITVY010000112.1 GCA_031285565.1 Tannerella sp. | reverse complement strand
GCAAAAATTAAAGCATTTAGACGAGTTTTTAGGGGTGTGAAAGATAAAGCCTTTTTCTTGTTTAGATTGAGTAAATTGTATGCATAATACAAAAATCCCTCAAGTTTTTACGGTGATCCAATATTAAGACAAAGATGTTTGGTTTTAGGGAAAAACAAAAAGGATGCATAAAGCATCCTTTCTATTATAAAAAGCCGCACAGTAGATATGAACAAACTCCGTATGACAGGATTTGAGTGCCTTTGTCACCTTTGTAATCCGCTGTGCTAGGCATTCCCCGAAGGGATTGCGGCCCGCCATTAGTGGCAAGAGCGTGTCTCGGAATTGTAATATTCTTGATGAGTTTCCCAATCGAACATGTGCGGCTTAACTCATCCATCCTTTATGCAAATATAGAAAAATATAATTCAACATGCAAATTTTTTAGCAAAGATGTTAGCTGTTCCATAACAGTTTTTTTATGTATTTGAAGTTTGTTATATTTACAGTTTGGTGTGATTGATTCAGATTATTCAATTATTCAATTTATTGAGTTTTTCAGTGATTATATCAGCCAGTTTACTTTTTTTATCGATATGCTCAAGTATTTCCGTTACAGCCGGGTGACTTGTAAATTCGCCCCGAACGTTCTCAAAATCGGAAATCCGGGTTTTATCTTTACCATCTATGCCAAAACCTGTTTGTGATTTCAATGTGAATTCTTTCTTCGCATCTTCGTAAATCATATTGTCCAGTTTAACCACAGCATTTTTCCATTCCTCTATGAATAAGGTAAGCTCTTTTGCAGAGACCGTTTCAACATCAATTCCGGCTTCTGTTTTGAGTCGCGAAATAATCCAGTTCCATGACCATGTTAAGTAATTATCTTTCCATTCATGATAGAGACTGTTTATTTCACTCAATGATGTGATGCTATCGTTCTCAATTTCCCGGATCATTTTTACCACTTTATCTTTGGGTACAAGTAAACCAGCCATATCAATCCATTCTCCAGTTCCATCCGTTCCTAATGGTGCAATGGCTCTCCTCATCTCGTCTTCATTACGATATTCGCTGATCTCCAGTTTTTTTACCAGTCCGCTTCCCAGAAATTTAGTGATGGCCAGTTTATATAAGCTAATCCCTTTTTCCAATGCCCTGTTTGTCATCTTAACACTGTTATACATATAATAATCGGAAGACGGGCCGGATATCTTTTTTAAATTCTCCAGAATTTCAATGCCTTTAATGATCTTCTGAGCCGAATATGGGCTTAACAGATTAAAAATAATGCAGTCCAGCAATTCATTGTCTTTGCGGCGATCACGTTTAGGCCATTTCTGGGCATCGCGGATAGTTCCAATACTTTGCAGGTTAACACCGGGGGCCAGAAAGCTCTCATTAGAGTTTTCTATAAGATAAGAAAAGGGAAGGTCGGATGTATCGGTATTACGATAATGTCGGCCCATTACCAATGAGAACGGTCCTATTTTTGCAGGCCATAACAGATATGAATCACTGGTGGTTTTGCTGCCCCGCTCGATGATCCCCTGGTGTATCGGACCGAGTTTATACATATGATTACTTTGATTAGAACCGCTTCCGGCGTTCAGGAACGAATAGTATGCAGCAATTAATAAGGTAGATTTATGATGTGAGACTGTATAGGGGCCGGCAAAGATTGAGCAGGCTTCGCCATGGGTACCCTGGCAGTTCGCAAAGAACACAGAATTTTCTGCCGAGTATTGTTTGTTTAAAACCGTTCCCTGGCCAATAAAACAATTATTGACTACAGACGATTCACAGATTGTACATCCGCTGGCAGTGATAAAGTTTTCGGCAATAACCCCCGTTCCTATATAGGAAGGATCTTTCTCTGAGCTGTTTATACTTCCGTTTTTTAGCCGGTAAATTCCTTCTACGTTAGCAAACGGGCCTATGTTTATGTTTGTGATATTACGGCTGCTATGTATATGCGTGCCTTCGCCTATGACTCCCATATCCGAACAGATACTTTTCGTATATTCATCAATCATCCGGCAGAGTCCGGAAATAAGTGTGGGTTTGTGTCTGTAGAATGCAATCAGATATGCCGTATGAGCCGACAGTTTATCGTATATAGGTATTTCACGTCCGCCGGTTTCATTTAAAACGGCAACACGTGTACCGTTACCAAAACATGATTTGCCATCAACCGTAAGTGTATCGACACATTCGATCTGTACATTTTTTCTGATCACATAGTTGGCAATGTAATTTTTTATCTGATTGATATATACATTGTCATCGATCACACAGTTATGAATGGTAGCATTGTATATGCCTGAATATCTTTTGATACCGCCGGCAAATGTTATCTTACGTTCGAATATACCAAGATAGATTTGTCCTGAAAATGAAACATTACGGATATGATCAGGAATAAAACCATCCTTAACGTTAACTTCCGACCAATCGTCGCACAGACATCCGTTGCTCTGTAATGTTTCTATCTCAGAAACTGAAATTTTACGATATTCCGCCATGGTTTAATAATAAATTAGTTGTTACACAAATCAGCAATTGAAGATAATCCTGTATCTGTTGTTCAAAATGCTGCTTGGTATTATAGTTAACAATAGTAAAGGTTATCCGGTTCACCGGATAAGATGATAAAGTGAAATATATTATACCCATAAAAAAAGGCGAGTTTATAACTCGCCTTTTTTTATTATTACGTTATCAAATTCAGGAATTTTTTATTTTACCTTACTAACAACGGCTTTAAAAGCTTCCGGATGATTCATGGCTAGGTCTGCCAACACTTTACGGTTGATCTCGATACCAGCCTGACGCAAACCACCCATTAGGCGGGAATAAGACATTCCTTCTAAACGAGCTGCAGCGTTAATACGTTGAATCCATAATGCCCGGAAATTGCGTTTTTTGTTACGGCGGTCACGAAATGCATAGGTCAAACCTTTTTCCCATGTGTTTTTTGCAACTGTCCAAACATTTTTACGAGCGCCATAATAACCTCTCGTAAGTTTCAAAATCCGTTTTCTTTTTGCTCTTGAAGCAACATGATTTACTGATCTTGGCATGATTTTAATTTTTTGAATGTTAGCGTCACTTCTGTGTGATCTTGGGTGCTAAGACATTCGGTTAATAAAACTGTTATAAAACTCTTTGATAAATTACTTCAGACAAAGCAAATGTTTTACATTGTTTACATCTACATTGTCAACCAATCCCATATGGGTAAGGTTTCTTTTTTGCTTTTTAGTTTTCTTCGTCAGAATATGACTTTTAAAAGCATGTTTTCTTTTGATCTTCCCTGTTCCGGTAAGGGCAAACCTCTTTTTGGCACCGGAATTAGTCTTCATCTTAGGCATGTTACTTAAATTTATTATTAATATTATAATACTGAATGATCGCTCATTCACTGGTTTCAGTTTCTTCTTTTTCTTCTTTGCTTTCTTCTACCTTTTTCTGAGGTTTCGGTTCCGCTGTTTTAGGCTTTGCTACAGCATGTTTTGCTACAGCCGGTTTTTTAGGAGATAGCATGATAATCATCCGCTTTCCTTCTAAAACAGGCATCTGTTCAACTTTACCGTAATCTTCCAGATCGTTGGCAAATCGAAGTAATAAAACTTCTCCTTGTTCTTTAAACAGAATAGAACGTCCTTTAAAAAAGACATATGCTTTTACTTTTGCACCTTCTTCCAAAAAGCCTTTCGCATGTTTGAGCTTGAAGTTATAATCATGGTCATCCGTTTGAGGGCCAAACCTGATTTCCTTAACTATTACTTTGACAGACTTCGCTTTTTGCTCTTTTTGACGCTTTTTTTGTTGGTACAAAAATTTCTGATAATCAATTATTTTGCAAACAGGAGGTGCTGCATTCGGAGAAATTTCTACAAGATCCAATCCTTTACTTTCTGCCATTTGCAGAGCTTGGGCAGTTGGGTATACTCCCGCTGTTATGTCGTCACCAACCAAACGTACTTCCGGAACCCGAATTCGATCATTAATTCTGTATAGTTCTTTATTCCTGTGGTCGTTTTTCATTCTTCTGTCGTTCAAAAAATATATCTCCTCCTTTTTAATTAATTAATTTTTTTTATATCAACCGTTTTAAATTGTCTTTATTCCCTTATTCAAAACGTTTAATTATCAGCTTCTAATCTAACTATTCCACACGTTCTTTTTCCCATCGATTCATCATCTCATCGACTTCGGCTAATAAAAGCGACGCAAAGTTAGTAATTTTCATTGAACCTTTATCACCTTCGCCCTGTTTTCTTACAGAAACTTCATTATTTTGTGCTTCTTTCTCTCCGACAACCAGCATATAAGGGATTCTTTTCAATTCGTTATCACGAATTTTTCGACCGATTTTCTCATTCCGGTCATCAACCGTAGTACGAATATCATCCTGTTCGAGTTGATGTGCAATCTGATATGCATAATCATTGAACTTCTCACTAATCGGCATAATTACAACCTGATCGGGAGTGAGCCATAATGGGAATTTACCTCCGGTATGTTCGATTAATACAGCTACAAAACGTTCCATAGAGCCAAACGGAGCCCGGTGAATCATAACCGGACGATGTTTTCTGTTATCTTCGCCTACATATTCCAGATCAAAACGTTCGGGCAGATTATAATCGACCTGAATCGTTCCTAACTGCCACCGGCGTCCGATAGCATCTTTTACCATAAAGTCAAGTTTCGGACCGTAAAAAGCTGCCTCACCCAGTTCTACCCGTGCCGGAAGCCCTTTTTCTTCGCATGCTTCGATAATTGCACGTTCGGCTTTTTCCCAATTTTCGTCCGAACCGATATATTTGTCTTTGTTATTCGGGTCACGTAAAGAGATCTGAACTTCAAAGTTTTCAAATTCAAGCGCCTTAAAAATAATGAAGATGATATCCATTACTTTCAGAAACTCTTCTTTCAACTGTTCCGGACGGCAAAATAAGTGTGCGTCATCTTGCGTAAACCCACGTACACGTGTTAATCCATGCAGCTCACCACTTTGTTCATACCGGTAAACAGTACCGAATTCAGCAAAACGGATCGGCAGATCTTTATATGAACGCGGGAAAGCTTTAAACATTTCGCAATGGTGCGGGCAGTTCATAGGTTTGAGTAAGAACTCTTCGCCTTCCTGCGGTGTATGAATGGGTTGGAATGAATCTTTTCCGTATTTCTCGTAATGCCCGGAAGTTACATACAGCATTTTTCCACCTATATGAGGTGTCATTACCTGTTGGTAACCATATTTTTTCTGAATCCGTTTCAGGAAATCCTCCAGTTGCAGGCGTAATTGTGTTCCGCGTGGCAACCACATCGGTAAACCGGCACCCACAGCCTGGGAGAACATGAATAATTCAAGTTCTTTGCCAATCTTACGGTGATCGCGTTTTTTAGCTTCTTCGAGCAACGCCAGATATTCGTCTAATAGTTTCTTTTTGGGAAACGTAATACCATATAACCGTACAAGCTGTTTACGTTTTTCATCACCACGCCAGTAAGCTCCGGCCACACTCATGATTTTAACAGCCTTGATATAGGATGTATTAGGTAAGTGCGGTCCACGGCACAAATCCGTAAAATTACCTTGTGTATAGGTCGTGATACTTCCGTCTTCCAACTCGCTGATCAATTCTGTCTTATATGTTTCCTGACGGTCGCCGAACATCTTCAGCGCATCCGTTTTTGAAATATCCTGTCGTCTGATTTCTTCTTTCTGAGCTGCTAATTCCAGCATTTTTGCTTCGATTTTCGGAAAATCATTATCCGTAATCGTTTGGTCACCCAGGTCGACATCATAATAGAAACCGTTTTCTATAGCCGGACCGATACCGAATTTTACACCCGGGTATAATTCCTGCAATGCTTCAGCCATTAAATGCGCACTCGAATGCCAATAAGCATGTTTTCCATCCTCATCCTCCCATTTCAGCAATTGAAGAGTTGCATCCTGCAAAACCGGACGGTTCAGGTCCCACACTTCACCATTTACTTTGGCTGCTAAAACGCTCTCGGCTAACCGCGGACTAATACTTTCCGCAATTTGCATGGAAGTTGTTCCTTCCGCATATTCTCTGACGGAATTATCTGGAAATGTTATTTTTATCATTATTTTTGAAATACTAATCTAAAATTCAGGGAGCAAAGTTAATAAATAATTCATTTCGTAATACTTAAAAAGAAGAATCTTTTAGCCGTTTCTGTATTTTATCTATAATTTATTGGATTGCAAATACGAATATTTTCTATTTTTGTATTCCTAAATAATGGTTAAGAAATAGTCTCTAAATCATTATTTAATTTAAAAATAGATGTCTCGGAATACCAAAACACAAGGATACCTTTTCGGGGGAGGATTATTGCTTCTCATGTTTTTTATAGTGCAACCTATAAAAGCGGTAACGCAATTGCCTGTTTTTAAATTCAAACATATTTCTACCCAGGACGGTTTATCGACAAATGAAGTGAATCAGGTTTATGAGGATAAAGACGGATATATCTGGTTTGCTACCAACAGCGGCTTATGCCAGTATGATGGTTACTCGATCCGTACTATCAAATCGAATCTGTATACACCGGATGTCCTGAATAACAACATTATTTATTGTTTACAGGAAGATGATAACCAACACTTATGGTTGGGAACTTACAATGGATTGAATGTACTGGATAAAAGAACGGGTAAAATAGAAAAGATTGTGAGTGAAGGCTTTTCCGACCGTGTAATATCCAAAATACTCATTACTTCAGAAAAAAATATCCTACTGGGGACTGAAGGTGGTGTTTTTCAATATCTCCCGGATAGAAATGAATTTATACGCTATTTTTCGCAGGAGTCAGTAAAAGGATCCATAAAAGCTTTAATTGAAGACTCACAGCATCATATATGGATAGGTACATGGTCTGATGGTTTATACCGCTATGATCCGTTACAGGATCGTTTATACCATTATCCCCCTTTAGAGCCGGAAAACGGGATTCATTGTGTTTTTGAAGACAGTAAACAACGGATCTGGGCCGGCACATGGAAAAACGGTGTTTATTTGTTGGAAAATCCGTATGAAATGGACGATCTGAATATCCGGTCTTTTATATATGATAAAAATAATCCGAATAGCGTAGGCGATAACTATATTTATGATATTTCGGAAGATTTGAATACCGGTACCATATGGGTGGGTACTCGCAATGGATTAAGTGTGTTGTTTGACGAGGTAAACGGCAAATTCAAAAACTATTTGCCGGACAACTCAACGAATTCGGTTTCTTATAATGTAATAACATCTATACTAAGAGGCCGCGACGGACTAATGTGGCTGGGTATAAATGGGGGAGGAGTGAATACTGTGATTACCCAGACTCCTGAGTTTGGTATTAACCGGTTGGGGGATGTCTCGCATGAATTTATACGGAATCCGTCGGTACGAAGTATTTTGGTTGATCAGAATGGCTTGATATGGATCGGATTAGGCAATTTAGGCTTTCTGATTTATAACCGGCTTACCGGTAAGTATACCTATAATATGGAATCAGCAGATTTTGCATTTATAGGGCGTGTTCCGATGGTTAATACTATTTATCAATTGCCTTCAACCGGGAAGATATGGATTGGTACGTATGATTGGGGACTTGTTTCCTATGATGGAAGCCTCGAAGCCGGTAAAAGAGGGAGGTTGATTAATCAGGATTCAGTGTCGTGGTTAAGTAACCAATGTATATTTTCAATTCTGGAAGATCATCAGCGTAACATATGGTTCGGTACACGTAATGGTATTTGTTTTTTATCACCCGATGGTTCGGGCATAGATCTGAGTACACTTTACATAGATAGTGTATCTCTCCATTCTTATTCATTTGTAACAATGGTCGAAGATGATTTGAATCAATTGTGGACAGGGACAAGCAATGGTGGTATTCTCCGGTTATCCGGAAATCCGAAAGAAACCGGAGATATTGTTTTAAAGAAATATGCTCCGGAGAATGGAAAATTAAATAGCGTAAGTGTCTCATGCTTGTTCATTGATAAGCAAAAGCGTTTATGGGCAGGTACCGATGGAGGAGGTTTGAATTTGTATGATGTTGATAAAGATAAATTTGTGCCTGTTAATCGGTTGATGAAACTGCCTACGGATGTGATATCCTCTATTCAGGAAGATTCAAAAGGCAATTTGTGGTTGGGTACCAATATCGGGTTACTTCGGTTGCATATACCCGATAAGATGTCTGAAGCGACGTATCGTTTGTATACGACATCCGATGGTTTGCAGGATAATATGTTTTTTCAAAGTGCCACCTTCACCGATATAAATGGAGAAATGTTTTTTGGAGGATATTATGGATATAATTATTTTTTTCCCGACCGGATGTCTGATAATGAAACGTATCCACCTGTTGTAATCACTGATATAAAGATATTTAATCAATCGTGGCATTTGTTGGATACGAAAGAAAGAGCGGCTATCTCTGAAATTGCGCCGGACTTCACAAATAAAATCGTTTTAAATTATAAAAGAAATAATTTTAATATCGAATATGCCGCATTGGGATACTCTAATCCGTTGCAGATTAAATATGCCTACTGGTTAGAGGGATACGATAGTGATTGGCAATATGCAGATGCAACACGGCGGTATGCTTACTATAATAATCTGGAACCGGGCAATTACATCTTTCATTTAAAAGCAACCAATACAAATGGCTCATGGAATGAGACTGATAAGACATTGGAAATAATAATACTCCCTCCACCCTGGAAAACCTGGTGGGCGTATTTGATTTATTTTCTTCTTTTCATATCGTTATTATATGGCGTTTATCGTTTTATGCTTTATCGTATGTCTCTGACCAATGCAGTAAACATGGCTGCATTAGAACAAGCCAAAGCGGAAGAAATTAATCATTCGAAACTTCAGTTTTTTACCAATGTTACGCATGAACTATTAACACCTTTGACTATTATATCAGCATCGCTGGACGAGTTGCATATACAGACACCTGAAAACAAACTACAGTATCAGGTGATGACCAAAAATGTAAATCGTCTGATTCGTTTGCTGCAACAGATTCTGGAATTCAGAAAAGCAGAGACCGGAAATCTGAAGCTAAAGGTGTCAAAAGGAGATTTAGCTTTATTTATTAAAAATAATGTGGAGAGTTTTCAGCCCCTGATTAAAAAGAAAAAACTCCATTTATCACTGGTTTGTGAGCCGGACTCTATTCCCGCCTATTTTGATTCAGATAAAATAGATAAAATCTTGTATAATCTTCTCTCCAATGCTGCTAAATATAATGAGGAAGGTGGAACAGTTGTTGTTAGCCTTGAATCCGATACCAACAAAAATAATGTTGTATTAAAGGTTAAAGACGACGGGAAAGGATTATCTGCTGAAGCTGTCAGGAATTTATTTAAGCGGTTTTACGAAGGAGACTATCGCAAGTTTAAAACGATTGGCACGGGAATAGGCCTTTCATTAACCAAAGATTTGGCTGAGTTGCACAAAGGGACCATTAATGTGATAAGTGAACCCGATAAAGGAACTTGTTTTTATATGACTATACCGATAAACCGGGATGCATATCAGGATGATGAAATAGATGATAGTTTAATTGTTTCGACGGATCGTACCGAACCGTTTTTTTACGGGCAGAGCGATGACGAAAACCAGGATATAATTACGCATAATAAAGCGTACACATTGCTTATTATTGAAGATAATGAAGATATTCTGAATTTATTGGTCCGTTTGTTAGGTGTTGATTATAATTTATTTACTGCAAGGAACGGAAAAGAAGGCATCGAACAGATGAAACGTGAACCGATAAATCTGGTAATTTCGGATATAATGATGCCTGAAATGGATGGGATAGAATTTTGTAAGCTGATAAAGAATGATCTGGAGACATCTCATATACCTATATTATTAGTGACGGCTAAGAGCCAGGAAGAAGACCGTGTGGTTGCATACGAGTCCGGAGCAGATGGGTTTATTACAAAGCCGTTTAGTTTGAGTGTTCTTCAGGCCAGAGTCAATAATTTGCTGAAAGCCAGAGAACGGAATACACGTGACTTTAAAAAGCAGCTTGTTTTCGAAGCAAATGAACTCGATTATACGAGTCTGGATGAATCATTTCTCCAAAAAGCCATAGATCTTATTACTGAAAACCTGAGCAATTCCGATTTTGATCAACAGCAGTTTATAGAAGCAATGGGAACAAGTAAGTCCACATTACAACGGAAAATAAAGTCGTTGACAGGTTTAAACGCATCTGGATTTATCCGTAATATCCGTTTAAAGGCCGCGTGCCGGCTGATGGAAACAAAGCAGCATATTCGTATTTCGGAATTAGCGTATGCCGTAGGATTTAATGATCCGAAATATTTCAGCGTTTGTTTTAAGAAAGAATTCGGTATGCAGCCCAGCGAATATATAGAACAGTTGGATAAGAGAGTGTAATTATATTTCAAAAAAGAGTGTAATTTGCAGCATTTCCTTTTCTTCTACTTTTTTGACGTATATTTCTACCTATAATTGTTCATCAAACACTTTTTTTGCATCAGCTAAGAGGCAAAAACAACCTCTTTAATGTTTATTAATTTACAAATCTATTGATGCATGAAAACACGTTATCTTGTCTTAACGATGGCGTTGGCAACTTTTTCTGTTTTTTCGGGAAAAGCTTTTGCACACGACTCAGATGAACTCTATCCGGTCAGTGCTGCAAGCCAACAACAAACAAAAAAAATTACAGGTGTAGTAACCGATCAAACCGGTGAAACGGTTATTGGTGCAAATGTTTCAGTAAAAGGAACATCTATTGGTACTATTACAAATCTCGATGGTGAGTTTTCTCTGGATGTTCCTGCAGGAGCAACTTTGCAAGTCTCATATATCGGTTATGTACCCCAGGAAATTCAGGTGGGAAATCAGAGTGTTTTTAACATTGTATTAAACGAAGATACCCAGGCGCTGGACGAAGTGGTGGTAGTAGGGTATGGTGTACAGAAAAAATCGGATGTAACCGGTTCTGTAACATCGGTATCTAAGGAACGTTTAGGAAAATTGCCTGTTACTAATGTATTACAAGCTGTTCAGGGTGCTGCTGCGGGTGTTACGATTACACAGACTTCTTCCATACCGGGCGATGCTCCGGATGCTTTAGTACGCGGACGAAATTCCATCAATGCAAATTCGGGACCCTATGTTGTCGTTGACGGTGTACCTATCAGCAAATCGGGTGGAACCTTAAACGATATCAATCCGAATGATATCGAATCAATGGAAATTCTTAAAGATGCTTCAGCTACAGCTATTTATGGTACTAATGGGGCCAATGGGGTAATATTGATCACGACCAAACGGGGTGCAAACGGAAAGCCTACGGTTCGTTACAATGGTTATGTAGGTATTGAGGATTTTTCAAATAAAATGGATTTTCGCACTGGTACGGAAATGACACAATTATACCGGGATTATACGGCTGTTAATGAAGGAAAATCGATGTTTAACGACTATGTGAAATATGAATATGAGGCCGAAAATCAAAAGAACGGACTCGAAACAGACTGGATTGATGCGGTTTCAAAAACGGGTATCATACAGAATCATGGTTTGAATGTTTCGGGTGGTGCGGAAAAAGTCAAATATTATGTTTCGGCTGACTATATGGACCAAAAAGGTATTATTGAAGGATTCAACTATAAAAGATATTCTATTCGTACGAATATAGATATGAATGTGACGGATTACCTCACTGTCGGAACAAATTCTTACATGGTATTTCATAACCGGGATGGAGGCCGTGCCAATCTGTTGATGGCCGAAGCCATGACTCCGTATGCTACCATGTATGATGATGAAGGAAATTATGCCATTTATCCGATGTATAGTGAAACTTTATTTACAAATCCATTGATGTGGACAACGCAAAAACCACAACGCCGGCAGAATAATATTAACATCAACGGTTATGCCGATCTCGATTTTGGTAAAATATGGTCGCCGTTAGGAGGTCTGAAATATAAATTTAATGGAGGATATGCTTATATGCCTAAACGTGAAAATTCGTATGAAGGCGCGACAATGAACAAACCGTCCGGTTATGCAAAAATTTACAATTCGGAAACGGCCAGCTATACGATAGAGAATATATTATCATACAGTAAGGATATCGAAAAGCACCATTTCGACATTACAGCTCTGTATGCTGCTTCACGAAGAAAATTCCAGGAGGTAACAGCAGAAGCTGAAAAATTTATTGACGATGAATTATTGTGGAATAACATGGGTAGTGCTGAAACACAGAAAACCGGTTCTAAAACAGAATTGTATACAACGGTTTCGCAAATGGGCCGTTTGAATTATTCGTACGACAGCCGTTACTTATTTACGGTAACCGTACGTCGTGATGGTTCGTCTGTGTTTGGCGACAACAACAAATATGGCGTATTCCCTTCGGTCGCTTTAGGATGGAACATTGCTAACGAGAGTTTTATGGAAAGCCAACAGAGCTGGTTGAATAATCTTAAGCTACGGGCTTCGTATGGTAAATCAGGGAATGAAGCGATTGGTGTATATCAATCACGCGTAAAAATGGATGTAAATAAGTTGCCGATGAATGGGGCAAGCTCTACAGCTTTGCATCCGAATGAATTGATGGGTAATGCTGATCTGTCGTGGGAAACCACAAAATCATTTAATGTCGGTGTTGACTTCGGATTGTTCAATAATCGTATTACAGGTAATGTGGATGCCTATTTCTCTACTACCAACGATTTGTTGCTGGAACGTAATTTACCGAGGATTTCAGGTTACAATAAAGTATATGCCAATATGGGAGAAACTGCCAATAAAGGTATTGAGTTAACTCTGAACACAAGAAATATTGTGAAAAAAGATTTTACATGGAGTTCTTCAATTGTTTTCTCCTGGAATAAGAATGAAATCAAAGACTTATACGGGGATGGCAAAGATGATGTAGGAAATAAATGGTTTATCGGACAGCCGATTAGTGTAATATATGATTATAAGAAGGTCGGAATCTGGCAGGAAGATGAAATTGCTGCCGGTCTACATTTGGATTGGGATCCACAGGCTAAGGCAGGCGATTTGAAACTGGCAGATATTAATGGTGATGGCAGGATTACTCCCGATGAAGATAAAGTAGTACAAGGACAAACGACTCCTAAATGGATTGGCGGTATCACAAACACATTCACCTACAAAGATTTTTCATTGAGTTTCTTTATTCAAACCGTTCAGGGATTGAAGAAGAATAATTCCTATTTGAATATTGCGGGAGATGAATTGGGACGTCGTAATTCACCATCGGAAATCGGATATTGGACTGCTGAAAATAAGAGCAACGAATGGAAAAGCTTGAATGATAACGCTAATAAATATAGTTATGGTTTTCCTAAAGATGCAAGCTTTACTCGTTTGAAAGATCTTACTTTAAGCTATAACTTACCACAGTCAGCTATAGATAAAATCGGTATCGGTGGTTTGCAAATGTATGTTAGCGGACGTAATTTGTTGACGTTTACAGACTGGCTCGGTTGGGATCCGGAAGCGCGGCAGATAGGTCGTGGTGGTAACACATGGGATGATACAAGAAATGAAAGAGTTTACGATTCAAGCAACTATCCCTATACAAGAAGTTTTGTTTTTGGTGTTAATCTAACATTTTAAGTAGTGAAGGCAGAAGCCAAATTTATTTGGATTTTGCTGAGTCACGCAAAATGACTAATCAAAATTGAACATTTTAAGTAAAAAAAATAATTATAATCGTATGAAATTAAAGAATATATATATAGCATTAGCCGCTACCTCCGTTCTGGCAATGGGAACGACATCATGTAGCGACAGCTTTCTGGATGAAAAAATGTATTCCAATTATGGTCCGGAAGTGAAAGATTATAAAGCCAAAGTTTTAGGTATTCATCGTACATTTGGCGCCCTATGGGGAGTAAGTGAAGAGCAGGGCTTCGTTGCCTGTTGGCAGATGGGTACCGATGTAGGGGTTCCGGGAGCAATTACTGATGCTGCAAGAGCGTTTTACAACTATGGGCAGATGAACGCCGATCAAAAAGATGTGTCCATTTTATGGGAAAGACTATATGAGATGATTGACCGCGCTAATCTTATTATTGCCGAGGTAGAAGCCGATACGAATGGTAATGCTGCAGAACTGGCTGCATATAAGGCGGAAGCGATGTTTTTCCGTGCCTATTCCTATAATATGTTGGTTACGCTTTGGGGCAAAGTTCCATTGGTTGTAGAATCAACAAAAGTTCCTAAAACGGATTATGTACGCGAAGAAGTTCCCGTAATAGACCAATTGATAGATAGCGATCTTACATTTGCGATTGCTAATCTGCCGGCAGTAAATGGATTAGCGACAGAGAGCCGCATAAGCAAAGATGCTGCACGCCAGATGGCTGGTGAGGCATATTTACGTATGGGTATGCGTGACGCTTCTTATTTCAAAAAAGCAGAAGAAGCCGTTAGTCCGATTATAACCGAAGGCAATTATAAACTGATTGAAACACGTTATGGAAAGTTCCTGTCCGAAGGAGGCGATTACTATTCGGATATGTTCCGCTGGGGTAACCAACGCCGCTCACAGGGTAATACGGAAGGTATCTGGATTTTCGAGGTGGAAAACAACCGCGATGTAAATGGCGGAACGATTGATAATCCGCAGCAACGCCGTAACTGGGTACCGGCTTTTCATAAGATCGAAGGTATGCAGAATGCCGACTCTATCGGTGGACGTGGCAACGGACGTTTACGTATCAGTAATTATGTGAAATATGGCCTGTTTGCTGATGGTGATATCCGTAATTCTAACTTTAACATCCGCCGCCAATTATGGTATAACCGGCCGGATTTCGAAAAGACAATCGGTATCGATGCCAATGGTTGGCGTGTTGATGAAGGTAAAGGAGTAAAAGACATTGTGGTGAGAACAGGCGACCCTGTAACACCGGCCGAGAAAGACTCTATGGAAATCTATTATCCACATCCGACTAAATGGGGAGGATATGATCCGCAGGACGACTTCGGATATGCTATTGTAAAAGACTGGTCGTTGATGCGTCTGGGGGAAACTTATTTACTACGTGCCGAAGCCCGTTTCCGCCAGGGAAACAATCAGGGTGCGGCGGATGATATTAATGTTTTGCGTGACCGTGCTTTTAAAGCATCACGTGCTTCGTCAGGAAACGTTGATTTAGGAAAAGTATCAGCAAGTGATATTAGCCTGGATTTTATTCTGGATGAACGTATCCGTGAGTTGGTTGCAGAAGAAAATCGTAGGATGACATTGGTTCGTACAAATACGTTAAAAGCACGTATTGCCTTAAATGGTGAAACTGCTCCTTCTTATTCAATCACAGGTTTCCAGGATTTCCATACTTTATTACCGATACCATTGAATGATATCCAGTTGAATAAAGATGCAGTATTGGAACAGAATCCCGGTTATTGATTCGTTAGATTTTAGGCAATTTGGGTGAAAAGATTGTTGTGTGACCGGTATTTGTTGCAAAAATGTAACAGTACCGGTCATTTTTCAATTATTCTACTCTACTAACTACCAACTACTAACTACTAATTATAGTATGGAAAGAAGAAATTTTATAAAAACATTAGCCGTTTCGGGAGCAGCAGGGCTTACCGGAAATACATTGCAGGCTGCCACAACACAAAAAAAGAAAACGGCTCAGAAAGTCACAGCCAACGACCGGGAATACTGGAGTGATTTGCTTTATAAGATAGCATCTCCGGTTTTGTCGAATATGGCGAAAGGCGAACTGCAAAAGAATATGACGGTTGAATTAAGCCCTACTTGGGATGGTCGTGATAAAGCCGTAACATATATGGAATGTTTCGGACGGTTAATAGCCGGTGTTGCTCCCTGGCTTACGCTACCGGAAGACAATACGGATGAAGGCAAGAAAAGGAAACAATTACGCGATTGGGCGTTGCAGAGTTACGCTCATTCGGTCGATCCTTCCAGCCCCGATTACCTGCTTTGGAGAAAAGAAGGACAGCCGTTGGTCGACTCCGCCTATTTTACCAATGCGTTAATACGCGCCCCTAAACAGTTATGGGAACCTTTGGATAATACCACGAAACAACGCATTATTACAGAAATTAAGCTTCTGAGGCGTGTAAAGCCTCCGTATACGAATTGGTTGTTGTTTGCTGCCATGAATGAAGCCTTTTTGCTTATGGTAGACGAAGACTATGATCCGATGCGTATTGATCTGACATTACAGAAATTAAATGAATGGTATGTCGGAGATGGATGGTATTCGGACGGAACGAAGTTTCATTTTGATTATTATAATTCGTTTGTGATTCATCCGATGCTGGTAGAGATACTGGAAGTGTTGGTAGAAAAAAATACAATCAGGAAGGATGTATATGAACAGGCTCTGAAACGGATGAAACGATTTTCCGAACATCTGGAGCGGTTTGTTTCTCCGGAAGGAACATTCCCGCCATTCGGACGTTCGCTGACTTACCGTACAGGCGCTTTTCAGCCGTTGGCTTTATTAGCATGGAAAAAGCAGCTTTCGGAAATACATACCGAAGGACAAATACGCTCAGCCCTGACCGCTGTTCATAAAAGCATCTTTGTAGCTCAGTCGAACTTTACTTCTGATGGTTATTTAACGATCGGGTTTGCCGGACATCAACCGGAATTGGGAGATTGGTATAGTAATAACGGTAGTATGTATCTCACCTCTACGAGCTTTCTGCCGTTGGGGCTTCCGGAGAAAGATTCGTTCTGGACATCGCCTGAAGAAGCGTGGACTTCAAAAAAAGCATTTAAAAGCGAGTTGTTTAAAAAGGATTATCCGGTGGAATATTGAAATCAATTGATGACAATTGGGAGTTGGCAATTGACAATGAAAGAAGAAAAGATAATCTGCGGAAATTTGTGTTAATCCGCGTTTCAAACTTAGAATATTGAATTCCTTTAACTATAATTATTCAAAAAATGATACGGTTAAGCAAATTATTTACAGTTATAATGATACTACTATGCCCAATGGTTGTTTTGGGCGTAAATGCCAATTCATCTGAAAAAGAGCAGGTCTTGGCAATTATACATAAAGTGAACAATCACTGGCAAACTACGCATCCCGAACCGGGATGGGCATTCTGGGAACATGCGGCTTACCATACCGGTAATATGGAAGCTTATTTCCTAACGGGAAAAGAAGAATATCGCCGTTATTCCGAAAAATGGGCTGAGCATAATGAGTGGAAAGGGGCCAAATCGGATGATAAAATAAACTGGAAATATAGTTATGGTGAAACAGACGAATATGTGCTTTTTGGCGATTGGCAGACTTGTTTCCAGACGTATGCGGACTTATATGTACTTGATCCTGACGAACGCAAAATAGCCCGTGCCCGCGAAGTGATGGAATACCAGATGAGTACCTCACGGAATGATTACTGGTGGTGGGCCGACGGTTTGTATATGGTGATGCCGGTAATGACTAAGTTATATCATATTACCGGTAATCCGCTTTATCCGGAAAAACTGGATGAATACCTTAGCTACGCAGATAAGATCATGTATGATTCGGAAGCGAATCTTTATTACCGTGATGCCAAATATATTTATCCGAAACATACATCTGCAAACGGAAAAAAAGATTTCTGGGCGCGTGGCGACGGATGGGTTTTTGCTGCATTTGCAAAAGTTATAAAAGATTTACCGCAGACGAATGCGAACCGGACAAAGTATATCCAGCGTTTTCAGGATATGGCAAAAGCGATTATTGCCAGTCAGCAGCCTGAAGGATACTGGACACGCAGTATGCTGGATCCTGCACATGCCCCCGGCTACGAAACCAGTGGAACAGCCTTTTTTACCTATGGATTGTTTTGGGGTATTAATAACGGGTATCTGGAAAAAGAAAAATATATGAATGCTGCATTAAAAGGTTGGAATTATCTGAAGAATACAGCACTGCAATCTGACGGTTCCGTAGGATATGTACAGCCTATCGGCGAAAAAGCAATTCCCGGGCAAGTGGTCGACAAACAATCGACAGCTAACTTTGGGGTAGGAGCGTTTTTACTGGCAGCGTGCGAATATACACGGTATTTGGATAAATAATGCAAACAAGTAGTCAAAGAAGTTATCACTACGTTAGTAGTCAAGAAGTCAAGTAGGGAAGAATGATTAATAACGTGATTATATTATTACACCACCTGCTGGTTTTTCTACTTAACTCCTAAGGAGCAACGCGACTGATAACTCCAGTGACTACTTTAACTACTGATTATATCTGTTTTTATCTGCCGAACATATGTTTTGCGGAAGGAACAAATATTACGTTAAGTTCCGGATCCGGCATATCCGGATCCAATGGATACATCGGACGGATAATGTGCTTGTACGGAAGACTCTTAAAATCCTGGTCAACGCCTCCGCGAGTCAGAGCCATCACCCAGTCTGCCTGCATATTGTACCATTGGTTCACCAAATAACCTTGTTTAACCATTACAATATCCATCTTGCTCGGATCAACTCCGGTGCCATCTAAAGGTGGTGTCGGAGAAGAAGTTCCCACAACGACATAAATACTTCCGGTTTTGATAATAGCGATATTACTGCGTCTGCCGGATTGAGGATCGGATGCCTGTGCAGGATCCGGAGCAGGACTAACGTATACAACTGTACCTGATAACCAAACTGGAGGTTCATAAGAATTGTCTGTCATAGCTCCTACATAGCCTTCTGCCTGACCGCCGACACCGGCTTTCCGTGCAGCTTCAACGAGTTCGCTTCCCGGGATAGAGCAATAAAGCAGGCTCTTTCCTTTTGTAGACTGAAACTCCGGACGTTTTAATACGCGGGCTAATGTCCAGGTTACTTCACCCGATCCGCCACCACCAGGGTTATCACCCATGTCGCTGATAAAGAAAGGTTTTTTCTTACTGGCAACGGCTAAATCAATACATTTTTCAAGATCGTACCCGGGCGCTTCTAAAGAGAACTGTTTGCGAACGTCCCAGAATTTTTGAGCGAGTTTCTTTGCACCGGCTTCTACATTTGCTTTGTCGTCGCCATAAACCATCACTACACCCTGGTTACGAGGATCGTCTCCCCATACATAACCTATCCAAATGCCTGCATCTGTTACGCCGGGCATTGCTTCCACTTCGGGAACCATGGCATAGAGTGACTTGGCTGGTTCGGCGCGGGTACTTGTCCACTCTCCCGAAAGCAATACGGGAACTGCCACCCATGCTTTGTAAGCCGGACGTCCCTTGCCCGAAGCAATGCGATCAAGAAGATTTACTACGCCGCGACGATGCGATTCTCTCCAGTCATCGTGAGGGGCATGGCGAAATGTAGTGATCAAATCGGAATAAAGAGCCACTTTCAGGGATGGATTACCATGAAGATCCATCGTTGTAGTAGTAAGCACATCGTTTCCGATAACTCCACGGATTTTTTCCATAAAATAGCCTTCCGGATCCTCAACGCCATCCACACTGCATGCTCCATGCATATAATACCAGAAAGCATCGTATGGCATGTTGGCCTTGATTATTTCAATTGTCTGATCAACAAAAGCATCATATGATTCTTTCGTTACAGGTCCGCGGCCGCCGCCACGCCCCATTAAAGCAGGGAGCCACGTTGCAGCCTGTCCCATAGCAGAATCCGGACTCAGATAATCCGGTAAGGTAAGCGGAACTCCAACTATTGGCTGCCGGTTAGGCATAAACACACTGTTTTCAATTTGTATACCGGCAATGCCGATACGTGGGCTTTTCTGCTGTGCTGCAGCATCATGACCAAATAATAAAACTAACAGGGGTAGGGTCAAAAATAAGAAAATCCTCTTCATCTTTGTTTAGATTTGATTATAATATAATAATGTAAAATTGCAATGACAACTGGTATTAGTCGAAACACATCGCCAAATTTAATAAAAATTTTCAACAGTTAGATAACAATTTTCTACCAACTATAAGCGTTTTAACATTATGAAGAGCTTTTATAAGTGAGGTATTTAATTCAAAAGTACTTGCAGTCTTACCTTTTGCTACTTTATGGTAGGACAATGTAGGCAGAATGAAATTAATTCACAGATATTAAAAAGATAAGAATATGGCAGAAGGATATGGCGCGTTAGTATTTCTTTTTGTTTATGCGATTTTATTGGTTATAATCATATTTGCGGTTATAGGAATCGCTTTACTGATACTCTCTTTTTATCGCAAATTTAAACAGCACAAAGGGAAAACTTTTTTTATAGCCGGCTTCATATGTCTGATACCGGCATTTGGATGGATTCTTAGCGGATTAATAAACGAAAAACGGGAATGGGATGAATTAGGTCCTTGATGCAGGCTATAGAGAAGCACGACTATAAAAAAGCAGAAAAAGCGATTTGCGAAGGAAGCAATATCAATGAGATCAGTTACAGTGCATACCCCGGTAGTCCGTTAACGTATGCTATATCCAAGAAAGATCTCAAAATGGTACAGTTGTTGGTTGAAAATGGGGCCGATGTTAATTTTGAACCTGAAGGACGTGGCTCTGATCCGTTGAATACAGCTATTTTTCAAAAAGATATTGCTATTGTAACCTATTTATTGGAAAATGGTGCCGACGTATTACAGGAGAATGTAAAAGACCGTAGTAATCGTCCTATTACATACGCTATCCGGGTGAATGCCGGAAAAGAAATCATTGATATGCTGAGAGAATATACCGCGTTGCAGCAACAAGCTATAGAAAGACAGGTAGAAAATTAATCTTTCCCAAATTCCTCCAGTTCTATCGTTTGCTCCGTCCACTGATCCATCGTTTGGGATAGTTCTTTCTTGGCAGCTTCATACTCTATATAAAGCGCCGTATCCGAAGCGCCTTCGGGAGTAGCAAGGCGTGCCTCCGATTCAGCTATTTGTTTTTCTAACCGTGCAATCTTCTGTTCCGAATCCGTGATGGCCTTCTCCAGGCGGCGTTGCACACGACTACGTTCTTTTTGTTCTTCGTATGATAGTTTAGAAGTGGAAGACGTATCTATTGTTTGAGAGGTTGATTCGGAAACCATATTAGCAGTGGTTTTACGCTCCAGTTCCTGTAAATTCTCGATTTTCTTACGTTCCAGAAACTCATAAATACCTCCCAGGTGTTCTTTCACCTGTTTGTTTCCGAATTCGTAGACCTTATCTACCAGTCCGTCCAGGAATTCCCGGTCGTGCGAAACCACAATGATCGTACCATCGAAGTCGCGTAGTGCATCCTTCAATACATCTTTCGAACGCATATCCAGGTGATTGGTCGGCTCATCCAGAATCAACAGGTTGACCGGTTCGAGCAATAAACGGATCATGGCTAACCGGCTGCGTTCGCCACCCGACAGCACTTTCACTTTCTTGTCCGAAGCTTCGCCACCAAACATAAACGCACCGAGTATATCGCGGATTTTTGTTCGTACATCTCCCACGGCTACATAATCGATGGTTTCGAATACAGTCCGGTTTTCGTCAAGCAACTGTGCCTGGTTCTGCGCAAAATAGCCGATCTTTACATTATGTCCTAAAGTCAGTGTTCCCTGGTAATCGATTTCATCCATGATACATTTGACGAGGGTGGATTTACCTTCACCGTTTTTGCCGACAAAAGCAACTTTATCGCCCCGGTGAATCGTAAAAGTAGCCCCCGAAAAAACCAGGTGATCACCGTAGCGCTTCGTCAGGTTCTCTGTTATTACAGGATATGAACCCGAGCGTGGGGCAGGAGGGAACTTCAGGCGTAAAGCCGAGCTGTCAACATCGTCCACTTCGATGCGTTCAATTTTTTCCAGTTGCTTGATGCGCGACTGTACCTGTACGGCTTTTGTCGCTTTATAGCGGAACCGCTCGATAAAAGCTTCCGTATCGGCTAGTTTCTTTTGTTGATTTTCGTAAGCCCGCTGTTGCTGTTCGCGCCGCTCTTTACGTAGTTCTACGTAATCAGAATATTTTACTTTATAATCGTAGATCTTGCCTAATTCGATTTCAACTGTGCGTATGGTTGTATTATCGATAAATGCACGGTCGTGAGAAACCAATATTACTGCATTGGCACGGGTAGCAATAAACGTTTCAAGCCATTGGATTGACTCGATATCCAGATGGTTTGTAGGCTCATCCAGCAACAGTACATCCGGACGTTGAAGCAATAGTTTAGCTAATTCGATACGCATACGCCATCCGCCACTGAACTCGGAGGTAGGGCGCTCAAAATCATCGCGTGTAAATCCCAATCCCATCAGTGTCCGTTCCAGTTCGGCATGATAATTCGTTCCTCCCATCATCTGGAACTGTTCGGAAAGCAGTGTTACCCGGTCAATCAGTTTCTGAAAAGCTTCCGATTCGTAATCCGTACGTTCGGCCAACTCCGTATTAATCCGGTTGATTTCTTCTTCCATCAGGTGAATTTGTTCGAAAGCACGTTCGGCCTCTTCACGTACTGTATGCTTATCGGATAATTGCATTTGCTGAGGCAGATAACCGATGGTTGTATCCTTCGGAATACTAACCACTCCCGAAGTCGGCGCCTGCATACGTGCCAATATCTTTAATAATGTAGATTTGCCTGCACCGTTTTTTCCTACCAATGCAATCCGGTCTTTGTTGTTCACCACAAACGAAAGTCCGTCTAATAGCGTAAATCCGCCAAATTCAACTGTCAGTCCTTCAATCGAAATCATCTTTGCGTCATAAAGACCACAAAGGTACATCAAATCTGCAAATACTTCAAAAAAAGTAGTAAGTGGCTGGTTGATATTAATTGAAAGTTGAGAAACAGTGTTCACTGCTACGCAACAATTGAAAGTGAAAGACAAAATCACATTTATTTTCGATACCTTTGCTTTTGAAAGGCTAAGCACGGCAGTCACTGTTGGAAGTACGCCAACAATCAAATTTGCGATCAGCTGATAACAATTTGGCAAACGTAGAAATGAAAATTAAAACAACAATAAAAAAGCAACATAAACCAATCAAAAATTAAACAATTATGAAATTAAACAACGTAAGAATATTAGTCAAAGACTATGAAAAGTGTTTCAGGTTTTATACCGAGAAACTTGGTTTAGAAGCAGCTTTTAATATTGAAGGATGCTATGGGAGTTTTAAAGTAGCCGAAGGTGTCGAAGGATTAGCAATATTTACGTCTGACCTTATGGCACCTGTTGTTGGTAATGTGGACAAAAATCAGCCGGTTAATTGCAGAGAAAAAATGATGATATCATTTGAAGTTGAAAGTGTTGATGAAACCTTTAAAACTCTTTCTGTAAAGGGTGTTAAGTTTATCAATCAGCCAACCGATATGCTTGATTGGGGAATGAGAGTTGTTTACTTGAGAGATCCTGAAGAAAATCTAATTGAATTTTTTACGCCTTTAAAAATGGAGTAGATAGATTTGGTCTGCTTTCTTCGGGCGGCAAAGCGGTATTATCAGCTTTTGTCACCCGCGCCAGATTTTGTGTCGGTAGATATTGAAGCCACCCGCAACCCCCGTAGTCAGCAATTGTAGAACACTAGGCGAAAAAATAAAAAATAATTTGGTTTAGTTTTACAGTTACCCAATCATTGTTTCTGCTACCAGCGAAGCCTGGCGGATACGGTCGGCAAGGCTGATACCGTTGCGGATGTTACCGGCCAGGATGAGTCCGGGATATTGGTTCTCGATCCGGCTGATAGCCTCGAAACGTTCACCGCTGCTTTGTCCGTATTGGGGAATGGCGCGGGAATGACGGAAAATCCGAATCAGGTCGGGAGATATATTGGATGGGAACCGTAGCATGGAATGCAAATGCGTTACTATAACGTTCCTGATCTCATCGTCTGTCCATTCCATCATTTCCGGATGTCTGACTCCCCCCATAAAAAAGGAAAAAAGCGCACCTCCATGCGGAGCCCTGGAAGAAAAGCACGAAGAAGGAAAAAGAATTCCCAGGATCGGTTTTTGCTCAATGGAAGGAATAAGTCCGCCGAAGGCATTCAGATGCAAGGCGCCGGTATCGCGTATGCCAACGGAAGCTTGTATAACAGGTGCATATCGGAGGTTTGTGATCTTATCCATTAACTCCGAAGGAACAAAAGGGATCAGTTTGGGTAGACAATAAGCTCCTACAGTAGTGACCACCTTACTGGCAAGGAAAGTTTGCTCACCCTGCGGGGTCATACAGGAAATCTGCCAACGGCCATCAGCCAATGGCTGAAGGACAGTATTGGATACCGACAGGGATATATGCTCAGAGCCAATCTGACCGGCTAAAGCTATCGTCAGGTTTTCCAGACCTCCGGTAACCGAAAATATCTCCTTGGTCGCCAAACGGTCACGCGTTGTCTTAGGTTCTTTCATCTTGGCAATGCTTCCCCGGATGAAGCCTCCATAATTTTGTTCCAGATTATAGAGCTTGGGAAGTGCATACCGCGTAACCAGTTTCATCGGATCACCTGCATATATGCCGGATATAAATGGATCGACAGCATAATTAAAGAAAGATTTCCCCAAACGCCGGCATGCCAGTTGACCAACCGATTCATCCGGAGTTGTTCCCTTACTGCGGAACGGTTCTCCCAACAGGCGGATCTTGTCTTTATAAGTAAATAAAGGTGTAGTGATTCCAGCTAATAATCCTGATGGTAGTGCATGGAAACGGTCTTTCTTCCAGATCAACCTTCGTTTGGCTGCCTTACAGGCAACTTCAAGTTGGCTGGATGTGGAGTGCAACCGGGTAAATAATTCGACAACTTCCGGGCAAGAGACCGTTCCGGTGTTCGGCCCGCTTTCAAACGTAAAGCCCGCTTCGTGGAAAGTCTGAATCTGTCCGCCGGTACGGTTGGCCCGTTCCAGCAGGTGTACCTGTTTTCCTTTCTGCTGGAGGAGAAAGGCAGTCGTCAGTCCGGTAATACCGGCGCCGATTACGGCAACATCAATCTGTTTTGTTTCCATTTACAATTTATACCGGTTTAGAAAATGTTTTATCAGTTTGCATCATCAGTTTGTCCAAAGAGGCAGCGACGTTCCTGACAAAGAGTTTCCCTTTGGGTGTAACGCTTATTTGCTTTTCAGTCAATGTGATAATGCCATCATCGGCGAATGTGCGAAGCGCCTTCTCGTTGTATGCAGTTGCCCCCATAATAGTATCAATGGGAAGAGACAGTCTTTCCGATAGTTCTTCCCAGTCAATAGTGTAATTACACATCAGGGTTTCAATCACTTCTTTTGTGATATATTCTTCGTAGTTCAGGCGATAGCCTTTAACGGTAGCCATCGATCCGGCTTCGATCCGTTCGATATAGTCGCTGATCCCTTTGGCATTCTGGGCGTATACGCCATGCAACTGGCTGATACCGGTGGCACCGAATGCATAGACCTGTCCGGTGGTGCGTCCGGTACAATACCCCTGGAAATTACGGCGGAGTTTTTTCTGCTCCAAAGCCAGAAAGAGTTCATCTTCCGGACGGACAAAATGATCCAGCCCGACCGAACGGTAACCGGCGGCCAGCAATAAAGCTTCTGCATCCCTGAACATTCCGCTTTTTTCTTCACTTGCAGGCAATCCGCTTTTTTCAAGGAGCAGCTGCTGTTTATTTACCCAGGGAACATGTGCATAGGAGAAAGTAACCAACCGGTCGGGCTGCCAGGTGATAGCCTGTTCGATCGTATGCGCAAAACTATTTCTGGTCTGAAAAGGCAATCCGTACAAAAAATCCATATTAATTCCTCCTCCGGATGTACGGAGGATACGGCATATCGTCTCCATATCGAGCAGCGACGGACGGCGGTTGACGGCTTTCAGCACTTCTTCGCGTATATCCTGAACACCAATGCTGAAACGATTGAAACCGGCTTCCGCCAGAGCTATCCAGTAGGATTCATCAAGATATCCCGGATGACATTCGATAGCGATCTCAGGACGATCGATGCAGGTGAAAGCCGACAACAAATGGTCGTTCATTTCTTTTAATACTGCTACAGGGAGGAAAGTCGGCGAACCCCCTCCGTAATGGATCTGTGCAATCTGCCGTGTAGGATCAATCATCCTGATCACGGTATCCATTTCGGTATGAAGGGCAGAGACATAACGGTCTACATCCGCAGGCTTCATTGCCGGGAAGGAATTACATCCGCAGTAATGGCAAAGATGGCGACAAAAAGGGATGTGGATGTAAAAAGAAAGATGACCGGGCGATAGGGCATTGGAATCCCTGATTGCCTGTGCATAATCTGCCGCACCGAACCCGCCGGTAAAATAGTTAGCCGGTGGATAACTGGTGTATCTGGGTACCGGTGTATTATATTTCTCCAGCAGGGAGATTGTTTTCTTCTCGTTTGTCATACTTAAATACAAAAGTAATATAACAGAAAGTCAATAGGGCTAATAAGAGTTCGAAAATGAATAATCCCCGGTAGCCCAGGTGATCAGCAAGTTTACCACTGCCAATAGCGATGATCATACTGCTGAGGTGTGTAATCACAGTCTGTACGGTAAAGTCCGTACCTTCTCTTCCCGGACGCACGCAATCCATAGCAGTGGTATAGACAATGATTGTTGCCATCCCATAGCTTCCCCATAGCATGAAAATACCGACATACAACATCAATGTTACCGGATGGATGAATGACAGAGCCAGGAAATAGGTCGCCGTTATAATGATATTGCCGGCGAACAAAATGCGTGACCAGTACCGTCCCACCCAACGTACAATAAAGCCTCCCGCAAAAGCTGCAATGAAGCCTACAAACGTACCGGCCATTCCATTCATAACCCCAATCTCATTCATATCATATCCCAGGTCTACCAGGTAGGGTTTCAACATGGCCAGCGTACCTATCAGGCCTGAGTAACAGAGAAAAAGGAAGCCGACTTGTTTATATATGCCTTTCTGAGTAAAGAAATAGAACATATCTGCCCGTTTGGCCCGTTCGGGTTTCGTATCCCGGTGAATCTGCATCCGGCGATTCAGTACCAGCGGCAGCAAAGCGATAAATACGAATAGGGCGAGGAACGGCAACATATTGCTCCATCCCATTTTATGCAGAAGCAATAACAAAACACCGCTTCCCAGCAATGTGCCTCCAAAACTACCCATCGATTGCATGCTGTTTACAAGGCTTTTGTCTTTCCGGCTGAAAGACAGGACAGCCAGTGCATCGGTAGCGATATCCTGGGTGGCCGAAGCTATGAAAGCCAGGATGATGAGCGGAAGTATAAAATAGAAGTCGGCCTTAAAGTCGAGAAAGGAGATGAGAAAGATTAAAGCGGCATATACCAGTTCAGCGGAAATGATCCATCGTTTATAATCATGCACTGTTTCCATCCGCCTGTCCATAAATGTAGACCATAGGAACTTGAATATCCAGGGTAGTTTGATGAGCTGGAGCAACCCGATGGTTGTCAGGGAAAAATTCTCCTGCCGCATCATCACCGGGAGTGCGGTAGAGAAAAAACTCATCGGGATTGTCTGTGCAATATAAAGACAGAAAAAGGTTCCCAGTTTACCTACTTTTAACTTATCCATGTGCATGAAACGTATATATTTAAAAATGAAACGCCAGGTCGACACCGTAGGTAAAAGGTTTTCCTTTTTGGGCAAATCCTTTACCGGAGGTTTCAAAATAATAGGCAATATAGTCCTGCTGGCCGATATTTTTTCCCCAGACGGCAAGACTGAGAACTCCTTTCGTTGCAGCGATACGTCCGTTCAGGATTCCATAGTAGGGCTCACTCACTTTATTGTTATCATTCCAATAGAATTTTCCGGTGCCATTATACGACATACTGAACGTGAGCCGGTCGATCCACGGGCCTACGTATGAAAGGGTGTAATCGGCACCGAGCGAAAGCGTATGAGCCGGTGCCATCGGGAGGTAATTGTCCGAATAGTCTACTGTCTCACTCTGTTTGTAGTCTTTGAACTTCGCATATGTGAAACCATAACCGGCTTGTAGCATAAGCCCGTTAACCGGATTGGCTTGCAGGCTTACCTCCAGCCCTTCACTAAAAGAACGGCCGGCATTCTTCAGCATCTGTCCCCGGCCACTCGGTAGCACCTGGTAAATCTGCTGGTTGCGCCAGTCTATATAGAACAGAGCGATCTCAGCTCGCAATCGATTGTCGAAGAAATGCAGCTTACTGCCCAGTTCGTAGTTCCAGCTGTATTCAGGCTTGAACGACCGGTCTTCATCCCGCTCAAACGAGGTATTAAACCCACCGGTTTTATAACCTTTCGTAACGGAAGCATATAGGGTCTGTTTGGACGGGAAAAGGTATTGAAGCACGATACGGGGTGTCAATTGATCGAATTTCAGGTCGTGATCATAAGAGTCTGTCTCTGTACGGGTATCAAATGTTTGTTTGTAGGCAATGTAATCGGTAGAAGCCTTTTCATGGTCGTACCGGAGACCGAGGGTGAGTGAAAGGCCATCTGTCAGCAGGTTATTGAAGACTGATTGGTGATACAGGGCAAGCCCATAGGTTGGGTTGTCATACAATTTATCCGTTTCATATTGCTGCGCTTTGTATTCAAGGATCACTTCATTATCTACTCCCTGCCAGAAGCCGAAAGCGCCAAAGAGCCATTGATAGTCCTTGCCGGTATTCGATTTGAGGTTGATCTCCTGTGAGAGCATCCGTTGTGTCTGATCCTGGCGGGCAAAGTAAACGCTGGCTGCAGTAAAATCCTGATCGATACCTTGCTCGTCGGTAAGATATTGAAAAGCGGTCTGGCTGTTCAGGCTGAACGAGTTGCCAATATAGCCGAGCGTAAGGCCGGAAGTGGAAATAAGCCGTTTATAAGAACTGTAATCGTTATAATTTACTTCCCCCGGCTTCCGTGTGGCGGAATCTACCTGTGCATAGGGATAACCGCCCTGATCGGAATAGTCAACCGAGCTTTGCAACTGGAATGTCCATTGCCCTGCCGGTCGCCATTCAAGACGTATCCGTCCCGATCCGCTATCCGATTCATCTGCTTTCTTTCCGGTATACTGGTTGGTAAAAAAGCCTCCCAGGTGTGAATAATCGCCGGAAAAGGTATACCCAAAAGTCTCGTTTACCTTTCCATAGTGGGAAAAGCCGGCGGTACGATCCGCATAATTACCAAGACCTCCCCTGATCGTAGTACCTTTATAGGTAAAAGGAGACTGAGTATAAATATTAATGATACCTCCCATTGTGTTCCGTCCGTAAAGTGTGCCTTGCGGACCACGTAGTATTTCTACGCTGGAAATTTCAGAAAGATCGAAATCGAAGGCCGATTTTTCAAAATAAGGAACACCATCTACATAGAGCCCGACAGAGGGAGCATTGATCTTCGAGCCGATCCCGCGGATATATACCGGAGAGGTGAGTTTCGATCCATAATCGGGCATGAAGAAGTTGGGCACAAACGAGCTGAATTCTTTGATGTCGATAATGCTTCGGTTGCGGATCTCAGTTCCGGTTACGACTGATACGGACAATGGGGCGGTTTTCAGGCGATTGTCTTGTTTGAAAGATTGTACGACGACTTCTTCCAATTGCACATTATTCATCAATGTGTCTATTTCTTCACTATGTAAAGGGGGGGATAAGATTAACAAGATAAGGATTATGACAGGCAGTACAGCAAATTTCATTCGATAATAGTTTATGTGATACAATCTTCCGAATGCAAAATAAAATAATCCTTCCCCGTTGTACAATCACTACATGTAGTGATTTTTATTTAAAAAGATCATCCATTGTAACTTCTGATTGTATAAGCGGGGAATATTGATTACGCCTGACCCCATAAGTAGTTACCATTGTTATGTGAATGGCCTTATGGCATATACACATTTGGCTGGCAATAAAGATTATTATCAGCCAAATGTGAGTAAATAAACTCTGCTCCGTCTGCTAAAATCTTCAAGTAAACCTGGCTTTGATTGTATGTAATTTGAAAAATTGTTTTATATTTGTCTAAAGCTAATCAACTCGTTCAAAGCACACTAAAAGTATTAGTTTGTGGTGTTATAACAAACAAGAATATAGTAAATTATGTCTAACGATAAAATTCAATCGACAAACAGCCAATTCATTATTTATCAGGATGACAATGGTATAATCAATGTCAATGTTCGTTTTGACGGACAGGATGTTTGGCTTTCGCAACAACAAATTGCTCTGTTGTTTGACACTACACGAGAAAATATTGTTCAACATATCCGAAATATTTACCAAGAAGCTGAATTACAAGAAGAACGAACTTGTAAGAATTTCTTACAGGTTCAAACAGAAGGTAATCGTTCGGTAAAGCGAAACATCCCAAACTATAATTTAGACATGATTATCGCGATTGGTTATCGCGTTAAATCACAAGTGGCAACACAATTCCTCGCCGCAAAGAAATGCTACAATATGAAAGCGATTTCGACAGGGCGATTAAAGAATTGAAATCTCAGGCAGACGATGATAACTAAACACCAGAATAGATTATGTGTAATTAAATAAAATTTATCCCTGCCTTTCGAGCCTGCGAATGCTGCAATCTTCGGCTGATATTGTATAATCGTCCGTCTTTTATAAACTTCGCTCCTGTTTGTTTGAACCAAAATGAAACCTTATTTTCCACGCACAAGTCGTGAAGCTCCATTACCCAATCAAAATTGCATGAACGAGCCCCATAACCCGATTCGCCACCGACTACCACTTGTTCCACCCACGAGCCAATGTCGTAAGAACGTAGGTCAATCCGTCCTAAAAGTGGCTCACAAATAAGAATTTTATGTTTTATCGGAGCAGCTTTGTAGATCGGCAGGCGGTAATCTGCACGATCTTGGTTTTCAATGGTGCAGCAAATAGTCACATTGTCGTAACCGTCGCTCCAATCGCCGGGTAAGGATTCATGCAGACGGTCGATACGTTTGGTAATCATCATAAAGTTCAAATCGCTGCGGAGACGCATCATTTCCCATGCTTCGGTACGCCACGGATCGGCATCTTCGACAAAGAAATCAGATGTAAAGCAAGTGTAGACCAATGCTCCCGAAGGTATCTTATATTCGCCGTTTCGTTTTTTCTGAACGGGTAAGTCGAAATTCTTCGTTTTTGCCACAACCGTGCTGTCGATGTTGCGTTTGGCATCGCCACGGTAAACGTAACAATGCTGACAACCTGCGCTTAACTTATGGCAGCCGTGCCACAGGTTCCACATTTTCGACTTCGATTCAATGGCATTTTTAGGCATTGTAAGCTAAAAATATAGTTGGATTGTTACCTTTCTTTAATAATTACATGAACAATATCACTATGCAAATATACGGGTAATATCGAATGAATAAAATCCGTATTTTATTATTTTTAATAAGGATATTGCGCATTTCAAAACGAAAGCTAAAAGCCATCAAACTAACTCAAAATGTTGTATCTTTACCCTGCCGGGTAAAGTGGAAACAGGTTCTGCCGGAGAGCTACCTGATCGAAATAACCTGACAGACATTTAATGACAATAAACAACTAATGAAGAAAATTATATTCTTAGTTTTTATTTTGGTGCAATCAAATAACGTCGTTTTCTCACAGACACAAAATGAGATGATTGATACGTTGATTCAATCCTACGTAAACCTTAATAAATTTAGCGGCAATGTTCTTGTTGCGAAGGAAGACAAAATAATCTTTCAAAAAAGCTATGGATTTGCCAATAGGGAATTTGATATCCCCAATAACACCAACATTAAATTCCGTATTGTTTCATTTACCAAGCAGTTCACTGCAGTTTTGATTATGCAACTTGTAGAATCCAACAGGCTCAACTTAAATACTCCAATAAGCCAGTATTTGCCCTATTATAGAAAAGATATTGGAGACAGCATAACAATACATCATTTGCTAACCCACACAGGAGGACTTCCGGAATATACGGAACGTGATAATTTCTTTTCCGATATTAGTAAGCGTTCATACTCACACAAAGAGTTTATTCAAAAATTTTGCAGCGATAACCTTTTATATAGCCCGGGAACCAAATATAAATACTCTAATACTGGGTATTATATTTTAGGAGCAATTATCGAAGAAATCACGAAGAATAGTTATGCAGAAGTCTTACAGAAAAATATCTTAGATGTTGTGGGAATGAAAAATACAGGTGTTGAAAATTCTTCGACAATTGTAAGAGAAATAGCAAAAGGTTATAATTTCAATTCTGGCATTTATTCGAATGCCGACTACATTGACTTATTATCCACTATTTTTTCAGCTGGTGCTATTTACTCAACAACCGGCGATTTGCTTTTATGGGATAAAGCGTTGTATTCAGATAGAATATTATCAAAAAAGAGCCGGGAATTAATGTTTACTCCTGCTTTGGAAAACTACGGATACGGAGTCGGTATAACAAAATTTGTGGTTCCTGACTTGAATAAAGAAATGAATTTTATTTTTCATCAAGGGGCAATTAATGGATTTCGCTCTATTATGACACACATTGTTAACGAAGACACTCTTATCATTATACTTTGTAACAACTTCGACAGCGATCTGAATCCGATTAACAACGCAATATTTTCTATTCTTCACAATCAGTCATATACCCTTCCAAGCGAATGAAATTTTTATGTTTGTTTATAATATTGTTATTTTGCTTAGATTAATAATCAATAGAATATAGATGAAAAAGATTTTTGTGTTATTATTAAGTGTAATGGTTTTATTTTCATGTGTTAATGAATCGCCCAGAGATAAAGCAATTGTAATAATTGAGAAATATTATAAGGATAGAAAAATTGATTTATCTGATTTTTCAAATATAGAATATAGTTCATTGGATTCTGCTTTTAATAGTTTTTATGATATACCTGGATATCGTGAGATTTCTACGCGATTAATTAGAATAGGGGGGCAACTTGATAAAGAAAATTACCTTATCGAATATGAGGATCTTACAAAGCAGAGGAAAGAATTAGAATCGAAATTTGTAAAGCAATTTAAAGGATTTAAAATCTATCAGATATATACACATGCTACGCCAATGGGGTACTCCGCTGAAATAAATGTTTTTTTAATTGATCCGCAAATAACAACTCTGAAAGTTGTAAAAGAATCATCTTCCTATGAGGATATTCCGATAGAAGTTTATAATGCCGTACTTCGTAATGGAGTGTTTTTCTCAGATTCTATAAATGCTGATTTGAATCGTTTTGATGAAGCATATTATAAATTTAAGTATGAATAAATATTCTCTTGAAAACGAAAAGTGCGGTAGGCGAGATTCGAACTTGTGACCCTCAGCTTTCCAAGCTGAGGGTCACAAGTGTTTTAATTTATAATTCTGGGATGGGTGAAATCCCCCGCCTTTAGGCGGAGAAATTATATATTTGCAAAAAAGAGTTTTATGCAAACGTATAAAAGTGGTTCCCACACCCGTTATGATAT
>JAITVY010000092.1 GCA_031285565.1 Tannerella sp. | reverse complement strand
AGAAAACAAATATTCAAAGAGCGATGAAGGTCAGATCTACACCTGGGCTTCTGGTACATACGATGGGAAAAATCGCCATCGCATTCATTTATCTAATTTTTTAAATACTGATTCGCATTACTATTAAAATGTGAGATTACACCCAAAACTCATTGTAAACTGTTGAGGATAATAAACACCGGCCCCATATCTTTCAGGCATTTCCGGATCTACACCATACTTTCTCAAATTGGTCAACGTAAAAAGGTTTGTACCTGCAACATAAAGCCTGAATCTACTCACTCCGATTTTGGTCAGTAACGATACCGGAACTTCATATCCAAGTGACAAATTCTTCAAACGCATATAGGTAGTATTATGATTCCGGTAATCCGAATAATATCCATTTGTTGCCGATCCGGCCGGTCTTGGAAGCAGCGCATTTGCTTTATTATTCGTTTTTTCGTTCCAGTTGTTGCGATAGTTAAGGTTAGTCGGAGCTGCCGACAAGTCAACATACGTAGTATAGTCAAACGCACCCTGGAATAATGCCGAAAGATCAAAATTCCTGTATTGTACACCTAGGTTAAGGCCAAACGTCCAGTGAGGCTCAACGCCTTTACCGATTTCTTTCTGGTCGCGCCAGTTGATCACACCATCACCATTTAAATCTTTATATTTCACATCGCCAGGGCGGAGTGATGAATTATCATTATTCAATTCATCGAACGTAAGTGCCCAGTTATCAATCTCTTCCTGGCTTGTAAATAACCCGTCAAAAACATAACCAATACGCCGGTCTGTAAATTGCCCGCTTTTTTTATACAGTCTTATTTCATCCGGGTCTGTATAACTAGCTTCATCAAAATCAATCCATTTGGTTCGTGTATATGCTATATTTCCGGCAACATCGTAGTTTACTTCCCCTACCTTTCCGGAAGTACCCAACCTAAGTTCGAAACCGGTTGTACTCTGGCTGTTCAGGTTTTCCTGCGGGAGTTGGGCACCGAAAGACGAAGGAAAAGAGTTTGCACGCCGTTCAGGAATACCAGAACGTTTCCTGTAAAAATATTCAACTTCTCCATACAATTTATGACGCCATAAAGAGAAATCCAGCCCGGCATTGTACAGGCTCATCTTCTCCCATGTTAAATTAGGATTGGCCATGCCTGAAGGAATCAGACCGGAAATCAGGCTATTGCCAAGCGTATATGTAATATCATATTCATATCCTGTTAAATATGCGAAATTGGCAACTTCATCATAACCGGATGATCCGTAGCTAAGACGGAGTTTTAAATTGTCGAACAAATCATACTTGTCCATAAAATCCTCCCTTGCTATATTCCATCCTAATGAAACACTTGGAAAATACCCCCACCGGTCTCCTTTGGCAAAGCGTGACGAAGCATCTGCCCTTAAAATCGTCTCAACCATATACCGGTCCAGATAACTATAGTTCAACCGTCCAATCCAGGATATACGCCCCAGGTTGCTGCTGAATGAGTTATTGGCCGACGTTGTAGGGTCACCTGCAAATAACTCTTCGATCGCCATGGATTGATAACCACCCCGTGAAGCATCAAAGCCCCTTCTCTTCTCGTGCTGGTATTCATACAAGAACATTCCCGTAACCGTATGGGCATCCTGGAAAGTATTATTGTAATTTAATGAATACTGCTGAACCAATTTTTCACTATTCTCGCTTTTTCTGCTTATCGTTTGTGGATCCTGCGAACTACGGACATAGGTATACTGGTCTGTCTCGGCACTATATGTATAAAATTGCTCCTGTTTTTTCACGTTTTTCTGATCGAAAGAACTATTTCTGTAGATCACAACACCTTTGGCGTACAATCCGGAAAGGAATGCAAAATCATACTTCACTTCTCCTCTGAATTGTGTCGTATTTTTAAGTTTATCCTGCGAACCGGATAAATCGGAATTTGTCGCCCATACCGGACTACCATAAGCAATACCGGCATACGCCATTTTAGTCGGATCAGGTAATGTCAATGCAAAAGAAGGATCAGCGCCATAAACCAGGTCTTTCCAGAAGTTAACATCAGAATCCGCCATATCGGCACCGGACGGATAAAAGCGCTGTTCTTTAAAATACTGTATATCCATCCCGACGGAAAGTTGACTGGATACTTTTGCATCTATATTCGTCTGGAAATTGTAACGATCGTAATGTCCGCCATTCTTTTTCAGGATCGTTTCCTGTGTATTGTATCCGAAATAACCGTAATATTTAATTGCTTCATTTCCACCGGAAAGTGAGACATTATGATTCTGCTGGGGTGCAAGCTTACGCACAGAGGCATCAAACCAATCCGTATTCAGGTATTTAGGATCGGTGCCATCCCTGAATTTTTGGATTTCTTCTTCGGTAAACGGCACCTGATCAGCCGGCTTACCTGAATTCAGCCACTTATCAGTCTCGAACTGGGCACGCTCAGCCGATGTTGCAGGCCTGATTACTTTGGTTGAACCTTGCATCGTTAAAGAACTGTTGACTGTTATCATGGGTTTTGACTGCTTCCCCCGTTTGGTGGTAACCAGGATTACACCATTCCCGGCCCGCGCACCATAAATTGAGGCTGCACCATCCTTCAAAATAGAAATCGTTTCAATCTGGTTAGGATCTAAATTATTCAAATCGGTTTCAATTCCATCTACGATAACCAAAGGATTACCAAAACCACGGATTTTCAGTTTAGCATCATCTTGCCCTGGTATTCCGGATTCCTGTTTGGTAACCAAACCGGGTAATTGCCCGGCCAATGCATTCGTAACATTAGCGACAGGAGCTACTGTAATCTTATCTGTCTTGATTTGAGATACCGCTCCGGTAACGGTAGCAACCCGTTGCTGTCCGTACCCTACCACCACTACTTCATCAAGGGTTTGCGTATCTTCAAGTAGTTTAACCGCAAGTTTCTTTCCCGGGACGGTCTTGACCTGTTGGGTCACAAAACCTATATAAGAAATCTCAAGTATTGCATTTTTACTGACGGATAACGAAAATTCGCCGTCAATATCTGTAATGGTGCCGTTTGTCCTTTCATTTACATCAATTACGGATGCCCCAATGATAGGTTCACCATTAATATCAACTACTTTCCCGGTTATCATTTCTTTTTGCTGCTGGCTATTTGCCTGCTTTGCAACAAATTCATCAGAAGTTTCTGCATGATTATCTTTTTCCGGCACATTTCCGGCCAAAGGAATGTTTACAGTATTCCGTGCATTTACATCTATGGATAAACATACAGATGTACAAAAAATGAACAGATATAATACATATTTCATAGTTCTAATTATTTAAAGTTAAATTAATAAGCTAAATATCAATCAATAAATCATTTACATATTCAAAAAAAACACCATTGCAGCGTACACTTTGCATAACATATTATTGTTGGTTGCCAGGATATTTTTCTGAAAGATATCTCCCCCCAACTCTTTCATATCCCAACTAATTCATCCATTTTCCATAGGCATTGTATATATAAATATTTGACATATAATTTAATAAAATAACAACAAGCACCCCTGGAGACAAATAAACATTCATCTCCTGATTAAAGCAATCAACTAAATACCAGCGTATTTAAGACGCGTTATAGTTTATCTTTAAAGATAAATTCATGATTTCCCCCTCCTATTTCTTTTATCTGATCCGTATATATTGTCGCAGTTGTATTGGCCGGAATTGTAACCCAAAGCTTAATTTCGTCCCCATTCCTTCTCCATTCTGATTTTATCATGCCCTTTACTGATTGGTATTCTCCTTTTACCCATGACAGGTCTTTTATGTAATCGGGCTTGATAATAATCTTTTCAAATCCCCTCTTTTCATAGTCGTAATTTATTCCGGCCAATGTATTTACCATCCATGCACTTATATCACCCAGGAATACATGATTAACGGAAGCATCCCGGAATTCAGGCGATAAAACCCATGTTTCCGCCAGGGTGGTAAATCCAAGTTTAATCCAGTTTCCCCACGAGGGCTCCGTTTCCTGTGTTGCCATCTTATAAGCTGTTTCAGCATATCCGTATTTTGATAACATTCTGGGTACATACTTACTACCCAGTACCCCAAAATCCAAATGATAATTATTTTCTACAATCATCTTATTTAGATTTTCCGCCACTTTAACTTCATCTGCCGATGGCACAATACCAAGGGCGAGTGCTACAGCCTGGGCTGTCTGTGAGCCATTGGCATATAAACAGGTCTTCGGATTAAAGTATTTCTCATTTATAAGATTTCTCAAATACTCCGCTTTCTTTTTATATGGTTCGGCCGGATTACCTGTTATTTCTGCAAAATGCGTCATCAATACATAATCCCAGTAATAAAAACAGGTAGTCGTATATTCCGTAGGTGTTTGTGTATCAAAATATACCCAGTCTCCTATACCATAGGTTACGGTACCCTCTTCATTTTCCCGGTTTTTAAGGTAGTCCAAATAGTTTACACAGGTATTGTATATTTTATGTATTGCCCGTGTATCCCCGTAGTATCTTTCCAAAGCATCAGGTATAATGAATAATGCAGCATCCCAAACGGGACCGATCCAGTCATCATACCCCCATCCTGAACTTGGGATGATACCCGATATATTTCCTTCCGGCCGCTGGTTATCCACAAAATCATCCATCCACTTTTCATAGAATTTAATCCCGTCAAAATTCAGCAAAGCCAAATCGATTGCCACATGCCCATCGGCAGTCCATCCGTTTTTTTCCCGCTGTGGACAATCGGTCGGTATACTGTGAAGATTACATAAATAGGATTGATTGGTTGCAAGCCATATTTTATTCAGTAATTCATTCGAACAACTGAAATGACCGGTTTTCTTCACATCCGTATGAATAAAATATGCTGTCAAATCTTCTTTTTCAAGTTTTACCGGCCGGTCCGATTTCACCTCAACATACTGGAATCCGTGGTAGGTAAATTCCGGGGTAAACGATTCTTCGCCCTCTCCTTTCATAAAATAGGTATCTGTCTGGAATTCAATATCCTTCATCGGCTTATAATAAATATCTAAATTCCGCATTTCTATCCGCCCGTTATCTTTCTTCAGCTCACCATGCGTCAGTGTAATTTTCGTACCTTTTTCACCTTCCAGCTTTATATTGCAAACTCCTGTCAGGTTGATCCCCATATCAAAAACAAAGACCGTATCGCCAAATGCCTGCATCGAAACTGCCGGATATTCTTTTGTAACACGCATCGGCGGCATAGTCTGTGACACCAATAAAGGCGAAGGAACTTTTGCCAATACTGAATTATCCCAATTCCCGTCATCAAATCCCGGTTTATTCCATCCGGGAATTTCCTTACGTGCATCATACGTTTCACCGCTATAAATATTATTATAGACATGGGGACCTGTGGATGTCTTCCAGGTTTCATCAGTAGGAATTATCATCGTCGTTCCATCCGTATATTCCACATGAATTTCCATAATCATCTTTGCCCTGTCGCGCCAGCGTGCTTTTTCAAAATCCCAGGTTGCTACCGGTGCATCTTCATTGTAAAAACCATTACCTAAGACAGTTGCAACGACATTTTCTCCTTTATGGAGCGATTTTGTAATATCAATTGTCGTATATAAATTCCTTTTATCATAATGCGTGTATCCGGGATCCAGTTTTTCACTATTCGGGACTTCTCCATTCATATATAATTTGTAATACGCAGCAGCACTTATATATATCTTTGCCGAAGCGATCTCTTTCCCTATATTAAATACTTTACGGAACATGGGTGCAGGGCCAAATGATTTATCATGTTTATCCGTTATCCATTGGCCGTTCCAATCCGAATGCCTCATTATAGCCGTCTCAAAACTATCTACAGCAGATGTAACTGTTTGGTCGCTCCCATACCAGGAGGTTATTTTCCAGTAGTATTTTGTATGGGGTTCTAAAAGATCCGTACCATCATATACTACATTACTTGTATTACCTGTCACTCTCCCTGTAGTCCAGAAATGGATTCCGTCTTCCAAAGCTTTTCCCGAAGTAGCTATATCCAATCGAAAAGCGTCCTGCATCATATCACCTTTGGTAGATTGATAAGTCCATGTAAAACGTGGATGTTGGGTGTCAATATTAACAGGTGATTCCATATACTCACATCGCATTTCCGAAATCGTTACAGTATCATCCGTACACGAAGCAAAAATGATAAAGCCGGCAATTATTCCTGTTATTAATTTCTTCATGGTCATACTTTTTGATTTATAGAATTAAGGGGTTATTTAATTGTATATTAATTAATAGTATTTGATATATTTATCACAATTGCATTTCACTTTAACGGTTAAACAAAATAATTAAAAAAATAATATCAGATAAGGAAGCCCGGATAATAAAGCCAAATCAAATATATAAATTTAATCCTCTGTTTTTTCTATTTTTCTTCATATAAACAAGCATAAAACAATTTAAACGTTTAAGTGATAACATTAAAAAAATATCACCAGTAAGAACACTACATATTTACCTTTCAATAAATCAATGAGAAATAAGTAGCGGTAAATATCATACTACATTAACAATAAAAACATTAATCAAGATCATTTCAAAAATGCAAAAATAAACAAGAGTATATTTTTCACTCCAAAACAACTTGTTTAAGCGTTAAAGTTGCAATATTAAACATTAAAAATTTCACATGCAAGAGAAATTTAATTTTTAACATTTAAAAGAATAGGAACACACACATATTTCAATAATTATCAAATAATTACAACAAGACAGACTTAATCACATTGAATTTATTTAAAAAGTAATCTTCCCTGAAATTTGTACGCTTATTGATTAAACTAAATTGTCAGCTCATTATAATACCGGCATAAAATTCAGCTTCAACTTACAATCCAGATAAGCATGAAAGCATTTATAATGTATAAAATACACGTATTCAATCAATAAGAAATTTATCAAAAAGGTTTATATGCATCTATTGACTTTTAGAGCAATTTACTTTATCGTTTAAACAGTAATTAAAAAAAACCAGATAATTAACGCCAGGATCAAAAAAACAGGAGAATTCAACTTTAACGTTCAAGCATTAAAATAAGAAACAAACGAAGACAAAATAAAAGGTGGTATACAGGTTTACCTGTTTATTCAATTATTTAAATAGAGTGTACATGGAAGGACGATTTTAAGACGTTCCCGTATTTCCTGCCCCGAATCCCTGTTTTCGATATCTTTTAATAATATGTCCACAATATTTTCTCCTATTTCAACAACCGGCATCTCGGCTACATTTATTTTAGGTGCCAGAATCTTAAATGTAGAAACGCTATGTATAGAAGCCAGGCCAAAATCTTCATTGAAATTCATACCTTTATTATTAAAGTATAAAAAAGCTTCAAGGGCAAGTATATGTGTAGTAAAAAAGAATCCATCTACTTCCGGTACTGCTTCAAAGATCGAATCCAATGCCTTCACAATATTTTTCTCATAATTTTTATATGGGATATTTGCAATCAGTGAAAGATTTAATTTTATACCTGCTTCTTCCAGCGCTTGCATATACCCGTCGCACCGGTTCCCCATAGTAGTTAAATGAGGGTTGGTAGTGATTAAAGCGATATTCCTGTACCCCCTGTTAATCAAATGTTTTGTTAATTGATAGCTACTTTCTTTATTATCAATAATTACAGAATCGGCATCCAGTTCCGGAAAAAAACGGTCGAACATAACTAAAGGAAAATTGTTTTTGATCAATCGCTCTATCTCAACTTTGGAGCCTTTGGTAGGAGCGAGAATAATGCCGTCTACCCCTTTAGCCCTGAACATCCGGAGAATATTATCCTCTTTTTCCACATTGGCTTCCGAGCTGGCAATCATTAAAGCGTAATCCTGCTCGCTCGCTTTTTTCTCTATTTCACGTGCTACCGACGAATAAAAATCATCTGATATAGAAGGCAGGATCAGACCAATCGTTTTTGTCCTCCCGATATTCAAACTCCGGGCTATCAGGTTGGGCTGGTAATCCATTTCCTCGGCACATTTTTTCACAAGTTCTTGTGTTGCCTTGCTGATCCCTTTTTTATCAGCTTGTCCTGACAAAACCCATGAAACAGTAGTGATCGATAAATTTAATTTTTCTGCAATATCCTTTAATAAAATCCTCATGTATGTAGTAATTTGATACAAGGTTTGGTAATTTACTTATCCGTTTAAGTAATAGAACAAAGATATAATAACATTTGATAAGAAAAAATGCTTTGTTTTATTTTAACACAAAAATACATATGCATAATATAACCAGGGATAAAAAGAGTACTTCTTCAAAGAATTAAGAAGCTATTCACCATTTTTTTTTGCCTATTCGCAATGAATCCTCTATTTTTGATCTGGAAATATTTAAAGTATTCATTAAAAACACGCTGATTTAATACACAGAAACATGAAAAACATCCTATTCTTAATCCTGGCATTATTTTGCTTGTCGTGTTCCGACAAACAACAACATTCTACAGACAGTTTGCCTCGCAGCACTCCCGAAAAAGAAGGGGTTGATTCGGAAGGTATTGTCCATTTTCTGGAAGCCATAAAAGACAATAAGCATGAACTACATAGCTTCATGTTTATGCGTCATGGAAAAGTGATTGCCGAAGGCTGGGCAAGCCCGTTCAGTGACAGTCTGAATCATGCATTATATTCCGTAACCAAAACCTTTACATCTACAGCAGTCGGTTTTGCCGTTTCAGAAAACCTGCTGTCCGTCGATGACAAGGTGATATCGTTTTTTCCCGAATCGCTTCCCGATACCATAAGCCCTTATCTCGAAAAGCTTTCTGTCAAACATTTACTGTCCATGTCGGTCGGACAAGACCCCGAGCCCACGTTTTCACTGGCAGACACAAATTGTGTGAGAACATTTCTTGCCGTTCCTATTGTTCACGAACCGGGATCAAAATTTCACTATAATTCGTATGCGTCATATATGTTATCGGCTATCGTTCAGAAAGTAAGCGGACAAAAGCTATATGATTATCTTCAGCCCCGCCTGTTTGAACCTTTGGCAATAAAAAATGTCGATTGGATGGAAGATGCAAGTGGTATTAACACCGGAGGCTGGGGATTAAGCGTTAAAACCGAAGACCTGGCAAAGCTGGGACAACTTTATTTACAAAAGGGCGAATGGAACGGAAAACAGTTGTTACCCGAATCGTGGATTGAAGAAGCAACGAGCATGAAGATTGAACAAGCGCCCCAAAAAGCTAAAGAAGAGAAAACAGGAAACGATTGGGAGCAGGGATATTGTTACCAGATATGGAGAAGTACGCATGGCTACAGGGCCGACGGGGCATACGGTCAATATATTGTCGTGCTGCCCGAAGAAAATATGGTGGTTGCCCTCACATCCCATGTATCCAATATGCAGGAAATACTGACATTGCTTTGGAAGCATTTAATACCTGCTGTACAAGACACCCCATTACCTTTGAATGCAGAGAATCAGGAGAAAATAAAGGAACTGACTACGGCATTGGCTATTGTCCCTAATGGATGGACAGAATCGCCTATGGAAAAAACGATCACAGGCAAAATATATGAATTCCCACCGAATGAGTTTAAGGCCATAAGTACAAAAATCAGGTTTGAGAAAGACACTTGTATCGTAAACCTTAAATCGGAGTGGGAAGATCAAGTATTAAATTTAGGAAAAGGTTTCTGGTCTACTTCAGGAAGTTGTTTCTGGGAAGATGACCATACGTTAATTATAAAAATGATGGATCTGCAAGGTGGTGGAGCCAATGATTTCATTTTTAAGTTTGATGATGATAAAATATCAATCAGTAGTAACGGCCAGACTGTAACCGGAAAAATTTCCTAACAGCTACTTAGAAACTGTTAGGAATTTTACAACCAATAATATTATAGTAGTGAAGTTATATAAATGAATGAACAACTTAAAAACAATGTAATCCTGGGACTTTTTATCCTGATCAAATTATCCATCCATTGCCTGATACCGGTGGATGGATTTGACCTCCACAGGGATGAATATCTGCATCTTGACCAGGCACACCACCTGGCCTGGGGTTTTCATTCGGTTCCACCGGTTACTTCATGGATATCGTGGCTTATTTTTCAGTTGGGAAACAGCGTCTTCTGGGTAAAGTTCTTTCCTGCATTATTTGGCGCTTTGACAATTGCTGCTGTCTGGAAAATCATACAAACGTTAGACGGGGGCTATTTTGCCCGGATATCCGGCGCTTTGGCGATTCTTCTGTCTTCTATTTTACGTACAAATACGCTTTACCAGCCTAATTCATTGGATATTCTATGCTGGACGGCCTTTTTCTATTTCCTGATCAGATATATCCGTTCCGGAGAAAACAAGTGTCTTTATCTGGGTTCAATCGTGATGGCAATCGGATTTCTGAATAAATATACCATCTGTTTCCTGCTGGCAGGATTCCTTGCCGGTCTGCTTATCACAAAACAACGGGTGCTTTTCCGGCAACTTGCTTTTTACAAAGCACTGGGGCTTTTTTTTTACTGATCCTACCCAACCTGCTATGGCAATATCAGCAAGGATTTCCGGTGATTACGCATATGCAGGAACTGACCGAAAGACAACTGGTCAACGTCGACCGGATAGCTTTTTTGCGGGAACAGTGTATCTTTTTCCTGCCGTCATTCTTTATTATCCTGGCCGGAATGGCCGGATTGATTTTTTATAAACCATTCAACTCCTACCGGATCATCGGATATAATTATTTGGTTACACTGATCCTATTCATCTATTTCCAGGGAAAATCTTATTATGCTATGAGTTTATATCCTGTCTGGATCGGATTCGGTGCCGTATATTTAGCATACATCCTGCGAAAGGGATGGAGTTATTATATTCGTTATGCGGTGATAGCAGTTGTCTGTATAACAGGAATATTATTCATTCCGCTGACCTGTCCTGTTTTTTCGCCTGACCGTATTATTCATGATGAGAAAGTACACGATCTGTATATGAAAACGGGACAAACAACCTGGGAAGATGGTGTCGATCATGGGATACCTCAGGATTATGCCGATATGATAGGATGGAAAGAGTTAGCCGGTCTGGCCCAAAAGGCATTTGATCATTTAAACGAAGTCGAAAAAGAGCACTTCTTCATCATATGCAAAGACTATGGTCATGCCGGAGCTATTAATTATTACATGCGGCCAACTCATGCCGCCGGGTCATTCAGTGCCGATTATAAAGATTGGTTCCCGAAACAGCCTTACGAATTAAAAGGAATTATATGGGTAGACCGCCCTTTTGAAAACATACAAGAAGAACTCGCATCATCGGGTTTACCTTTCACATCCATTCAGCAAATCGGTTCAGTCAGTAATCCCATCTCACGCGAAAAGGGAACATGTGTCTATTTAATAACGAACCCGGTCTCCCGCTTTACAACAGACGATCTTTATAACTGGGGGATATAACGATGTTTTATGTATAAAAGGTGCATAGAAGAAGGTGCATTAAATATACTAAAAGTGGCGAAGGATCTATTTCGCCACTTTTTTCTTCTTCCTTTCTCCTAAGTTCCCCTTTAGGGGCCAGGGGTAATTTTCTTTATATGAATTAATCCGCATCAAGGGAACTTTGCGGAGCCTGCTCGATTAAATCCATAAACTGATCCAGTTTCGGAGTAATAATTATCTGGGTTCTACGATTGCGGGTCTTTCCGTCAGGGGTATCATTGCTTGCAACCGGGTTATACTCACCACGTCCGGCGGCAGTCAGTCGTTTAGGATCAATTCCATAATCTTCCTGTAATGCCTGGACAACAGAAGAGCCACGCAATGCACTTAAGTCCCAGTTATTTCGAATATTAGGACGGGAAATCGGATCGGTGTCGGTATTTCCTTCCACCAAAACATCGTAGTCTTTGTAATCCAGGATAATTTTAGAAATCTTGCTAAGGATCTGACCGGCCTTTTCACTTATTTCATAACTCCCGGAGCGATACAGCATCTTATCATCCAAAGAAATATAAACAACGCCTTTCAACACCTGGATATCCATATCCTGCATTTCTTCACGGGTAAGCGAACGTGTAAGATTATTAATCATCACAATGTTCAACGAGTCTGATTTGTTTTTAGTTTCTACTAAATGCTGGATAAAACGATTAGACGAATTGATCTCATCTACTAATTTTGCAATATTGACATTTCCCTGAGAACTTTGAGCAAGGCTCTTATTCAATAAATTCTGCATCTCCGTCAGCGATGTACGTAATTCATCATTATTTTTCTGAGCTTCGGCCAACCTGTCTTCCAGACTACTCACACGGGCACGACTCTCCGTCAACTGCAATTGACATCCCTGATATTCTGCTTTCAGGCTCTTAAGTTCCTTCTTTGCAGCACAGCCTGTAAATATGATACATACTGTTAACAGCAACAGCGGTTTCAAAAAATGTTTCATAACCAAACCTATTTATTAATTTAACTGTATAATATAGCTTTATACAATTATAACAATGATATTCGGTAATTGTTTGAAATAATCAATGAACCGTTTCGCCCTAGTCAGGCATCAAACCAATAACTATCAGCAATATACAAATTACAGTTTAGGATATAATAAGATTATTTAGGAAGCGTTCGAAGCTGGTATTTTTCTTTCAGCAGATTTCTTTTCTCTTCGTCCAAAGACATGATATAGCCTTTCCATCCGGGACAAAAATTAATATGCCAACGCCAGAATCTCCCAAGCAATGATTTAGGACTTTTATCATACTTTGCCCGTATAGAGCAATTTTCACAATTGTGCTGTGCCATATATTATTCTTTTTCCGATTGTATTAGTTATGTAAGAATGTGCAACCGTACAAAAATAATCATTAAAATCAGAAAATAGCTATCCGATTAAAAATGTTCACAATAATCAGTCAGGAAAATAAGCAGAAATATCTATAGCTATTATTCATCGCTATAGAAAAGGATTACATTGCTAAAATAATAATGCTACTTTTGTCGTTATTTTATTTGCCGGATGGAAGTAAACTACATAAGAGAAGAAGAAAGAGCAAATGCCCTGTCGCATGGCCTGGGAATATTAATAGGAATTTTAGGCGGTGGTTATCTGTTGCAAATTGCAATTACGAGTGGCAACCCATGGGCTGTAGGCAGCATGTTATTGTATTTATTGGGCATGTTAGCATCCTATATCAGTTCAACATTGTATCACGCCTGCCGCCCTTCTCCCCGTAAAAATTTACTGCGCAAATTCGATCATGCTTCTATCTATTTGCATATAGCGGGAAGTTATTCACCGGTTACGCTTGTTACACTGCGCGAAGCGGGTTACTGGGGTTGGGGTCTTTTTTCTTTTATATGGCTCTGCGCTATAACAGGTATGATCCTTAGTTTTTATAAGCTAAAAGCGCACAGTCATCTGAAAACAATCTGCTATGTTGTTATGGCATGTAGCATAATCGTTGCTTTCAAACCACTATATGCTATTGTTCCTGCCAATTTTATATATTGGCTTTTAGCGGAAGGCTTTTTCTATATTGCCGGAGCGGTATTTTATTCTTTACATAAAATGCCATATATGCACACCGTATTTCATTTATTTGTTTTAGGAGGAACCATTTGTCATATGGTAGTCTTATGGTATGTACTACAATAGATATGAATCTTATGAGTGATTAACGGTTTGTGACAAGCGGTTAATCAGATATAGCAAATTTCACTATTAACAACCATGATCAGGCTTATATAGATTTTAAAAAAAAATCAACATATCAATGAACGCTTTTCCCTGTGTATCAACCAACAAGGATAATTCCGGCACAAGCCAACCTGCCTGTGCCGGAAAAAATACTTACGGAATCACTACCGATCCAGCATACACACTGTTCGATACATCCTTACCATCTCCGGAGATAAAGCCCAGATACACCTCTACCGTATCGCCTGTCCAATCCGTAGGAATCGTTAACGACTCTTCACAGATATCCCGAGTTGCCCCTGCAATCCGGTAGACAGCTTCACCGTTGTCCGGATTCACAACTATCGCCAAAGCCGTGTCCGTATTCCTGGCGGAAGACAATCCGGAATTATCGTCCCACGTTATTTTGAGGACATTTCCCGATAAAGTGGTCTGCACGTTTGGAGCAACCGCCAACGCACCCCGCGAAAGCATTACCTTCGAAGGATCGATACCGAAAGTGGGATAAGTTCCCGTTATCGCATTCGACAATGTATAAGACGTTGCTGCGTTAAAAGCGGATTGTTTGATAGCATAGTTCTTGTAACCGACACGGAGATAATCCGTACAGGCTTGTAAAAAACGTACTACCAATGTAAGTTTTGCACGCTGGCTTTGTTGTGCCTCCGTTTTGGGGTTAGCGATCGAGACCGCTTTGGCACGCATATAGGTGATGCCTTTCCAGCTTCCACCGACTACGGTTCCGACCTTGCCGGAAAAACCGCCTAAAATTCCCTGGTTTATTTTTCCCATAGGATAAAAAAATTGTTTTAGTTAATAGAATTAATCGAAAGAAACGGTCCGGATTTTCCACAGAAATATTTATTGCTAAATCTTTCTTCATTCCTTCAAGTCTCATCCTGTTTGTTGACTCCATTTTTCTGCTACGATAGCTCACTTATCATTTCTTCAAAAAGTCTCCAACAGATCAGAATGCAAACCGGAAAAAATGGGGTGAGCAAAATTGGTTCCGTTTCCGTTTTTTTGCAGGATTGGGTTCAGCTGACAACGATTTCGGCCCTTTCCTTTTACAAAGGTACAAGCTCTTTTTCGCATAAAAAAGAAAGTGTACCATTCTGGGACACTTGTGTATCAGAATGGTACACTTCTGCTCCGGATTGCTGATTTTTACCTATTTTTACTGTGATTTGCCGGTTTAAGGGCAAAACAACGAATTCAGTCGACTAATAAATTCACTGAATAGATTCTATAAATTCAGTTTACTCAATTATTCAGTTATTCGATTTCATCAGTCGTTTTGCGTGACTCGGCATAATCCAAACTTGTTTGGCTTCTGCCCTCGCTACTTAAAACGTTCAATTACTCTATTACTCCATATTTCCGCCTGTTCTTCTCCTTGTTCTATAGTTGGACCAGGTAAGGAGAGAATAAGGAGAGGGTAAGGAGAAAACCTTGTTTCAATACCCTGTAAAAAATGAAAATTGTTCCACGGTATTTTTCAGGTATTTTTTCTTATAACAACTTTATCATGTACATTTGTCCTCTATGAAAAAGTTAGTGATCTTCGGATGCGGACGGCTTGCCCGAATTGTGGCAAATGCCATCCTTAATGACCTGTTACCTGAGTACTATTTAGTCGGAGTATATTCACGTACGGCAGCTAAAGCCGAATCTATTGCTTCGGCTATGACGGAACATGGCAGACCTTGTAAAGCATGTGATTCCCTGGAGGAACTTCTGGCGCTTCAGCCTGACTATTTGGTGGAAGCTGCTTCGCCGGCTGCAATGAAATCGCTTGCCGTACCTACGCTGATGAATGCGACTTCGATCGTTACGCTTTCTATCGGGGCGCTGGCGGATACGGCTTTTTATAAGGAGGTTGTTGAGGCAGCGAAGTGTACCGGGACGCGGATTTATATTGCTTCGGGTGCTACGGGTGGGTTTGACGTATTACGCACGGCTACACTGATGGGTAATGCTAAGGTGCGCTTTTTTAATGAGAAAGGTGTGGCTGCACTGCGCAAGTCGCCGGTTTACGATCCGGCGATGGAGAAGGAGCAGCGGATTGTGTTTTCGGGTACTGCAAGGGAAGCTATCGGGGTTTTTCCTACGGGGCTGAACGTGTCTGTTGCTGCGTCACTGGCTTCGGTAGGACCGGAAAATATGCAGGTAACGATGCAGTCGACTCCCGGATTTACGGGTGATACGCAACGGGTTGAGATTACGAACGATGAGGTGCGGGCGGTAGTGGATGTTTACAGTGCCACTTCGGATATCGCGGGATGGTCGGTGGTAAGCACGCTGATCAATATCGTGTCACCCATTGTATTCTAACTATCTGTTTTTATAAAATGCCGGTATCAGGAATAGCGCAGCTCCCAATAAGAAAAATAACACCATGATGATTGTCGAAACTGCACTCAGTTCCCAATATACAAACTGCTCCATCGCCCTGATGAACCAGAACCCAGCCGATCCGATCAGGAACCCTTTGCCTATTTTTGTGGTCAGAAGTTCTTTCTTAAACACAAAACAGATTACGGCCGTGAAAATTAAATAGTAAATAATGTGAACGTTCAGGATTTGCATGACCCATTTGTTGTTAAAGCTCAATTTTTCCAGTTCCGTACTCCAGTTAAACATCTTCCAGAACCCTGCATGGAAAAGCGCAAAGAGAATGTTGTAAATTCCTCCGATTGTAATTAATTTTTTCATCTTATTTTATTTTTGAGTTTTATTAAAATCCGCCAAATTTCAGCATACTTGTTTTTCATTTTCCTATTTTTGTACAAAGTTAATATCATCTGTTTAGTCAGTCAATTACTATTTTTAGCTATTTTAATCTGTAATCGGATGGACGCAGTAGAGAAACAAAAAATATGGGAATCACATAAAAAACACATTGAGTTGCTTGCTAAAGTCAACAACAGCTATGTTTATGTGGGAGAATATCTGGAAAAGAAATATCTCTATATGTCCGGCAATCTTCAGCAATTTTTCGATGCCGATCTGGACGGGCTATTTAAGTCTCAAACCGAAGGAGAGGATTTTTTGGCTGCCCGTATTCACCCCGAAGATCATCAGGTATTAGCAGCAATTCAGACGCAGCTGATAGAATTTATTTTCAGCCAACCCATAGAGAAACGGAAAAACTTTAAGTATATATGTGAATTCCGCGGAAAAACCGCCGAAGGGGAATATGTCAGAATCATCAACCAAAAACAGATATTGGAACTGGATGAAAACGGTAATCCATGGCTTATAATGGGTATAGCAGATTTATCCCTTAACACTGCGCCATTGGATAATATAAAGATCCAGGTGGTGAATTATGTCACAGGAGAAACTTTTCCTTTAACTAAGTTTGAGGAAAAAGGACTTGTTGAAATTACACGCAGAGAGAAAGAAATATTACTTTTAATTAAATCCGGTATGCTCAGTAAAGAGATTTCAGATCGATTATCCGTAAGCATCCACACCGTCAATAAGCATCGTCAAAACATTATGCAAAAAATGAATGCCGACAACATCATCGAAGCAATGGAGTATGCACGTAAATTAGGTTTTTTAGATGAGTGATTTTATTCTTGAATTTGCAAGAAGTTATTTTCAGGTACACCTCATTTCTCGGCAAACTGTCTGACTGATAAATATTGCATAAACGATATAAATTGCTTTTATCGGCAAGTTTTTAATGAGGAATTGTAAGCTGACTTGCCCCAGTGGTCATTCTCCATTCGGCAAGAAACCCTTTTTGTAAAATGAATAACTTTCTTCAATTATTTCCGGCTCATCTGCATTCAGTGCATATAATATTTCGCGACTAAATTCCAATTGAGCAGTTCCGTTGGCAGTAACGATATTACCATCGCGGACAGCTTGTTTTTCGATATAATGCGCATCACCGGTATATTTTTCGCCTGCCATATTTTTCAAATATCCGAGCGTATTGCTCGTGTGCTTTACGTGATTGAGAAATCCGTGTTTACCGAGAAAAACCGAGGCATTGCAGATTCCGCCAACCAACTTATTTTCCCGGATCATTTTTTCTACTAAAAGAACTAAGGATTCCGCTTCGGGCGAAAACCAGTTATCTCCGCCCACCAGCACCAATCCGGCGTAATCTTCGGGCAATGTATGGATGTCGTAATCCGGTAAAACCGTAAATCCACCGATAGAAACGATGGGTTCTTTAGTGAGTGAAAGGGTTTTAGAAATATATTTAACCGGTCTTTCGGGTTTTACACCTGAATTTATGCAAACGGCGAGATGTGCAGCTTCCCAATCGGCAAAACCGTTTAACAATACAAAAAGGAGTTCTTTTCTCATCTTTACTTCATTTAATTATACTTTCAAAGATACTTATAATCTTTCGAAAATTACAGTTGATTGAACTTATCCATTGCGCTGACCTTACCACTGCTCCCAACGAGCAAAAAAAAATAAAACAGTCCTGACAGTAGATATTCCGTTGATTATACCAGCAGGATTCGTATAACAGCTAATCATTATGTAACTTTGTATCTAACATAGCTATAAAATGAATTTAAAACAAGTTAGCAAACAAGAATATACGACTCGAATAAATCGGGTAATGGACTACATAAGACTTAATTTGGATAAGACATTCGATCTTGCCGGATTGGCAGCTGTTGCCGCTTTTTCTCCATATCATTTTCACAGAATATTTACAGCCATGGTCGGTGAAACCCCCAATGATTTTGTATCTCGTATTAAACTTGAAAAAGCAGCGCAGATGTTGCATAATAATCCTAATGTATCGGTCAGTGAGGTTGCATTCGCTTACGGATTCGTTAACGTATCATCTTTCAGCAGGGCATTTAAAGGCTATTTTGGTATGACTACCACTGAATTTCGCAATCAAGACAAGGCTATTTATATTAAAAATGGAATCAGATATAGCAAGAATTGCAAAGCTGTTAGCAAGATTGGCAAAAACCGCCAGCAAATAAATGAGCAATTTTGCAGTGTCGAATTTAATAAATTAATCATTATGGACACCAAAATTGAAATCAAACAAATGCCTGAGCTGAACTTGATCTATTGCCGTCATACAGGTGACTTTAAGAAGATTGGACAAGCTTATGAGAAACTTTTCAGGTGGGCAATTCCCCGTGAATTGGTAAACCCAAACACCAAGACAGTAACCGTTTATCAAGACGATCCTGCTATCACAAGTATTGATAAAGTACGTCAAGACGCTTGTATTATTGTTAATGGAAGTGTAAAAGTGGATGGTGAAATTGGCAAACTGAATATTTCAGCCGGTAAGTATGCTGTCGGTCGCTTTGAAATCAAAGAGACTGAATTTGAAGAAGCCTGGAACACGATGTGTGCATGGTTGACGGAAAGCGGCTGCCAACCTACCGATAGTCCAACTTATGAATACTATCATAACGATTACAGTGCGGATCCGGAACACAGGTTTATCGTAGATATTTGCATTCCTGTAAAACCATTATAATCTTTATTGACATGATACTTACCAAAAAAGAGAAGACAATTGGAATTGTCTTAGCAGGGTTGTTATTTCTCATAACCTTGAGCAGCACATTCTTTTTCTTAGGAAAATTGAAAATCAGTCTGGTTGAATGGATTTCATTTAATTCTTGCTCTCCAACCAGTTTCTTGTATCTGCTTTTATTTGTTGTGTTTCTTGTAAAGAAAAATGCTTCGTACTTAATGATAACATTTCTTCCAATTTATTTTCTTGGAACAATGTCAATGTTTGTCTTGTCGTGGGATGAAGCAAATATGATAGCCCACATAGGACATATTATAATGACACTCAATTTAATATGGGTAATCTATATAATCTTTAAACATAAAGAATACAAAGCGTTAGGAATAGGTTTGCTAATCAGCATTCTGCTTTTCGTTCCTTATATAGCTTATGTGCTATTTTATAATCAGACACATGCAGAAGAGTTCTCAAAATTATTTCTATAAAAAGATATTTTATCAGCACTCTTAAAAAATAAACAAATCCATATAACTATAGGCGGTCATAGTATTAGTTTGATTAATGTAGGTAAAATGGAAAAGAATTATATTTTATTGATTGATAGTTATAATCTTATTTATCCTTTATCTTCCTCTTAATATACAAGTTTCCTTACATTCATTTTATTTTACGCACGATAATATGTGTTTTTACGTATCTTTATGCAATAAATAAAATAGAAGAAGAGGTTATGATCAAATATATCGAAGAATTCCATAAACTCAAAATCTTCCATAAAAAAGACATTGCAGCATTGACCGATAACGAAAATGCTGCAAAAGAACTTTTGTGGAGATATAAACAACAAGGATTCATATTACAGGTAAGGCGCGACCTTTATGTTGTAACAAATTTGGCTACAAAAGCATCCTCTGCTTCAAAATACGAAATCGGCAGTCAAATAAACTCTTCTTCTTATCTATCCTATCATGCTGCACTCGAATATCATGGTCTTGCTCATCAGGTCTTTTATGAAATGCAGGTTTCATCCAAAGAGAGGTTCAACAACTTTGAGTACGATGGGATTAGTTATATATATTCGGAATCCAAATCAGATGCCGGAGTTATTACTCCCCCTGCCGATACACTAATCAGAGTAACCGATTTGGAACGTACTGTTTTAGATTGTATCAATCAGATAGACCGAAGCGGAGGACTGGAAGAAATGATAGAATGTTTTGCTCTTATTACTTATCTTAATGAGAATAAACTGCAAGACTATTTGAAACAATTCAATAAACAGGTTCTTTACCAAAAGACCAGATTTGTTCTTGGCTATTTTCAAAAGGAAATGAAGTTAAGTGATGCCTTCTTTGAGTTCTGCAAATCCAAGGTTGGAAAAAGTATTCGTTACCTGACTGACAAACAGGAATCCAATGTTTATTTTAATGAATGGAAGCTTTATGCTCCTAAAAATATTCTTTCATTTTTAGAACAAGGAGGAAATGTAAATGTATAATTACAATAAAAAAAATTTGGAGAGAATAGCCTCCGGCACTGATTTTATCCGAGATAACCTGGAAAAAGTGTTCCGGCTTTGTGATATATTGAAACATTAGCCTCTTTGATTTTGGAAATTTGGACGACACTATTATACGACTGGAATCAAAAGAACTAGTGGATGAGTTGAATACTTATATGCAACTATCCCAATGAGTTCAAAAATTCCTCTAATTGATATTCGTCCTGAATATAAACTTTCCGAACCGAACTTCCCAAAATTGGTCCAACGATCCCTGCAGCTTCCAATTGATCCATTATTTTCCCAGCACGACTATATCCTATGGAAAATTTTCTCTGAATAAGAGATGTGGAACCCAGCTTATGAATTACAATGAGGCGGGCTGCTTCGTCGAATAGTGGGTTTTTATCTGATAAATCAACAGAAGGTGGAAAATCGTAGTCATAAGTTTCCACATATTCGGGAAGACAATAAGTAGATAAATAACTTTGTTGTTGTCCTATAAATGATGCAATTTTTTCTATATCTCTTGTTCCAGCATAGGCAATCTGGATCCGGGTTGTTTTTCCTCCGTATGAAAACAAGGCATCTCCTGGTCCTGCCAACTGTTCGGCTCCGGATATATCTAAAATAATGCGGGAGTCCGTTGATGAAGCAACCTTAAATGCCAGACGAGCAGGGAAATTAGCTTTTATTGACCCTGTAATTATTTTTGAAGAAGGACATTGAGTGGAAATAATCAGGTGTATTCCAATGGTATGCACTTTACTCGCTAATTGATTTAACAATACAGAAAGTCGATTGTCATCAAAAATCGCAAAGCCTGCAAATTCATCAATAACAACTATGTAAGGGATGGATTGAAGTATAAATTTCTGCAACCATAGCCGGTAATTCGTTGTAAATGGCTATATTTACGACTGATACCTCAATTACGATTTGATGAATCGCAATAAAATAATAATATAATCCATATTGGTGTTTATTGATTGGTAATATTGAACCAAATGGTGTAGTAAAAAATATGTAATACAATCCTTTAAAAAGGAATCTGTTATTTATATTTAAAGTTAAGAAACTCTTAATATTTCTCCATAATGCATATAGAAAATATTCAATCTTCAATAAATGAAATATTTAAACTGCAAGAATCAGACGAATCTGTTTTTTATAATTTATCAAAAGAACTAGCAGAGGAACAAATAAAAAGTTTACGTACCTATCTTGAATCTTTTGCTAAAAAGTGTAGTGTGTACGAGTTCTTATCAGAGCACTTTGATTGTGAACTTAATAAAACCAAGGCTACTATTAAACAAGGGCACTGCGATAATTATGCAATTGAAAGATGGATAGATATATTGGAAATTCATAAAAACATAAATGATTTGATAGGCTATTTAACGCTACTACAGATGGATGCTATAATGACTTGCATTAGCTTATTCCAAGCAACAACTGATACTGAAAGAATAATGCTGTGCAAACATTCGTATACAATAATATACGAAGCACTTGAACATAATTTGTTTAAAAGAACCGCACGAGATATGCGTAAATATCCAATAGAATTGGTCACAAAGGAAGAGATAGATGAATTATGGAAAAGTATTAAGAAAGACACAAAGAAAATAACAGAAAAAGATGAGGCAAAACAGGTTCGAAATAAAATTGATGCGCATAAATCAGATTCTTTTATTGAACAAATTAATACATATAAACAATGCAAATGGTCTGAAAGTATCAAAAACTTGTGTATTCTGATAACAACTATCGAAAGGCTTCAAAATTTCGTAGAAAAGATCAATACAAATACAGAAAAATTATACGCAGAGTATAAAGTAATGATGGAGGAACACATTAAGCAATATGATAATATTCTTAAAATGCTTCAGAATCCAGATGAAACTTGCGTAAATTCAAAATAAATATTTTTGTCGGTGAATAAGTGTTGCCATAGCCCGCAAAATGTTGGTGATCATCTCTTCAATCAAATCCAAAAATATTGGCATTTTCTTGGATTACAATCCAAATTTATGGTTAAAAATTTTATTTATTTGTCATGATAGCCTGTATGTGCCAAATAATTTTTGTATTCTTTTAGATAATGGTCTACTTCTTCCTGGCCATAAAACCGGATAATTTCTTCTTGTTCCATTTCATTACCCCGCTCAAAAACACGTTCTATTACAGCACGTTTATTTTTAGTCCAATCAATTTTTTCAATATCAGTATCCCAAAATATAACCTTTCGGAATTTTGACAAATCAGGCTTATGTTTAGCCGATTCTTCCTGCTTCAGGATTTTTATATCGTGATATAATTGCAAAGTCATTAAAAATCCTTCATCATATCCAAGTTCCTTTTCTATTTTAAGGGATAACGGCAAATTTATGGATCTTCTGCCGTTGATGATTGCACTTAATGTCTGTGGATACTCATTGATAGCAATCGCAAATCTTCCGCTGGGAATTTTTCTTTTTTTCAATTCCTTTCCAATTAAAACTCCCGGATGTATTCCTTTTAATATGTCCAATCTACTTTTCATTTTGCCGCATTTTTCTACAAATATACAAAATAAGCAAATACAGCTAAACATATTTGTTTATTTTCCGTATTGAATTATAATACAAAGAAACTACAGGCTCAAATTGATTACATAACGATGAGTCGAATGCCAATCCTGTATGCAAATTGCAGGTATATAAAAGAAAAAAATTGGTGCTATTCTTGCGGTTTGTTCCGTTTCCCTCCGATACGTATTACCTCTTTATCGAAGTCGGATTCAAATAAACGGTCTTGAACAATACGATATTTTTCAAATTCGCTTTCAGCAAAATCTTTTGCCATTGGAACGGTAAACTTTCCACTGTTGTGCAATATTTCCCTGTCGTCAGCTTCTAAGAATCTATCAAAGCGTTTCGCCCAATCTTCCATTGTCATAGGGATGTGTCTTTTTGCCCGGTCTTCAGCCAAATCCAAATAAGCGTTGACAATACGTCCCAATGATTCTATTTCGGTTTCAGCCAGATAGTTTTTAGCAATAGAAACATCGGTTTTTACGATTTTACCATCAGGGCTTTTTTCCCATGAAGTTAAACCCATGTGTTCTTTTTCGGCATTTGCCCTTGTTATAATCAGTTCGGCAGCAGTATGACCGTGAACGGCATAATGCAGTTTGTTTTGGACTTTGGCAAAGAATTCTTTTGTGGTTACAGCATCTTTGTTGTAGTCCATTGCTGTAGCGTAAATATCTGTTATCTTTTGGTAAAAACGGCGTTCGCTCAAACGGATTTCACGGATTTCGGCAAGTAGGTGTTCAAAATAATCTTCATTGAGAAATGAGCCGTTTTCCATCCGTTTTTTGTCGATAATATAGCCTCGAATAGCATAATCCCGCAAAACGGATGTCACCCATTGGCGGAATTGCGTTGCCCTTTGAGAATTCACACGATAACCGACTGAAATGATAACATCAAGGTTGTAAAATTCGACATCACGGGTAACTTGTCGGTTACTTTCGGTTTGAACTTGTGCAAAAATTGCACAGGTTGCTTCTTTTATCAATTCTCCTTCCTGATAAATATTTGCCAAATGTTTAGTAATAACACTTCTGTCTACATCAAACAATAAAGCAATCAACTTTTGAGTAAGCCAAACAGTCTCATCTTGTACCCTTACTTCAATGGTATCTCCGCCCGATTGACTTGTAAATACCAAAAATTCGGCAGTACTATTCCGGATTTGGAATTTCTTTTTTTAGTCATTATTGTTACCCCAATTAATCTTTGAAGTTATCTTAGAACACTATAGACTTCTGCCAATAAAACAACTAAGCCTGCTTTAAAATTTATTTGGGTAGCCTAATTTGATTAAAAACAGACGCTGTATCAATTGCTATTATTTTTTTCTACGTAATGTAGAAATGATGTCTACACCATGTTTGCGAAAGTAGCAAAAAAGCAACAAATACCACCAAAAAGGGCAATAAAAAAAGCACCTACATTTCTGTAAGTGCTTGATTTTAGATGGTGGGCGTTGACGGATTTTACTTATCCTATCTAACCCGTATGTAGTCAACAATTTAGTCACCATAATTTTATTCTACTCACTTGTTACTCACTCTATTGTTAGAGTATATTTTAAGAGAATACTTCCTCATTAAGTGATAGAGAGAAGGTAGAAATAATACGGGAAAAACACGTTTTAAACCATAAATAATTTGCAAAATAAGATATATTTTACCTAGTCTATTGTAATATCTCCTTCATTTTTCTCAACATAGATAGACTTATCTCCATATTGATTGACTTTTCGTCGAATCTGCTTGGTCTCACTCTCTTCCGACGTTTTTTTATCTTTTTTATTTTGTCGGTGTTTAACTATAAATCCAATTAAAAGCGAAAGGAATAATACACCTATTCCACTAAAAATCCATTTGATATGGTCCATAACTAATTTATTGTAATATCGCCATTATTATTTTCTATGTAAATTGATTTATTACCATATTGAGATACATCTCTTTGTTTCAATTCTGATAATTTAGTTTTATCAGTTAATAATAGTTCTCTTTCAGAACTTGATGTGGAATCTTTCTCATGTTGTCTTTCTATAGCCTTAAGTAGTTCTGAATAATTACTATTTTTATGAACTTGAGGAGATAGAGTATTCATCCTGCTTAATATTGTTGTAATTTCTGGAATAATCTTTTTGATTTCTGTATAATTATCTATATCATCCCGTAAGCCACTTTGATATGCGGAATTAATAGTCTTTATTTTATCATCTAATTCTTGTGCTTTGTCTTCCCAATATTTTATATAATCTATTCTATCAATGGGATTATATATCTTGGCATCTTCTAAAACAACTGGGAATATTCGGTCATAAATATTCCCGGCATTTTTTATTTGTAAAAGTTCGTACATACAATCTTTAGATTTCAAGAACTTGTCACTTACCACTAAAATGACATAATCTCCTTTGCCTAATCGTTCTTCGAATTCTCTAACGTTATCTTTATATGCAATATCCTTTTTGTCACGATAATATTTTACTCTATGTGCTTGTAACTGTTGACACATATCGTCAACAACTGTTTCACTTTCTCCACCCCATGCGTAGGATATATAAACTTCAGGTTTATCCATTTTTGTCTCGTATCTAATATTTTTATGCGGCAAATATTGAGATAAAGGGTTGTCACTATTATCGAACGTATCAAAGAAAGCTCGCCTTCCAGGGGTTTTCTTTAACAAGTCCTGATTCTCATTCTCTATAGTAACGACAAAACTAATTTTTCCTTTACATTCTTCATCATGCAATTTTGTTAATCTTTGATAATCTGTTTCATTTATATAGTTTGCGTTCCGATTAAAATTATCAATGACTAAAACAAGATGTTTGTCCTTGGATAATACCTTGAAAAGCGAATAGAAGATCTCATCTTTGAGTATATAACTTTTTGCATTAGTTATAAATAACCTGTCAGACAAGTTCTGAGCGTTTGCATTTTCCGGGAATAATTTCTTTGCACAATTGGATATTTGCTCAATACAGTCGTCTCGTTCGTTATTGAGAGTTAAATTAATGTGAACAAGAATAAACTCATCATTGTATTTATCGAAAGTAACTTCCAAATATCTTTTGATATTTGGCATGTTGACTAACAATACATTTTTTCTTCGTTCATAAATAATAAGCTCAAGATTCCGCTTTAAAGAATCTTCCTGGTTGTCGTCGAGGGGAAGTATACCGTTTGTAAATAACGAATACATTATGCATCAATCTTTTGTAATACATCATTTGCACTTCCCCTATATTCCGGAACGGCCAGCATTCTATCAAAAGCATTCATAGCCATCTCGAGAGCGGGATTATTCTTATCATATTCTCTGATAGCGTTATAAGAATGAATAACAACCTGTAAAGGCTCATTTTGCAACATCCGTTCTTGAATATCAGGCATTTCATGTTCTTCAAATTGTAATGCCCATTCTATACATTTTTGGGGAATATCTTTTGATAAGTTCAGTAAAAGAGTATAAAAGTAATAGCCTCTGTATTTTCCAATAGAGGAATGGGCATACTTGTCCAAGAAGTCCTCTAAATTTTTAGAATATTCTATTTCATCTATCCTCAGGAAACCATGTTCGTACACTTTTCCAAGTTCTTCATTGTCCTCATCTAAAAAATGATGAAGCATATCCCAACACTTGTCTTCGCATTTACTTCCGTGCTCAATTGACTCAAACGCTGCTTTTACAACTGTTCTTCGGGCAATATCGCTTTTTTCAAGAACCTTATCTAAGAGTTCCTTGCTTTTTTCATAATCATTCAGCCATGCGATAAATAATATATGACTCACCATTTCATGTGATTGTTCTATAGCAATGGCATTAGCAAAGAAATCAATAAGCTTTGAGAAGTCCTGATGTATCAGGTAAACCAAAGGATGAAGATTGTGCAACGGACCTTTCAACAACAGAGGGTGATAATCACTCATCAGGGTTAGAAACAGATTACGGTTTCTGTCTATATCTAAGTGATTTAAATATGCCAATTGATACAATGCTGCCGCTCTTGTATTGACAGCAGCATGGGTAGCCATCTTTTCTAATGCAGAAAATATATCTTCCTTATATTCCGGAAACTTATAACATTGCACTAATTTTAATGACGCTGCACCACGAGTACGATTTATGCCATCCTGTAAAGGATCATCATTCAGCATTTTCTCATCTTCATAGTTAACCACAAGTTCTGTTAGAAAATCAATGATATCTTGATCAACTACTGATTCTTCTATAAAATACGCAATAAACCAAACAGAATACCGGAGTACCTCTTTATTTAATCCCCTGTTGTTATAAAAACGTTTTGTTATAAACCTCACAAATAATTCTTTTGTTTTTTGAGGGTTGTAATTGCCTTTTTTAAGACCTTGCAATCCATATATCACATACATCGGTAATATTTCTTCATCCTCAATAATATCACTAATTAGAAATATAAATTTGTTTGGATTAAGCGAAACATAATCCTCAAATGACCTTCCGTGGCCTGTTCTTGTCGGAACATCCCAGTCAAGATGGCGGTCACTGATATGTTTCTTAAAAGATTCTTTCCATTGGGCGTCATTCATGTGTTCATAAGCACTTTTACTCATCGAGGTTTCTCCACTTCTCATTATTACTCCTTGGGGTGCTTCGTTTTTAAGTTCACCGTATTGTCTGAACTTTTCTTTGTAAAATCGATCTATCTCAGGGTATTTCTTCCTCAATTTATCAGGTATCATTGATATCAGCTGATAAGCTGTACGACCGATCCGTGTATATCCATATTGTGACACTCCCTTTTCTCCATAAACATCTTTTTCCCATTCCGGTTTTAATCCCATAATCACCTTGTTTATCAACTGCTGTTCCTCTTGCGAAAATAAGGGATAAGATGCCCGCAATAATTCTTTGATGTTATAATCTAAAGAATCTGTAGCTGTTGTGTAAAAACGCCCAGTGGACAGCATCTCAAAGGATTCGTTTTTAAACTGTTCGGGGTATTTGCACATGAAATAAACGGGAATATTTACCACAATCCCATAATCTGATTTTAACAATGGAAGAATAATAGCTTTGGCTTTCTCAAAATCTGATCCGAATAAATCATCAAGATAGCCCAAAACCATATCATACATCTTTTGATGAAAATATAGATGATCACCTTTGAATGGCACAAAAAAAACATACGCCCAAGAAGTGAAGAGGCTGTCCTTTTGATTTTCTTGATCCGATAATCTTGGAAAAGCAGCAATTTGCTGCGTGAGCTCAATAAAAAAAACTGCGGCTTTATCTCTGTGTTTCTCAAACAACTCTTTGTACACCTGCCAGCTATTATAGTCTCCAGGTATATAGTCTGATTTGTTTGTCATGTCAATATGAGGTAAATTATCTATCACTTGTTCCCTCAATTCTTGAATAACAAAATCAGGATAATTCTGTATAGCTGTTTTTAAGTAATGGTAAAAGTTGTGGGTATCCCAAGTGGACTTCAATTGTTCAAATAACGAAAATGAAAGATTGACTTTATCTTTTGGAACAGAAGAAAGTAGATTACCGATAAATTTGCTCTTATTTTCAAAATTGATATTATTTAATTTTGTTAAGAAATCAATAGTATCTTCTGCATTTGTTTTTAGCATCTTCCAACAAAGGCTATATATAATGTCAATATATTCTTTATCCCCTTTCTCAAAATAAGCGGCGATATTAATATCTTTTACAAGAAATTTGAACCACTCCTGTGTATAAGCGGATTCTATAAACAGTTTGAAAAGAGCATCGTTTTTTATCAACTTTTCTTTTATCAGCCTTTTTTCTTCAATCAAAGGATTAGAATAAAATCCTAAATTATTTATAAGCAGTAGTTTCAGATGAAAGCGATTATTACCAAACAATACTTTTTCAAACTCCTGAATGTATCTTTGAGAGTCTAGTTCACGCAGATAAGTGAAAACCTGCTTCACCCTGGAACGAATAAAAAGCCCTTGATGCTGAGCTTGTAAAGAATCAGATATAACCTCTCCCTTTTCGATAAATGTCCGTGCATAAGCATAGTCAAAAAAGGATTGGTGTATAAATTGTATCTTCCCATGTTCTGGCATCGTTATAATTTCCTCACTGGAAAGGTAATCCAATTCTTTTTTATATTTTCCTTCAAATAACTTTTGGCTCACAACTAACTGTTGACTATCATACATTTGATGGGCTATTTCTTCTACTAGTTTTTGAAGTTTAATAGAATCCAGCCTAATGGAATGAGGCTTTTGCAAGATAAAATCTTGCCAAATTTCGTCATACAAAGTTTGCAGTGTAGTTGTTTCAGAGAATTTCTCCGGACTATTGATTTTACAAAATAATTGAAGATGCAATGGTACCCCCAAGAACTCTTTTAGTTTTACTGCATTAGAAGGTACTTGCATTTTCAATGTTTCCAATACCTTAACGACCTCTTCAACTGACAATGCAGAAGTCTTAAAGGTTTTCGCCTCCTTATACTCCTGCAATAAAGGATCGTAGTCAAGGTCGTACAATCTGCAAGAAATAACAATTCTAATATTTGAGATCCGACTTAGTTTAAGAATCAAACGATGATACGTATTTAAAGGACTCCTGTCCGAGGAAAGTGATTGGGATAATGCATCAATCTGGTCAATGAGTAGCACAAATTTTTGTGAGTTACTGCTTAATGCTTTAAAAATCGACTCTATTGTATCCCCAAGTTCCAATTCTTTATTCAATTCTTCGAGGTTGTGTATAACAATTCTGTCGGCTTTTATACCCAGAACCGGAATCTTTTCTTCCTGCAACTTATCGAATAAATCACGAAGAATAACCGATTTACCATAACCTGCATTGCCCGTAAGTATAGCAATGGGAGATTCGTTGGGTTCTATACCTCTTACAATCCAATTGTACAAATCGGTTGTTTCAGTCCTTTCAATGTGTATCTCCCCTCCAAATTTATTTTTGTAAGAAGACAGATCCACTGAAGCACTATTAAAGCCTTGGAGTATATCATCAATGGTTAATTGGGAACTTTCTACCTGATTGTATATTAAATTAACGGTATCTGCATGTTCGAAGTATGCAGATTTTTCTCCATATTGATTAACTTCTTTGTCCATAATGATTCAAAACAAGTAGAGACTATATCTTTTCAATTAACTCATTCCTCACTATTCCCCAAGCCTTTTCATTATTATACTCAACTCCTTGTTTCAAGATAATATAAATATCATCTAAAAGCCCCTTGTCGGTAATCTTCTCCTCCATGTTAACGAGAAACTGCTTCTGTGTAGGAGGTTTATCAACAGAATATTTCATATAAGATTTATAGCACTGAATAAGCTTCTCGACATCTATGTTGTGATTTGTCAATGCCCAATACAAATCAAACAAATTTCGACCTTTCCGAGACTATCTACAAATGTAGTGATTATCAGTCGTGATCCGTGTTACCCTGTTTAATTATGTTTGCATGCAAATTGAATGTGCACAAAACGCAAAAAGCAGCTACATCAATATGTAACTGCTCTCTTCGATAGTGGGCGTTGACGGATTCTCACCCACCCCACTATATCTTTTATTATCAACGTCTTCCAAAGGATGCAAAAATACAAGTAACGATTTAGTAACGCCATTATTTCTGGTATTGGCTACAACATGGCGTTCCATGTCGTTTTCTCACCCTGATACGAGGGTCAAATATAGATAATTCAATCAATATCTACAAGATAATTGCCAATATTTAGTTATAAATTCTCGAACATTTTTCGAGATTGCTTTAGTCAATACAAATTTAAGGCCTCTTTCAGCCTTTCTATCGTAATGTATTTTGCTCCTGTACCTTTGTATAAAGAATAAAAAATATCTTTTTTTGAAATAATTGTATCATATAGTGACTGAATAGTTTCTTTGTTGTTTCCTAAAATAGCAATAACACAATCAGATAATACGTAATAATCTACGTCGTCTACTATACAGACTTTTGTTATATCAGGTTTTCCTACTCGATGCAATAAAATAGCTGGCCCATTTATGATCGATTGAGCCTTGCTTACGGTCATCTTTGTAAGAACAATAGTATTATTCCGTAAATTTGTGGAGTGTACGTACATTAACCCCTTACTATTTTTGTATTTAACCGCTTCATGAACACTTAAATTCCCTCTAAAAATACTTATATTATATTCTTTTGCATCAAATAGAATCGGTACTGAATCTAATGCTATTATAGAGTTACTCTTAATGCTTGTACTTTTCGTCTTTACCTTTAATAAAACTATATTAGGGGCACAATTCTTAAACAACTGTTTTTCTCTTTCTTCAAGTAGTTCTATCTCATATTTTTCGCTTATAGCAGTTACTAATTTTTTGTCTTTAGCTGAATATACCACACTAGCAGGCATTATTGCATACAAACTACCTCCTTTACTCAAATACCTCAATGATTCAACAAGAAATGTCATGGCTGTGCTTACATGAAAGACACAATCACAAAACTCGACTTTATTGATTTTACTTCCTTTACATGTGAAGGGAGGGTTTAATAATACTAAATCGAAAGTTGCCTTTTTTAATATCGAAGTATTTTCTCTGCTCTGTTTGTTCGTGAAATCACATACAGCAATATTCCAAGTGGGGTTACTCTCTTTGATTTCATCGACAATCATATTGTCTATATCAGTTCCATAGCATTTTATGTTTCCAAATTTTGCTTGGGCAGCCTTTAGTAGTTCTCCTTTTCCAACACAAAAATCTACTGCTTTTTTCACCCTTTCACAATCAACATAACTAAGCAAGTCCTCAGCCAGTTCAGGCGGAGTATAAAAAGTATCTAAATTATTAATTTTCATGTAACAACTCGCTTACTTTGCTTTCAACAATTAATCCAACCCCTTTCGTTCTTTTGGATTTTCGAATAGGATTGTCAAATACTATTTCAACATCTGTCGGATACTTTATAGCAAAAAGAATTGCACCTATTGCATGAGGTTTTGTTCCAATAGGAGCTAATTTTATTTTGGAGATAGGTGGTTTCTTTTTTATTCTTTGTAAAAGAAAAAATACATCAACTAGTGAATTTGCTGCTGCATATTCAACAAACTGCCATGATTCTGTGTAAATTAAAGGTCGTCTATTACCCCAATATGCAACGAATGGATACTCAGGCCTATAACCTGGGACTCCAATTACTGGAATAATTTTATCTGTTGGAGGCTGAATGGTTTCGTACATTTGAGTAAATCTTCCTCCTTCAAATCCTAATAGTGCAACAAACTTCATGTCAACATCATCAGGTATAATATTTGCAAGACCAGGCAAAGGCTCTATACCTTCAATTCGTTCAGACAAGTCTTTACATAACACTCCTTCTTCCTTGAATTTTTCTATGTCATAATGTTCAGGCTCGGTATATACAACTCTTACAGAAGTGTTTGCAATTTCCAAAGCATTTTTTAGAAGAGATGCAGAGATTCTATTGTTCAATCCAGAGACATCTATATAAATTGTTGTTACAGAATAAGTTTCATACAAACTTTTCATACTCTTACTGCTTCTTAAAAAATATTTCTCTCCCGTTTTTTTGTTAACTATAACATCTTTTTCCGGAGATTCAATTTCCACGAAAATTACATTTGATAAAGATGTATCTGCAGTTAGATCATTTACTAACAAGCTTCTATCTTCTGTTGAATATCCGTATAGATATAAACTTTCATCTACTGGACGAAACTCTGAAATATTTTTATAAGAGTTTGAGTATAAGTAATCTTTGTTAAGCATTGTAGTAATTTTCGAATAATGTTAATTGTTCGGGGAGAGATTTGTAATCTTGTTCAGATACATCACACCTCGATAAGATACCCTTTATTGTTTCTTTTTTGTTCTGAATTATTTCCATCAACTCTTGCTCTGTTACATCTAACTTTCTTTTCTTTCTGTGGCTATAAACAAAATAGGGAGCATATATAGGGTGCAGCATGTACATGGTTTCTCTTGTGTTTGCTTCATCATTTAGCTTGTTTCCCGGAATTCTTATCAAAGCCAAGTTCATTACTGCATCTGTAATAATTGGTAATCGTTCAGAGTTCTGAACTCCTTTTATACAAAATTGGTTTACTTCGGGTCTAATTCTTCCATCACTACAAGCAAGCACATTAAATATTTTTCCAAATCCCAGCAATAACTTCGTAAGTTGAGCTCCATTATTACTTAAACCTTCAAGTTCCATTAGATTTTTCAGTCCAATCTCTTGCGCTGCAATTGTCTGATTTGATGGAGATATGGGAGACAGCAAGTCATTTTCTTCATTAATATGTTTTTCGTAGGTACGATAAACTAATTCCATAAGATATCTAATATTACCGTGAGCCAAAAGAATAAAAATTTGCCATCCTGCGTAATATTTTTGTATTCCTACCATCCCTCGACCTTTCCTTATTTTAAACAACATACTATATTTATAGTTGCTGTAATCAGATTTTGATTTTGTAGGGTTCTTAATGTATCTATTTACCATCTCCTCTAAACTTATATTATGAGACTGAGCCCAATGAGCAAGATAAAATTTATTTAAAGAAGTCAAATCCTCTATCTGTTTTATTAGTTCCTCAGGGAGAGCCGAATAACCCTTCATTAATTTGGAATCATTAACTTTAAGCAACACAGCCTCCTCTTCCATTGAAATGCTTTGCAGCGATTTTTCGATTGTGAATTCTCCCTTTTTATCTTCATCAATGAGTTCTTGGATGCGCTTTTGACATACTTCCTTTGCGAAATCATCAAAACGAGACTCTTCTGTTAACTTTTTAGTAATATCAAATAACACATAATCCGCTGGATCAATAAGTGATTCTTGCGGGTTTAGAGTCTGCTTTATTCTCCAACCTAATTCTCTTACACCTATTTTAAAAGTATAATCTTCACTATTGTGCTTTATCAATGTGTTAACAACCATTTGCTGATAATCTTCTAAATTCTCATATTCATCAATCAATAGATAAAACATTTTATTAGAAAAATGAGGAAGATTTACTGCTTTCTCTGTCAGAATTTTAATTGGGTCTCCACTCATTGAAAGGGCTGGAACATCACCATCCGCTATGTTGTTAATTTGTGATTGAAATTCATACATTTTTTCTTCAATACCATCCAATAAGGTAGAAAATGATCTGCAATCATTTGTAAATCTTAACGATTGCGCAATTATATGACATGCCGTAGATGATAATTCTGCATCATCAGCACATTGCTGTTTATGCCAATTCATAAATTGCAAAATCTCTCTGCATATAATTAAATTGAAATAGTGTCCAAAAATTTTCTGCCAAACATCAAGCCCTAATCCACCATCCTTAAATGCTCTTACATGATTCGTATTTACCCTATGATAAATGCCAATAAAATCCAAACGGTCAAATTCAGTAATAGAATTATTTTGAAGAGCATATTGTCCTTGGTATGACAGCCCTTTAAGCACTGTTGTCTTACCTGTTCCTCTTCCTCCCTGTAGAACACATGGTCTATTATCTTTTAGTTCAACAAAATATGACGGTTCGGTAAAATAATCAAAGACTCTACCTTTTAACCATTCAGCACGATAACTGCCAAATAATTCATTTAATCGCTTTAATTGATCTTTATTTTTCATCTTTCATATGATTTTTTTATCAGAGGAACCCAATTTTCACTTTCCCAATAGAAGAAAGCAGGGGCTGCATCTGGAATTCCATGTTCAAATGCAATCGCAAGCCCTTGCCCCCTAAACCCTTTTACGCTTACTACGGAATTATTATCTTTTATTCCTAACTCTGCACTCTTTCTCAATATCATTTCTGTACCTTTAGCGTATAATGCCTTATCATTGCTCCAACAGATACATTTTTCATTAAAAAGATTATATTCTTCTCCAATAATATGTGCTGGAGATAAAAATAACTCAGGACAATTGCTCTTGATTAAATCAAAGCCGACTCTATTAATTATTAGTGGTGCATAAACAAATTTGTGGTTGTATTTTTGAGCGATCTCTTTTAATGTACTTAAATTCGTCCCTCCTATTTGGTCACACCATGCAGTTTTACACTGCAAACCGGATCCTATAATATCATCAACAAGAATTACTGGCACTGGATTTGACGAATTATGTTCGAGGTAATCAAAAAGCTCATGAAATCCTATTAGTTTAGTTTGAGGAATATTTGCTATTTCTCTGATTTTTCTAATAAATATATGACCACTATCAGATTCGTTAGGGGTTTCACCTGGAATGAAACTATAAATACATCTTTGCTTAAAATGTTTGTGAGTCCAGTCCGTATAATGCTCTTTTAGGATTCTCCCTGCCCCTCCCACAGATATGGCTAACATTTGATTGACCATTTTTTTTGAATAGTAAGTAAAAAAATCCAAGATATGTTCTGCAATTGTTCTATCAGAATCATTAGAGAAATTACCTAACCAACCTTCATAATCTAATTCAGTAGACAATGGCCACACTTGAACGTCCCTGAAAAGTTTACCTTTTTCATAATTCTTAGTAATACTAATTCCCATAGTTTATTGAATTTGAAATTTGTTTTATAACATTTATCACCTCTTCGAAAGATACGTCATTATCCATTATCATATTATTGGTGAGATTTTTAAAGTCATTTTGCCAAATGAGGAGCAGATCATCAGAAGGTATAGGGTTCAGATAGGGAGGATAATGTGACATATAATCAACTCCTCCTAGTTTTGTAAATCGTTCTCTATGGGCAACAATTGAACGATATAGTTCTTTGTCCTTAATCGCTTTCTCTGCGAATGGAGTTTGTGAAATCTTATAGATGTCGTATAGATGCCTACTTTTTCCTTGAATAGACATTTTTTCTTTTGGACGCTGGTGTTCTTCGTGAAGTAAAAACAACTTTTCCAAAAAAGTCCTTTCCGGATTCACGCAATAGATTTCAATATTTTCATCGGCAAAGGTTCTATCTGAAAATGAATCTCCAATCATAGATCGAAATTTACAGGCTGTGGAAGGCTCCATTAATGATCGACTGCCTATTTCCAATAATACTCTTGGTAGAATATAAGACGAGTATTGTGTAACAACAGGAAATACAACAGCTATTTTAACAGGATCATCATCGGGGTCTTTTATATCCACAACGTCTAACTTCACATCCTCGAATCCTGCGTCTCCAAACATTTTTCGTAAACCATTCAGGAAATCATTGCAGAGATATTTGTTTGAAGCATCTTTTAATTTACCAACTTGAGTTCGAGAAATATCGCCGCTGTAACCGAAAAATTCACGATTAATAGCCAAATCAATATCTTCTGAAAACCTATTTATCAACCCCCAGGCTTTACTTAAGGATGTACCACCTTTAAAAACAATCTGATCTGAAATATCCATTTGAGCGATTAACCGCAACGTCTGTACGACCCACCAGTCTTTTTCTACAACAAATGTAGGCAATCCTACTTTTGCAGCTACTGCAGATAAGACCTCTTGTTTTTCGTTGTATGATAGTCTATACCAATTCATTTTGCCTTTCTCATTATTACTCTGATCCATTCAGGAGCTAGTTTTATGTCATTTGCAACATTTTCAGCTTTCTCTTTTTTTAGCAGCTCAATCACTTTCTCTTCAATACTTTCTGTTAGATTCTCTTTTCCAATAGCTTTTAATGCCTGAATAACAAGTCCACTTATTTCTCCCCAAGCACTCAGATTTTTAGGAGTTGTCTTTTTGAATATCAAAATCCGACCTCCAATCTCCAATTTACGAGGAGTCCCATCTGTCAGATACACTGCTTTCAATGGAACCTGAGTAGACAACCCAAGCATATTCATTGCATATAAACCTGCAGGAATAATACGTGCCTTTTCTCTACGTGCAATATCCTTAGCAATATCTTCAACAGTAGGCTTAATATATGTGCCAAGTAATTTGCTCTTTTTGGGTAATGAATAAATTCCTCGTCCAATGCGAACAATCTGCTCACTTTGTACCAATCTCTCTAAAGCCTTAGCACATGCCTTACTGTTTCCATAAGAGAGAAAATCATCCACAAAGAATGCTTTTCCCCTTTTGGCTTTCTTTATTTTATTAATTATCTGTTTTTCAAGACTTATAATCATTTATATTCGTTTGTTTCGTCGCAAATATAAGCTTTTTTTTCGTCATATCAACTATTACTATACAGTTTTTCTAACGCTGAGACTCATAACTTTTGCTTTAAAGTAGTCAATACAATTCTTGATCTTTCAAATAGATCTCCAAGAAGTCTTATACGATTATTGGGAACTATTTACAACAGATACGAAAATCATGAAGACATGGAGTTTAATCTATCTTCAATTTCTAACGGAATAATTGAATTTTGTGAAAAATTTGATTATGAATCTCTTCAGCCATCAAAACTTGGAAATAGAAATGATTTAATTGGTTGGATTAATCGTTTATTGAGAATAAGAAAAAATACGTTCACATTAAATGATTTAAACAAAGTGTTTAGTCAAAAAATACCAACTTCATCAAATCACAAACCACCCCTCACCCACCATATTACACAATTTATTCTCAAGACATTACGAATCGACTATAAAATCAAGTAATGATTTAGTAATAGCTTTGAGCAACCCTTAGCACCCCTATATTAATTCGCTAACAATAACACATTTACCAGCTCGCCTATCTCATCACAAAAGTAATATTTTATACTTTCCCAGAACTTTCCACGAAAGCATATCAGATCAAAATCATCATCTGCTCTGTCAAAATTAACAAAGTTTCCGATAATAATATTCCTTGAATGTGTATAAGGATACCTTTCTTCGTGTAATTCGATCATCTTTTCAACCGGATAACGTTCCAATAGCTTATGTAAACCAAAAAAATCTTTTTTACGCCCTATCCTTTATATAAATATCTACATTCATTCATTGCTACAATATCGTCTAGACTTGCCAATCTGATATTTCCAATCAAGCTGTGTGGGCAATAAAAGCATCCATATAAAAAAGATCAACCTCAATACTTTCTTTCCAGTTTCACCGATATAATAAGACCAGACTTACAACATTCCCAGAATCAGGTTTATATACGTATAAATATTTGCTTTTAAAATATGCTTCCATTTTATCAAAGTCAATGCTACATTCTTTTTTTCTAAAGATTCATAATTTACTACAGATAAATGGCGATTTATTTGATTTATATAAATTTATGTTAAACTTCTGAATAAAAGTATTATCTTTGTAAGTGTTTAAAGTTGTAAGCAGAAGTTATGGCTAAGCAAAGTAATAATTCAACACCTACAATAAAAGGGTTTATCTATCAATTTCTCGTAGCTTTAGGAAAGTGCTTTCAGCTGCAAGAGGGAGAAACGGTATATGTTGAAACGTTCGGCGATATATCTGTTCTTCGTGAAGGAAACTCAGAGCAAATAGAATCTAAATTCTACAAAAACGACCTGACAGATACCGACCATAATGTTTGGAAGACTTTAAACAACTGGCTCAAGGATGAATTTCCATTGGATTCCTTTTCTTCATTGGTTTTACTTACAACACAAAAAGTAAAATCAACAAATGTCTGGTTTGGTTGGAATGATAAAAATATTGCTAATAAACTAATTACATTGAAAGGTGTTGCTGATAAATATTCCAGAAAAAAATCCAATAAAGACCCAAAGACAGAAAAATTACTGAAATCAGTTTTAGATGAATCAAAATTAGAACGGCTGAAAATTGTATTGCAGAAATTTGTAATAGATAATAATGCTTTGAATGATGTACAGTGTTACAACTCAATCAAAGAAATCTACGCAAAGACAATACCAACCATCCGTCAAGATGAATTTATTCGTTCGATGTTAGGTTATGTAGTTACACCGAAAACAATTAATAATAATTGGGCGATTACATACGAAGAGTTTACTAAAGAAGTAAATATCCTTGCTCAATCCCTGATTGATACGACTACTCAATTCCCTTCTAAAGTCAAATTGCAAAATATAAAGCATGAAGAATATCACGAAAATGAGTTTGTAAACAAGATTCGGGAAATTGAATATGAAGATGCTGTTTTAGATGCTATATCAGATTATGTTCAAACGAAAGAATTGATAATAAAAGAGATAGTCACATCTAAAAAAATATCTGAATCTTTAGGCGAATACGAAGAGAGTGTCAACAAAAGACACGGGGTTGAATATCGGAAAGCATGTCGAAATTGTTCTTCGGATGAACAAAAGATTCTGCATTCTCAAAATTTTTATGACGGAATGATGGCTTCCGAAGAGGGGACTTTCCATATATACAATTCCGTTCCAAGATATTTCCACAACGGGATGCTGCATCTTTTGGCAGAGGAAAATAAAGATTTTATCTGGTTGCTAAAATTAAAGATATGAGCCAATTTGTAAATAATATTTTTGCGATACACAATAATATTTTCTCTTTGACCCCGATTATTCTATCTTTTTATAAGAATTACAGGGCAAAAGAAAAAGATATATTACTTGCCTATTTTATCCTTCCAATCGCATTAAATCCAGATGTGACAGAAGAAATTAAGAATGTTACTATCAAGTCAAATTTGACAAGGTTGGTTAGCAATAAGAAATTAATGGCAGGTTTTCAAGATAGGTTTAAACAATTCCAACAGATTACGAATGATTGCCTTCAATACGCCATAGATTGCAGATATATAGAAATAGATAATAAAATGAGTATTAAAGTTACAAACAAAGATATTTTATATACGGATAGTTCATTGGATGGTGCTATAAATTTAGCATCAAAGTTGCCAAAGATGTTCACATTAGATGTTATCAATACTTATTATGCATTTGGAATAAAAGGATTATGAACAGTTACATTAAATACATCGGTTTATTGGATAAAAAAGATGGTTGCCATTACATTGATTTAACAGAAGGACTGAATGTTATAACAGGACGTTCATCCACTGGGAAAAGCGCAATCATAGAAATATTTGATTTTTGCTTTGGAAATTCTGAAAACACAATTCCAGATGGGATAATTACAGATAATGCTAAGTTGTATTTTGTTGTTTTTGAAATCAACAATACCAACTTGGTATTAGCAAGAAATCAAGAAGAAAAGAGTACCTATGCTTTTTTTCGTATTGACCCAAATTTTCCCGAAATAGATGTCCTGAATTTGGATTATTTTCAACCTGATTACTACTTGCCCTTGAAAACGTTCAAAGAAGAATTAGGTAGATATTTCGGAATAAATATTTCTTCAACAGACGAAGACAATCAAGTCCTGAACTACAAAAGTAAAAAGGGGCGCCCTTCTGTCAGGAATATGATTTCCTATATCCTTCAACACCAAAATCTAATAGCAAATAAACATTCTTTGTTTTATCGTTTCGACGAAAAAGAAAAACGGGAAAAAACGATCGATGAATTTAAAATATTTACAGGGTTTGTTGACCAAGATTATTTCATAATCAAGCAACAAATTAACGACAAAAAGCAGGAATACGAAAAGAAACAAAGAGAAGCTGCCCTTTTTCAAGACGAGAAGAAGAAACGGATTACAGAATTAGATGAACTGTTGGAAGAATATTATATGGTGGCAGGTAATAGATTATTGCAAGGCTATTCTGCGAATAATATGTTGGAAGCTCCGAAGACATATTTAGAAAAGATACAAGAACTCGAAACGGTCAAAGTAGATGATAACTCTGATGTTTTCAGAATGCAATACACAAAACTTGAAACGCAAAGAAATGAACTTTTAGCATCAAGAAGAAAAGTTGCTTTGAAGTTGGAAAATATTAATTCGTCGATTCAATACGCAAAAAAATATAGTGAAACAATAGACAAGATAAACCCAATATCGGAAGCAATAAAAGAAGATTCACATTGTCCCTTTTGTTTGCAAGACAACCAACATACAAACAGGCAAATTAATAAACTGACAGACGCTATTGATTGGCTTAATTCCGAATTGCGCAAAGCCCCTTTAATGATAGATTCCTTTTTGCCTGAAAAGCAAAAATGTGAGCAAGAATTATCAGCAATAGATAATCAATTACGACACGTTCGTGATGAAATAAACAAGATTCTAAAAGTAAATGCCAAATTAGAGAAAAACAAATCTTTAGAAGAGCAAGGATTTAAAATCCGACTTTCTATAGAAAATCTTTTAGAATGGTCTCTTGAACGAAAAAACCAAATTCAAGAATCGAATATTGAACAGTTGAAAACAGAGATTGAAACACTGGAGAAGAAAATTAGTGATGATTATAATGTCGAAAATAAACTGAAAGAAGCCGAAAATTTCATTAATGAAACAATGAATAAAATCGGAAGTAAACTTGATTTTGAGAAATCATACCAGCCTATAAATTTGCATTTTGATATTTCTACTTTTGAATTGTATCATCTTAAAAAAAATGAATCTGAAAAAGCGGAAAAGAAAATATATCTTAGGTCAATGGGAAGCGGAGCAAACTGGCTCTATTCTCATATCTGTCTCTTTTTGAGTCTCCAAAAGTATTTTTGTTCTTTAGATAGCAAATGCTTGATTCCAACTGTATTATTTTTAGACCAACCAAGCCAGGTTTATTTTCCAACCATAGTTGATATTGATAAAGAAGGCTTTAATCCTAAGAAATTGAAAGAATTAGAGGGTGAACTCAAAAATCCTGATGATGATTTGAGTGCTGTTACCAATCTTTTCAACCAAATTATCTCTTTCATAAATAATGTTCATCAAGAGTTTGAAGTAAAGCCACAAATAATAATTTCAGACCATGCGGATAATTTAGACCTTGAAACAGGTTCTTTTGATGATTATGTTAGAAGACGTTGGAGAAAAGAAAACGATGGTTTTGTCGATTTATCAAAGTTATCGCAAGAAAATGCAAACGACGCTATAGAAAATTAAAAAAATTGATACAGACGGTGTTATTTCCCACGCCAATGTCGGTTATTTCCTACTTATGGCTTCCTATCCAATTGAAAAGGCGGAAGCTCACAGGAATTATGCATGACACACCTATATGAATTTCCCCGAGGTTTGCCAAGTTTACCCCGGGGAATTCTTTGAATTAAACTATTAACTGTAACAGATATTCTATTCCATCAAACAAAATGCCACCTTATTTATCGTTTAGAATCTTTTTTACCAGGTTTATTTTTTCTTCTTATCTCATTATACTTCTGGTGATGTTCAATTAAATCATCCAGGTATTCATCACCTGCTTTTATCAGATGCTCTTCCAGAATACGTTTGATCTCGGCAATTTTATAATAGGTTTTGCCGGACAATATTGAGTAAGATATCTGTCCATTGGAGCGTAATCGTTGTAATGTACGATCACTTATTCGTAAAAATGTACAAACTTCGTAGCTATCAACCCATATTTCATCTATTTTGGTATCACTCTGCTCTCTTTCATTTTTTATGTAACATGCAATTGCGTCTATTTTATCAATCAAGTCTTTATAGGTATCTGATTCTATTGTGATGACTTCTATTGCTTTTTTATTTCCCATATAATATGATTTTAAATTGTTGATATTATTCTTTCAAAAATATTTTGGCCTTAGTCATTTTTCTCTCTATCCTGCAACTCATCGTATTTTTCTTCATCCCAGAAATCGGATGTGTAGTTGCCTGTTTTGGTATCTACTTTCAGGAGGCGTTCTTGTACCATGTGCAATTCGAGGGTATGAATGGATTCCATGCCAAAAAACGGAATTTCCAACAGGGCGTTACGGCTTCCGTGCTTTAGCATGATTAACAAGGCATCATGAACGCTTCGGCAACCGAATTTTTCTAAAATGTTCCGACCAATACCAGGTAACTTTATTTCCCTGAGAGGTAATACAAGTGCGAGTTGTTGCAGATGTTCTTCTTTTAATAATGGGTAATCCGCTTTGAAGATATCTTCCGGCTTTTCTTCGGGAAGAAACATTTCATCTCCTATGGGGTTGTCATTATCGCTTGTCATTAAAGATGTATCAGCCGCGTCATTTAACACATCGGAAAAACTCTTACCACTCATCAAGATAGAATGGTCACCGGTGTTATTGGGAAATTCCTCACCATATATTAAATCCGGGATAACATCCTCATCAATCGTTAAAGGTGATATTTCATCTTCTAATGGAATATAGATTGTGTCCTTGAGTTGAGTAGTAAGCTTTTCTAAAATGCTGTCCAAATAGGTTATTTGTTTATCGGTAACAGTAGTAAAACCGGTAATAATGGTTTCAAGTTTCTCTGTTTCTTGTTCGAAAACTCTACCGATGGCTACTGCGGGCAGGCTGATACGTCCCGCAAGTATTTCTTTTAGGAGGATTGTTTCCGTATTGGTTAATACTGACCGATGTCCTTTTTTTGAGAATACCAGCTCTATAAACAGATAGAGGCATGTAATCAGGGCACACCATACAAGTCCGGCTACTGCCGACAATATTACTTGAAATAGAATTGTACACATAATAAATTTGTTTTATAAGTTATACATAAATGATTTGTTATTCTGAAATGTTATAATCTTAACCCCCTTAACCGGTGACGGGTTTCCGTAGTAATGCTTTCCTTTTCGGATAGATGGGCTTCCGGTTCCGACTTACGGATTTCTTCTTTTTGACGAAGTCCGGTCACGATTAGTTTATCACCCATAGTCTCCATGATTTCCCGGATATTCATCGGCTGTCCTGTACCAGTATAATTGTTGCTGGTATATGCTTTTTGGGTAAAAGCTTCTGTTGGTTTAAGTGTTTCAACATGTTGTACCTTGCCATCAGGTGAGATAACAGGGACGGCCTGTTCTTCCGTTTTTGTCAATGATTGGTTTATTTGCCGGTTTAAGGCTTCTAACTGCTGTTTGAGATCTTTTAGTTCCGGTTCTTTTTTAAATGTCGCATCAATGACTTCTTTTAATACGGGCAGGTCTTTAACGAGTTGTTTGTTGTCTTTCTCGTATTTTTCGATCATAGCCGGGATTTTATCCAATGCATTCAGGAAGTTTTTTGAAGCTAAAAGCGGGTCTAATGCAAGGTGTCCGTTATTGTAGTTATACTTGATGCCTCCCTCTCCTTCGATGAAAAAGCGATTATCTTTGAACAGGCAGCCGTCTTTTTGACTTTCTTCCGTTTTTATCAACAACTTAAAACCATATAATTCTCCTATCGGAAAATATTCTCCGTTGGTACGGGCATTTTCGGCAAGTTGGTTTAGTTTTTCACCAATAGCTTTGGGAGTGTTATTATCAAAATTATCTAATTTAACCGGATTCAGTTTGTTTCCGTCTTTATCTGTTTCTACGCGGGAAGTGAAAGCATCCCTGTCTTTTTTCATCCGAACGATCAACTCATTATTGCCCTCCAATGTGCGGCTCGCGTCATTGTATTTGAGTGTGGCGGATGATTTATTTTTACCAAAGGCTTTCTTTTCGCTTTCCAATGCGTTGATTTTCTTTTCCAGTTTCGCTTTCTCCAACAAGTCTGTATTGCCGGAAAGGATGGCGACATACTCCGAAAAATTCATACCCGAGCTTTCATCCATATTACCTTCGTCGATTGTCCGGCTACCAAGCGTATTTGTTTTTAGTTGATTGATAAACGTCTGCTTGTTATGCAAAAGGTTGAATTTGTAGGAATCAAGGCTTTTTTCTACCGCATAAATAATAACATCAACCTTGTTATCGGCATGTAGTTTCGCCACTTCATTACCTTTACGGATCGCTCTGCCGTCACGTTGTGACAAATCAGATGGTCTCCAAGGCGTATCTGCATGATGGATGGCAACTGCCCTTTGTTGGGCGTTTACACCTGTCCCCAACATACTTGTGCTTCCGAACAAAACACGGATACGTCCGGCATTCATCGCGTCAATAATGGATTTACGCGCTTTCTCGGTTTTAGCCTCCTGAATGAAACGAATCTCATGGGCGGGTATGCCATGATCTTCTACCAACTTGCGTTTTATCTCACTGTATGGATTCCATTCGTTCGGTTTGTAAGTTCCTAAATCGCTGAAAACAAATTGTGTTCCTTTTTGCACATTGTATTTAGTATAGTATTCCGCTATTTTAGCGGCGCAATGAGATGCTTTGTTATCAATATGATCATCATAGTGCGGGCTTATCATTCGCATATCCAACGACATTTTGCGGGCGTAATCCGTAGCAATCAACATCTTTGCTTTTTCTTCTTTTTCCGATAAAGGCGCTCTTCCCAGAATGGTGGCGTCGCCGGATTTGGCGAAAGCCATCAATTTTTGAATAAAGACCTCCTGCTGCGGAGTAGGTGGAATATTATGCAGGATTTCATTCTTTTCGGGACGGTCAATACCAATATCTTTCGCCGTCCGGTAATCAGTGATTTCATTATAGAATGCTGCCAGTTCAGGTACTTTAATAAAATAATGGTATAGGCGCTTTCATACGCATCGCTTATATCCGACATAAAGCCCGGAGCAATCGGATTACACCTATGGCTACGACGAGGATCATCAAAATTGATTACAAAAAATTGGGGTATCTTTTTGTATCCTTTCTGATTGTTCAACAGGTGATTATACACTATTGTAGAGAGGTCGGGGTCGGGTAGGTCAGCACCCTTGCGGGTGCTTTCCCCCCTAAGAACCGTGCGTGAAAGTTTCCCCTCACACGGCTCAAGCAACAATATTCCTTTTTTAGTTAGAAATAC
>JAITVY010000056.1 GCA_031285565.1 Tannerella sp. | reverse complement strand
CGGATTTTCTTTTACTTCTATAATCTGGAAGTAATCTAACAAACCCGATGGTAACAGTAAACTATAACCGTCTTTTTGCATATATCTTTTTTTCTTGCAAAGATAAAGTTATATTTTTTGCCCCTCAAATTTTTACGGTGATCCAGAAACTGTTTTAATTTTAACGATAAATATTTATAGACACAATTTACGGTTATCTTTGCAAAAAACACTATCTCATGCAGACATACATTACTAATATTAATATTTATACAGAAAAAGAGATTATCCGTAACGGGGCAATTACAATCGAGAACGGAATAATCTCTGAAATTCACACATTACCGATTCAAAAAAAGCATGCGATAATAGTGGACGGGAAAAATCTTTCGGCTATACCCGGATATATTGATACACATTGTCATGGCGGAGATGGGTTTGATTGCAATGACGGAACCTTGGAATCCGTAACCGGTATGCGTGATTTTTATAGCCAGCATGGGGTAACATCCTTATATCCGACACTTGCAGCCAATCATATATCAGCGACCATTGAAGGTATAAAAGCAATACACATGGCCATGCAACAAAACAAACCGGGACAAACCGAGATTTGCGGGACACATCTCGAAGGGCCTTTTCTGAATAAAACATTTAAAGGTAGCCAGGCCGAAGATGCTATTATACCTCTTTCTGATGAGCATCTGCTATTATTTGCAACTTATAAGGATATAATCAAACGAACCACGATTGCTCCCGAAGTCGAAAACAATATAAATTACTTCCCTGCATTAAAAGATTTAGGTATTCAGCTATCCATTGGTCACAGTTGTGCCGAATATAAAGATGTACTGTATGCTGTGGAAAAAGGGGCTACAAGTATAACACACCTGTATAATGCAATGTCGCAAACCAGGAAAGTTGGTCCTTTCAGGATCGGAGGAGTATTGGAAGCCGGGCTGACAATTGATTCGATCTATGCCGAAATGATTGCAGACGGCTACCATGTCCCGGACGAATCAATGATAATTGCATATCGTTGTAAAGGCGCCGATAAATTGTTTATATGTTCGGATGCAAGCCATGCTGCAGGAGGAGTACATGGAGATGTAATTCATACCTGCGGAGTCACATTTGTTATAGAAAACGGGGTTGTTATGAATAGTGAGCGTACATCATTAGCCTCATCCATCACACCCCTCGACCAGATGGTTCGTCATTTGATTTTCAAGACATGCCTTCCGGCTTTCGATGTTGTAAAAATGGCAAGTACCACAACTGCTAAAATGATGGGGATAAATGACCGGAAAGGATCAATTTCCATAGGGAAAGACGCGGATATCAATTTAGTGGACAATGAGTTTAATGTAATCAGGACTTTTTTCAGAGGGGTAGAGAAACAACAGTAGTCAGTAGGAAAAGGGGCAAGCCAATTGACAATTAAAATCATTTCAATGAATCAACAATTTGTTCTACAAACTACCAACTACGTGCTACTGTGTATTAATTATTTCGCTTTAAATAACCACCGGGTGCCTATCAAAAAAATATGGGTATTCTCATTTTTTAAACCACTGAATTCTCCCTGAAAGTCTATATTTGTATACACATAAGCAACATGAAAACGTAAATCTTTAACAAGTGAATTGGTAAATGGATAGAGTTCGAGTGCTACATCAATTCCTTTACTGATATAGGCATTGCTATCAAAAGCTTTATCATATCGTTGGTTCCAGACTCCTTTAACTGAAGGTTTCAACTTACCTAAATCCCATTTCAGGTTTAAAGACGCAGACCGGTCATGAACATACCTAAGTCCTAAATCGGTACTATCTACGATCGAACTATAATCTATATTCCGGTTTCCTGAAAAATAGTCCATTTCGGCTGTAAAATCTCCTATATTCAATTGAGTACCCATAGTTATCCAATGATAAAACTTACTTTTGCTATGCTGAAGCGCCCCATATCCCCATCTTGTCCGCAACATTTTATTAAATAGATTCCCAACCCACAAGACATTTACGGATAATGCCTTATTTTTATATTCTTCGGTTGCAAATTGAGTTGCATCCGAGTTCACCACCTGTAAATTCATAATTTGTCCTGAAAATTTATAGGCTACATTTACACCCGTCTTATATAAATCAATATCTCCGTTTACCATAGTAGGCAGATAAATATCGGCGCCATTATAATCATATTCAAATGTACCAAATTGCATAGGTTGTCTTCCTGCTGTAAATGTCCAGGTTTTTCCGATATCAAATTCTAACCAGGCCATATCGGTTGCCGACGAATAATTATCACGGATTAAAGGATCCTGCGGTTTATTGAAACGGTGTCTTATACGGTAACGAATACCCGGAATTATTTCTCCTACAAACCAAAGCCTGAATGTCTGCCCCCTAAAACCGATCTCATCCAAATCATCCTGTTGAAACTCTGCCTGCAAATCTATCCGTGTATCGATCATGATATTCAACATTTTATCATCCCACATCAGTTTTTCCAGGATATTTTCACTTTCGCGATGCTGGGCAAAAACTGATGAGACAAATAATAACAAAGATGCTATTTTAAATATTTTTCTCATGCAACCATAAATACTTGATTGTAAAATCAAGCAATCAGCTATCTATCTATAAATTATCGACAGCTGATTACCATAAACGTTAAACTATAAATTCTCAACCTTTTTTAGTACTTTCCCATGCGTCCACATATTCCTGCATCGTTTCACCTAAGGCTTTTCCAATTGCAGTGTAGTCTTCATCATCTAAATTAGCTAACGACACACGTACAGACCATTCGGGTCCGGCGAATCCTCCTCCGTTCAAGAGTACAATCGAAGATTTTTCTGCCAGACGGAAAACTATATCTACGGGCTCAAAGTTTTTCTCTAAAAAAGCAATAAAGTCTTTACCGTGGGTTTTCATTCCCCATTCATAAATATCAATTTCGCAATAATAGGCAGCTCTTTCAATATCCGGAACAATAGGCATGGAAATTCCATCCCACAACAACTGATAACGGTTATGGAGCAATTTCATACAATCATTTTTGTATTTATTCTCTTTATCCAAAAGGGCAAATATGGCAAATAAAAGCATTTGCACCTGTTGTGGTGTAGATAAACCAGCTGTATGATTTAATGCGACCTGGCGGCTATCAGCAACTAACCGGTCAATAAACTTTAGTTTTTCGGGATGTAATGTGAGGCTTTCGTACAACTTCGATACTTTTTGTTTGTCTTTTTCCGGAATCGCAGACAACATATCATCATAGATATTATCTTCATAAAGTGCAATTACACCCAGACGCCATCCGGTAGCTCCGAAGTATTTTGAAAAAGAATAAACACACAATGTATTCTGGGGCAATTCGTTCATTAATGAATTGAAGTTTGGAACAAATGTACCATACACATCATCTGTCAGGATCATCAGGTTCGGGTTGAGATTTTTCACAACTTTCACCAGGTATTTCCGGCAATAATCACATATTTCTACCGAAGTCGGATTACTTGGATTTACAATAAAAAATGCTTTGATGGATTTATCTCCCAGTTTATCCAATTCTTCTTCGGGATATTGAAAAGTCGAATTACCATTTTCATCTTTTGCAGATCCGTGGATATAAACAACTTTAAAGTCATATCGCGCCAGTTCCGGTATTTCAATATAAGGAGTAAAAACCGGAACACCTAATGCGATCTTATCTCCTTTCTTTAAAAGATTGTTTTCCATCAAAGAATCAAAAATATAGCACATCGCTGCCGTCCCTCCTTCTACTGCAAAAAGGTCAAACTTCCCACTCCGTATTGGATGGTTTCCACACATTTCCTGTACCAAATAATCATGAACGACAATTTCTGTTTGTTTAAGCATTCTTACCGGACTAGGGTATTGATCTCCAATGATACCCTCTGCCAATTCAAAGATCCATGAGTCCGGATCAAAACCATGCTTTTCTTTTCCATAATTATATAGTCCTCTTAGCAATTCAATTCCCGGAGCTTGTTTATTCTTACCTAGAAAGTCTTCAAACCGTTTGGCTATATCTTTTTTCTGGGGAATACCTGATAATCCGGAAGATTTATCCATTGCCAGCCTGCATTCTTCAATACCAAACTGTCCGAGCGTAAAAAATGCTTCGCGTGGGATAGAGGCTGTCCAGTTTGGGTTTCCTCTTCCGGCATTTAACATTGTTTTTACAGGCTTCTTTTGTTGGTCGGAAGCTAACGATATTAAACTATCTTTTAGTTCAAACGGGCTTAATTGTTCCAGATCCTGTTCACGCTTACGTGATGTCTTTAATTTTTCTATGTCCATGATTATTAATTGCTAATTGTTAATGATTAATTATGAGCGGTGAGTGATTAATAATTCATTAATCAGCTCATCAGCAGTACAATTACAACACCCCAAATGATCAATAATGTATTGCCTATCGCATATGTTGTTGTATAAGATAATGCCGGCACTTTACTATGTATGCTATCCTGTATTGCTCCTAATGCTGCAGTTGTTGTACGTGAACCCGCACAAGCCCCTAACGTAATCGCCGGATTAAATTTAAAAACAAACCTGCCTAGCATTAAACCAATAAACATGGGTACAACACTGACAAAGATTCCAGCGATAAACAGGCTAACTCCCGATGCTTTCAGTCCGGCAATAAAATCAGGTCCGGCGCTAATACCTACCACTGCAATAAATACATTCAATCCTAAATTATTCATTAACCATATGGATGCCTGGGGTATTGCACCGAATGTGGGATGGAGGGAACGAAGCCATCCAAAAATAATACCCATGATCAGTACCCCCCCACTGGCGCTCAAACTCAATGGTATATTTCCGGTATGAAATGTAAGCGAACCAATAATCCCTCCGATAAATATTCCGGCAGCTACATATAATAAGTCTGTTATATTGGTTGCCCTCTCTGCATAGCCTAAATAATTTACAAAACGATCTACATCACTCTTCCGACCTTCCAACTCGACTACATCACCTCGTTGAAGTTTTACATTGTTCAATAGCGGCAAAGTGGCTCTTCCCCGGTGAATTTTACGGATGACGACACCATGACGTTCTTTACATGTCTTTAGCATCTTAAGCGTCATATTCACAACATCCTTATTTGACACTATCACTTTAAGCGCCTCTGCTTTAAAGTCTAATAATTCGACATCTGCTACTTCGGTTCCAATTGAATTTTCATCGGACAAAATCGTATCAATAGGACCATTTAAAACCAAGCGATCACCTTTGTTTATCTTTGTATCTGCAGCCGGTTCCTGTATTATATCACCTTTTACAGGCCGTATACGTTCAATATATATTGGCCATCCCTTCGTAAGCAGTAATTTTTCAAGTTCATCAACGGTTCTTTCCTTATTAAAATATTCATTGTCAGCTTCAATAACCCGAAAAGTCGTTCCATCATAAGCTTCCTCCATTGATGGATCCTCATCTCCAATACTTCCCCCTAAGGATTGTTCATATTCTTTAATCCTTTGATCAACATTCTTGCCTAATAATTTAGGACCAATGGATGCCAAAAACCATGCCGTACCGGCAGTTCCGAAAATATATGTCACAGCATAAGCGACAGGTATATGATTTAAGTAAGCCTGTTTCTGGTCTTCGCTGATTCCCAATTGATTTATGGTATCGGTTGCAACACCAATTACTGCTGAAATCGTATTAGCACCCGACAATAAACCAACAGCATTTCCTATATCAAACCCTGCAATAACCGAACACCCCCATGCCATCAGGAGACAAGCGCTACATACAATAGCGGCAAATGCAATCTGTGGTAAACCTTCTTTTTTCAAACTGTGAATAAATTGGGGTCCAACGCTGTAACCTACAGCAAATAGAAAGATTAAAAAGAACGTTGATTTTACAGTCGGGGAAATCGTTAAGTTTAACTGACCGACCAATACGCCCATTAATAAAACCCCTGTGACCGAGCCTAAACTAAATCCTTTGATTTTCACCTTTCCGATGGCAAATCCTAAAGCCAGTGTCAGGAATATAGCCAGTTCCGGTGATTTTCGCATAGTATCTATTATCCATTCCATAATTGTTAATTTAATAATATGATGGTTCTTACCTGGAAATAAAACAAGTTTAACTGCATAATGTTTCGAAAAATGGAGAGATTATAGGGTCTGAATAAAAAGTGACCAGGAGATAAATGGAAGGTAAAGGCATAAAAGCGAAAGTGTCTCCTCTAATTCCGAGAAGACACAAACTAAAGGATATAAGGATCTGAATTTTAAAGATGATTAATGTGAGATTAATCATTCGTTTTGTTAATCCAAACAAAGGGCTTTTGTTAACGTTGACAAAAGGGCTTTGTCAGTACGGACAAAGAGTCTTTGATAACCCGGACAAAGAGCCTTTGTCTGAAAAAAGGAATAAGATACTGTCACTTTCCCAATCCGGGAGGGATATTTATGACCATCAAACTTAATTTCTGTCCATCTGTCAGATAGCCTGATTGGATCAATATCCGGGTATTATCCGGACTAAATGTCGGATGTGTATGGTCGGGTTTCATCCGGTGATTAGCAGTAAGCAATATCCGCTCACCAGATGTACAATTAATAAGATAAACTTCTCCTTCAAAATTATCCGCAGCAGCCCATTTTAAGTCGGATGTCCCGCCACAATGCCAAAATCCCGAACCATAATCAAGTTGTCCAAGCATTTGTAACTGATTAGTACGTACATTAATACGAAATAATCCTGTTGGTTTTGCCCGCAACTCCGGCAAATGTCCCATCAAGTGGAAATAGACATGATCTTTATCAATCCAGGTTTCGTGGGTAACCCAATCTTCGGGAGATTCAAGATATAAAGGATGATTATCCGAACCATCCGCATTCGTGATCCACATACGTTGCGGGGCATCACCTCCGGTTTCCTGGCAATAGACGATCTCGCCCGGGACAAAAGGATTCGCCTGTACATGTCCCATCGTAAAAGGGACATCAATCACTGTAGTAATCTCTCCGGTTTGCAGGTCAATAGCCCTGATTCCCGAAGGGACCTGTTTTATACGGAACCCCTCATCATTCTGTTGCCCGTCAGGTTTCTCATTTAACCGCCGTACGCCAACATATGCTTTGGTTTCATCCGCATCCAATGTAAATCCTCCGGATTCTGCCAGGTCAGAAGGCAAAACAGCTATTTTACGTTCATATGCTGTTTCTTTCTTCATTGTATTTCTGTGACTATCATTCAATAAAGAGTCCAGATTCAATTCTATCAGTTCTTTTGTTTCTCCCCTCGTCCTGAAATAATACAGCTTGTTTGATAGTCTTGCCACGTTCAGACTCCCGGTTCCTGTTCCTTCCCCATCGGTAAGCTGGATAATCTCACCTGTTTCTTCGGAAACTGCAAAAGCCTGAGAGTTTTTATCAGCCGAGCGGTCGGAAGAACGGAAAACAATATACTTACTATCTGATGTCCATTGGGGATGTGTCTGGTATAATTTTGCATCACTTGATTTTCCATTCGTTAAAAGTGTAACCGGATAACCTGTCTGGGTATCTATCATCACCGACTTTTCGGAAGGGTAACGTTTACCTATATCTGATGCAGATACAGACTGGGTTATCATTACAGTACTTAGTAGTATGAAAAATATATATTTACACATATTGTTTTATTAATGGTTAATTGTTAGAATCCGTTGTATTATCACTTTTGGCTTGATCCAAAAGGGACCAAAAAATCAAGACTATGTGTTTCACTCTTTTCTGTTACTTTGCCTTGACGCAAAGTAACCAAAAGTCAAGACTTCATGTGCTTCACTCATAAAACTGCGCTCAGCAGCTAAAATCTATGAACTCGCTTCTTTTATCATTGCTGTTATCACAGCGAAGCACCTACACTCGGCATAGTACAAGTAAACTTGTCTTCTGCTCTCGCTTAAACGGCGCATTCAGACAGCATAGATTTTTACACTGCTATCACTTGTTTTATGGTTCACCACACGAGGTCGGAGGTCAGTTGTTTTGGATACTGGTTGTTTTAATGATTGCCTTTCATTTCACATATTCAACTCTTTAAAATTATCAGTTGTTAATTTATATGGTTATTCTTTCCAAACCGATACTCCCGCTGTAGGGATCTCCTGATCTCCTATGATATATTTGGTATTTGCCGGTAAAGGTAATGTATAAGTTTGATCAGCATAATTTACAGCAATTCCAAAACCGTCACGATACTCAATATGCAGCCCAGCCGGAAGATCTGATAACGGAACATTCAAATTTACATATAATTTTTTCAAAACAGCTTTTTCTAAATCACCTTTTTGAGAGTCTACTCCAACATAAGTTACTGTTCCTTTACCTAAACGACAATGTATAACAGCAGGGCTTCCAGCGTAAAAATCACCCTGGAATGTTGCCCACGTTTCGGTTTTAGCATCCGGGATTAAGATTTCTCCCCAACTTGTCCAGTCATATTTATTATCCTCAAATACTATCTGATCAGGAGTCCGGGGCTGCAATAAATCATAGAAATCTATTTTTGCTCCGATAAGAGCATATATCGGTTCTCCAAATGGAGCTTCAAAAAGCTGCCCATTGCGGGTTTTATGCCCTGTGCGACATGTTAAGACCAGATTACCACCCTGCTCCACATAAGATGTCCAACGCTGTACCAATTCTTTATCCAGCATTTCATAAGCCGGAGCAATCATTACATTATATTTTGAAAAATCATTTCTTTCGTCAATAAAATCAACCGGCGCTCCAAAGTTTTTCAGGGCATTATAATATTTATCAATGTGATTCTCGGTATTCCATTCCGTTGTCTGCCTGTTTTTCTCCATTTCCCATGTATTTTCATGGTTATAAAGTATGGCTGTCCGTCGTTTTTCATAAGCTTCAGGATTCTTTTCGCCTTGTTTATATTCTTTTCTCAGTTGGGCTATTTCTTTTGTAAACTGCAAATATTCCAATCCGCTTTTCGTTGGTGTAACTCCATCAGGTCCAACAATTCCATAATGATACAATTCTGTTCCATAAAGAGGCTGGCGATAGCGATATGTACAGGCAAATTTACTACCTCCGGCAAATACATGCCACAGCCAAAGACGAACTGCACCGGGAAGTGGTTGTGAATTTATTTTGCCCCAGTTAACCTGTCCCGGTTGTAATTCCATCACACCGTAAACACCGTCAACCGGACGGAAAAAATCATTTGCTTTGGCTATTCTTTCAACCGGTCCCAGGCGATATCCTTTGCGCCCAATGCCATAATCTTCCCCGAATACCATATAGCGTGTGTAGGAGTGAAAATCCAGTTGGTTACTTAATCGCAAGTGTCCGTCACTATATTCAGGAATGTAGTTAGTCGTTATCCATTGATGTGGATCTGCATTTTTACGGATCAGCAATGTTTGTTCATCCAGAAAGCTTGCCATTTCCTCTGTCGAAAAACGTTTATAATCCAGTATCTGGTGCGAATTCATAAACATCTGTGATACACGTGGAATATTAATTTCAGAAAAATCTGTATATACCTGGCTCCAGAACGCCGTTCCCCATGCTTTATTCAAGGCATCAATCGTTTCATACCTGTTTTGCAACCATTTTCCGAAACGTTGTTGGGCATCTTCCCCATAATCCTGTGCGGGGCGTGGTTCGTTATCTAATTGCCAGCCTATAATGCGTTTATCTTTGCCATAATGCTGTGCCAGTTTTTCGATCATTTTCATCGAATATTCCCGGTAGAAATCATTTGATACAGAAGGATGCTGCCGTGCCCCATGATCCATTTTTGTACCATCCTCATGTTCGATCAACACATCAGGATGTTTACGTACCAACCAAACAGGTGGCGTTGCAGTAGATGTACACATAATCACTTTCAATCCGTTTTTATCAGCAAGATCTACCGCACGGTCAAGCCAGTCGAATGTATAGACGCCCTCCTTAGGTTCCAATTGCGCCCATGCAAATTCGGCATAATGCACGAATTCGAAACCGAGTTCTTTGATTTGTTTTAAATCCCTCTCCCATTGCGACTCATCCCAATGTTCCGGATAATAATATGTACCTACAATGGTTAAATCTTTTGAATCGAACCTGTTTGGATTTTGTGCTGCCAGATGGATGGCAGGGATTAGAAGAGCAAGTAGTAAATATTTATTTTTCATTTTCATATGATATTTTATTGTTGGATACTTATAGGTGAATGATAAAACATTGTGTAATATAGTTTTTTACTTTCTTTGGCTTGATCGGACCAAAAGTTATCACAGTGAAGTGCCTGTATTCGGCATATTGTAGTGATGTATATCTTCTTCAACTTTGCCTTGTTGCAAAGTTGCAAAAAACAAGACTTTGTGTGCTTCACTCGCCAGCACTCGCTCGAAAGTCTAAAAAATCCGAACTCGGCCATAGCCTCAGACAGCGGATTTTTCTTAACGCCTTTCTTCACAGCGCTGTCGGCTCACCACCCAAGGTCGAAGAAGAGTGCTTTTGGGTACTGGTTGTTTTAGTGATTTGTCTTTCATTTTCAACTTTCCACTCTTTAACTTCTATCTTATCAATACATCCTGTATTACAATATAATTATCCGTACTTCCATAATCTGATTTTCTTTTATCGCTCCAGGCAGGATGTTCTCCCATTACTTCTATAGATAGTATGTATTTATCTAATTCAAGTATCGGACTTACAAAATTTTGAGTTATACCTTCATTTTTTGTATAAAAATCTACAATGGTATTGACAACTTCTTCTTTCCTGCTATTCTTTAAAACAACCCTGGCATAGCCGCTTGTGTTATTCGTCACCCCTCTGATGGCAACCTGCTCACCTGTAAACGGAATCGTGATCAATGCGCCTTTGTCATTCGACTTGAACTGATCATTAGCAGTATCCCAATTCCCCTGCTTATGAGTTTCTTTTTTTATGGATTTTAAATTCAGACTAGCAGCTGACCAGATTCCATTTTCATCAAAAGACCAGTTATCATAAAATTCCGGGATTGACATTTCATCACCTCTTACGGTTATCGGTTGCCATACCTGTGTAGCTGCCGACCCTTGTTTAGGAAACGACCAACGATCTCCCATATACATATATAATGTATCACTCCGGGTAGTAATTGGTAATACGAAAGAACATTGCGAGTTCCATGTCAATGTACCTTCCGGGGCAAAATTTCCTTTTCTGTTCCATGGTCCTTCGAGCGAAGTAGCTGTCAGGTAATAATTATCATTTCTCTCCCAGCTGGTCTTATTAGAGAACAGCCAGAAGTATGTGCCATCCTTCCTGAACATAGCAGGCGACTCACCACCTGGTGCTTCGTCTGAAACAACAATACGTACTACCGATTTATAATCGTCAGCCAACTCATAAATAAATCCCTCATGTGTGAGCAGATATCCTTTACCGTCATGATCCTGAAAAGTGCCTAAATCCCATTTACGGATATATTTTCCTTCATGTAATAATTCTCCCTGGAATTTATAATCACCGTTAATTGAGCTACAGGTTGCATAACCAACATGAGGATCCATATATTTCATATCGTCCGTATGCATATACATCACGTATTCTCCTGTCATGGGGCATTTCATTACCTTCACCCGCTCCCCTACCCGCTCAGGTCCAAGCAGACCGTCTTCTTGTACCGAAAGTACCAGTTTCTCAAATTGCCAGTTCTTCAAATCAACCGACGAATAACAACTAAAACCGGTAAATGCGTTCGTTGTGTCTGACTTATATTCACCAAATAAATAATATTTACCGCCTTCCTTTACAATGCAGGCTCCATGAGCATTTACTTCATTATTGTTCTGATCAAACCAGGCGGCACCACTATAAATAGCATCATATCTGTCTTTTTTATCAACCGGCAGGCATGAAATGCTTAACAAACACAAACACCAGGTAAAAAGTAATTTCGTTTTCATTGAAAAGAATAATGTAAGCTTTGTTTTTATTAGACTTTATATCTTTTAGTTACGTTAATGAGATGTCTCCACTTCGGTCGACATGACGATTTTAGGTTTGGGCATCCTTATTCTGCAATTCCGAATATTGGTCTTGTTGTATTTTGTTTGACAGAATAATACTGAATTGCACTATCGTTCATTTTGGGGAAGAATTGATTTAATAAATTAATCATTTCTGCTCCTGCCAGTAAAACCGGTCCGTAACCATGCGCAGCATAGACATTTACCGGGCGATAATAATAAAAAGCCGGATCAAAAGCCATTCCTGTGCCTACGCAAGTGCCTTCTACTTGTCCCTCATCGTTAACTTTCGTAGCAACAGCACTCCACCCCAGTTGTGCTACCGGACCATACGAAATGGCATCCAGCCACCCTTTATTAATTCCCCTGGCAATACAATATGTAAATATAGCCGTTGCTGATGTTTCCAGATAAGAATCATTACGGTCAAGCAACTGATGCCAGAACCCCTCACCTGATTGAAGCCTTGTTATACCTTTCACATGAGCTTTATATTGCGCCATTACCCTGTCACGTCCGGGATAGTCTTCAGGTAAGACATCCAAAACCTCCGTCATGGTTAGTAGCGCCCAACCATTGGCACGCCCCCAATGAAACGCCGGATGATCTTCCTCTCCTTCAACCCATCCATGCATATATAGTCCTTTTTCTTCTACAAACATACGTTCAGAGAATAGAAAGATCTGTCGAACCGCTTCATCAAAGTATTTTGTATCACCGGTATATGCTCCCATCTGCGCAATAGACGGAATAGCCATATACATATCATCCAGCCACATTGTATTTGCCTGTGGACGCATCCGGGCAAATGTTCCGTCACTCAAACGATGTTCTTTATTCATGATAAAGTCCATGTAATTATCAATCATAGTGCTGAAATCCATCTCCGGTTTAATCCGGTTTAATTTAATCATAGCTGCACACACGGCTCCTGCATCATCCAGCGCTCCGGGACGTAGGATTTGCCTCATTTGCGCATCAATGACATCATGTTCATTTAATAAACGTGTAAAATAAGGAACCATTTCCGCAAGAAAACGGAAGCGATCCTCAACATATGCCATATACCTGGCATCACCAGTAGCTTTTGCAGCTTCCATCATCCCCGAATAAGTGACTCCCCATTCATAACTGGCTAACCGGAAAGCTCCCCGATCCAGTTGTGCATGCTGATTTATCTGTGTGTAATCGGTAATTTCCTCTCCCGATTCTTTATCAATAGTCCGGGTTGGAGTTGTCGACTCCAAATAGCCTAATACTTTATCCAGACAGGATTTTATATCTTCCGTTTTCCATTCCTGATAAGGGGTATGGTAATCGGGAGTCAACAAATGAAGTGGCGTATTGGAATCGTTTACTATTTTGTCTGATTGTTCCGAAGGTTGATTACAGGAAACAAGCCCCAGTAGTAAAAGACCGATATAGGTTGATTTATATATTTTTTTCATGTTTTGCCTTACTATATTAAGTAATAAATAAATGCGTCTTAAAACAGTTGTCGAATGCTTTATAATCTTTGATTAAATGACGAAAAGTACTAGCAAATGCTGCTACCATTGTGAAATATATTTTTTACTTTCTTTAGCTTGATCTAAAGAAACAAAGATCAAGGTACTTTGTGTGCTTCATTCTTTACTGTCACTTTGCCTTGACGAAAAGTAACCAAAAGTCAAGACTTAGTGTGCTTCACTCGCCAGCGCTCGCTTGAAAGTCTAAAAAATCCGAACTCGCATCTTTGCTGTTTTCACAGCTAAGCACCTACGCTTGGCATCACTCAAGCAAGCTTGGCGCTGCTCTCACTTAAACGGTGCATTCAAACAGCGGATTTTTCTTCACGCCTTTCTTACAGAAACACCTACATTCGGCATAATGCAAGCAAGCTTGCTTTCTGCTCTCACTTAAACGGTGTTTTCGCGGCTCTGTCGGCTCACCACACAATGTCAAAAAAAGAGTGATATTGGACACTGATTGTTTTAATGATATCACATTAACACGATTCCTTCTGCAAATATAAAAAACTCATCCGACACGATTCTTAGTTTCTGAAATAAAATGTCGAATGAGTTTTGATAAAACTAAACAAATAATGCCTGTCAGATTAATATCCCGGATTTTGTTGTTCTTTCTTTTCTGCAGAAGTTAATGCTTTTCCATCTTTCTGAATAATATCCAAATATGTCTGCGGAATAGGCCGCAGGATATGATGATCCTGAATATTCGGAGCCGCATCTTTGTTGAATGCACGGGCACGGGCAACCAGTGTTTTAGTACGTGCCAGATCTTCCCACCTATGGAACTCTCCACACATTTCACGCGTTTTTTCGTTTAACAGGAAGCACATTGCGACATCGTAAGCAGAACCATATCCCAGTTTATTACATACAGCCTGATCTTCTTCCGGCAAACTGCTGATGTTGGAGATATTGATGACAATTAGATCTGAGCTTTGTGAATCCAACGAACCTGCCGTAAGATTGTTTGACTCATAATATGAATTGCGGTCGCAGAAAGTTCCCTTACCGGCTACCGGCATAGGCGTTGACCATCCCAGCGAATTCTCATTCCAGGCCGCTCCGCCATCTATATAATCAGCACGATCTTCACCGGCTTTCCACTGTGCACGGGTACGTAACGGATTGATATATTCTGCTGCCTGAGCATAGTCACCCTTGCGGATATATGCTTCTGCAATAAAGAAATAATCCTCTGCCGAACGTGCCAGTATACCATCCCGGTAACCTTGTTCCTGGGGTATATTCTTTCGTGAGCCATCAAAATACTTGCTTAATGGGGCATAGTATTTTACGTAAGTATCTGACTCCATCGGATTCGATGTTCCGCTGCTTCCCGTAGGATAAATAGCAAATACGGTAGGTACCAGTTTATCAGTTTCCGGATCCTTAAAAACCTCTTTGTTCCATATTTCCGAGAAACGGGAGTCTCCCGGTTGATTCAATATATACATTAATCCCCGGTCACCTGCCACATACGTATCCTTATCTCCAGCAACAGAAGCCCTTACGCAATTAAATTTTGTACGGAAAGATTTCCATAAGCGGGAATCATTCAAATGATTGTATACATTATATGTATAATAGGTTGTACGCAACCGTTGATACTCACGACCTCCGGAAATATCACGATCCATACCCGGCAGATCCCGATAAATATTCAGGAAATACAAATGTTGTTGATTACCATAGCTACCCTGGGTTGCGTCAGATGATGTAAACTGAGCAGCCAAAACAATTTCTGAAAGTTTTTCATTGGCTCCGTCCGGTTCGGTATACGCCCATAGATCACGATAGTTGGGAGCTAATGGGTGAGCCGCAATTACTTCGGATGCATACTTAATAACATTGTCTAAATCAGCGCTCTTTGTTCCTGAGTTCCAGTCATCGTTAATTTCGGAAGCACGCCATAAATACGCTTTAGCTAAAAAATGAGCTGCAGCCGATTTGGTCAATTTCCCATCCATTGACTTGGTTGAAGGTAATTTAGCATACGCTTCCTGCAAGTCGGACAAAACCTGATCCATCACCTCCTGGGCTGAATTACGGGTAAATTCCCGTTCAACGGTAGTGGATGGTTCTAATTTGATAGGTACTCCGCCATATTGCCGAAGCAATTTAAAGTAATTAAAACCCCGCATAAAATGGGCTGTTCCCAATATTTCATCCAGCATCGAACCTGTATAATTTTCAGCTTTCTGAATCATCGTATTAGCTGTGGCAATACCTGCATACATATTATCCCAGATATCATACGCATGCGTTGTATTGATATTTACTGTCGGTACATCGGAACTCAAACTTGAATTATAAGCATTCCACATAGCATTGGAACCGTCTCCCCCAGCAATGAACTCATCTGTACCATAGTTAGTTGTAGAATAAGCCCACTCAAACGAAAAATGGTAACGTAAGTTATAATAAATACCATTCATTAGCGCTTCTACTCCTTCGTTCGTATCAAAATAATCCGTATTCTGTTGCGTTGTCAGATTTTCATCCAGAAAATCACTGCATGAAGTTATTGCAGGGAGAGCCAAAGCGCCTGCCAATAAACATCGTAATATATTTTTATTTAGTTTCATAATATACATAATTTGAAATCTTGAATTAATAATTAGAACGATACGTTCAAACCAAAAGTAAAACCTGTGTTATAAGTATTGCTGTAAGTATCCATATCCAGGTGATCTATTTTACTGAATATCATACCCGGATTTTTACATTGTGCATATAATTTCAGATTGGATAAACCTGTGCTTTTTATTAATTTATTAGGAAATGTATATCCTAATGATATATTACGGATTTTCAGATAAGAGCCGCTCTTATATCCCAGTACATAATAATAAGCATCTTTACCTCCCTCATCGAATATCGGTTTCTGATATGAAGCATTCTTATTGTTCTCATTATAATAATCGTACTTGCGTACATTATAACGTCCGCCTACCCAAATACCACCTGTATCATATGTATAGTCCATACGTCCATAAAGCTGAATACCCAGATCCCAGCCTTTATAGTTGAGGTTCGTATTGAGACCAAGTGTCCAGCGCGGATCCCTGTGACCAATAACAACACGGTCATCATTAGCATCAATCTTATAATCACCATTCTGGTCTACCGGTCTTGCCATACCAACCTCGAAGCTATGACCATTGGCATTAAACTTAGCCATTTCAGCTGCGTCTTCTTCTTTCCAGACACCGGCTGATTCGTAACTATATATTACATAAGTGGATTCACCAATAAACCAACCATTGGTGATATCATCTTCTTTTCCGTTAGCCAGGGATACAATTTCATTTTTTGTATATGCAGCGTTCAAACCAATTGACCATTCAAAATCGCGTGTCCTGACAGGTACAAGATTCAAAGTCAGATCATAACCAAAGTTTTTTGTTTCACCAATATTATTATAAGTATTCATATAACCGGTCAATGACGGAATAGATTGCTCCATTAACAAATCGTCTGTACGCGAAGTATATATATCAAAAATTCCGCTGACACGTCCATTCAGAAAACCAAAATCAATACCGACATTCCATTGTTTCGTTTTTTCCCAACCCAGGTTCTGATTAGCCATAGCTACCACACCATCCTTAATCAGTGACTCTGAACCTACATAACCTGCAGTAGACGAACTTCCGAACGGATAGAACAGACTTACAACAGATCCCTTGGTCTGATAAGGATCGATGGCAGAGTTACCTGTAACACCATATCCCAGACGCAATTTTAATTGGTTAATCCAGTTCATATCTTTCATAAAATCTTCCTGTTCGATACGCCAACCTAAAGCCACCGAAGGGAACGTAGCCCATTTATGACCTTCTGCTAACTGTGAAGCTCCATCACGACGTACGGAAGCAGTCAACATGTAACGACTATTATACGTATAGTTTACACGAGCCATATAGGATAGTAATTGCTTTTCGGTCAACGAAGAATTCCAACTATCCAGCGAACTTACATTAGTAGTACTCAACGCATTCCACAAAGAACTTGATAACGGAATTTTCTGCGCAGCCATATAATTACTTTCATATTCATATTTGGTAGCAGTCTGTAATAAAGTGAGACCGAAATCATGTTTTCCTACGCTTCTGTTGTAATAAACCAGGTTATCCAACGTCCAGGAAAAGTCAGTACTTTTAGTTAGTGAAGCATAGTTCGTACCTTCACGGTTTACGCTTGCTTCATCATTAAACATCCCCCGACGGTAATACCTAAAGTCTGGTCCGAAATTAATCTTATAAGAAAGCCCTTCCAGAGGTTCCCATATCTTGCCGAGATTCAACTGTCCATAGAAGCTACCCAATGCTCTGAAAACTTTACGTTCATCTGTAGAGTATTGCCATTCATCGACTACTGTTTTGATCTTTGTATCGGCTCCCGGATAATCAATACGGTTACCGTTGTCGTCATAAGGTACTGCATAAGGCAGGTTTCTCGTAGCTGCCGCATAAGCGCTTCTAGGTCCTGAAGTAGTACCGCCATCATTAGACATACCATAATTCTGAGTACTATAGGTAGCATTAATAGTAGCTCCCAAAGACAACCATTGAGTAAGTTTCAGGTCATTACTGACTTTTGCCGTATACCGGTTGTAATCTTGCCCTTTGATAGTACCTTCATTACTCAACCATCCGAAAGACAAGTACGATTGACTTTTTTCATTTCCTCCCGAACCGCTAATCGTATGTTCGGTTGTTATTCCTGTCTGGGTAACATAATCTGTCCAGTCAGTAGTAGTTACCTTAGAGCCATCCCATGTACCACCGGCCCAGCCTTTCATTATATTAGCCCAGGCATAGGTGTCATTGTTACCGTTGAATATCGCTTTGTCATTCTCCTGAGTAGGTTGATCGCCTCTCGGATAGGCGTTCGGATCCCTGTAATAATAAGCCCAGCGACGCCATTCGAGATATTCACCAGCTGTCATCCATGTCGTGCGGTCTTTAATTTTATCCGTAGAAACCGAACCGCTATAGTTTACTGTGAAACGACCTTCCTTACCTCTTTTAGTGGTAATAAGGACAACACCATTAGCTCCACGTGATCCGTAAATAGCAGTAGCTGAGGCATCTTTCAACACTTCTACAGATTCGATATCAGAAGGATTTAATGATTCCAAAGCACCACCCCTGGGCGATATGTCATCCAGAGTTTCTTCCGGAGTTTTGCCAACCGTACTATTCAACGGAACACCATCCACTACATAAAGCGGTGAGCTGGAAGCCGTCAAAGAACGAATACCACGGATGAATACATCACCCATCTCTCCCGGACGATCGCTTGTACGGATATCCACACCTGCTGCACGTCCCTGCATAGCTTCGAAAACATTCGTTGTCGGGCGGGATTTTAATTCTTCCGCACCCACACTGACCATTGCCCCGGTCACATCTGATTTCTTTTGCGTACCATAACCTACCACCACTACTTCATCGATTAATTGTGAATCTTCCTGAAGAGTGATACGGTATTGCGACTGATTACCTACTGTAACAACAGTTTCTCTGTATCCTACATACTGTACACTTAAAACATCGCCATTAGCTGCTGAAATAGTGAAATTTCCATCCAGATCTGTAATTGTACCGGTAGTAGTACCTTTTACTGCTACAGTTGCTCCCACTAACGGTTCCCCGTTTTCATCCATGACTTGCCCCTGAACTGATCGTTGTTGAGCGATAGCTGCATAAGTGAAAGAAGAAATGATAAGGCTTAGCATCAGCATAAATCCTTTCACCTTAAATGAATAAATAGACTTTGATTTTCTTTTGTAATTCATGATTGCATAATTAGTGTTCTCTGATATTAATTTTTGCAAATGTATCCGGACAGGCAGACATATAAAATGGAATCCGGTACAAAAAAAATGGAATCCGATTCATGAACCGGATTCCATTTTGCAATATCATTTAATTATCAAACAATTGCCATCAAATTTAACACTTCAAACGCCACATAAAAAGATCATATTTTGTACTATTTTCCAGCTAAAATATAGGCATATGTAATACAGGTTTAATAGAATTTACTTTTTAACTGTAATATTAAATCAATATCTTTTTTCATTAATTTACAGTGGGTAATTTGATGGATATGATAATCCCGATCATGAATATCCGATCCTATCAAATCATAAAAACCTGAATGCAATAATTCTTTAGCTTTGTCCCTGATTTCTTTTCCATATCCGCCGACAATTGAAAGCAGATTTAACTGAAACAGAACTCCGTTATTTTTCAGTTCCATATAATTCTCTTTCCGCATATACATATATCTTTCCGGATGAGCAAGAACCACAAAATAGCCTTTCGATTGTATTGCCTTTAGTCTTTCTATCAAATTCATAGGCGGACTCACAAAAGAAGTTTCTACAAGAAGGTGATTTTCCATTATAGGCAACAGGTCATCCAATTCAAGTAATCCGGTAAAACGATTATCTAACATGTATTCCGCGCCAAGAGAAATATTTATATTTCCGGAATACATATCCTTGAAATTATTGAATTGACTACGAAGAGATTCCGTATCATTTAACGGATACAACTCCATGATATGGGGAGTAAACACCACCTTTTTCACCCCCAGGTCTTCGTATATTTCCAACGTTCGCAGAGCCTCTTCTACAGACTTTATGCCATCATCTACTCCTGGTAGGATATGCGAATGATAATCTGTAAAACCGGTCAGTATTCCTGATTGCGCCAACGTTTTTTTTGATCCGAGTCCAAACATTTTAATAAAGACTTTCATATTGTCTGGCAATAACGCCCCAGAGATATCTCTGCCGGGCTATTCTTACCATGGTTTGTGAATTATCACCTTCATTAGCAGATATTTTTGAAGCCAAGTCTTCTGCATTATGAAAATAATGTGCTTTGTTTCCGGTAGTATACCTGTTGTACCGGCAATCGTAAGCGAAGACATTACATCCGCAAAACATGGCTTCAACTAAAGAGGGGTTTGTACCTCCAGCACTATGTCCATGAATATAATAAAGAGAATGTTTCCGCAAAACATATAATATATCCAGGTCATAAATAGGATCCAACATGATGATATGGGCAAATGCGCTATATTTTTTCTGCAATTCTTTTCCGTAATTGTTTTGATTCCAGTTGCCGATAAAAACTAAATGCTCTCCTGCTTGTGTGAATGCATCCAATGTTATATGGCAGTTATTTTCCGGTTCAATCCGGCACACAGAAATAGCATATTGCCCTGAAGTAATATTATACTTGTTCAATATCTCTTTTTCCTGTTTCTCATTCACCATCCGTAAAACATGATCACCACCATAAGCTATCAATTCCGCTTCTTTCCCATATGACCCACGCACATAATCCTGTATGCCTTCATTATCGGTAATAATAATATCAGCAAACTTTACAGCTGTAACTTCCGAAATGCGGAGGAACCAGCGTGCAAACTTTCCCCATTTTTCGCGTTGATGCTCTATTCCATCAATATTCACGATCACTTTTTTGCGGCAAAACAACCGGAATACAGGCAAAAATAGACACCCGGAAGTGCCAAGTATTAGTATTACATCATATCCACATATGGATCTACAAAGTGAAATAATATCGTATAAAATACTCTGTATGCCATTCGCCCGTAAAGAAATATATTTCAGAACAGCACCTTTATAAGTATTTCGTTTTTCGGCGACATCTTTGCTACTACAAAATACGGTATATGAAATTTCCGGGGAACCATTTTTACCTATCAGGTTCTCTGCTAGTGTCTCGAAACCACCATAATTTGCCGGAACTCCCTGAATACCTATTATTGCAACTTTTTTCATCTTCCTGTTTATTTGAACAGAGAAGCAACCATCTTACCCGATTCCCGAATTGAAAAGCGTCCGGCTTTTAATTTGGCATGGCGGGATAATCGTTCATACAGTTCTTTATCCGACAAGATTTGATCTATACAACGTTCTATTTTGTCTAAATCCTGAATATCTATCTTATAGCCGTTTACTCCATCTTCTACCATTTCTGCAACTCCCCCGACAGTTGGAACTATCACTGGTAAACCTGCCGTCATAGCCTCTAAAACAGTTAATCCAAAAGTTTCCCTAACCTGCATTTTATCCGAAAGATTCAGCACTAATGATGCTTCTCTATAGAAAGGAATAACATCAGCCTGTATGTCATAGACTTTCAGATTTACAGGTAATGGGTGATAAACGAACAAAAAAGCATTTATATGATCGTATATATCATTTATTACCAGTTGGAAACTATATCGCGGCAAACGCCGGGCCAGCTCGATAAATTCTCCAATTCCTTTATAGGATTTTAAAGAAGTAAGCATTAAAATTATTTTCTCCCGAGACAACGCCCTGTATTCAAATTCTTTAAACGCATCACAAAAACTATATGACAGGGTATTGGGAATGACCCGGATCCCTTTTTGCCTTTTCAAAAAACTACGCTGATATTCTGATACACAAATGATTTTTGAAGCCAGCTTCTGCATAATCCAGGCGAGGCTTTTATATACCGACCCTTTAATAAATGCATTTTCATGATAATGATAAACAACCTGTTTTCCCATTATTCTTCCGGCTAATGCCGGGCCTACCGGAAGCAATGTATTGATATAAAAAACCACGTCCTGGCTGAATAAATACCGGAAAGCAAAAAAGAACGTATAAAGTTGTATGAAGCTGTATTTTAGTGTTGTTATAATAGGTTTTTTGGAGAACCGGTAATGGTAATGGTGTATTTTTAACCGTTCATAATCTTTCAATGTATCCAGCATGCCACCCCGCGAAGTAACCAGACCTATTTGATGCCCAGCATGCAATAATTCGATAATTGTCCGGGACAAAACCTGGGGGCTTCCACTATGATCATTGAATAAATGGAAGCAAACGATATGTTTCATTTCCGTTTGCTTATATCTTTATTTAGAACTTTCAATAAGTTGATTCGAAATTGGTAAAGTTCATTGGTTTTTCCTTTATCTCTATCTATATAAAAGCCGATTATGGCTAATAAATATGCCTTATACCAAAGATCCGGCAGAGATATGTATTTCTTTATTACACTTTGTTTAGAATTAAATTTCCGAATTGTTTTCATGGCATCCCATCTCCATTCATAAAATGCACATTGGGTAAAAAAATGGAAAAAATCCAGAAATGGAGGATAAGCCGGCCGGCTATACTCCCAATCAAATACATATAGTTTATTCTGATGGATAAATGTATTCCAGAGAGTAAAATCACCATGAAAAACCGAAAAACGAGTTGCATTATTCTGAAAAAAATCGTTCACTTCAGCCATTGTGCATTGTAGCAAAGCAGATTCTTTTAGGTTGTGTTTTAGCTGATTGTCCTTTAAGCGTTGCAAATCCTGATAATAACCGGTCTGTTTGAACGGTATCTCACCGGAAGTCTTAACATATAGCTCCAACAAGAAATCCCACACTAAAGGCTCATTTCTTAATTTGTTAACCGGCCGGTCCTTTTTAACTGTATCCTGTATAAAAATATTCACACATGAAGATAGTTCTCCGTAGAAAAGGCTTTGGGGTATAGCATTTATTCCCAGAGTGCGTAATTCCTTTAGTATATCTATTTCATTTTCAAACAGAGATTTCACATCCGGCTCACCGGAAATTTTTGCATATCCCAGCACCTCATCCCGGGAGGATATCTGAACCGTTATTTTTCGATGTATGCCGGGTGTTCCGCAAGAAATGGCCAATGTAAGATCGTTTCGGTTAAATATCTTAGTTAAAAGATCATGCAGGGCGCTTGTCTCCTGCAACGTCATTTTTTGTGCACAAACCTTTGCCAACAGGGTCGAAGAATTCCTGATAAACGGTAACAGCATCTTAACCAGTTTTCCTTTTATCCGGCTAGCATGATACAAAGCAATGCCTGTGCGAATATGACCGATAGGAATAAAAAATCGTTGTCCCACCGAGTTGGTGAACTCAATATACTCTTTTCCTTTACCTTTAAAGAATAATAGACTAAATAGTTTATCTATATTTTTGCCTTGTTTTTCATCCATTCCGAATAAGCAGCGCGGATTGTTTCATGAATTTGTTCCCCTATTTGAGCCCAGGTATGTTGTTCCGCCGCTTCTTTTGCTTTTATGCCTTTCTTTTTTCGCATATCTTTATTGGTAAGCTGAAGAATCCCCTCTGCCATGCCGATGATCATATCCTGCCGGTTCTTTAAAGGAATGATTATTGCGTAATCGTCATTGAAATGACGTGTGTATCCCCCGGTTTCGATACACAATAATGGTTTTCCGAATGACATGGCGTCGAAAGCAGTCGTTACTCCCCCTTCGCGCAGACAAGAGTTGACAATCACATCAGCATTAGCCATTTTTTTATAATAGGTATCCATCGAAATTTTTCCCAATAACCGTATGCGACTGTTCATTTTCAACCTATCAATAGACGCCTGAAGTATCTGCCATTCACTACCGGTTCCTGCTATCTCCAATTCCATATCAGGATAAGTCTTCAGTGCCAGTGAAAAAGCTTCGATCAGCACATCAAATCCTCTCCAACCATCTAACGTTCCCACAGCCAGGTATTTCAGGGTGCTCACCGGGGGTGTATCCTTCATTTTACAGACAATGGGCGTATTTTCAGTCTTTGCTGCTACATCTGTAAACAAAACAGCCTTCGCCACATATTTGTCCGGAATGGAAGATAGTGTATCTGATGTTTTACAAAGGATCAGGTTACTGTTTTTGCATTGGGTATTAAATATATTATTGTATCGAAGTGATTTACGTATCAGGCGTTGAACAATTTCCTTTATGCGGCTTTTGGGCGAGTATCTTCGGGAAAATTCTTTTGGCACAACACTTCCCGCACTTCCCGGTCCCCAAACGAAGAGTTGTTTCTGCCCATACCTGCTTACCGACCATAGAAAATTACCATATGTCAGATGATGAAATATCTGTATATCATTATCCTTCATGGTACGCTTTACTATTTTGTCTATACCGAACTGCCACAAGTTATAATAGAGACGTACTCCGCGCAACCCTTTTTTCCAGAACCGACTCCACCTGGGAAGATCGTAATAGAGAAACCGGATATGACTATATTCGGGATGATCTGCCATCCAATGCTCTATAGATTTCTGATTGCTTCGCCGAGTCAGCACCCAAAGATCAAAATATTTCGACATCTCCAATACCCAGTTCCAGCCAACACCAATTTCGCTACCAAGATCGGGCTCACAGGCATAAGCGGATACGAAGATTTTGAGTTTCATTATTTTATTAAATCCTTTTGGGCTACAAAATAAGGTATATACCTTACACACAAAGGAGTAATGGCAAGACAACAAATAATAGTTAAAAAAGCTACCATATAAACATTGTCCAACCATTGATAAGGCTGTTTATCTAATACAACTTTAATTGGTCTGTAAAATAAATGATGTGTGCATAATAAAACAATAGAATACCGCCCCATGTATGAAATAATAGGAATCTTCTGAATCATTTTACATAATAATAAAATTGCCAAGACAGAACTTATTGCTAAAAAATAAGTAGCAATTCCTTCTATTTTATTATAATGCAGCGAAAGCCTGAAATGAAAATTATCAGAAATAAACCAAGAAATTAGATACAAGAGAATTACCCAAAACAAATTATACTTATCATATTTGTTGTGGTATAAAATAGGTGTTTTCTTCAACCATGTCCCAAAACAAAAAAATGGCATAGCCGTGAGAGCTACATCCATAAATAACGGAGCAAAAAAATTAACACGTCCAAGATGATACCCTAAAAAACCAATCAATAGAACTATACATAAAACGATATATTCATTCTTTATAACTCCACGAATCAACGCATAATAAATATTACACCAAAACAAAGCCAATAAAAACCAAATAGGTCCATTGAAAAACTGACGATTTATGAATAAATCCAAAATCCCTCCAGCATCAGTTATCAATAATTGAGGCGAAAAATATTTCAACAGATAAAAAGGAATATAAGCTATCAGATAAAAAAACAAAAACGGAACAAGAATTCGATTTGTTTTTTTCAGCAGCAACTCTTTAAATCCACCATAATCTTTATAAAACAAACCGGCTAATACAAAATATAATGGTATCCTTACTATCTCCAAACCGGGAATTTTTACAGGAACTTTACAATGTGCAATAACTACCAAAAAAATACAAATGCCTTTGGCTAAATCCACGAAATCCACCCTCTGTACACTCATCATCAATTATTTGATAAAAATATACGCAAGATTTTCAAAAATCCTTTCCCATATTTAAGATCCGGTTCAATGTAGTTTCCTTCTCCCCATTCATTCCACGACTTAAGAAATATTATTTTTTGTCTATCTGGTTTATTTTCTACTATATTGAGTGCTTTTGATAAATGAACACTGAAGTTTTCAGGTGTGGAATCGTAAAATACTAAACCACTCTTACCACTTCTTGGAGAATGATCCCAATTCGGAATAAGTGTTGGAAACACGTTCTCTCTTAGCTCCATGCCATTAGGTTTTATGAAATACTTACTTATTTTTTTGTAATCATAATGATATGGAGCCATTTGGAGAAATCGTTGTAACTTATTAAAAGCCTTTATAAAAAGATTGTTATATTTAAATTCATGCAAAAAATCATTCATCCGAACAATATTTACACCATCAAGTCCTAGTTCTAAGATTTTAGATGCTTGAGCCTCATTTACAGCTTGCCCGACAAAATAAAAATCATTCAATTGATTTTCCATAGCCAATAATCTCCAATGTGCTATAAATTTTTTTATATCAGGATACTCTAACGGACGATAAATCATAAACAAGAGTTTGCCATCAACTTTAATATAACGTGAATCTCTAAAAGCAGCAAGTAAACTATAAAAGTGTTTAGCAACCCATTCCGGAGAATCATATAATTGTTCAATTATTAATTTATCTTCACGATCAGTATCTTTATTCCAAAATTTAGAATACCATGATTGATTTGCCCAGCATAAGCAAAAAGGAAAATCAGGTTTTCCTAATCTGAGAATTTCATTAAATGGAATCTCCAGTTCCCGGCGACCTTCTCCAAACCAATAATGATAGTAACAAAAACCTTCTATTCCAGCCTCCTCTGCGAGCTGTGCCTGGTGCTGCCTGGTGTCTGGATATCGAAGATCATAATATCCTAAATCTGTGGGTATTCGGGGCTGATAATGTCCCTTGAAAAGAGGTTTGGCCTTTCTAACATTTGTCCATTCAGTAAACCCATTACCATACCATTTATTATTAATATCTGTAGGATAAAACTGTGGTAGATAAAAAGCGATCACCCGTGCTTTCTGAGTCATAACTTTTTTAGATTTTTTGTATGTTGAGTATCAAATATAAAATTAAGGATTGTTCCTACAGCATTTTCTGGTACTGTCTCATTTTTTATCTTATAAAATCCGCTTTTCCCTGCCAGGTAATCGATTCTTTCATTTATTGAATTTATTTCTTTCCTATCCAACTCCTGCTTTCGGGCTAAAATTATGTCCGCATCAGCAGTAAGCAAAATATTATAGTTTAGAGATGGAATAAATACTTTCCCAAACCAATACAAAAATTTATAGTTTAGGTATATTCGGCTACGACGACTGTCGCAAATAATATCGGAATAATAACGGTCAAAAATCACAAGACGTGTTATTCGTGTTTGTGATTTTACTCTAACAAAATAACCCCATATATAATCAATAGAATAATATAATAAACGGGCAGAAGAACTTAATATACCAGTCTTATTGCTCCGATGAGGATTGCAATAATCTCTATCTACGTCTTTTTTTATTCCGATGTCATGGGCTACTTCTCCAAGATTAGGTAATAAAGCCGGCCTGAAATGATAAGACACTGCAGCCGTAGCAAATATTGGCGAGATCTTTTTATGCAACAATTGTATGATCGTTGTTTTCCCTGCTCCGTCCGGACCGGTAAAGCCAATACTAAATCCGGTATTTGAACAAATATAATTTCTCATATAGGATACCCAGAAACGAGACATTCCGGCTACTAATCTCAACGGTCGCTTTTTTAAGTTAACCAACAAAGCCTGCATCAAAAGTTTATTTCCTGAGATATTATCAATCTTATCAACGGATTTATCATAGAAAATAGATTTCAGTTTATTTATTACGGTTGGGTCCTCCGTAACGATTGCTTTTATGTCATTATATTTCTCCGGATAGCTTTGTCCGAGAACTTTCAGATATAGAAATTTGTCTAAAAATTCACAGGATTTTGAAACATGATACAATTCGCCATTAAATATTCGTTCTTCAAGAAAGTCATTGGCATCCATAAGTAAGATTCCATATACTGATGTATTAAAAAAGAAATCCCATTGAATCATTTCAACTTTATTTTCTTTCACGATACCACATACAAACGTTATCAGGCGATCACTGTTGAGATAAATAACTATATTCCATCCTGCTGTTTTTATCATATCAATAAGTCCGTTCCGAATTTTCTTGAAATCATTTTTACGGATAATAATATCAATATCCCGGCTTGGATTCTCCCATGGTAATGACTCATAATTCCGTAATACAGCATATGGAACTTTTTCATTCAGAAACACGAATATATCCCGGGTGAGTATCTGTGTATATGTAATCTGCCTGGACTTCATTTTTACTTAAACAGGCCGGAGTTACTTTTAATTTTCTGCCACACATATTCCGGACGTAACCACATCGATTTGAGGATATTTAAAATTCCGTGTCCTATCTTTTTCTTTTTCAAACTAATGATTCCTTCCCGTAAACAATCGGCGGCTACAGCAGCCTGTTGTAATGTATTCAATTCGTTCCCGGATAATGCAGCATGGAAATTATAAAAAGAGACTTCAGTTTTACCAGCTCTTCGTAACAGGAGATTTGTCTTAATATATTTCATTTTTAGATTCATGAAAAAAGTATTCGACGACAATCCTGTACTTCCCTTCCTGTATGAATACAAAATTTCCGGAATAACAATCATATACTTGCCTTCAGTATAGAGATCAGACATCCGGGTCCACAAATCAAGGTCTTCACAAAAATCCTGATAACGAGGTACCCCTTTGGGGAATCCATCGAGACGAAATCCTCCTACCCTCAAAGCAGCAACCCGGTCGAATAAAGTTTGTATAGGCAAAAAGATCAATTTATCCCGACTTGCACGAGATATAAAATCTTCTTTGGTTTTATCTCCAATAAACAAACCTCCTTGCATCCTCTTCCCGTTTTCATCAATATATTCTGACCAGCAACTAACTGCTATAGCATCTTCATTCAAAGAAATAAGTCGAGATTCTTTTTTCAGCAATTCCGAATGAGGAAGATCATCAGCATCTACAAACAACAAATACCGAGTTTCTGCTCGTTCTAAAGCTGTTTGTCGAGCATTGGCAATCCCCTTATTTTTTTCGAGGTTAATCAATCGATATTCTCTCAGATTTTCAGTAAAAAAATCATTGATAATCTGCAATGTGGCATCTGTAGAACAATCGTTTACAATTAATAAATCAAATGATTGAAATGATTGTGCAATAATGCGGGATAGCGTTTCCTTGATGTATTTCTCGCCATTGTAAACACAAACTGCTATTGTTATTTCAGACATCGTCTATATTAATGAAATATATCCTTAAAGGGTTCTATCCCTATTTCTTTTTTATAATACGAATTTATATTATCAACCTGAACTTGATTTTGCATTCGATTAACAGATATAAGTGTCTTATTATTATGGATGAAAACAGGCAAGTGGTTATGTTTATATTGAGTAAAAAAAACGGGTGTTTGCTTTAACAAAGCCATACCCGAAAGCCATACATCATCTGCAGTAAAACTTAATTCTTTAATTAGCTTTATATTTAAAACATCTTCATACATACAATGAGGAGGATATAACACACCTCCGACACCCAAGAAGAGAAAATTATTTGCATATTTACTTTGTAACACATCAGGCCATTCCGAATACAAAGATGTTGTAGGCAATATCTCTTTCACCCAATTCGCAATGATTGCTGTTGGGTATTGTTTATGGGCGTTAAGCATACTTTCTATTAAATTTGTTCGATAGAACAAATCATCATCTACAGTAATTATAATATCTTCAGGATGAGAAAGAAATGCATAGTAATATTTTGTATGAGCACGTATATTATCATCGCACAGAACAATTTCTAAACCCCTAGAACATAAAGATTTTAAAGATTTCGGCAAGTTGCTTTTTGTGCCAACTTGTTCCTTCGTTAAATATAATATTATCCGATCAGGCCGTACTGTTTGACGTAATAAACATTCAACTACCAACCATACCTTAGGTAATCTAAGGGGAAAAGATGTTAGAGAAACTATAATCATTTTTCTATCGCTTTCTATATTTCTGGAAAGGGCATATTGAGGATTAGAACGTGTAAGATAAAAGTAAATAGGTAAAATAATATTAGCTATGATATCAATCGCCCTATTTACAATCTGATAGAAATATATTTTTTGTAAAATTCTATTCCTATTTATTCTCCAATATCTGTATTTGTCAAAAAAATCAACCAGACACATCTTTTTGCCTATTTATCCAACGATTATCATAGAAATATCTCATACAAATAAACAACATCAAAATTCCCCACTGATAAGCAATGTTTGCCGTACCACCTCCGATACCTGTAAAGTACATAAGAGTACCAAGTGACCAAAAACGAATACTACATGAAAATACTAATATGAGTCCGCCAATATAGGCAAATAAGCCATAATCAGTAATTTCAGCGATCATTCTTTCAGCCTTATTTTGTACTCCATAATCAGTTCCATACCCAAACCATGTTTCTGATTTTGTCAGATCAAGGTTATTAATAGTATTTAAAATGGGTATAATCCGCACAGAAGCGCTTCCATCAGCTTTCGCTATGACCTCATTATCCCTTTCCATTGTGGCAGAAAGTACATTTATGGCTCTATCCAATTGAGTCAAGCCCATATAAGGCATTGAAATATAAAGAATAATAAATAATGGAACAATATAAACAAGATATTCTTTTCTGATAAAATAAAGACTCAAAATGATTAAACCGATAAATGCCGTCCCACTACCCATTGTTAGCATTACCCATAAAAAGCCTATAGTAACCCATTTGTGTTCTCCTTTTAATAATTGCTTAAAAGGAATAGCTGCTCCATTTTTAAACTCATTGCATTTTAAATAGATGTAGAAAGAAACACACAAAATCCTTGCCGTATGGGAAGGTTCTATAGACAAGGAAGGAAGTTTTGCAATCGATAAAAAAAATTGATTAGTCAAATTAATAATGGGAAAATAGCGAATACCAACTAATATAGACAATTGTTGAAGAACTAAACAAATAAAATATCCTAAAATCAAATATCTGAGTAATTTAATAAAATAATCTATTGTAAATGCTCCAGTATATATGAGATTATAAAAAAAAATGAAAGTAAAAACAAACATTGCCAGATAACCTATAGTTGAAAACCGCACATAAAGTTTGGTCATTGCACAAAAGAATATAATGAAAAGATATATTAATCCCACAATTAAAGCCCTTGTAAGATAAGGAACTTTTATTATACATATGAATGGAGCTAAAGCCATTGCCGCAACTTTCACAGGACTAATAGCATATCCCTCAATAAAGACAATCTGTACACACATTAATATTAAATAAAATGTTGCCAGATATTTAGAAGAAAATAATTTTCCTAAAGACAAATGCTTCATGTCGTTTATCAGTGCCTTACTTTATCAAATTTTGTATATAAAAAAATCATTCCTACATATAAATGAACAGAAAGTATTGCAATTAAATTCCCTATATATGAATCCTTGCTATATTGTTTATAGTAATATATACGCGACCGTTTCCAATGTTTGAATCGTTGTATCATGTCTTCTTTAGTTGACGAAACATGACAATGTACAGCTTGAATATCTGCATTATAATACATTTTCTTATTTGCAAATTCTACCTGACGGGCAAGAATAGCTTCTTCGCAATACAAAAACGGATATTCATCAAAAAAATTTATACTTTTAAAAAAAGATACTCTTATTAAAAAGCAACAACCACTTACCTTTTCGCAATAATGGCTATTAGAGTAATCGTCTACAAAAGATGAAATATCCGTTTTTTGCTTTTTGAATATATCTTTCACCCAATTAAAACTACTACGCCAGTTTCCATCCGGTTTCATAGGGTTTTGATGTATACCTTCTTTTGTTATGATATCACTACTTGTTATAGCAATACTTTCATTTGTTTCTATTTTCTTTACAAGAGCTGCCAGGTAATTAATCTGTGGAAATTCCATATCGGGATTTGCAATAAGAACAAATTCATAACCTTTGGAAGCTGCATAACAAAGACCTAAATTATTACCAGCATTATAGCCCCTATTTTCCTTACTTTCTAACAAAGTGCATTTTTCAATTTGACAAAGTAAACGTAGCTGCTCAACATCTTCCGGATTGGAACAATTATCCACAATAATTATTTCATATAGAATATCTTTCTGTCGTTTGAGAGATGAAACACATTTGGAACAATCGGAAACAGAGTTATAGTTTAAAATAACAATTCCTATCATTCTTATTTTTGTTTATAAGTCATGTATTTCAAATAGGCAAACTGTCTCAATTTGTGGGAGTAGTCATGCAAAGTAAATATTTTTTTTCTCCAATATAAATTGCAAGTTAATGAAACACTGGCTCTATCAAATTCTGTTATGCGTTTTCCCTCTAAAGCATATCGCATAATTTCTGTAAAGCTCATTTTCTTAACGAAAAATTCTTTTTTATTTGGATTTGCCGATATATTTCCTACAGCCTTAAATGCTTCAAGGTTCATTTTTATATTTTGTTCTTTCATCAATATCCAATAGTCGGTTTGAATTAAATCCAGAATATCATCAAGTTTAATACCATTCATAAAAGACAAGATTTGTTTAGCGGCATTTATATTTCCCTCAATTATTTGTAGATAATCCTGTGTTATTTCTAGATGTTCTTCAATTGGTATAATTCGATTATCTTCTTTCTTAAATGATTTTACCGAATTATGCGGAGATGCAGAACAGTAATGCTCCATTGTGTGCATCAATCCGTTTTTTTTTATAAGACGATAGGGCATATAGGTAAAATAAGCTCCATATTTTAATGAAAGCACATTATCTGTTGTTGCAAAATAAAAAAACGGAATTGATGAATATCCATAATGTTTCAAAATCCGGTTGAGCATAAGACGCGTCGAACCATACCATCCTAAATCTACCATTGCAGATTTTTCTCCATCGGTAACTCCTTCTTGTTTAAGATAGCATTTGATGAGTTCTCTGTCTTGCTTGATTTTCTTTTCCCATTCCGAAGTTATAGGATTATAAAACAATTTGTTTATAAAGTCGTTAGCCTCATCTGTATTTGTTATTCGATTATAAAAGAATGTTATTCCCTTTTCGGCTAAGTTATTTGGATTTAATTGCAAACAGCTTAGCAAATCATTTACTTTCTTCCCAATAAGTGTTTGTGGATTAAGAGTTTCAATTAACAGGTATGGTTCAACTTGGGTTAAAGATGCTGCTGCTATGGCTTTTCTGGAAATGAAAAGATACTTCATCTCAATGTCCAAATAGTCTGATTGAAGCATTTCTGCTATTTTCAATAATATATATCCATCTCTGTTGAGAAAATAGAGTCGTTTAATACCTCGTCCTTTAGCTTGTTTGAGTATATGAGTGACATAAGCAATATAGGTAGGAGCCACAAAATCGGCTCCTATTTCCGCAAAGCTATCGTTGCCCATTACAATTCTTGTTGCTCTTTGGATACCAATAAAAAGGGATATACTATTGTAAAAACGATGGTATTTATATTTATTCTCAATATACTTTTCGGCTTCGGTATATTCCGTATTTATTAAATGAGATTTTATCCCGAATTTTTGCGGACGTTTATAATCGCTGTTCTTATTATCCCCATAGTGTTCCCATTTGTTAGGATTATATTTTTCTTTTACAACCTCAAACAATTCTCCTGTTGATTTTCGCTTTTTCCATTCGCAAGAAACATATATTTCTTCTTGTTCTTTAATAATATTATAGAATGTCAATATTTCTCTCAAGAAAGCTGAATCAAGATACGTATCCGAGATAAAACAAATAATATAACCATCTCTTCGTTTCTGTTCTATCAGTTTCTTTATTGAAGGATTTACTATAAGATTTTCCTGCTCTATTTTTTTTTCTAACAAAAACGCATCGTCTTTATTGATATAGAAACTTTTTTCCTCGAAATTTTCATAAATCTGCCCAATTTGGATATTCAGGGTATTCTTTTTTTTGCAAGCCTCATGTTCCGCTTGTTTTCGCCAGGTAATAAATGCATTAGCTTTCTCTTCGTTCTCTGCAAACAACTGCATCCCCAGCAAATAAAAAATAGTTTCCGGCTTTCCACATTTGCGGATCAACGTGGTATCAAATATGTCGAAAGAGGCTAACTTCATTTTTTCTTTTCTGAATCGGGAATATGATTCTTTACGTTTAATTTCTCTTTTACCATTTTTGGAATAATACGGAAAGAATCGATGATATTGAGTACATTCTTCTTATCTTCTTTTATCAACGTCCCACAGATCCGGAAAAACCAAACAGTTTTTTTTCGCAAAAGCCACATCATAGTATAGCTAAAATGCTGGCGTGTGACAGGCAGGTTGTTTTGCTTAAAAAAAGTCTGTGCCCGGTTAAATATATGCATTCGAGCTCTAATAATCTGGTAGGATAGATCTTGTGAACTCAAGGAATTATCTCTGTGAGTGACTATGTATAAAGGTTCTTTTTCAGCACAGATTGTCTTGGCCACATGGCCAATCTCTAAGGAAAACCGAAAATCGTTGGCTACAGACGATTCTTCAAACCTGATGTTATTATCAATAATCAAAGAAGCTCGTATCATCTTACCCCAAGGCTCGCAAATCCCATATCTAATTTGCTTTTCGGTCATTAACGACGGCTTTTTAAGAAAGCTGTTTATACGTATGTTATTATAATCTCTATTAGTAATCCTGTCTATGTCTTCACTGTAAACACTTCGGGTCATAAAAAACACGATATCATAATCGGTATCCCTATATTCATTAATAAGATCAGGAAATTCAGGAGTAAAAAAATCATCTGCATCCGCAAAAATAATCCACTTCCCTTCTACTCTTTCCAATCCCACATTTCTGGCATACCCAGCTCCTTTACGGCTGTTTTCATTTTTATCAAAAATCACTTCCACATAAGGGTCGTGCAATCCCGGGAAGTTCTCAAAATCCACTTGTGTCAGATCGCTGTTATCATCCACCACGATGATTTGCACATCGTCCCGCCGCGGGATAGAATCTAAACATCTTTGCAACAGAACCGGAATGTTTTTATGAGGAATTATAATTGTATAAATGATCATTATTTTATGATGACAATAGCTGTTTAAACAAATCCAGCCATTGTTCAGCAATTATTTTTTTATCAAAATGTCTAACGAAATTTCTGCCATTCACTGACAACTGATTACGCAAATTTTCATTTACCATTAATGTCTTTAATTGTCTTATAAATAAGCCTTTCCTATAAGGAGGAATTTTGAAACCGTTATACCCTTCTTGTATTATATCACCAAGGGCAGTAAAACTATCATACGCTATAGGGACACATCCATGCTTCATCGCTTCGACAAGCACCATTCCCCAACCTTCAGAAGAACTAGTCATACAAAAAATACTCCCGGTTGAATAGACTTCGTCAGGATTTATAAATCCGGTGAAGTGAACATTCGGAATTTTTTCATGTTGTATTATATTCTTAAAATAATCTATATTTCCTCCTCCAATGATCATTAACTCCCAATCCGGATATTCAAATGCTATCTCTTTCCAGATTTCAATCATCCGGTCTAATCTTTTTTGTCCATATTCAATCCGGCCACACCATAATATGTGTTTTCTTTTTAATTCATTTCCATGAATCTGCCCTTCCTCCAGGCATATAGGATTATTAATGGCGTATAGTTTGGACGAATTATCGGAACCTATATACTGCAAAAATATATCCTTTTGGCTTTCTGATAATAGAACAAATGCATCAGAAGAATTGTATATTTCTTTTATAGTATCTTTAAACAGCTTTTTTTTCAGGTTTTTATTCCGTAAATGATAGTTTAAAGAAAAAAGAATCTCATTGACAACCGTCTTCATTCTTCCTTTCCCGGAAAATGGATATCGCATTTTTAATGGTGCAAAGAAAGCGCTTTTTACAACATCTTCTTCATGAGTTACAGCAAAATGCAAAACGGATACAAGTTTCACATTTGTTCGCTGTTTTACCTTAATACATAAATCAGACATTGGGCCATCCCCACCAAATTGGTTCAGTATTATATCTATCGAATATTTTGATACAAACTCACTAAAAAACTCAAGATTTTCTTTACTATTCATCTGCTCTGAATCCGGCAGAAAATATTGAGGTATAGATGCAAATGATTCAAAATGAAGAGAACTTGTGCAAAAACTAAGAAAACTAACACTATGATTCAGTTTCCATTCATTACCCAAAATAGAAGAAACCCGCTTGATGCCTCCGAAAAATTCCGGTCTTGGGTCTATATCTGTAATTAGAATTTTCATTTATCGGATTTTCCGGCTTCTGTAATATTTAGCTATTCCTGTATACAAATGAAATAAAGGATTACGTAACCAATAAGGCATTTCAGCCAAAAAAAGAGTAATGCGTTGTCCGATACTTTTAGGCGTGTTTTTATGGTCTTTCCTGATTCGTCTTATATATTCACTTCTCATTTTCATTGTAGGCAATCCAATTAGGCGAACTAGTGCAGAAATACGGTACTTAAGTAATTCTTCGTGATATACCTCCATAACATTCTTTTCCTTGAATATTTCCATTAAATAATCGTCATATTCAACAATATAATTATATGTCCACACAAATTTATGGGAGACACTTTCTTTATGTTGCATATATTCATAAACGATTTCGGGTATTAATTGTATCAAATCTGTTTTTCCGCAGATTCTAATAACATTTAATCGGTCTTCTCCGGTTATTATTTTTGCTGGCGAAACATCAAAGACAGAAGAATCGATTAGTTCCCGTTTATATATTCCTCCCCATAAGGGTAAAAAATTAATTTTATTATGTAGTGTATTGAAAATAAACTGACAGCCTGAAATCCTTATTTTATTCACTAACATAGGAATTTTGTTTCCTTCATCATCAACCAATTGACAACTGCCTTTTACAATATCAACACCTTCGGAGGCATTAATTAGTCCCTCAATAGCTCGGGGAGGTAATGTATCGTCTGCATCGACAAAAGAAAGCCATTCTCCTTTCGCATATTCGCTTCCTGCACGCCTGGCACTTGTAACACCACCATTTTCTTTATGTATCACAGATATACGTAAATCTTTTTGCGCATAGAGGTCACATATTTCGCCGCAATTATCTGTACTTCCATCATTAACCAATATGATATTTATATCTTTGTATGTTTGGGCAAGTATGCTCTCAATGCATTTTGCAAGATATTGTTCTGCATTATAAACTGGAATAATTATATTCACCTTTGAATTTCTGCCCATATATTAACAAATCATTTTCATCAGCCGTTTACATTAAGGCCTTATTATTCCAGAGCCATAAACTATTAAAACAAAATTCCGAATATTTTCTTTATTACATTTGATCAATAATAAAAGTATATTATTCTGTTTTTCATATACTTTCAAGTGTATTCTCTAACCAAAAGTACTTCGAAACCTGGAAAATTCTTCTTTTAATATATTCAAATATTGATGTCCGTGTTTCCTACTTGGTTCCAGATAGTTTCCTTCCGCCCATTCGTTCCATGATTTAATAAAGATTATCCGATTCTCTTTTGTTTTTTCCTGTATGACATCAAGTACATCCCTCAAATGTTCTCTAAAAAGTTCAGGTGTAGAGTTTTCAATTATCAAACTTCTTTTTCCGGTTCTTGGAGAATTGTCCCAGTTTGGAAGCAGCATGGGAAATACATTGTTTTTCTTATCAAAAGAAGATGTTAGATATTTAATAACATCTTTATATTCAAATATTCCCTGCTCAGTATATTTTACCGGGAACTGCTTCGAGAACAAACGCTTTCTGATCTTATGAGATATACTTTTGCGAACTATACTGTTTAGAGCAAAATCAAGACGTTGAGAATAAATTCCATCGAATCCTATATTCATTAGTTTCTGATAATCCGTCTCAGGTTTTCCTGCAAATCCTATAAAATAAATATCCCCCAATCCATTTTGCCGGGCTAAAGACCTCCAGGTATCAATAAATAAAGAACAGTCAGGTATATGAAATGGCCGGTAGACAAAGAAAACCGGTTTCCCGTCTATCTGAATGTAACGGGAATCCCTGAATGCTTCCAGTATGGTATAAAAATGACATATATAATCTTCTATGCCAGGATAAGTTTGTTCGATTAAGACTCGTTCAGGTGATCCATGCCAGACACCACTCCAAGTTTCATTAGCCCATCCTAGACAAAAAGGGAAATCTGGTTTTTTCGTTTCCACTACTTCCTTGAAAGGACGTTCTAACAGTCTTTTTCCTGCAAACCAATAATGCCAGTACATAAAACCCTCAATTCCACATTCACGAGCCAGTTCAGCCTGTTTTTCCCGAACTTCCGGTATACGTAAATCATAGAATCCAAATTCTCCGGGTAAGTCCGGTTGATAATGCCCCTTATATAGAGGTTTTGCTTTTGCAACATTTGTCCATTCTGTAAATCCTTTACCCCACCATTCATCATTTTCAGGAACAGGATGATACTGTGGCAAATAAAAAGCGATAGCGCGCATATTTTAATTATTCATCTAAAAGTTAAGACAGCAAATTACTATTTTGGAAACAGGATTTTCATCGCAAATAAAGATTTACCGCTTGAAAATCTTTCTCAATCTTATATAGACTTTATATAAAATATGCGAATCAGTAGTTGAAACTGCTCGCCGATTATTATGTTAAAATATTAATTATCAATAAAATAAACGCATTAAATATTTGCTCAATCTTCTGGGAATCACTATCTTAAAGGAATA
>JAITVY010000055.1 GCA_031285565.1 Tannerella sp. | reverse complement strand
AAGGTAAAATCATCCATACTGGTTACGGTATACTCACCGGGTATTTTGTCTACAGTGGCTCCTGAAATAACCGGCATGGTAACAGTCCGCGTAATAACCGGTTCTCCGGCGCCTTTACCAATAAAAAGGGTATCATTTGTACAACAGGTATTTGGTTCCCGGAATATGATATACGCATTTTCTTCGGATGCCAGGTTGGCAATCTGTGATTTTGAAAATGGTTTCATTACCCCGGTAATGGTGTCGCGTGCAAACTCCCAGGTGAGTCCTCCATCCAGGCTTCGTTGGATATAGGGCGAACCGTTAGTTGTCCGGATATCCAGTACCCCTGCATATGTTGCTGTTGGTTTGTAGTATTTCTTCAGTTCGGTGTTTGATTTGGCATGCAGGTCAAATGTTTCAGTCGTATCTTTTTGTATGCCTCCCTGAAACATTGAATAGAACCGGACCTGTGATCCGTTTTTAACATTGTCGCCCACTTTGAACCGGACAGTAAGCGTTGAATCATTGGCCGGTATTACATATTTGATCGAATCGTTAAAGAATTTGTTTAGCTCCGGATCATATACAAAATCAGCGCCGCTACCATCACTCCATACACAAATATCCTGGTCGGAAGTTGAAGGGTCAACGCTAAGTATGATTGAATTTAAACAATCCGCATATAAAGAATTCCATCCGTAAATAGAATCATAAGGAGTGGTTGCATAAGGACGGGGCACTTCGGATTCAGGAGCGCCTAAGTCAAAACTACCGGCCATCAGGAATACTCCGGAGCCATAGCCTTGATCATTGACATCACCGATTGCTAATTTCATATGGTACCACACTCCTCTTTGCAACCGCGCTTTCGCTGTTAATAAGATGGAGTGACCATCATATTCCATTGTGTCGGATCCTATATATACAGGGATGTGATACTGTGGATTAACGGCGTCTCCTAATGGTACATCTCCTAAATTGTATCGGGGTGAGGTTCCCCAGTTGGAAGAGTTTACAGCAATAGGCGCTCCATCCGGATAACGCGCTATATTTATTGTATCTCCACTATTACCCCATGCATCTGTTAATCCCGGGCCACTAATAAAAAAGCCAAAAGCATCATTGTATGGTGAATTTGAGAAATCAGGAAATTCTTCAGACGCAAAAACGAATTCAAAAGTAACAGAATCCGTGAAGGAACAGAAATCGAATTCAAGTACAGCTAATGTTCGGAGTGGGAGTCCTGAGGCTGTTGCTATAGGGCCTAAATCCGGATCTTTTGCTTTATTTTCAGCAGGAAGTCCACCTAAACTACCAGCTCCTACCCATGCCGCATATGTTGGTATTTCGTTCCAGAATTGAGTCAATTCGTTTGGAAATCCTCCACCATAGAAATCACCATCATCCTCATTTGGCCCTTCTACACGCCTGCCATCCATTGTTGATAATAAGAAACCATTACGCATTCCAAAAACATTCGGATCTGTATTTCCATGATCAAAATAATGCAGTGAGCGTCCATCGTAAGTCCACGCCTCAGCAACAGGATCCCAACCTTGCCCAATAAATTTCACATTTTTAATAACCTGATCAGCAACCTCTTTTCCTCCTTTTACGAAAATTTCTTTTACAAATTGTTCCGGAGTAAAGGAATGTGCATGTGAATAACTTAATCCGGTAACAGAATCTCTGTCAATCCAGATACTACCTGCCACAGGAGGTATCGACGCGTTCCAGGTTCCTGAGGCAATTCGGGTCTCTACTTTATTCTGTTTTGAAAAAATCGTTTCGGCCCTTTTTGAAGCCCATTCTTCCGGGATACCCATATCCAGGTAAGTTTGTTTGATACTGTCCAATTGGGCTTGTTCTGCCAACGTATAGCCGGCCCGTTGTTGTGCTGACAATCCATTCCATACAAATGATGATAAGACCAGAGTGATCAATAAAAATTTTTCTTTCATGTTTCCAGTAATTAATTTCGCATCAAAGTTAATTATTTTCAATGACTATCCACAATCATACCACCAATAAACCTCCCTATACAGCAAGCATTTAACTACTGGTTAGCATTTTTAACTTATACACAAAAGGGATAGCAGGTTATAAAGGAACAAAAATACCAGCAACACCTAAAACCAGACCAATACTACCTAAAACAATATAAATAGTTTCACTTCCTATTCGTCTTCAAAATCAAAGTCAAAGTCGAAATGGTTACAACGTAACGACTCCGGCAAGCATCACGCAGCACCCGGCGAAGCCCGGACATACGTTTGTCGGCTGGACGGGAAGCAACGGCGCAATCCCCCAGCTCACCGTCAACGTACCTGCCGGAACAATGGGTAACCTCACCTACGACGCCAAAAGGAGTTTCCGGTTCGCAAACGATACGGTTGTAAACTGCTCCGCGCCGCTGAAGATAGAAAGTGGAAACGACGGACTGAGCTACGTATGGGTATTGCCCGACGGAAGCAACCGGACGTCAACATCAGTCCAGGCAATGACCTCGGGCAACTATGTCCTGTATATGTATACCAATTATGGCTCTATGGTGACTGTTGATACGGTCTATGCGCTGATTTTCTTCGAAGAAGGCCAGAAGATCAATTACTCATCCACCGGCGGTACTAAAGTCGGCAGTACCGTAACGTTATCCTGCAACCCATTGGAAAAGTCGCAATTTTTAGGCATAAAAAAACAGCTACTATTATGTAACTGCTTTATTTTCAGTAGTGACCTCGGAGGAATCATTTTATTCAATCTATCATCATTTTCATTATCACAATCTTATGAGTTTTATTTTGATATACGATTAATAATCAACCAATAATCACGTAGTATTAGAGTATATATAAAAACATTTGATTAGATAGGATGTTATCAAAAAATCTAAGTATATTTGCGAAAGTACTTAGGTTTATTTTTGATATGCAAAGATATAAATTTAGAACAAGATTCAGCCTTATTTCATCCGGCAAAAACAGCGAAGAAAAACAAATACACCTTGTTTGCACATTAGATGGTAATGAAGTTTTTTATTATTCAAAATTCCGGGTGCATCCGGATAACTTTATCAAAGAAACTGTAAAACTGCAAAATTCAACCGTACGGGTTCAACAGGTTAAAAAAAACACTTTCAATAAAGCTGGTGAACCGGCTGGCCGGATTAATGCACGCCTTCGGGAATTGGAAAATGCAGCACAGACAGTTTATGAAAAGCATTATAGTAGCCAGACAGGAAAATTATTTGACAAAGATGAATTCCGGCAGTTACTACAGATTGAACTAAACGAAGATTCCATATCTATACCAGCTGGGAAAGAGTTGTTTGATATTTATGAAGAATATATTCGTTTAGCAAAGGTTACCGAGAATAGGAAACGCCATTATAGAAGTGACTTAAAACGTTTACGTGAATATGCTAAGCGTAAGAATATAACATTAACTGAAAAGAACTTCGATCCGGTCGAATATAAATCTTTCCTGCGTGATCTTGTTTCTGAAAATACTGCAGTATGTATTTTAAAACGTATCAGGGCTTTCTTTAATTTTGCAAAAAATGAGATAAGATGCTTCGAAACCACCCCCTTTGATAATTTCAAATTCTCCGATAAACTTGGCATCGAACTATATGCAGAACCCGTTTGTATGACACGTGAAGAACTAACGCTATTATATACCACCAAATATCCAAATAAGGATGATGAACTTTGCAGGGATATGTTTTGCCTGCAAGCTGCTTTTGGATGCCGGGTAAGCGATTTTGTCCGGCTAACCTATAACAATATTCAAAGTGATCAATTGATATACTATCCATCCAAAACATCTGAATATGCAAATAAGGTAGTAGTGCCCTTATCTAATCGGGCAAAAGAAATAATGAAAAAATATAAGAAAACCGGACCAAACAACCTTATTATGCCCTTCTTACATTCAACGGATTACAATGAACAGCTAAAAACCGTTTTCCGCATTGCAGGACTGGATCGTACAGTTATACAATATAGCAGGGATGAGAAAAAAGAAAAGTTTTATAAATTATACGAGTTAGCCAGTTCGCATCTGGCACGGCGTACATTTGTGGATATCCTTTGCCAGGCAGGTGAACCAATCCATGTAGTAGCCAGCATGTCCGGACATTCAGAGCATTCAAAAGCTTTTGATAGGTATCGACGCAGACCGGAACAATTACAAAAGGATGCGGTTAGTAGGTCGATGGATTGATTTAAAAAAGTTGCAGGCATTTGTTTATTGCCTACAGCTTTTAGGGTTCGTTTTAAAGATGAAGTTCAATAACCGTTGATTTCAACTTCATAGTCTTTTCCATCTACTGAATAAGTGTATTTATAGACAGGCATATACACATTGTTATAAGTTATTCCTCTTGTAAGTTCTTGTGATGTATTAAGGTTCTCATTTATATCAAGATTATATACTTCGTTTCCATTACTTATAACATTGAATTTTTTGACAAAAATTGTTTTCCCTGAACTATTATGTAAAGTTATATTTGCAGTTGCTGTAACCCATCCATTTATACTAACAATTGATCCGGATTTAAGCATAAATATCCTATCTGTAAAATGCTGGACATCAATATCGCATGTAGCTGTTTTATTTCCATCTTCCGAGACTGCTGTAATAGTTGCAGAACCTTTTGATATTGCAGTTATAATACCATTTTCATCAATAGTAGCAATATTATTGTCAGATGATGAATAAATCACTTTTTTATTTTCAATATTATCCGGATTAAATATTATTTCTGTTTGGAATTTTTCATTAATAAGCAAAGTCTTATTTTTTTCTTTGAATTCTATACTTATTAATTCAACCGGTGTGATATCGACTTTACATGATGCAGATATATTTGTTCCTTTAACCGTTACTACAATAGTAGTTTGACCAACGTCTATGCCTTTTATTACTCCATCTGAAACTGTTGCAATATTTTCATTAGTAGATAGCCATTCTAATTCACCTATCTCTGAATTTAAGGGATCGGAAGTTACTGTAAGCGTAGCTTCTTGTCCTTTTACGATTTCTAAAGATTCTTTGTCGAATTTGATTGATTTTAAATTGGCAGGAACCACTTTAATTGTAATTTCATCTGTGACTTCTTTCTGAATGTTATTACTATCTGTATAATAAGCAGTAAGTGTAATTTTCACTTCCCCTTTGTTTCTCGCGCTTAAATTCCCCAATTTATCTATATTTGCGACTTTACTATCTGACGATTCCCAAACAAAATCAACGTATGTGTCAATTGCCGTTTTAGGCAAAATTTCGGTTTTGAATTGATATGTTTCACCAATAATGATAGATTCTATCTTATTGGAAATAGTAATTGATACGATATCATGTTGTTTAGTGCCTTCATCGTCATCATCACTACATGAGCTAAAAAAAATGGCATCGCCATTAACATAAAGAATAGGTACTTTTTCATATTGATTTTGTTTTAAAATATAATGCCTTCATCTTCTGCATATGTGTTACTTTCTTCATTGTCTATCTTATAATTAATATTGCATTTTACATATACTACTCCTTTAAGACCTGATTTACCTCTGACTACAGCTCCCCATGCAGGTATAACACCACCTTCTTTATCTATATACTCATATAAAGTTTCATTTCCAGCAGGTATATATCCGATATGTCTTCCTCCATTTTTGCGAACTGAAATTGCATATATATCGTGTGGGTTATCGTCTTCTGCGACAACACATCCTTTAAATCTGCCCAATTCATGTTGCTGTATTTTACTATAAGCCAACCCTTCAATTCTAAATGTTTTGCATCCTTCTTTGGTATAATCTATTTCAGGCAATTCTTTGAAAAAAGCAGAATAATCAACGGGTGTTGCTGTAAAGTATGCCATTAAGACAAAAAATATTATTACGACAACAATAATGCATGTTATAAATAATCCCACAATTTTACCACCCTCTATCAGTTAATATTTTAATTACTTTCCAAACTTCACCTATCAGATTCCGTGGAAGTTCTTCTGCTGGAACTCCAGGCTTATGCGAAACACACAATACATAATCCTTTGAATTCTCATCGAATTTCTGAACTTCTTTTAATATCCGGCGCCCATCTTTCAACATTAGATAAAAGATATTCCCATAGCCAAAATATTCATTCCAACTCTCAACTTTCCTAGCTAATACGATACTACCGGACGGGCAAGTCGGTGACATACTATCGCTAGATACCGGAAAACATTTATCTCCTTTTTGTGCATCAGTGAAAGGAATCATCCGGATGATATATTGAGGATCATCTAGTGCTATTTCATTGTTCTTGTTCATACCACCTACTCCGTCCAAATTCCATAAAGGAACAAGGCGGTAGTCTGCATTTTTAGATATGGATACATTTTCTGGCTTTTTTAACATATTTCCATAACCTGTTATTAGCCATTCTATATTTAGTTCAGGCGAGCATATTGTAATCTTTTCAAGAGAATCGGAACTAAATCCTGTTTTTTTAGATAACTGTCCTCTTGATAAACCAGCTTTCAGTTCATAAGCAGTTTGACCTTTATCTAAATATTTTAAATATTCGTAGAATCTTTCTTTAATTTTCATATGCAACTTTGTTTTACTGATACATTTCAGTATATTCGCCTTGTAAATATTATTAATTATTTAAAAATTCAATCATCATGTCAGAAATCAAATTAGGCCAAAAGGTCAAAGACAAAATCACAGACTTTGAAGGTGTTGCAATTGCAAAATGCGAATACCTTCACGGAACCCCAATGTACCAAATTGCATTCATAACCGAAGCTAAAGACATTAATCAACTATGGATTGATGCAGCACGACTCGAAACAGTTGACGAACAATCAAGTTAAATATTATTTGTTTGCAACAAGTGGTGGCGGCTTCTTAGATTCTCTAGGAAGCCGTCTTCATTGTTACTGTTTTTTTTGGGCGGTGGAATTTTAGACGGGTCCGGAATACCCCTTTTGTTTGGTTCATCACTCATTACTTTCAAATTTATTAAAATATACTCTGTTAATATACTCTTCACTCTTTATATCTATTTTCTTTTGTTCTTTTTCAGGGATGCTTCTAACTAATTTATTCAATAGGGAATACCGGTTACATTCATCGTTTTTTATTTCAAATAACTTATGAATCATCTCGCTTTCGGTCATCTCCTTTTCATTAAATTCATACCAAATCCTTTCTATATCGTTCATGTACTTTGAATAAAAGTCCATAAGCCTGTCAAGTTCCGTAAACTCCTGTTCCGATTGTGCTATTCCCGAAAGCGTTGTTTTTAATATTGACGTGAGAGCAACAATTGAAACGCCCAATACAGCAATATGAATATCAATAAGGCTTCCCAATGCGCCAGCAGTAGAGAATGCGATAATTAAAGAATCAATAGCTCGCAGCAAACACCTACCTCTATCAGTATATCGTTGTATACATATTATATTCGCTTTTGCCTGCTTTAACTCTTCCCATATTCTATTTTTAGCTATCATTTATTGATTCTCCTATATAACTTTTCCAAGCCTCCTTATTTGTTAAATAAAACTAAATTACTGACATTTATCGCTTAAATGTTTTTATTACTGAAATACATCAGTAAATTTGCATCATCAACGAATATATAAGTTTATACAAAATCGTATAAACAGCAAATTTGCAGATAAAAAATGAAAAATAGAAATTTTTAATAAAGAATAGTTATGATCACGAAGCAGGAAAAAGACAAAAAGACGTACGACCGGTTTAATGCCCTAGTGGCTTCCGGTTTTACAAAAGGGCAGGCAACCCACAAGGTTATGAAGGATTTTAAAATTCTATCGCCTATGACAATCTACAACATCCGCAAACGGTGTGAGAAAAGTGAAACAGTTGAATCATAAAAATCTAAAAGTATGGCAATCTCAAGAGAAAATGAAATTAAAGGAAACAAAGCCCTTGCAGAAGAGTTGGGCGTTTGTATAGGTACGGTTCAGGCTTGGTTGAAAAAAGGCTTAATAAAGCCCAAACGCAGAATACTACGCACGATCTACTATGATCGAAACGAAGTGAATATGTTCAAAAAACAAAAATAATGGATATAGCTATAATAGGAATTGACCAGCCGATCACCATCAAAGGTAACGATCTTATTGTAAAGCGAACCCAAAGGGGATGTAACGAATGCTTCTTTCAAAATGGTAAGGGTGCACGATACTGTAAACTTACCTGGTTATGTTTCGCACATATGAGACCTGACAGGCAATCAGTGATATTTAGCAAAAGAAAAAGCAAAAATAATCATGAAACCACTCCTTAAAATGCTCGGATTATCCGGGCTATCATTTAAACATAAGCTGGCTGTGATTTATTTCTGTATCTCACTTTGCCTGTTGTCAGTTTCAAATGAAACGCATCCGCTCATACTGCTTGCCATTGTGGCAAACTTCTACCTCTCCGTCAGGCTGGTTAAGAAAGTCCCATTGAAAATAGAGATAGACTGAAATGGAAAACGGAATAAAGCAATTAATTGCCAGTACAGTAAAAGATATTGTGCAGCACAAAAAGGAACAAAATATAGTCCCCAATCATGCCACGATATTAGAAATTAAGCAAAAGATATGGTGGGATATTGATCCGGCTCTTGATGCAATGAAAAATGAAGGAGTAGTAATCACCGGTGACACAATTAATAACACCTGGGTAAAAATAAAAGAAGAACAACAATGATTGACAACAAAACATTCAAACTAGATACGACTGAACATGATACCTCTTTATCGCAATCAAAACTTGATAAAATGAGGACTATGGAAAGTAAGAAAAGAAAAAAGCTAGTCAGGGTTAACATCCGGAAAGGTTATGTCATGACTACAAATCCCAACAAATGGAAAGTGTATTTATCAACTAAATAAATGAAACTATGTCGCTAAAAGTAGAAAAAACAAATGCGCTCAAAGCGTGGAGAAAAGCCGATACAAAAGGTCGTGCTTTGCTTGAAGATCTTTATGGTAAAGACGTTTTTGAAAAACAAGATGTGAAAGACCGGATTAAAACACTTGAAGATTGCTTCGAAGAAACCGGGCGACCGATCACACCGGAATTTAATGATGTTCCGGATGACTTACGGGAATATTTTAAATCGGTGTATAATGCAGTGATTATTACCGAAGCACTTAATGAAAGACAAACACTTGATCTATATAATAGAGAAAAGCCACGCCACTATCCCTATTTTGAAACAAATGGTTCTCCTGCTGGCTTCGCGTTCTACGATTCGGACTGCGATCACGACTATGCGAGTGCGGGTTCTGGTTCCCGCCTTTCTTTTATAAGTGGTGATCTGGCAGCTTATGCCGGAAAGATATTCAAGGATCAATTTCGCGATTTATTAACAAAATAACTAACCCTAAAATTTACAACAAAATGGCAACAAACAAAGAAAAAGAAATTATGAAACGCATCAAAACAGTTAAAGATGCAAGAGAAGCAACAGGAAGACCTGAAATTGACTTTTCAAATTTACCAGAAGATTTAAGAGATCACTTTGCCGCTTATTATGATGCACTTGTAGTTGTAGAAGCACTTAATGAGGGTAGAAAGCCTGATTGGGGCAATACGGATGAAAGAAAATGGTATCCATGGTTTGATATGTCTCCTGCGGGCTTCGCGTTCGGCAGTTCGGACTGCGATCGCGGCAATGCGGGTGCGGGTTCGGGTTCCCGCCTTAAACTTTTCAGCGAAGAAATGGCTGATTATGCGGCAAAACAATTTCCTGAAATCTGGGAAAAAGTTCAATTGAAGTAAAAGAAAAACAGGTTGTTTGTCTTTGTTCCTGTCTCCTGCAGGCTTCGCGTTCAACAATTCGAACTACGATCACGACAATGCGAATGCAGGTTCAGGTTCCCGACTATGTTCAATAAAATTAAAAAGACAAAGACCTTGCCTCTTGGCAAAAAATAACATTTCAAAAGGTGTTGGTAGGGAAACCGAACGCTCCGATACGAAACAAAGGCTTATGAAACGATATGGTAATTTATATCAAAAGATATCCAATATGGATAATCTATGCCTGGCTTACGAAAAAGCCCGGAAAGGTAAAGTGAAAGCAAAGTCTGTCAAGTCGTTTGAGAAAAATCTGAATGAGAATATGATGCAAATACAAAGCGAACTTACAAACGAATCATATAAAACATCTGAATATAGCGTGTTTATGATTCATGATCCAAAAGAACGCCAAATATATCGGTTACCATTTAAGGATCGTGTCGTTCATCATGCAATCATGAATGTGTTAGAGCCAATTTGGACATCCATCTTTATCTCCCACACATACTCATGTATAAAAAATAAAGGTGTACACGGTGCTCTGAAACACATTAAACGTGATTTGAAAAATGAAAATAATACTGTGTATTGTTTAAAAATAGATGTCAAAAAATTCTATCCTTCTATTGATCATGATATATTGAAAAATATCATCCGAAAGAAGATAAAAGATGTACAGTTGCTTCGTTTGTTGGATGGTATTATTGATTCCGCTCCAGGTCTTCCGATCGGTAATTATTTGAGCCAATATATGGCAAACTTATATCTATCATATTTCGACCACTGGATGAAAGAATCAAAAGGAATAAGTTATTACTATCGGTATGCTGATGATATTGTAATACTGTCTGATAATAAGCCTCATTTACACGATTTATTAAATAAGATTAGGATGTATTTAAAAGATAACCTGAATCTTGATCTGAAAGGAAATGAGCAAATTTTTCCAGTCGAATCACGTGGAATAGATTTTGTCGGATATGTATTTTATCACACCCATGTCTATCTACGTAAATCAATCAAGAAAAATTTTTGTAGGAAAGTTGCACTTATTAATAAAAAGGAAATGCCGTATAAGGATTATGTACAAAGTATATGTTCTTATCTCGGATGGGCGAAACATTGTAATTCAAGACACTTAATCAAAAAGATTATTCAAAATGAAACGATTCTCGGACTTTGGGATTGATACAATGAGTGATCGCAATATCTTCCAGGTGCCTATTACTTCAATAACAGACATTATCAATTGTGAAATAGAGGTATTGGATTACGAAGCAGGTATCAAAACGCAACATGGAGAAAACCGGTATATCGTAAAGATATTACATGAAGGTTTAGAATGCAAGTTCTTTACTAATGCAGTTCCCATCAAAGAAGCATTAGATCGTATCCCAAAATCAGACTTCCCTTTTGCAACGGTAATCAAGCAACAAAAGTTCGGATCAGGAAATAACAAAACTTATTACTTCACATAGTATACACTTATAAATAATTGAAATATGGAAAAAGAAATTGGAAAAAGCGTCGAAGCCGGTCAGGCTCGTATTGACTTCTTATCAAGCAACTGTGATAAGATCGAAGAAAAAGGCTACATGAAGAGGTTCTCTTCTGACCAGCTTGCACAAATGAAAGAAAACCTTTCTGAAACATGTATCCAAATCAATGACATTGAAGATGAGAAAAAAGAAGCAATGAAAGACTTCAAAGCGCGGATTGATCCTTTGTCTGATGAACGTAAAAGGTTATTGAGCGGGTTGAAAAACAAAGCTGAATATATAACTGAAAAATGTTTCAAGTTTGTGGATGTAGACAGCCGGGAAGTAGGATATTACAATGGTGATGGAGACCTGATTGAAAGCCGTCCTACTTATCCAGGTGAACTGCAAACAAACATTTTTCAAATGAACAGAACAGGTACTAACAATTAATTTTTATGGAAACTAAACAAGTCAGATTTGAAACATGGGCTGTAGTTGAGTTATTCGGACATAATCAACTGGCCGGAAAAATAACAGAACAGGTAATAGCAGGTCAATCTTTTGTAAGAATAGATGTGCCCAAAACATCAAAATGTCCTGCATTTACCAAGTATCATCTTCCTACAGCGGTGTATGGCATTACTCCGGTTGACGAAGATTATGCAACAAGAATGGCCGACAGGATACAAGCCCAGCCAATTAATGACTACAAACATAACGAAGTCATTAATGAGATCATCAAAGAAAGGCTTACTGAATTAACAACTAAACAATTAAATTACTAGAATCATGCAAAACGAAAAAATGTATGTCAACTTAGGCGAAGGAGTTACAAAAGCAGAAGTTATTATCCGAGAAGGATCAGCTATGAAAATACTGGATCCGAAACCACCCGTGAAAGTCGGAATTGTGGGCGTTATCGGTGCTCCTTTGGAATTCCTATCAAAACGATTATCCGATCCGGATCAGATCGAACCTAAACGCTGCCATATTTTGGTAGATCGTGAGAAACTATCGATCGAACTGATTACTTCTGAAGATAATGAATACCAAAAAGGTAGTGTAAAAGGCATTTTACAACTTCATCCGAAATTTGAAGAATTCGGCATTAACAGCAAAAAGACCTGGGAACCTGCCGCTTTGGGTCAATTCTTCAAAATGAACCGTTCTTTCTTTCCGAACCGGGATGAAAACATGCAATTGGTATCCGACCTGAAAAACTTCAATGCTACCATAAACGCAAATATGGAACGCCAAAGTAAAGAGAATGGAAGTATGAAAGCGTCATACGGACAGGTTGTAAACAGTAATCTACCGGAAGCTTTCACTTTAAATATACCAATATTCAAAGGCGTTGAGTCAACTACCTTACAAGTTGAAGCTTATGCTACAATTGACGGAGGTGATGTATTTCTTCAACTGTTTAGCCCGGCAGCTAACCAAATGATTGAAGAGATGCGCGATTCTGTGATCAATGAACAGATAACTTCAATAAGTGAATTGTGCCCGGGTATAGCGATTATTGAGCAGTAAGAAAAACACCCTGGGGTAAAATTCCCAGGGTAAAATTTAACCAGGCAGATTAGCAGTAATACATGTAAAAGACAGAATTGTGCCTATGGGGCTATCCGGAATGGGATGCCAGGAAACTTATCCTTTCCATATTGACTGCATAACACATTATAAAAAGCATGGTTTTGCCTACATGGGAATGAAAACGATTGTTACAGATGTAGTACGTGAGAATAATCAAACCTACCGGTTAGGCTGGACGGAACAATGTAAAGACGGTACGAAAATGGGAGTTGGCATGCCGGAATACTTGTTGTATTTCAGGAAACCAGCTACAGACAGGTCAAAAGCTTATGCTGATGTTCCTGTCGTAAAATCAAAGGATAAATACAGCCGTGCGCGTTGGCAAATGGATGCCCACGGATTTACACGTAGTTCTGGCGACCGGGCAATAAAACCGGAAGAGTTAGCTAGTATGGAACCTAAAGAAATCTTCCAGGCATTTAAACGATACTCATTAAATGAAATCTGGAACTTTGAATATGTGGTTAATATAGCTGAGACACTTGAATTAAGAGGGAAGTTGCCTTCCGGGTTTATGCTTTTACAGCCGCAAAGTTGGAGTGATGAAGTTTGGACGGATATCACCCGTATGAGGACATTGAACAGTGTGCAATGGAGCAAAGGAAAAGAAATGCATTTATGCCCGCTCCAATTCGATATTGTTGATCGTGTAATAGAGCAAATGAGCAATCCGGGTGATGTTGTACTGGATCCTTTCGGGGGCTTAATGACAGTTCCTTATCGTGCTATACTGAAGGGTAGAAAAGGAATAGGCATAGAATTGAACCCGGCATATTTCCTTGACGGTGTTTCATACTGCAAAGCAGCTGAAAATAATGTTGAGATTCCTTCTTTGTTTGATCTGGTTGAAGCTGTTTAAAAACGATTGTTGGAAAATTAATTTTTAATGAATTACATCGAGCAAATTAAAAAATTTTGGCAATTACATGAGTTGCATCAGTTTAGTGTAACAGAGATAGCCCTTTATTTTCATCTTTTGGAAATATGCAACCGCTGTAGCTGGACTAATCCTTTCAAACGTAATAACGCCCGTATCAGTGCTGATTTGGATGTGTCAATTAATACTCTAAAAAATGCTCGGAATCATTTACAACAATCCGGATTAATCACTTTCACCAGTAAAGCGGGTAATGCTAATGTTACCTATCAAATTATTACAAGGTCGTCAAATTTTGACGAGGTTAGTGCAGAGGTTACTAACGAGGTTAGTTGTGAGGTTGGCACGAGGTTGGATACTACTAAAGATAAACTAAACCAAACTAAACTAAATAATAAAAGCATATCTTCTTACGAAGATAATGCTATGTCCAAGAGCCAAGGCTCACGGACGAAACCGGAATCAATCAGCTATAAAGATTTGGTTAGTTTTTTTAATCATGAAACAAAAGGAGTATTCGGTGAATTACGTTATCCTATATCCGAAAAACGGCAAATTATGATTTCTGCACGTATCCGGGAACATGGGAAACAATCTTTCATTGACATGATTAATGCAGCAAAAAAAAGCAATTTTTTAAAGGGAGAAAACAAACGCGGGTTTGTAGCAACATTCGACTGGATGATAAAACCGAACAATTTCCAAAAAATCATCGAAGGCAATTATGAAAATATAAACGACAGGACAACAAAGCAATATACTTATGAGGAATTTGGTCTTTTAGTAACAAGCGGTAAAGCGGAATGGAAAGATTACGAACGAAAAGATATTAACGGAGAAATTTTCTATGTAAAAAAATGAACACAAATAAATTTTTAAAATATGAGCACACAAACAACAAACATAACCATCCGGACTCCGGAATTTCAAAGTAAGAGTGAATTGTTTATCCTTCCCGGCTATCGTTGCCCAGTATGTAACGGTCGCGGTTCGTTTACAAATGAAACTGGACATGACCAGTATAAAGAAGATCCCTGCAGTTATTGCAAAGGAGCAAGGAAAGTAAAGGCTGTTGTTTCAATTAAATGGGAACCAGACAACAAATAAGGCTATGCCAACCCGCCCGAAAAGCAGACAACGACTATATGGTACAAAACCAAAAGAACGATCCGGATACGTCCGGAAACGTTCGGATGATCTATATCATACATCCAAATGGACACGGTTAAGTAAAGCGTTCCGGATATCCAACCCGTTATGTGTGATGTGCCAGGCAGAAGATGTTATCAATGAAGCGGAAGTTGTGGATCATATCATCCCCTACCCTGTTTGTGGTGATTTCTTTGACTCATCGAACTGGCAATCGTTATGTAAAAAACATAACTTGATTAAAGGAAATAAAGACAAAGCTTTGATTAATAGATACAAAAATGAGACAAACGTTTAGTACATTAATCAAGGACTTTACTGATAATCTGGATATCAGACCAAACAGCCGTGATTTATACCGGCGAAACCTGAATGCTTTTGCTAAATGGGTGGTTTGTTCAGGACGTAATATTAAAGCTTTAAAACGAGCTGACATACTGGCTTATAAAAATGATTTAACAAACCAATGTAAATCAGAGAATACAATTGAATCCCGATTGACAACATTGCGGTTATTTTATGATTGGTGTGAAACTATTGGAGAACATGAGAACATTGCCGCAGCTATTAGAGTCAGGCGTAAAGAACGTAGCTATCGTAAAGGTCATTTGAGTGCTGTTCAGGTAACACATCTTCTGAATTCAATTGATCAAAGTAGCATTAAAGGCTTGAGGGATTTTGCAATTATAAACCTGATGTTAAGATCTGGTTTCCGATGTGTTGAAGTATCAAGGTTGCGTGTCTGTGATATACATCGAAATGATTCAGGATGTTATGCAATGATCCAACGTAAAGGCGCAAATGACCGGAATAAACGGATCGGTTTAACCGAAAAGATACTTAATCCAGTCTTTGATTATTTACAATACAGAGGAGTTGAAGATGAAAGTGAATCTGTTTTTATGTCCCACGGATACAATGGAGAAAAGCCGATTACTGCAAAAGGAATTGGAGTTATCGTAACGAAACATCTTAAAAGCGCTGGATTGTATTCAAAAACAATCACAGCTCACAGTTTACGCCATACAGCAGCGGTATTAATGATTCTGAATCAAGTACCAATCAAAGAAGTACAGGTTATGCTGGGGCATCGAAGTACTGAAACTACCGAAATCTATTTAAAGAGCGTAGAAGACGAAATGAGGTTGATTAATCCCGCTGCACGCGCATTGGATAATATCTTCTGAAACGAGCGGAAAATGGCATGAAAAGCGATTAAAAACTGTATCAAACATGATGAACAATTGAAGAATGGTAGTATTTGTACGTTATAATTATACATGGTACTATGCTATGCAATATATTTTGATAATGAAAAGATTAAATAATTACAAACGTTTGTTCTCAAACATTTTAACGTATAGGGGGGATGGGGGTCAAATCTCTAGGTCGAATCCATCGGAGACCACAGCCACCCCAAACGTTCACGCGTGCAAAATTGGAGAATTTGATTAATGAAAATAAAATTGGAAAGATATGATTAACAAAATTGCGATACATTGTAAAAAGCATTCAGATAATATAACTACTTACTATTTTACTAAATCAAAAGATAAATGTTTACTGATAAGATATGATAAGCAATGGGATTTTGGAAAAAACAGTCCTTCGGGTGCTCACTTCTCTGAAATTGAAATCCATAATATGAATAGCTTTATTAAGGATGACTTAACTGAAATAAAAATTGAAGATGTGCCTGAAGCCATAATTGATCTATTAAGTTTTCTGAAAGATTAAAACAACTCAAAATATGAAAGGAAGAAAAGGAATACCCAATGAGGTAAAAAAGATGAGGGGGACAGACCAACCCTGCCGGATGAAGCAGTCGGCTTTTAATGTAGATCGCATTTCGGATATAAAGAAGATCACGTCAACGAAAAATTTAAAGCTACTTCCAACCAAACGGGCAAAGGATATCTTTAAGCAGAAAGCCAATCAGCTGATAGCACTCCGGGTGCTAACAGAATTGGATATTGAACACCTGGCAGTATATGCTAATTCATTGGATATTGCTTTTTCCTGTATGGAAGGGATGAGGGAACCGGCTGTTGAGAAATACAACAAAGAAGGTTTTCTCATCGGATATGTACCACGTCCAGAAATTGCTATGTACAAACAAATGGTCGAACAGATTAACCGCATCGGCGCCGAATTTGGCTTCACTCCTATTTCCCGTCAACGGATTAACCAGGTTCCGGAAGATGGGAAAAGTTTCAGTGACGAATTAAAAGCTTTGTTATGAAGAAAACGGAATTATACAAACGCAAAGCGTTATCATATGTTGAGCGGGTTATATCTGGTGAGCGGGTTGCCGGTGAGTTAGAGCGTCTGGCTGTTGAACGCTATCTTCATGATATGGAGAACGCTACAGAAATGGGATTCTATTTTGATGAAAGAGCTGCTAAGTTAGTATTTGCTTTCTTTACCATGCTCCGGCACTACAAAGGTGAATGGGCTGGACGTGAATTTGAACTGGAAGACTGGCAGTGTTTCATTATTTGGAATGTGTTCGGTTGGAAAACGAAAGATGGCAGACGTCGTTTCAATTATGCTAATGTCGAAGTTGCCCGAAAAAATGGAAAAACAACCTTTGCAGCTGGAATAGCTTTGTATATGTTAGTTGCTGATGGTGAAGCGGGTTCTGAAGTATACAGTGCTGCAGTCGATAAAGATCAAGCAAAGATATGTTGGAGTGCTGCGAAAAGCATGGTTAGCCAATCAAAAGGATTAAGTGCAGAGTTACAAACCTTTTCCAACTCTATTACAATGGAGTCAACCGCATCCAGCTATCAGCCGCTTTCACGGGAAAGTAAAAATAAAGACGGACTTTCACCGCATTGTGGAATATGTGATGAGATGCATGCCTGGCAAACGGATGAGATTTACAACCTCATTACTACCGGTATGGGAGCACGTAAGAATCCATTGGTGTTTTCCATCACAACGGCTGGTGCCAATATGACATTGCCGTATTACCAGATGCGTAGGCATTATGTGAATATCCTGAAAGGAATCGTTCAGGAAGAAAACACATTTGCTATAATTTATTGTCCGGATACAGAAGATGACTGGAAAAATCCGGAAACATGGAGTAAGGCAAATCCAAACTATGGGATATCCGTTTATCCGGAATATCTGGACAAAGAGTTTGGGCGAGCATTGAATATGGGAAGCACTACAGAAGTAAACTTCAAAACAAAAAACCTAAATATGTGGGTAGACGCACCCGATGTATGGATTCAGGATGAAAAGGTTTTAAAGTGTGATCATGGAACCACGGATGATGAGTTACTTGGACAAATATGTTATGCCGGATTGGATTTAGCTTCTCACGTGGATATTAATGCACTGGCTCTTTATTTTCCTGATCTGGAAGTACCGGCTTTTCGGTTGTTTTTCTGGATTCCGGAAGGAAAGGTTTTACAGAAAGAAGACCGGGTAGATTACCGGCAATGGGCTAAAGATGGATTTATCATGGTTACACCTGGTGATGTGATTGATATTGACTATATCACGGATGATTTGACTAATATATTATTACGCTATGATGTGAAGAACATTGCATTCGACCCGGCAAAGGCTTATCACGGTGTAATACAGGGATTGCAGAAAAACGAAAGCTTTGCATCGTTGCTGGATGAGTTTAGCCAGGGCATTCAGAATATGTCAGAACCTACAAAGCGGATCGAAGCCGATGTTACTGCTGGTACCGTTGACCTGATGAAGAATCCAGTGATCCGGTGGATGTTTCGGAACGTAGTAATCTATCGGGATCCGAATGATAACATCAAGCTGGACAAAAAGCGGTCCATTGAAAAGATTGATGGAGTTGTTGCAATGGGTAATGCCATTGGTGGTTATATGTCTAACCCTCCAGAACCGGAATATACTGGATTAAAGACTATTGATAATTTTAGGAGGAGATAAATTATGAAAGCAGAACAATTTTTCAGAGAAGTAGAAAAAATGAGAAGTTTGCAAAAAGAATATTTCAAAACAAGATCAAATATCGTTCTTTATACTTCAAAAAAGCAGGAAAAACTGATTGATGACGAAATTGATCGGGTTAATAGGATTTTGAATAATAAACTAACCAAGTTGGATTGAATAAAATAATTTATTATTACATGAAAAGCGGCAATATTTGGTATAAAGCCGCTTTGATTGAAATATATTCACATTAGCCTTAGAGCTTTATCTATTGATTTAGACGCAGATGACTGATTCTCATTTTTAGCATTATTTATTTCATTTATTCGGAACATTCTGCTTGTAACATATCCCTCTGAATTAGCAGCATAACTAAATTGTCCATTAACAAAATAGCTTGTTGTACCTCCATTAACCTGAGCAAGCTCTGTTCTACTCATTTTAAACTTTTCGTTCACTTCCGACAATTTGATTTCTCTCTTTTTCATAATATTTTATTTTAAAATTTAATAAGTTTCAAATTTATGAATAAAGTTCATATTTATGATCATTTTTTTGAGATTCATTCAAAAATGATGTGACGTTCGTCTGTGTTATTTCTTAATATATCATAAAAATAAAGCCTAATTCCTCTCATTAAATATATTCTATTATTTCTCATTCATTTTCAATAGATCAAAATGATTTAAATGTCTAAATTTCATCATTTTGAAACTATTTTTTCGCAATGTAGATTTGTAAAAAATCCGCATTGTGAAGTTTAGGTTAAAGGATATATTTAGTTTTAAACGTGGATTGCCGGAGGGTGAAACTTCTGGTACCTCCACTTCAACCGCATCCACATCACACTTTGATTCTATGTCATGGCTGAAAGGACTTGGCTATGATGTAAACTTAAATACGGCAATGAAATTCACAGCTGTATTTGCTGCTATGCGGTTACGGGCTGAAACAATCGCTTCATTACCAAAGCATGTCGTTGAACGAACTACATCCGGACGGATTGACGCAAAAGATCATCCTACTTATAAACTTCTCAAATTCCGCCCGAACAACTTTATGAATATATTCTCCTTCTGGGAATATATCAATGCTTGTCTGGATGGCTGGGGTAATGCGTATGTAATAATTTTCAGGAAAAGAGGTGGTGTACCAGGTGAATTGATTCCGGTACATCCTAGTCTTGTTACTATCTCGTTTCTTAACCGTAAAAAGTGGTATCGTGTAGTCGGTAGTAAGTATTTTGACGGGACCTACTCTGATGATGACATGTTGCATTTCTTTTCATTGTCGATGGATGGTATCAAAGGAGTCAATCCTATATCGTATAATTCGGCAGCCATAAAATCCGGATTGTCTTCTACCAGTTTCGGTAATGAATTCTTTGAAAATGGCGGTTCTATTAAAGGTGTATTTGAAACTGAACAGGCATTAGATATTAAAGTCTATAAAGATTTAGTAGAACGTTTATCTGATTTGCCAAACTATGCTACTCCTATCCTTGAAAGAGGATTAAAATACAAAGAAGTAGGTATTGAACCCGAAGCCGCACAAATGCTTGAAACACGTACATTCGCCTTACAGGATATTGCACGTATTTTTAATATACCGCCTCATATGATTGCCGACCTGTCCCGTGCCACATTCAGTAATATCGAACACCAGGATATCCAGTTTGTAAAATATTCCATCCGTCCAACAGTCAAACGCTTTGAGACAGAACTAGACCGGAAATTATTCTTTGATGATGAACAAGGAAGAATGGAAACGAAGTTTAACCTGGATGGTATGCTTCGCGGTGATATGAAAACACGTGCCGAATACTATCAAAAAGCGGTGCTTTCCGGTTGGATGAGCCGGAACGAAGTGCGCGAATTGGAAAATATGAATTTAGCCAAAGGTCTGGATGTATTTCTATATCCAGTCAACCAGGCCGCCAGTACGGAAATCAAAAAAATTGACAATAATGAGTAAGATTAGACGATTTGCTAAAGACGTGGAAGAAACGCGGACGATTGAGTTTGTTTTTTCTGATGAAACACGGGATAGTTTTCGAACTGTTTTTACAGCCAAAGGATGGGATTTAGATCGTTTCAATAAAAACGGCATAGCACTATATAATCATAATGCATGGTCAAGTGATCCGAATATGGCAATTGGTTCAGCCCGTGCATGGGTAAAAGGTAAACAATTATTAGGATCCATCACATTCGAACCAGCAGATATAAATCCGATGGCCGAAACCATCTTTCGTAAATATCTGGCGGGCACCTTTAAAGGTGTATCTATACGTTTTTTTCCGCTCGAAAACGGCAAATGGGGAGAGGGTAATGAAGCCCCGGAAGGTAATAATCCAACTTATTATATCGGTAAACGTGAATTACTTGAAATCTCCTGTGTGCCGATCCCATCCAACAAAAACGCATTAATCCGCTCCTTTGGTGAAGAAACCAGTGCAGAAGTCAAAGAAGATGAAGGCTTTTATACGGAAGGATCTGTACGAATGATTGAAGAGGATCTGGATGAAACGGAATCGACTGCCAAAGAAACCGGAACACGTCAAACTGAAACGGAAGATACTGGCACAACCGGAGAAGATGAACAAACATCCGGAGCAGTCATAAATGAAGATTATATGCGCACATTGGCGAACGCTTGTTGCGCACTGTCTAAATAATTTAATATTAATACTAAGTGTATCAGAAATGAGAAAAAAGAAAGAAGTGCAGCGCGAATTACAACAAGCGTTAGACAATGTTCGCGCCTTAAAGAACGATCCTGAAAAGCAGGAAGAATACCGTTCAGCTCTGGATACCGTCCAGAGCCTGACGGATGAACTGAATGGAATTGTGATAGCTGAAGCGGCTGAACGTGCCCTGGCAGAAAACACTGTAGACCAGGAAACAGAACAGGCTGCCCGCCGGTTCTCAATTGTGAAATTCATACGCGAATTGGGTACCAACGGCATACTGACGGGAGTTGAAGCCGAAATGTCACAATTAGCATTCGAAGAAGCCACCCGTTCCGGTATAAAGTTACAAGGAAGTGCTGCGATACCTGCAATTGTACTAAACCGTGCTTTTCCTGGTATGACAGCTACCGGTACCCCAGCCGATGGAGGTATGACTATTGCAACAGTATTGCAGTATCAGGAAGAACTGCGTAAACGCCTGGTATTAGCTAAAGCCGGGGCTAAATATATTTCCGGTCTGGTCGGCAATATTGATCTTATTGAAGGCGCGGCTATTACTGCAACATGGGAAGGTGAGAATGATAAAACCGGAGATAAGAAAAAACAATTCTCCAAACGAAGCATGATGCCAAAACGTCTGGCTTTGAATGTGCCGATCTCAAAGCAATTGATCGCGCAGTCTTCGTGGGATGTAGAACGAATGATCTATGAAGACATACTGGCTGCTCATGCGGAAGCATTGGAGGATGCAGCTATCAATGGAAGCGGCACAGGTGAACCATTGGGGATTTTGAATACAACCGGCATCGGCTCTGTGTCACTGGGAGCAAATGGAGATGCTCCGACCTTCAAATCAATGGTTGACCTGGAAACAGCCATTGCATTAAAAAATGCGGATGTGGCTTCAATGGCTTATATCACTACGACAAAAGCACGTGGAGCGTTGAAAACCACATTGAAAGCAAACAATGTGCCTGGTTATATCTGGGAACGTGACGAAATCAATGGTTATCACGCTTTAGCATCAAATATTGTTCCTGCCAATCTTACCAAAGGATCCGGTACGGACTTATCAGCGGCTCTTTTCGGAAATTTCAGCGATTTGATAATTGCGCAATGGGGTGGCTTCGATGTAATCACAGACCCGTATTCATTGAAGAAAGAAGGTGCGATTGAAATCACAATGAATGCATATCACGACATATTCTTACGTCGCATACAGAGTTTTGCGGCTGTCAAAGATATTGTCGCTTAAAAGATACAGCTATGTGGGTAAAGTTTATTAAGTGCAAAAAGGGGTTAGGTTATTTTGCTGGGGATCAGGTAGACCTTTCGGAAGAAACTGCAAAGCAGCTTATTGACGAAGGGTTTGCCCAAACCCTTACAAGTAAACCTAATGTAGAAAGTGACTTGCCGCTTGACCTGAAAGGACGTGATGCGTTGATTAAGGCGGGTTTGGTAACGAAAAACCAGGTTTTAGCAGCTAAAGAAACACTAACTGATATCAAAGGTATCGGGAAAGCAATGGAAAGGGAAATCATTGAAAAACTTTCAGTAGTAGAATAAAATGGATATCGACAAAAGTCCGGTTACTATAGAAGAATTCAAAAGGCATCTGCGTATTTACACGGATGAGATGGATAGCGAATTAACATTAATGCTTTTGGCTGCGGTTGAAAAGATTGAAATGTTTACGCTGGTCAGCTTTGAAGATGATTATGAAGATCGCGACAAAGTGCCTTTCCTGTTAAAGGCAGCAATTCTCCTAACAGCCGGACGATTGGTCGAAAATCCTACAGATGTAACAGACAGGCGTATTTCCGCTTCTCAAAACCTTGCAGAACCTTATAAGCGATGGGACAGAGTGAACGAATAAATCCGGGATCTTTTATGGATCAGATGGAATGGTTTGCACCTGAAAAAGTACAAAGCGAATCTGGTTTTATAGAAGAAACTTTAGTCTCTAAAGGCGTTTTTCTAGCTACGATTGTCAATCATGAGGGTGATGATAGTAGCAAAGAGCATGAAGAGGTAATTAAACGGACAATTGTATTCCAGACCTGGACAAATTTAAAAGTAAATGAAGAATACCAGGTGCTTTTTGAAGGTGTCCGTTATAAGGTTTCAGTCATAAAGTTCTTAAACAGGCGGTTATTTGCTGAATATAAATGTGTAGATAGCGATTATGTTGCAGGTTAAAGTAAATGGTTTAAATGAAATGTTGGTTGTTCTTGACCAGCTTAGCGATGTCGAAAAAGATAAAGCTGTTAAGAGTGGTCTGCGTACTGCCGGTAATGTATTTCGGAGGGAAGGTCTTAATCAGATCCGTTCAAAACTATCAGGCACAACTAAACGATCTTACGGGCGTCAACCGGGTAACCTGCTTAGCAGTATCCGGGTTCGTGTAAAAAGATCCAAACCGGGAGTTTTGACAGGATTTGATGAGAAAGGCCATCATGCACATCTCGCTGATTTGGGAACAAAAGAAAGGTTCTTTAAAACGGGTATACGTGGCCAGCGGAGAAAATCATCAGGAAGAATGCCAGCGACACATTTTTGGACAACAACAAAACAATCCAAAGAGATAAAAGCATCTGAAGCATTATTTACCGGATTAGAACGAGCCGTAAACCGGATTATTGACAGGCGAAAATGATTAATAAGTTTAAAATAACAAATGAGATTCGCGCTATCCTGTTAGATAATAGCGCAATAAAAGCTTATGTAGATGATCGCATTTATCCGGTTATAGCTCCGACAAGTGAGAAAGGGGATTTTATCATATATCAACGTGATGGGTACAAATCAGACCGGAATAAAATGTCTGTTACCGGTACTGCAGTAATGGTTTATGTCTTTGCAATCAGTGAAAATTATGACCATAGCGCAGATTTAGCAAGCCTTATATATAAAGCGTTGAACGGGAAATTCACAGAACCGGATATGTTGATTCAATTGGAGGATTCAACAGAAGATTTTAGTGACGGAAGGTATATACAAGCCCTCCTGTTTTCAATAGAGTAATAATTAAAAAAACAACAAATTATGACAGCAATTAAGCATGATTCTGAAAAAGATATACTCAGGGGACAGTTATTCCTGTTTGTAGATGGTAAGCCGATTGCTTTTGGTTCATCGGCTAGTTTAGAAGCGTCTGTGGAAGAAATTGACGTCTCAAATAAAATGATGGGGGGCTGGAAAGCATCGTTACCAGGTAAAAAAGGGTTTACAGTCAGTTCCGAGTCACTTATGACTCGATTAACCGGAGCAGAAAGTTACGATTCGTTGTTAGACCGACTGATTGCTGGTAAAACAATGGAATTTGTATTTGGAGAGGCACTTGTGACAGAAGAAACAAACTTAGGAGGGAAATTTGATATTGACTTGACTAAGAAACATTATACTGGTGTAATCATGATAACATCGTTATCATTAACCTCTGAAAACGGACAAATTGCAACAAGTAGTGCTTCATTCGTAGGTGTAGGAGCATTGGTGCCAGTAGCTGGAACACCTTAATAAAAATGAAAAGGGAACGTCGTTTTGGCGTTCCCTTTTATTAATAAAAATATAATAGCTATGTACAAAATCAGGTTAACAATCAAAGCAATCATACGATTCGAACAAATGACAGATAAGCCATTTGCATCACTGGATTATACCAATGAAGATGATGTAAAAGCACTGTTTTATTGTTGTGTACTGGCTAATAATTCCGAATCTGTAACATATGAGGAATTCTGTGAGATATACGAAAATCCGGCACAGCAAATAAATATGCTAAAAGAGCTGGAACGTTATAATAGTATAGCAGCCCCGTTTATCTCACCTAATGAAACACCTGAAACCAACGAAGAAAATATAGGAGCTATTGTAAGGGATAGCTTTATTAAAGATACAGTGTATACGCTAATCTTGTCAGGGCTGGATGCTCATTATGTGATGCACGAAATGGAATTATCCGACCTACAGGAATATATGAAAGCCTTCGAACAGATTAAGCGCGAAAAAATGGAATCTGATCGCTTTTGGACATATATCGGTATGTTACCGCATGTTGGCAAAAAAATAAAATCACCAAAAGACATTGTGGAGTTTGAACACGAAAAAGAAGCACGGCAAAAAGAAGCAGAACAAAACATAGATCAGAATGCCGGTATACTCGAAGGCTTCTTAAACAGTAATTATTCATTAAAGAACCGGGAATGGCAGGAAAATTAAGCTTTTCAATAGCCCTTAATTTCCTGACGGAAAACTTTAAGAAAGGGACCAACCAGGCAAAAGCGGCATTACGTTCATTGCAAATGCAGGTATTGACATTCGCAGCTGCATTAGGTGCCGGAGGATTAGGTTTGACTAACTTCGTTAGTCGATTGATCAGCACTGCACGGGAAACAAGCCGGGTTACTACAGCATTAAAGAATGTATCGGCCAGTACTGCACAGTTTGCCGATAGCCAGCGATTTTTATTGGATATGTCAAAGAAGTACGGCATGGAGATAAATTCCCTGACCGGAAACTTTGCCCGTTTTACTGCATCTGCTTCACAGGCTGGTATGAGTATGTTGCAACAACGGAAAATCTTTGAATCCGTATCACGCGCAACTACCGCATTCAGTTTAAGTGCAGATGAGAGTAATGGAGTATTCCTTGCTTTGTCGCAGATGATGAGTAAAGGAAAGATCAGTTCGGAAGAATTACGCCTGCAGATGGGTGAAAAACTTCCAATTGCTTTACAGGCCATGGCGAAAGCTGCAGGTGTGTCCGTTGCAGGGCTGGATAGCCTGATGAAGAAAGGCCAATTAATGTCTGCTGACATCCTCCCGAAGTTTGCAGAGGCATTAGATGAAATGATTCCAAATATTGACACGGACAATATTGAAACGTCACTTAACAGGCTGCAAAACGCTTTTACTGAATTTACTAAAAGTACGAATGTACAAAGCGCCTATAAGCAAGTTATTGATTATGTAACAAAACTGGTTGAATATGCTGCTAATAATATTCGTAGGGTAATAACCCAACTTATTGCGTTTATTACAGGCGTTTCGCTTGGCAAAATGTTCAAATGGATCATTATTGAAATCGCGAAAGCAGAAAGGGCTGCATTAGTAGCCGCTAAACGTGCCGCAAAAGAAGCCGGGATACAATTTGATAAAATAGCCTGGGAAGCACAAAAAACAAGTACATCAATCAAATTTGCCTTTCAGAAAGCGGCTACAGCGATAAAAACAGCAATGATGGCTGCATTGCCTACAGCAATATTTACAGTACTGGCTTCAATAGGAGGATATTTACATGAAGTATACCAGGAATCGAAACGGATAAAAACAATCTTTTCAGACTGGAAAAGAGAAGCTGCCGGAGTAGCAAACAGCATTGCAGAAGTAGACAAACTACAACGCCTTCAACAAATTGCCATCAACGTAAATAATACCTATGAACAGCGGAAAGGTGCAATTGACCAGATAAACGGTCTTTTAAATACATCATTCTCGATAGATCAAAAAACACTCGGGATCAACGGGGATATCAACGATGCCATAAAAACGAGGATAGGATTATTAAAAGATATGGCTTCAATTGAATTCTTCCAAAAAAGTAAGTTGGAGGCTGAATCTCAAATGAGTTCCATATTAAACAAATATGGTGGGAGTACACAAGAAGAAAAAGGCACTTCATTAACTAAGAGCGCAACTCTTTCAAAGAATCCGTTTTATTATACACAGTCTGTCCGTGACCTCAAAGAATACAACCAGAATTATGCAGTCTGGCAAAAAGCGAACGCGGAGCTAAACAGGTTAGAACTGAAAGTCGTAAATACCGATACGAATACACCAACTACTACGGATGATCCGATTCTTCCTACAAAAGATACAAAGAAAACAGACCTGGAAAAAGCCGAAGAAAAGTATGCGGAGCAATTGACCGCATTAACAAACCTGTTGCAAAATAAAGCTATATCCGAAAAAGAATATACTTCAAAACTTCGTGATTTAAACAAAGAAACCTTTCAAAGTTTATCCGGTTTATTGACGCCAGGACAAGCTGCTAATAATCCGACATTCCAACAAGCAAAATCTGGCGTTGATCCATCCGCTACTTATGAAGCTGAAAAACAATACAGCGACAAACTACAGGAGTTAAGTAATCAGTTCGAAAGAGGCATAATTACAAAAGAAGAACAGGATAAGGCAATTTATGACTTAACAGAATCTACACGAAAAGAAATTGCTGCGATGCAGCTTGTCACAGATGCAGATCGTAATTTTCTAAATGCCCTGAATGAACGTGCTAATGAATTGCGCGAACAAACCAAACTGGACGAAATCCAAAAAGATTATAACAATAAGTTTAAAGAATTAACTAATCAACGTGCTGCAGGTTTAAAAACAGAAGAAAAGTATAATGAAGAATTAAATTCACTGATTGATAACACAAAGCTTTTGGCAGCATCTTTGTTAGGTGCTAACGCTAATACAAATAAATTCTATAATTCCCTTTCTGCACAACAGTCTACAACACCGAAAGCGAAACAATACGATTATCGTTCGTCTGCATCAGAAATAATTGGAAATAAAAATCTGTCGAACGAAGAAAAATATAATGCCTTACAAGTATCAGCAACCGGTAGCGCGAAAAGTTTACTGAAAGAAGTCGAAAAGGAAATGAGCAAAGCGACTTCTTTGGAGAAGGCTTTGAAGATTGCAGAAGCCAAACGTGCTATCAAAGATTTCAGCAAAGAGTTGGCCGGAGGAGCATATGATGGGATTAAAGGTATGGTCTCTGATGCTGACCGAGTTGTAAATGCATGGAGCAACCTGGCAGTAGTATTCAACGATGTGGACGCTTCGGAATGGGAAAAGATCATGGCTGTCTGGGATTCGTTAACCAGTACAGTAGATGCTTTTATTGAGATCATAGACATGATCAAGAAAATGACTGAAATGGTCAACATGCTATCAGCTGCGAAGCGACAGGAAGCAATTATTGATTCAGCTGTTACCGCTCAAAAGTTAACGAATGCCAGTACCCAGATCGCGACTGATGCTGCTGTATCTGAAAGTACGGCTTCCGCTAACCGTCGTACAGTATTAGGCAATACTGCGGCTGCAGCTTCTGGCGCGGCAAAATCAGTTTCTATGGTGCCGATCGTCGGGGTTGCACTCGCTATTGCTGCTGTTGCAGGTATAATTGCTTTACTTGCAGGCTTGCCAAAGTTTGCCAACGGTGGTATTGTGGGTGGAAATTCCCGAACAGGTGATAAGCTTCTGGCACGGGTAAATTCCGGGGAACTAATCTTAAACCAACGGCAACAATCGGCTTTGTTAGGTCAACTAAACGGCGAGGGATATGGTCGTGTCGAATGGCGTTTGCGTGGTAAAGATTTGGAAGGTGTACGAAAGAATTATAACAAAAAAAGGAGACATTTCTAATGTACGGAACACTTTACACCATACCCTTTAAAAGTCTTAGTAACATTTCGTATAAAGTCGAAATTTTACGAAAAGATTATACCGGCTCATCAAAAGAGTTAGATGGAGGTGATGATGTGTTTGAAGTCAATACCGATGATGAAGAGTTTTTGTATAATCCTTTGAGGTTATCCGGAGCAACATTAAAAATAGTCGGAAGCGATTATCTACAAAGCCTGTTTTCCACGTCTGCACGCAAACATAAAGTAAACCTGAAACGTGAAAATGATATCATCTGGACAGGTTTTATCACTCCGGAGGTTTATTCACAAGATTACTCTACCAATTTATTTGAGTTTGAAATCGAATGTATTTCTGCCCTGTCAACACTTGAATATGTAAAGTTTGATCTGGATGCGATCATTGTTTCTTTGTTTGATCTAGTAAAAAAGGCTATTACACTCTCTGAAGGTGATTATAAAGGGTTGTATGTTCCTTGTACGTTTGGCACAAATACAAACGTGATGAAAGAACATATGATATCTTCAGACAACTTCATCGATGAAGATGACGAACGGATGACTTACAAAGAGATCTTAGAAGAAATCTGCCGGTTCTACTGCTGGACACTAACAGAAAAGAACGGATTCCTATATCTGATTGATATAGATTATATAAAGAAAGGGTTTGCGGAATACTTCTTTTATAATCCATCTTTTGCAGAATCAAAAACGACGCTTAGCAACGACAAACAGAGCGTATTAGACTTAACAGCCTTAGACATGGGGGTTGCAGGTGAAAATCACACACTTGATATTATTTCAGGCTACAACAAAGTAAATGTTGTATGTAGCGATTATGAGGTAAAGTCAGAAGATTTATTTCCTCCTTTATCTGAAGATATTTCTAGAAGTTCGGGCGTTTATTGGGAAAACCTTAAAAACGGGAATAAATGGTATTTTAAAGAACTATGCTGGAGTAAAAACTATGATATATTCCAATATCGTTATACCAACCAAACTTTCGTTCCGTCAACACCAACAACAATAGAAAAAATAGCCGGTGGACAGATTATCCGTATGACAGAATTCGAGGGTGATGACCGGCCAAACGAACTCAAATGGGAACCGATGGTACAAGTAAAATTGTATGATGGCGAAATAGACAATAGTATTATTCGTGGCAAGTTGTTATTAGATTATTATTCGGATGATGCATTTCCTCTTCTTCAAACAAGATTCAATACAAAAAACATCGTATTCAGCAACGAACAGGCTATTATATTAAATTTTGCTGTTTGTTACTCAGATAGGCCTGATGGATTTCGGATCAAGCATGTTGATAAAGACACAATTGATTCTGTCAGCCCGGATGGTTGGTACATTCCTATAAGTTTACGTATCGGAGAATGGTATTATGATGGAACGACTTTCGAAGGCAAATGGAGTAAAGAAAAAAAAGTTTACAAACTCTATACAGACCTAAAAAAGAAAACACAACATTATGTTTACGATTGGTTAAATGTGCGCAATCAGAATGATTATCTACTCGAATTAGGGGATGTATCCGGACATATTGTTTGGTTTAATAAGCAAACTATTATAGGAGATATAGAATTAACCATTTATTGCCCAAAAGCTGATCAGGATAGTTATCTGCATAGATACATTTTCATAAAAGACATCAAACTTCAAAGCTGTAAATTCTCACAAAGTGAAAGTGAGTCCGGACAGAAAAATGATACGTTGTACACCAATGTCGTTAATGAAGAATTTGTAAGCCCATTGGATGATATCGAATTGAAGATAACATCCAGTAACGATTCAGGGCTTGCATATAGCAAAGTCATACATAACAATGTCATTTTGGACAAACTGCATAATCGTATTACAAATTCCGAAATGAAACCGGAGGAATTAATTGTGAACCGGGTAGTAAATCAATACCAAGCGGCCAAGATGCAGACTACTCAAATTTTAAAAGAAGGTTTTGTCCCTTATCAATTAATTGAAGATGCTAACCTGCCGGGGAAGGATTTTATACTGATCAATGAAGAAATTGATTATAGCTATGATCGTTCGCGGGTGACTTTAATGGAGGTGAAGTAATGGATATAGTAAGCAGGAAAATATCAGCCAGTCCACGAAGCAAGTACCGGAAAGAAGCCGGGGGGAATGCGGTTTACCGGAGCAGTACAAGCAGTGGATCCGGAAGCAGCAGTGGATCCGGTTCTATAGATGCAGATCTTGACATCCTGGAAGGGCTGGGTATTAGTATTTCTAAAGACCTATTAGGTAAAGTGACGTATACCATTTCACATGGTGACACTTCGCAGGCTGAGAGTTCTGACAATGGCCGTGCTTTTGTTATTCAGAATCTGGAACTTGATGATTTTGGTCATATAACCGGCATTGATAGTGTAAACATGGCCGGACTGTTCGATGACCGGTACCTGCGTAAAGATGTTGATGATACAGCACATGGGAACATTTATTTTGACAAAAACATCAAAAGTAGTGTCTTCATTGACGGCTTCCAAGGAGGGAAAGGCTGGCAGATCACTGATGCCGGAGCGGCTATGCTGGATAGTACCCGTGTCCGGTCTGATGTTTTTTTAGGCGGGACGTTCGGTTCCGTTTCATTTGCATCCGGTTTTACAGGCTGGGGCGTGGAAATTGATATTCCAACAGCTTCCGGTACCGTAGATCATTGGACTGTCAGAAAGTCGATGAAAGTATATGAACTGGTTTACTCGCAAATTTATGGGCTGGGTGGATCAGTGATTGTATCCGATCTGAACAAAATCCTTACAGTTGAAAAGATTGGTAGTATATATCGCTGTGTAATCGATACAATGGAAGGAAGTATGCGGATGAACTTACGTGCAAATGATATCGTCCGTATGCAACGTAGTTCCGGTATCAATATCCGTTACTTCTATGGATTAGTGACGGGGGTTACTCCGGATTATTTCGATTTACAAATCATTGACGGATACGATGAACCGGAGACCGGAGATGTCGTGTTCAGGTTTGGAAATAAAACAGATGCTTCCCGGCAGGGGATTATCTACCTGACATCATCTGATGACAAAGCGCCTTACATTGATGTTCTGGATGGCATCACGGACGAATCCATGTTTGAAAAGATCAAAGTTCGGATGGGAAATATTTCCGGTATCCGGACAAAAAAAGGGGTTCAGCTAAACGGATATGGTATTTATGCACAGGGTGCCGTTTTTGAAAACACGGATATTTATTTGGATAATGGAATGACAGTCGAACAACAGTTTGTTGTGATGGATGGTAAATTTTCCAGCCTGATTGAAGGTGTAAAGAACGATATGTCACTCGAACAGGGAAATATCCTGAAGAATTCTGCCTTCAATGACAATACACATTACTGGAATGCAGTTGATGACATATCTATTATAAAAGCAGGTGGTAAATTTATCTGGTTGAATGCTAACTTCTATGCTAATAAACGGAAAGTGGCCGATATTTATAAAGATGAAAGTCGAAATGTATTACGATTGATTAATACAACTATCGCTCAAAAAAATGATCATTATAGTAACCATGTTTCAGGCACACATTCTGTTTCGTTTTACTACAAAGTGCTTCGTGCCGGAACGTTAACAGCAGGTATACCTGGTACAGATTTATATATGTCCGAATCCCTTCCGGTTACAAGTGACTATCAAAAGAAATCATTTTCAGCAGAATGGAATGGAATTGGAGATTTTCAGATTGGGTTTACCGGTACGATATTGATATATGGTGTTTCATTATTTACAGATGCATTGGCAAATGCTGTTATCAGGTTGGAAACCGAAATTTTTCAAAATGCCGAACAGATCGCTTTACGCGCAACAAAAGAATATGTTGATAGTGAAACTGGAAAGATCTACACAAGATATGATACTGAAATATCCGTGATGGCAGATCAAATAGCATTGACTGCGACAAAACAGTATGTGGATCAGACTACAGGAACAATAAGACAAACACTTGAAGGAAAAATAACGGTTGAAGCAGGTAAAATATCTACAATAGCTTCACGAGTTACGGATTTGGAAAGTGAGTCTGCAGGATGGATCACCGAAACGTCTGGCAACACTCTTTGGGCATCAAAAACAATGGAGAATGGGAAAACCATTATTTCTACAATCAATCAAACACCAGAAGCGGTAACTATCAACGCAAATAAGATAAATCTTAGTGGGTATGTAACAGTCTCAGCATGGAATCAGGATTTCAACAATTTGGTAAACCATTCTGAATCAGCAGCCAACAATGCAGAAAACAATGCCGTTTCAAGAGCAAATACGGCATTGACGAATTTTAAGAACGGCCTCGGTGATTTAGCTTATCGAGATATGGTAGGAAAAGCTTTGCTTGATAGTACAGTTATAAATGGTGGCTTTATATTAACTTCTCTAATTGATGTTGATAATTTAGTAGTGAATAAAGCACTTGCTATCGGAGAATTCAAGGCTGACGATATGTATTTAAAAGCTGTTGACAGTGTTGTTAATAGTACTGTTTTGCGATTGAGTAGTCAGGGAGTTGATCATAGAACGTCAGGTGGCCAAGCATTTTTATCAGGCGATGGTGGTTTTTCTTATAATGCTGGAATGGTCACGTTGAACGTGATGGGTAGTCCACCGACCAATATCGCCAACGTCCTGGTTGGGAAATATCTTCCTAACACGACTGCTGAGAGAAGATTGTACTTAGGTTTTGCACAATTGACGGGTGATGGGTATGGGATATACAGAACATGTATTCTGGCATCAAATATGCCTACTTATAGCAATCTAACCGGGTTGCCAGCAATAGTTAATAGCACAGGAACTAACAATTATAGCGTGCGCTGGGATGCGCGCACAGGATGTTTTTATATAGTATAAACAGTTATTAAAATAGGAATCATGAAAGTAAATTTTAACAAACCCTTTCTTAATTACAAAGGAGAAACATTACAGGATCAAAATGGAAATGATCAATTAATGATTGATGCGGTGTGTTCTAACCTATACGGAAGTAGGGAATTGGATACACCTGAAGAGAAGTACAAAGCATTTCAACTTTGTAACCGTATTGCAGTATCAAAGAAAGATATTGAGATTAGTTCGGAGGAAGCTGTACTGATCAAAAAAGTTTGTAATGCTGTACTAATACCAGGTGCATATGGACAAATTGAAGAATTATTAGAAGGTAAAAAAGATGGAAATAACAAGCGACAAGCGGAGAATATCTGCACAGAGTGAAGTTGGTACTTTCACAATTAAATACGATTGTGATGCATCTTCGGATGGAGAAGTTTCAAATGTGAATGCCCGGATATATAAGGGTGATGAAATAATCGGGTCGGCCAATGCTAACCAGGACGGGATACTTGGTTTCTCTTTGCATAAAGAGAATAAAATATCTGGATATCAATTAAAACGTCTTTTTAATAAACTGATAGAGGATATCAAAACCATTTTAAAACCAATCTAAAAAAGTTAAGTATGACAGGTGATATTACGATAGATGGCATAGAAATAACTCCAGAAGGACTTGCTAAATTAGTAACGGCTGTAACAGAAGCCATCTCTAATAAATCAAGTGATCCGTCACAGTATGAAATAGCGAACAGCCTGCAGGGAATTTCATCCCTGCCGGTACTGTTTGAATCTGGTAATACATTCACCTTAAAGCGCCTGTTAATGTCAGCATTGAAAGGTACGGATGGGAAGGAGATTGTGCTACAAAAATCGAGTGATCAGATACAGTGGAAATACAAGGATGAAACAATCTGGACGAATCTTATTTCTGTTGCTGACCTGAAAGGTTCATCTGCTTTTGATGTATGGCAGCAACAACCCGGAAATGAAAACAAAACCAATGATGATTACCTTGCTTATCTTCGTCAACCGGCAACGGATGCTATAGAAGGACTAACTGAACTGAAACAACAGGTTGCAGAAGCCGGTACGGCAGCATCTGAAGCAGCTAAAACTGCACAACAAGCTGCATCAAATGTAAAGGATGGCAAAACGCCTGTACTTGGAACAGGAACTTCATCTTCCGTTACAAATAATACTCCGCCTGAATTGATTTTCGTCTTTTCTGGTAATTACGATGGTGATGGAAATCCTATCTATACTTTTTCATTAAAAGTGCCTGAGGGTAAAACAGGAGCTATACCTGTTATAAAAAACGGATCTATTACCACAGGTGCACCTGGCAGTAGTGTAAACCTGACTTTCACCTTTGAGGATTATGACGGACAAGGTCAGCCGATTTATCGGGTTGATGGCTCTATACCACGAGGTACACCAGGGTCAGGATCAGGAAATGTTGTTGTAGAAGAATCAACATTGTCAGCAGGAAAAACGTATCTTTTTAAACCTAATGGAGATGGTGCTGCAGTTGGAGTATTTGAAGAATATACACAATCTGATATTTCTGGATTTGTAACACAACAAGAAGTGGGCAGTGCAATAAGCAGCCACAATGCAGATAGTGGTGCTCACAGCGATATCTGGACTTCATTAACAGATTTACAACAGAGCGCATTAACGGCACTACGTGTGAAAGAAGGCACTGGTATGAAGGTTACGATCGAAGAGGACGGAAGTATTACGCTTTCGGCTGATATCGATAATGAAGTATTCATGACGGTTACAGAACTGCCATCGACAGGTGTTGAAAATAAGATTTACCTTGTTCCGAAAGCTAATGCACAAACCGGAGACGCGCTTGATGAATACATCTGGATAAATGGAGATTGGGAGCTGGTAGGGTCGGTAAGTGTTGACATGTCGAATTACGACACGAGTTCGCAAGTTGATACAAAAATCAGCACAGCTATAGAAGCGCATGACGAGGATGAAAATGCGCATAAAATCTTATTTGATGCAATGAAAGCGGTGAACGTATCGGCTACTCTTATACCCGCGAATTGGGTTCAATCAGGAAATAGATGGTACTACAACGTACTCGATAGTCGGATTAATTTTGAATGTACAGTTTTATTCGCGCCAGCACATGCTTATGAAGATGTATATGTAGATACTGGGATTCACAGCTTCGGTGTTACTACCAACGGATATCTCCAAATTTATGCAAGAAACGAGC
>JAITVY010000053.1 GCA_031285565.1 Tannerella sp. | reverse complement strand
TCTAAGTTAATGATTCCTAGGGGATTGAGCAAATATTAATGCATTTATTTTATTGATAATAAATATTTTAAACATCTTGCGATTCGTTAGGTTTTCAACTACTGATTCGCATTAGTAATAAAAAAATTACCGTCATGAAAAGAATTCTAAGTTTATTACTTGCAGTTGCAATTACAGGTATTGCAAATTTATCCGCACAAATGCCAACATTAGAAGTGGGCGGAACGATTAATCAAGATAAAGTTTATTTGAAAGATCTTGATATAAAAGTAGATGTGGTAGGTAATGTATCTACTACTACAATGACAATGGTTTTTCAAAATAAAACGCACCAAATACTTGAGGGAACGCTAACTTTTCCTTTGCCAGAGGGTGTTACTGTAAGCGGATATGCATTAGATATTAACGGGAAAATGCGGGAGGCTGTACCTGTCGAGAAATCGAAAGGAACACAAGTGTTTGAGGAAATTGAGCGCCGCAGGGTTGACCCCGGATTGCTGGAAAAAGTGGAAGGGAATAATTTCCGTACACGTATTTATCCAATACCGGGTAATGGTAGTCGTACTATTTCAATTAGTTACGAAGAGGCATTGCTGGTAACTGATAGTAAATATACGTATCGCTTACCTATGGATTTTAAACATGCGATTGAAAAGTTCGATTTAATGCTTAATGTATGGCAAGACGCCAAACCAGTTGTAGAAGCGGGTACGAACGAAATTACTTTCGACAAGCATGGTAACGCTTATGTAAGTAAATTTAACCGCACAAATTATAAGCCCGGTAAATTGCTGGCATTTAGTGTACCAACACCAGGTACCCCCGATGTTATCATGCAATCGGCATCAGGTAATTATTATTTTACTGCAAACTATTTCATAAAAAACAAAGAAAAGCGTAAAAAACAATGGTCTAATACTATCGGTTTGATATGGGATGTGTCGTTGAGTACACAACCGAAAGACGTAGAAAAGGAATTAATGCTTTTAGACGCTATTATCAGCGAAAAGCAAAATCTCACTATAAAACTCGGTTTACTTAATAATACTTTTACTAACGGAGGTCATTTTGATATAAAAAACGGCGATTGGAGTAGTTTACGAAAAGTTCTGTCGGATGTAGTTTATGATGGCGGAACAAATTACAGTGCTATTGATTTAAATAAAATATCGGGTGGCGAGTATATTTTGTTCTCCGATGGAATTTCAACTTTAAGCAAAGCTAGTTTTAAAACTAAAAGTTCAGCACCCATACATTGCATCGTATCGTCAGCAGCGGCCGATTATAGTAATCTTAAATTGATAGCTATAAATAGTAAAGCTAAGTTTATCAATCTGAATGCGATGGATTCTTTTACAGCGAAAAACGAAATGCTTTACGAGTCGTATAGATTTTTAGGCATACAAAACAGCAATACCGTATTGCATGTTTACCCGTCAATACCAACCGATGTTCATGAGCATTTCAGCATTGCAGGTATCACAAGTATGTCGGGTAGTACGATTACTTTACAATTTGGCTATGGTAACACTGTTACCGAACAAGAAACTATAACGCTTGATGCTAACCGTTTCAAAAATAATGAAATAAATGTACATAAACTCTGGGCTCAAAAGAAAATAGCTGAACTTGACTTGAATTATGAAAAAAATAAAGGTGAGATTATTGAGCTGTCGCAACAATTTGGTATTGTTACTCGTAATACATCACTTATTGTGCTTGAACTAATGTCTGATTATATCCAATACGGTATAACTCCTCCACAAGAGCTAATGGCTGAATATAATAAATATCTCGAACAGCAAAATATACGATGGGAGCAACAACGCCAACAAATAATAGCTCAACAGACTAATTTGTTGCAACAAGCTAAACATAATATGAGCGATCTTAAAACATGGTGGAATACCGATTTTAAGCTACCTGAACCAAAATATCCGAAACCTGATAGCAAAGAGGAATCAAATAAGGATGCAAAAGCGCCCATTTCTTCTGCTATAGAGCAATATGATATAGCAGGAGATAATGAGGTGTCGATGGATATGATGATGACGGAATCAAATGAAAGTCTTTCCGAAGTAGTTACTATCGGTTATGGTACAGCGAAAAAACAAACCTTAACTGGTAGTGTAAGTAACGTTCAGGCAGAAAAAACAGGAAGCCAAAAAACATATATACCTCAACAGGCACGATTAACAATGATTGATATCAAAAACGATGCTGAATATATGAAACGATTGACAGGCGATACAACCGGCGATTATAAAATATACATTGAAGAACGACAAAATTACGGAGGTACACCCAGTTTTTATTTTAATATGGCCGATTGGTTTATGAAACACAACGACCGTGAAAAAGCACTATGTATTTTAACATCCATTGCCGAAATAGGGCTCGAAAACATTGGTGCATACAAAATGTTAGCATTCCGCCTAAAAGAATATAATGAGCCGGAGATGTTGTTGTTTGTTTCTAAAAAACTTATCGAGTGGCGTCCATTCGAACAACAAAGCTATCGCGATTATGCTTTGGCTTTAAAAGAGGCAGGACAATATCAAACAGCACTCGATTCGTTATATTCAAGTATGCTTAACCCGGTAAATAACACACAACAGAATGTGAATTTAGGAATAAATATGGTTTTATTAAATGATATCAATAATCTGATAAGCTTGCATAAACGAAAATTGAATACAACAAATATAGATACCGCTTTGATATATTCAATGCCTGTTGATGTTCGTGTAGTTATCAACTGGAACATGCCTCAAACCCATATTGATATGCAAATAACTGACCCTCGTGGCGAAATGGTAACATATAATCATAACAGGTCGCAAATAGGCGGACGTTTGGATGCACATGAAATTATGGAATACGGACCCGAGCAGTTTCTTTTAAAGAAAGGAATGAAAGGCAAATATACAATTCAGGTTGACTATTGGGGTGGCTCAAATGTGTCCCAAACCAGTGAGCCGGCAACCATTATGACTGAAATTTACATAAGCTATTCGAGCGGAAAGGAAGAACGAAAGATCGTATGTTTTAATTTGAGTAATGCAAATATTGACAAAGCACAAAAGAAAGTAACAATAGCCGAATTTGAGATATAAACTACATATCAGATAGAGAGAATACAAATATCTCACTTTTGCCCTTTCATTGTCTATTACAGGCAAGATTGTCTGTAAACTTTCAATTGTCTATTACTTGGTGTATCTTTGTACCCAGTAATAAAAGAAGATGAATAGGTATTTTCTCTATCTGGCTTATAAAGGAACTCATTATTGTGGCTGGCAACGGCAACCCAATGGTATAAGCATACAGCAACGCATTGAAGAAGCATTATCAACACTTGCCCGTGAATTAATCCCGATAGTAGGAGCCGGAAGGACTGATGCCGGTGTGCATGCACAAAAGATGGTAGCTCATTTTGATTGGGATGAATCATTTTTGTCGCCGGATTTACTTGCTGAAAAGCTAAATCGGTTGTTGCCCAAAGATATAGCGATCCATCAGGTTGTTCCTGTGAAAAACGATGCACATGCCCGTTTTGATGCAATATCAAGAACATATAAATATTACATAACGGAACACAAGAATCCTTTTAATTATGAATGGGTTCACCGGATGTCATTGAAAGGATTTGACTTTCAACAGATGAATGAGGCTTGTCATGTATTGTTTAAATATCAGGATTTCACCAGTTTTAGTAAATTACATACGGATGTGAAAACCAATAATTGCCGCATAGATTACGCCGAATGGAAGCCGGAAGGAGATTGCTGGGTTTTCACGATTCAGGCGGATCGCTTTCTACGGAATATGGTACGTGCAATTGTCGGAACATTATTTGAAGTGGGTAAAGGAAAGCGTTCGGTAGATGATTTCCGGGACATTATTGAAATGAAAGACCGTTGCCGGGCAGGAAGTTCTGCCCCCGGAAATGGTCTTGCATTAGTTGACATTGTTTATCCGGAAACGCTTTTCCTAAAAGATTTTAAAGGTTAAAAATTTATGTGGATTACGTTTGCTTTTATTTCAGCGTTTCTGTTAGGATGTTATGAAGTGAGTAAAAAGCATGCCTTAAATGGAAATGCCGTTTTGCCGGTTTTGTTTTTAAATACACTGATATCAAGTCTGTTATTCCTCCCGTTTATCATAATCTCATATACTACGAATTGGCTTGACGGAACCATGTTTTATGTTCCGCATGTTTCATTTGAAACACATTTGAGCGTTTTTCTGAAATCGATGATTGTATTGACATCATGGATTTCAGGATATTTTTCGGTAAAACATCTTCCGTTGACAATTACAGGTCCTATTAAAGCCACCCAGCCTGTTACAACCTTATTAGGAGCGATGATCATTTTCGGCGAACGGCTGAATCTTTATCAGTGGATCGGTGTTTCTTTAGCTTTGCTGTCATTCTTCCTGTTATCGACATCCGGTAAAAAAGAAGGCATTCGTTTCTCAAATAATAAATGGATTGTTTATGCCGTAATATCAATGATATGTGGCGCCTGTAGTGGCTTGTATGATAAGCATCTGATGAAAACGCTGGATGTGATGACCGTTCAGGTGTGGTTTAATGTATATCAGGTATTTATTATGGGTATAATACTTGTATTTCTCTGGTATCCGCAGCGAAAAAAAACAACTCCTTTTGTCTGGAAATGGAGTATTGTACTGATTTCATTATTTCTGGCAATGGCCGATTGGGTTTATTTTTATGCACTAAGTTTTCCGGATTCTATGATCTCAATCGTATCGATGGTTCGGCGTAGTAATGTCCTGATTACCTTTTTAGCAGGTGCAATCTTTTTCCATGAAAAAAACTTAAAGAACAAAGCAATCGACCTATTTCTCGTGTTATTAGGAATGATATTCTTATATTTGGGAACGATTTAAGAAGTAATATTGGCAGAAGTCAACACTGTGTAACTGAATAAAAATAAAATAAATTATATGCGAAAATTAATCTTTTCCTTTTTTATAGCTGTGACATTATCTGTAGTCAATGCGCAAGACGTAGCCTCTTTTTTTATCAGTATGCCGGATGGAAATATTCCCCAGTTAGAAGAAGCATGGCGTAAAGATTTAGTCGATTTATTCCGGTCAGGAAAGACTGCAACTTTAGATAATACGATGGGGGGAAAGTCGACACTGGAGAAAATGACAACCGATTATCTTTTATTGCAATCTACAGAAAGGAGTACATTAGAAATTAAACTATTACCCTTAATTAATGGTACATACGTTGCCTGTGTGATTACCACTGTTAATGCTCCGGTTGCTGATAGCAGGGTAGACTTTTTTACATTGGAATGGAAACCTGTACCCGCCTCCGATTTATTTACATCCGTAATGCCCAAATGGTTTATTAAGGAAGATGCAGACCGGAATAGTGAAAGTTTCCTGGATGCAATGTCCTGCTTGGATATGCATCTGGTTAAATATCAACTAAATGCTGATGATCAAACATTAACAGCAATATATACGACTCCTGATTATTTAAATAGTCAGGATCGTGAGAAAGTGAAACCTTTCCTGAAAGAAAATCCGAAAGTTTATCAATGGAAGTCCGGAAGATTTATTGAATAAAGTCGATATGATGAAAAAAAATATTGTTTTGCTTGTATGCCTTATTTTTTCACTTGCTTGTGCAGCACAACATAAGAAGTCATATGCTATTGTATATATAGGTAATAGCATAACGCAAGGTGTATTAATTGATAAACCCGAAGAAAATGCACCTCCGGTCAAAGCAAGTCATTATTTATCCCGTCAACCGGGTATTGAATTACGGGGTTTTTCGAATCAGGGAGTGAGTGGTATGACTACAGTAGATTATCTTCCAGCCCAACAGACTTTATTCCCCAAGGTGGTCGAAGCTGCAAAAGCTTTTTCCAATAAGGAAGAATCTGTATTGATTTTTTCGATTATGCTAGGAACAAATGATAGCGCAATTAAAGGTCCGAATGGATCTCCGGTTTCTCCGGTGCAATATTTTACAAATATGAAAGTAATTATAGACGAATTACTTGCTATATACCCGAATGCAGTTTTTGTCCTGCATCGTCCGGTCTGGTATAGTCCGAATACATATAATGGTGCCATGTATCTTCGGGAAGGGCTGGAACGGTTGATCAGTTATTCGAACGAATTGGATCGATTAATTACCGGCTATGCACAGAAATATCCTAAACAGGTTTTTCAGGGAGATACAGATGCTTTTGATTATTTTAAAGCGAATTATAGTACAGAGCTTATTCCCGAGGAGGGAAATGCAGGCACTTTTTATCTCCACCCGAATTTGTCGGGGGCAGCAAAGTTAGGTGAGTTCTGGGGTAAGGCGATTTACAAAATAATAACAGATAATCAACTGTAATGATTTTTTATTTTTCCGGATCCGGAAATTCAGAGTGGGTTGCCAAAACAGCAGCAACTGCTTTTTCAGATAAGACATTCGAAATTGGGTCGGCTATAGTACATCACAAAACGACATTTATACTGGAAAAGAATGAACGGATTGGTTTTGTATTTCCTGTCCATTCATGGGGAGTTCCACCTGTTGTAGAAAAATTTATCCGCCAATTGGTTTTAGAGAAATATGAGAACCAATTGATATTCGGCATCATGACCTGCGGTGATGAATGTGGATTTGCCAACCTGCAATTCCTTAAATTATTGAGGTTAAAAGGGTGGGAGAGTCATCATATATATTCTATTCAAATGCCCAATAATTATATCGCTTTTCCGGGATTTGATGTGGATGATAAATCGCTGGAACATAAAAAGAAAGAGGATGCAAAATGCACTCTATCCGGAATAATCGATGCAGTAAATGCGGATAAAATAATCGACTGTTATGCAAAGGGAACAAAGTCATTTCTGAAATCAAAGATCATATATCCGCTGTTTTGTAAATATGCAATAAACAGCAAGCCTTTTTATTCAACAGATGCTTGTACCGGATGCGGTATTTGTGCAAAAAAATGTCCTACAGAAAACATAACCATAAAGGATAAACGACCTGTTTGGGGTAATAATTGTACACAATGCCTGGCATGTATTCATTATTGTCCCGAAAGAGCTATTGAATATGGTAAAATGACACAGAAGAAAGGTCGGTATACCTATTCGAAAAACAATTGAAAATTTAAAATGGAGAATTGAAAATTAATACTCCATTTTTATGCGATTCCTCACGATGTTCGGAATGACGTTATTGTTATCTGATTTTAGTCTTATCGAAGATTGTAAGATATTCACGTATAGCCTTATTGGTGATAAAGGTAGTTAGTAGGAGGAAAAGGAACAACCATCATACAATAGATCTTCTCTCACGTATGTATCCATTCGGCGTAGTACATAATGTAGCATTATGTATATTATAGATTCGGGAACTATGATGTATGCTTAATTATTTATTCCAGTTATGTGGTAACAAGTGCTTGTAATTTTTGGGGTTGCAGTCTTGTACTTTGGTCAGGCAGTCCATTAGCCAGCGGTATGGATCCACATTGTTTTCCCTGCAAGCGCCCAATAGTGAGAAGAAGATGGCAGCCGTATGTGCTGCCTGATGGCTCCCGGAGAAGAGTGAGTTTTTGCGGTTGAGGGTAAGCGGGCGTATGGTTCTTTCCACCGCATTATTGTCGATAGAGATATCTGCATCATTAACATAATGCGAGAGTTGTTCGAAGCGCTTATACATATATCGTATCGCTTTATCCAATGGCGAGTCATGGGGCGTTTTCTCAAGGTTTTCCACCGCCCATTTCTCCAGGCCTGTTATAACCGGATACGCCTTTTCCTGCCTGATAGCTACCGCTTCGGCCTTATTAAGTTCTTTTTGACGTATTTCTTTTTCCACAGCGTAAAGTTTACCGATTTGATCAAGCGCATACCGGCTTGAAGGCGGGTCATACAGTTCTGCTTCGACAAACTTCCTTCTGGCATGTGCCCAACAGCCTGCATGTACCTTGCCTTTGAGTTTGTCGAAGATCTCATAAGCGGAATAACCGTCGCTTTGTACTATTACTGTCTTTCCACTAAGCAGGGTGCCCAGGGCAGTCGATCCGCGACCGGGATGATATTCTATATAAGGGCTATTGCAATGGGGTATGTAGAAGACCCACATATATCCCTGGTGCAGGGAACCGGGTTTGTCTGACTCAAGTACTTTGTGTACAGTCTCATCAGCCTGTACATAACGGCTTTCCTTGAGTGTCTCCCTCAGTTCATTATATACAGGCTCTATACACTGGGCTGCAGCCATCATCCAGTTGCTTACCGTAGAAGCTGGCAGATGTATACCTTCACGCTCAAATATCTCTATCTGGCGGTTTAACGGGAGATGGTCTGCATATTTGGCTACCGCTATATGTGCCAGTACGCTTTCCGAAGCATTGCTGCGGGGATGGGCCATCAAAGGAAGGGGGGCGATTACGATACGGCCGCCAGGAAGTTTGTAGCGGGGGCGTATCAAGTGCTCTACATACAAAAGGCGGGGCTGGACAGCATAACGCTCTGTTACTTCTTCGCCTATCCTGACCGCACCCTGTAAATCTTCTTCCGGCTCCAGGACTTTCTTTTGACGGGGAATATCCTGGGCTATAGGCTTCCTGGCATGGGATACCCTCTTCCCTTTAAAGCTTTTGCGGAAGCGGTTATAGGCGGCTTCCTTGCCTGCCTCTTTTTCTGCTTTCACTTCCTCTTCCAGGGGATCTGCCTGCAGAGGTACTTCCTCGAAACAAATCCTTAGCTGGGAAGGGTCTTCAGGTAAGCGGCGCTTCTCACTTGAACGTCCCCAGCATAGGCGTTCCTGCAAGGCCAGGCGCCAACGTAAACGTTCAATTTCCTGCTGGTTCCCTAAAATCTCTAGTTCTTTCCCTAAGATCTCTTGTCCTTTTTCAAAGACTTCCTGTTTTAAGGATTTCAACTCATCCAACATCACCTGGTACTTTTCCAAAGGTATAGTTACCGATAACGAAGAAGGGGATGTTGATTGGCTATTTTTCATACTGTAAAAATACGGAAAAAGAGTGGTTTGACCAAACAAACAGAGGAGTTTATTTATTGTTATACAAATATTTACAATGAGGAATGGATCTTCTTTTCGTCTCTTTCACTTCCGATAGCAGGCGGTTGATTTCAGCCCAGCTACTCGGGCGGAAGCTCTCCCCAACCGATCCTTTTTTCAGGCGGAAGACCCCCTGGCGTATCTGGCGCTGAATGCTGATATACTCACCGGACAGCTTATAGAGCAACGTTAAATGATGTTTGTTTTTACTCACAAATACATGGCATTCGCCTTCCACAGGCAAGCGGCCGTAATGGCGGGATACTTTTCCACACAAACTGTCTATGCTGTAAGTATGCCTCTCATCCAACAGGTAGAGGTAATAATCCCACTGGGGGTTTAATAACGATAATATACCACGGTTACGCAGCAGCAAATCTGACGGGCAACGGATACCCAAATCTTCTTTCGAAAACTTATAACGGCGGCTACCATCAAATATAAACAACACCGAATCAAAATTATTTCTTTCTGATAACAGGTCAAGCAACTTCTCATTACTATCCTCAATAATACAATACACTACATCTTTTTTTAGGACAAAGAAAGTATATTTACGCATATACTAATTGATGTACCACGCCGAATGGATACTCACGTATGCGTGAGAGTAAATCCCCCTCAGGCATGCGACCGTATCGCATGCCAGTGTGCGAATAAATCACATGCAGGTGCGCGAAATGTTCGCACACAAAGCATGCGTATCCTTTCAGCGTAGTAGGTTTTATCCAATCACTTCAAAGACTCAAGAATCTTATCCATCATCGTCCAGATTGTATTTTCTGTTTGAGCCGTATAGAAATTACCATCTACTTCCGATTTTTCATCACTCGCTGTGGCTTTTTGGATAGCTGCTTTTGCCAACGGATGTACTGCTATCCGTTTACCCTCTGCAATACCGGCAAACTCAAACATCATTCCGGCTGCGCAATGACCAATCATAATCTTACCTTTGTCGCCAAATGTTTTAATAACGGTCATCATATCCTGATTATATGGAGCGCCTGCATGTTCGCTGAATGTAGGGATTGCGTCTCCACATCCAAATACCAGTGCGTCATATTCATCTTCGTGCCCTTTCAGATTTGCAATAACATCGTCAACTATGATTGTCAGTCCGGAATTGCTTTTGATCTCTTTCGTTTCAGCTACTGCAAAAACCTTGTAAGAAATTCCATTTTCAAAAAATGCTTCCAGATATTGGAATAAACCGAATCCATTTACCGGATTAACTGCTAAAACTGCTACTTTTTTTGCCATAATTTTAAATGTTTAAATGAAACAATTAGTTACCTAAAGTAACTTTCTTACTTTTGTATCACAAAGCTATTATTTAATCCTTAATAAAACAAGAAGGCACTTTGAGATAAGATACTTACATAAAGATAACTAATGCTGATTAACAAGAAGCTATGCAGGAAAAAAATATTAAAAATTTTCATCCGAATGGGATTTGTCCCATCCGGGATATTCTTTCCCGTTTGGGAGATAAGTGGTCGATGCTGGTGTTGGTAACATTACATGCAAACGGAACAATGCGTTTCGGTGATATTCACCGGACAATTGATGATATTTCGCAACGGATGCTAACAGTAACATTGAGAACATTAGAGTCGGATGGATTTGTTTCAAGGAAAGTGTATCCGGAAATACCTCCCCGTGTGGAATATACGCTAACATTTGCCGGGCAAAGCCTGATGCCGCATATTCAGAGCCTTGTTGACTGGGCTGTTGAACATACGGCAGAGATTATGGACAAGCGCCGGAGTCAGTCATAAAATACTACGGGTTTAAACATTCTGTGAAGCCTGACTTCATATCTGTGTGTTACTAATCGTATCAAGCATTTAGTCAAAAGAATGTTTTCTTTACGTAGATATGATTATATTTACACCCCGATCTAAATACTATTTAGATGTAGGTCTTAATATCATTTAGATGTAGATCTAAAATATATTTAGATGTAGGTGTAAATATGAATGTATAAGTTAAACGATAACCTTAATTTCAGAAGAAGATGGCAATACCTTATGTAGTACGCAAGAAAGTAGATACCATTAGTGGAGAAAAAAAAGAATTGTGGTATGCTGTTGCTAAAAGTACACCGAAAAAAGGTGGTATGACAGAAGAAGACATTGCCCGGAGAGTCTCCGAAAGAACCGGTTTTAGTCGTGGAGTGGTGGAAGGGATTTTAACTGAAGCATTCGAAGCCATAGAGTTTTCCTTAGGATTAGGATTCTCTGTAAATCTTAAGAATCTGGGTTCGTTTCAAACGGCAGTTACCAGCAAAGGTTTTGAAAATCCGGATGAGATAACACCCGGTGAAGTAGAATTGTCGCGCATTTACTTTGTTGCAGACCGTAAACTGACTCAACGGATTCGAAAAGAAGGGTTTTTCCGGGAAAAGTAACTTTATATTCTTTATTAGAGGCTATTTACCTATATCTGTCCCCTATGCAGGTTGATAGTGCCGAATCTATCCTTTCGTATCTCAATAAACTGTAAAAAAACGTTTTTTTAATTGCCAGCCAACGACCGATTTTGTTAGCAGGTGTTTTTGTATTTCGCTGATAACAATCGAAATGAAATAATTTCTAATGACGATTTTATTAGCAGTGTAGTATATATAAAGAAAATATTCGAAATTTGTGGATATGTTAAATCGGACTTATAAAAGAAGGGATGCATTCCCATCCTACGTTTTTGTGAAGATGGAAGAACAGTTGAGAACTGAAGTGTTCGGTGTTCCGGGCGTAGTGAAGTTTGTAACCTTCGAGGGCAAGCCTTCTGTACTGAACGAAAGGGAACGGTAAAAGCCGGCAACGAGGTAGAAATCCTTGCCTGGCATTTCAAAGGGCTGCACGGACAAATGCTGGACGATGGCAAGCGGAAACGCCTGTGCTTTGCCATAGCAGCATTGGGTTGCGTGGCAACGGTGGAAGTGGACGGCGAAATGGTGCGAAAAGCAATATAAACGCAGGCTTACCTGAAAGCTTGAATTATATAAAATTACCATATGTTGGTAGCAGAGCAATTGTTACTGATGGTGGCGAAGCCGTAAATGGCGGTTAAGAGCAAATCTGAATTTCAACAAATAATCTTTTTGACAGAAGTACACAAAGACAAATAAAATGAGAACTATCAACGAAAACGAATTGAAAGTTTTTAATGAAACCTACTATTGCCTTACTGATGATGGCAAGAGCGTGGTTTTATTTGGATGCACAGATAAGGTGGAAAACATTACACTTCCTGCTGAAATTGATGGAATACCTGTTACACAAATTGAGAATGCTTATTTCCCAAGCAAACGTATTAAGTGGGCTGCCAAAGAAATCACCATTCCTGAAAATATTATAATCGGATATCAGGCGTTTGCCTATTCACCCATTGAAAAAGTTACACTTAAAGCCGGAGTTGTATTGCAGGACTACGCATTCGAGTATTGCAGGCAGCTGGCAGTAGTAAATATGGAACCCGGTGTAAGGTTTGAAAGCCGTCAGGCTTTATGGAAAGCAAAACGGAGCCAGACCGGTCACATGTTTTTTGATATATGCGATGTTGCTGATAATTTAAAGGCGCCAAGGGCATGGATTGAATGCTTTGAGCAGAAAATGACCACTCTTGACTTACTAAAGGAAGGTTTTGAATTTCAGTCTATGTATAACAGTGGTGTTTTTTGCGGATGCGAGTCGTTGACGGAAATTGTGATACCGGAAGGCATTGAGGTATTGCCAAGCCTCACATTCTGCGGATGCGTTTCGCTTTGTAAAATAAGTTTGCCATCGTCATTGAAAGCAATCGGTGTGCGTTGCTTTTGTGCCTGTAAAAATCTCGTTAATATTGTTCTTCCGGAAGGTATTGTTCTGATTGGAGAAGAGGCTTTTGACTCCTGTTACAGATTAGATGTAATTGCCTTCCCAAGTACCTTGACACATATTTCAGGGAATCCGTTCAGCAAATGTAAATCGTTGAACCGTATTGTCATTCCAATTGGTATGGATGGCATAAGCAGCCATAGTAATCTTGATGAGCAGATATACCCTTATGCATCTTCTTGGAGCGTTGAGATGTCCGATTTTAGCAAGGATGACTTCTATTCTGCTAAATCGTGGAAAAAGATTTTTAAATCAAAAGCATCCAAAATCACCACGGAAATGCCATCCCCAAATGAACTGGAAGAACAATGCAACAAAGCTATACAGCTTGTGCTTGGGCAAAGCGAGTTTGAGAAGCAAAAAGAGCAGGTTGCTGAAATAACAAACTATTTTATTGAAAACATAGGTTTACAAGCAACCTCTAAATTATATACAAAGAAAGACGTAACGGCATTAAAAAAGCAAATGGTTGCCTATATCGATTCCATGCAGCAGATTTCAGAAACGGATCCAGGGAATCAGGAACAAATTCTTAGCTGGGTACAAACACTTGTGGAATACATCAACGACTTCGACCAGAGATTTATGGTTATAGAAACAGAAGACAGGGATAGTATTTGCGGGCTTATTGAATTATGCGCGGGTTTAGCTGCATTTCCTTTTCCGGAAGATGACCCGTATTTCGATATAACCGAATCGTGGCGGAAATGGTAAAATTATGCCGAATGGTCGCGAAGATGTACTAAACGACAAATAATTAGATCAAATATGAAGACAAGAAATTTATTATTGACAGGATGGATGCTTTTCAGCGCCCTTTCCGCCTTCTCACAGGATTCAACAAGTGAAAAGCATGATTTCAAATACAAATCTGCCAACAGGCATGATATTATGGCAACAATTTATTTGCCAAAATCGGATGAAAAAGTTCCGGTTCTGATTTATTACCACGGTGGCGGATTTATGTTTGGCAATCGGCATCAAGGGTTAGAAAGTACTCTTAGAGATAAGCTGCTGGATAATAATATTGCAGTTGTATCAGCAGACTATCGCTTGGCTCCGGAAACTAAATTGGATGAAATACTTAAAGATGTGCATGACATAGTCGCATGGATAAAAAAAGAAGGCGGAGACAGGTTTAATATAGACACAAATAAAATTGCTGTTGCAGGCGGGTCGGCAGGCGGATACTTAGCACTTACTACAGGATTTAATCCACAGTATGCCCCCGATGCTATTATTTCTATCTCTGCGCCTACCGGATTCTCAACCGAAGGTATTCAAGCCGCAGATTTAAGTCTATTAGCAGACACTAATAAAGATTCCATTATTTCGCATGGAGATTACACCACACGAATCGACTTATGGCGGAACCTTGGCAAGAATGGACTTGCTTTATATGAGATTTTCGGATTTGACCCGGTAAAAGAGCCTCAAAAACTGGAACAATACACATTAACGAATAATATAAAAGCCGGATATCCTCCGACACTGATTATCCATGCAAAAAATGACCGTGCAGTTAAATTTGATGATGCGGAAGCGTTTTATATGTTTTTGCAGGATAGAAATGTGAAATCTGAACTTTATGTCGTTGAAAACGGGCATGCTTCCAGCCTGATTGAACAACACCCCGAATCTATTGATAAGATTATTACGTTCCTGAATATACAATTCAATAAATGAAATAGCTATAATAGTATCCACCCCGAAAAGCGAGCGCTGATACTTAGTGTGGCATTGTCGAAAAGTGTGTTGAGTATCAAAAAAAATAAAAAGAACAGAATATGGGAGTTGATTTGCATGCTGCAATCGGACATAAATTTAGTAAATCGGAATTATTGAAATTACCTGAATTATTTGATCAAATATCAAAAGTAACTGATTTGAAATCAAGTTGGGATTATAGTGAAATGACCGAAATTGATTTGGAAAATATATGGAGAGATTGGGAGCTAGACACAAATGAATATGGAGATATAAATTTCAAAAATCAAGTAAATTGCTTTTGGGGGAACGTTGATGTTTGGCGGAATGTGCTGGTAATAGAGCATTTCCCTGAACATAAATATTCGAATCTGGCAAATCCTGTAGCCGCAAAAAAGATTATTGGGACTAATAGACATATCGCGAAAGCGCTCGGAGAAAGTAAAATAGTTTATTTCCCCGACAGCACTTTTCCTACAAGTATTTTAGATACAAAAACTCAAGAAGGATTTACTATCGATGAAATAATTAACTACGGAATAAAAGAGTTTGGACAACCACCTGAAAATCTAGTTGAAGGCATGAAATTTATGTTTTTTATAGATGTATTTCAGAATCTGGACAATGAATTAATCGAATGGAATTGGTTTGACGAAAAATATTGGAAATATAATTGGCGAAATGGACGATATGAGAAAAAATAACGCCATCCAGCTCGTATCCCGGCTGTATTAAGGAACAAGTGAACCATACACATTCGCTACTATATTGATTTATTCGGATTGATGGAAAATAAAAAACTATATACTTTCATCTACGAAAGCTGGCTGATAGCAACGGGATTTGTCTTTATTTCATTGTTCAGTTTCTTTATATGCTATTATTTGCAGTCTGTTTGATCAAAATTGGATACAAGCTGTGTTTGGAATATAACACTTTTATCATTAGTATTAGTCTATTTTGTACCTAATGTTTATACTTTTAAAGGATATGGAGCAATTACCGAAAATGGAATAGAACTACGTTCACGCTTTCGCACCCGTATTTTACAATGGAATGATATAGAAAACATACGCTTTGAACCCGACTTAGCAATCAGTCATAAAAAAACGGGGATTGTTTATTTCCATGAAGAACGCATTTTGGGGTATTCATCTTTGATTGAGCCCGAAAGATACCAATCATACCCTTCAACAATTCTATGATACGCTATTGGAAAAATTAAACAATAAAATAAAATGAATTTCAGAAAATTATTCGTAACAAGAGAATCAGCCTTGTATTACGATATAACAGCGTATCAAGAGGGATGCAAAAGCTGGATAGGAGGTAATGCCCCTAAGTTTTTTGATACAGGGGATTTTTTCGAGAGTGAGGATTATTACTTCTATTTAACGCTACAGAGCCCGATTAACCCGGATAAACAGTTCTCAATTTTCACGCCGGATTTTGATACGGCATTAGAAGGTAACAGCTATCCAGGATGTAAAGTGATATTAATCGAACATACGGCATGTGTACAAAGTAAGAACAACCGATTCAGGCATCCTGAAATAGAAGACATTTATTCTATTCATGAGATAGGTGAAGATAAAGACTGCCCCGAAAAGAATAATGTAATCAAATTTGGAGGAAAAGCAATACCGATACAATGGGGGCTGGATAACGATGGCAAAGTGACCGGAGATGGATTTGATTATATTTTCCAAGTAAATGAAATTGGCATGGGTGATATAGCGGCATTCATGAGCGGATGTGTGTATGTTTACGGAAAAGTTAAAGAAAACAATATCACCAATCTATTTGTCGCCTATTGGGAATACTCATAAATATTCACAACGATTATACTGACACATCATTGACAAAACAAAAACTTCCATTTGGTAAACTTACTATTGTGGCGGGAACCATCGTGTACAAGAAAAAGAAGTTTATCCGATTCGAGGTAAATAAACAGACGTTGTGGGTGAATAAAAGTAATTAATATGACGAAATTTGTGTATCTTTTTTATCTTAGCTTATACGTTCTTTCTGCATGCAGCAACGCTACATCAAAGAATTCTGATTATGAGTCAAAAATTGAAACACTTGTATTGAGTGAAAACAATCAAGGGGTAGAATATATATTCAGTGTCGATGATGAAAATAATGTGTTAGAATATTCAATAACCTATCTAGGGAAATTCAAAACTTCAAAAAACAAAGTTTTATATGCAGAAATACTCAATGGAAATAAAATTTCGCCTCGTTTGAATACGTATTTAGTGATTTATGATGAACAAAATAACAGGCTTGGTAAATATGGCTCGGTAACACCTAAACCGGAAGTTGATGGTGATAATCTACTATTCAAAGAAAAATACGGTGACTGCAACCAACCAACAACGATTGATTTTAAAATGAATATTCCCGAACAAATCTTTATTAATTGTCAAGAAGAAAACGGACAAATGTTTGGGAGTAGTTATTCCTTTTCTAAAGAATAAAACAATCTATTCGTTCTTTTTCAGCCTAAAATCAATCTTTCCCCGTTCGCTTGGAAAAAGCGGTATCTTTGACTGACGACTAGAAGAAAAATGAGCGTTCTTTGTTGGTATTGGCAGTATTCAGGTCTCAATTTTTCATAATTTTACCGATATTCCAGTTGCTTTTCTTATATTTGTGACAATCTGTTTTTTGATAAGATCTATTGATAATTAATAATTGGACTATGAGAAAATCAATATTAACCTGTGCGATGTTACTATCTATATTCATCGTATTTGGTCAGGGATACCAATTTACGGAAGTGGTTAAACTGCCGGCTACTCCGGTAAAAAATCAGGCATCGACAGGTACATGCTGGTGTTTTGCAACAGTTTCATTTTTTGAATCCGAATTACTTCGTATGGGAAAGGGTGAATACGATCTGTCGGAAATGTTTCTTGTCCGGCAAAAGTATATGAACCAGTTGCAGGATAACTATCTGCGCCGGGGTAAAGGAAATATAAGCCAGGGAAGCCTTTCGCATACGGCTATGAATGCATTTAAACAAGTCGGGATAGTTCCGGAAGAAGTCTATACCGGCATTAATTATGATTCGGATCGTCATAACCATAGTGAGTTAGCGCGATTTGTAAAAGCAATTGCGGATGTTGCAGTTGACCTGAAGAAACGTAGCCCGGAATACTATAAGTTAATAGAAAATCTGTTTGACACCTTTTTAGGATCTGTTCCTGAAAAATTTACTTATCAGGGAAAAGAGTATACGCCACAATCATTTGCAGCATCATTGGGACTGAATATGGATGACTATATTGAAATTACCAGTTTTACGCATCATCCGTATTATACAAAAATCGAACCGGAAGTGCCTGATAACTGGGAGCATGAATTAATGTATAATCTTCCGCTCGATGAACTGATCGCTACAATCGATTATTCATTAAATCAGGGATACACAGTGTGTTGGGATGGCGATGTCAGTGAAAAAGGATTCTCATTCGTAAATGGAGTAGCTATTAATCCGGAAGTATCCAAAGTCGATGATTATGCAACGACTGATCGGGCACGTTTTGAGCAAATGAAACCGGAGCAACGCCTGGAAGAGGTATATAAATTTGAACGTCCGTATCCTGAAATAAAAGTCACTCCCGAAATACGGCAGGCTGGCTATGAATCGTTTGTAACTACCGATGACCATCTGATGCACATAACAGGTATTACCAAAGATCAGAACGGAGCGGTTTACTATATAACTAAAAACTCCTGGGGTACAGATCGGAATGCATATGGCGGATATCTGAATATGTCGGATAGTTTTGTAAGAGCCAAAACCATTTTTATTATGGTTCACAAAGATGCTATACCTAAAGCTATTAAAACGAAGTTGAAACTCTAATTTTATTTACAATAAAAATCGAAAAATTATGAAAGGAAGTGTTTGTCAAAGTTGTGGTATGCCGATGAAAGATGTTGAAGATTTTGGTACAAATGCCGATAAAACTCAAAATAGTGATTATTGCTCATATTGTTATAAAGGAGGAGTGTTTACGAATGATGTAACGATGGATGAAATGATTGAAATAAATCTTAAATATCTGGATGTATATAATAACGATGCAGAAGAGAAAGTGACTGTGGAAGAAGCACGTACTCAAATGAAACAGCATTTTCCAATGTTGAAGCGTTGGCAGAAGAATGGCTAAGATACTGCCGGGAAATTAATATAAGGTCGGACTTTTTAAATACCTTCATTTCTTTTTATTGAAAAGAGGAAGCTGTATATATAGTTTTTTTATCTTTGTTTCTGTAAATCTAAGATAGGATGCGCCTCGGCATAATCAAACAAGTTTGCTTCTGCATTCGGCTTTCACTATCTTTGTTGATGATTAAATTGAAAGGGATAAATTATGATAAAGTTATTGTCTCTGTTATTGGCTGTTGTCTTCTTGTTTACTTCGTGCAAGTCGACATATTATGTAAATAATCAACGTTTATTAAAAAATAAGTATATCAATACACCGGTTAAAAATGTGTTGAGTGATTTTGGGGAGCCTAACGAAATAGAAGAAAGAACATTCGGACAATCGTATGTATATTATTTTACAGGGAAAGAGAACAAGGGATCTGATCCTGTAGAGCAATATACACGGTTCAACATTGACAAAGACGGGTTTGTTATAGATGTAAAAAGTACAGCTACTGTGGAAACGAGGCGGGTAAGCGTAGGAAAAACGATAGGCATTTCATTATTGGGAATTGTGGTGATTGGCGCATTAGCCGGCATGACAAAATCATATGAGAAATAATCGCAAGAGAAATCAAAACAGCTTCTTAACTTATCGTTAGTGAAAATGACTCTGCTTAATGATATAATTATTTGTGAATTACAAGAACATAATATAGAATTTATCCACTTCGTTGATATTTCAAAATTAAAGCAAACTCAAAACCGGGGTTTTTCATCTGCCATTCTGTTTGGTGTAAAATGCTCACCTGAATACCTGAAAAGAGTCAGTGAAAATTCTAATTATGTAGCGGAAATGGTAGAACGGAACTATTTCGATGATGATGAGCATTATTGTCACGAAATGAGGATGTACGACATTTCTGATATTCTTTCTGCATTTATAGAGAAACAGGGATATGGTGCTTTTTCACTTTCTGATGCCAACCAGATTGCTGAAAATAATTTTGACGGTGTGTATGGGAAAACACTTCTCCCTTTGAAAACATTGGCTGTATATGCAGGACTTGGATGGATTGGAAAAAACAACTTGTTAATAAATAAAGAGTATGGTTGTTGCCAGACATGGGGCGGAGTTTTAACAAATGCCCCGTTACATACGGTATTAAATGTTCCATTCGATGTCAGGTGTCACAGTTGCCGGATATGCCTGGATATTTGCCAGCCCAATGCCCTGAAAGGAAAAGTTTGGGAATCCGGCATATCCCGTGAAGAAATTATCAATGTTGATAAATGTACTACTTGTCTGAAATGCATGGTTCATTGTCCGTGGACACAAGCATATATGAATAGGGGATTAAAGAAATAAATGTCCCTTTTTTACAATTCTTTGTTACTTTAAACACATACTTTTGCCGAAATATTTGTTATTCAGTTAAATGGAAGAATTCAAAATCATACAACCTACATCCCTGCTGGCTCCGTATGTAAAACAGTATTGGTTGCTGAAAACCGTAAGCGATTCTGCTACACTAGCTCGTACGGTTCCTACCGGAATGATGAACCTGATATTCCATCGGGGTAATCATTTATTGTCGGTTCAGGAGAATAAACTTCATCCCCGTGCTTTCCTCAGTGGACATGAGAAGACATTCGCTGATTTAAAATATACCGGACAAATCAATATGATCTCGGTTGTTTTTCATCCTGTGGGAGTCCGTGCGTTTTTTAATCTACCGGCAAATAAGATTGCCGGTTTACGTCTGACGGCGGGAGATCTTGAGGATAAAGAATTATTAGCACTGGAAAATTCATTGACAAGCACTGAAAACGATCATATTTGTATTCTTCTGATAGAGCAGTTCCTGCTGAAAAGGTTTACCCGGCTTGCCGAACATAACCTGAAACGGATAGAGACTACAATCCGTCTGATTAATTCCGGTCAGAACGATATTACATCCCTTGCTGACGCGGCTTGCCTGAGCACGAAACAATTCAACCGTGTATTTTCTGAGCATGTTGGAGCTAATCCCAAGGAGTTTTCGCGAACAATTCGTTTTCAAAAAGCATTATATATCCTGGAAACGCAACCTCAAATCAGCCTGACTTCTTTGGCTTATGAATGTGGCTATTACGATCAATCCCATCTTATTAAAGAATTTAGAGCACTATCCGGTTATACTCCAACCGAATATCTTTCTGTTTGTCCGCCTCATTCCGATTACTTTTCATAAAGGAAAACCCTAAATCCCTAAAGGGACTTAAAAAGAAAGGAATGCTTTTACCTTTCTTCTTATTCCTTTTTCCTGCGCTTTAGCGCATATGTCCCTTTTTTACAATTCCGGTATTTTTGTGGAAACTACTTTTGTCCTCTCACTATTAAAAAGTTTTGATATGAAACGAAGCATGTAAACTAGTAGTTAATTGTTAATTAATCACTAGACATGCGAGTTCCATGCGACTTTAGTGTAAAAAAATAAAATATTATTGTATGAATAAAGAAGCATTAACAGAGAAAATCGAATCACATTTACATGTGTTATGTTCTGAAATAGGCGAACGTCGTGTTGGTAGTGAAGGAAACCGTAAAGCTACCGCTTACGCTAAAAAGATCATGGAAGAGTCTGGCTGTCACACCGAAGCAACAGAATTACAGGTAATGGACTGGAAAACGGAAGGTGCAACGCTGACCTGTGGCGGACAATCATTCGAAGTCTTTTCTTCTCATTATTCACTGGGATGTGTGACACAAGGAGAACTAATTGCGGTAAATACCATTAGTAAACTGGAAAAAGCTGATATTAAAGACAAAATTCTACTACTGTACGGAGAAATAGCAGCCCAGCAAATTGCTCCGAAGAACTTCCCTTTCTGGAATCCGGAAGAACATCAACATCTTATCTCCGTATTGGAACATGGTCATCCTAAAGCATTGATTTGCGCTACGGAGCGAAACTCTGCAACTGCAGGTGGGGTATACCCATTCCCTTTATTTGAGGATGGGGATTTCGATATTCCTTCGGTTTACATGAAAGATACCGAGGGAGAAAAACTTCTTGATTATGCCGGACTGGTTGTAGAGTTGATCTCTAAAGCAGAACGCATCCCCGAAACGGCATTTAATGTGATTGGACGAAAGAGCGAACAGACAAAAGACCGGATTGTTATCACTGCCCATATAGACACCAAAATCGATACTCCGGGCGCAATAGATAACGGAACTGGAGTTGCAGTTGTTTTATCGCTGGCAGAACTGCTTAAGAATTATTCAGGTAAATATCCGATAGAACTGGTTATCTTCAATGGGGAAGATTATTATGGTGCTCCCGGACAGATAACGTATGTTGAACAAAACGCAGGTCACTTTGATTATATACGTTTGAATATCAATATTGACGGAGTCGGTTATAAGGAGGGTCTTTCCTGCTTTTCCCCTTTGGAACTTCCTGAGGATATTCTTGATGCCTTACACGAGGTTTTATGGGAGACTCCCGAAATAGTAGAGGGGGTACCATGGTACCAGGGCGATCATAGTCTGTTCCTGCAGAACGGTCGACCAGCTATTGCTGTGAGTTCACAATGGTTTATCGAAAATATGGAATGCCAGGAAATAACCCATACTCCCAAAGATAATCTTGATATTGTTAATTATGAACGTGTATCGGAATGTGCTCTTGGTATAGTAGAGCTACTGTATAAACTCTGATTAATAAAACTGGTTTATCAATTTGATGAAAAAACGATTGTTATAAGGTGAATTCTTTATGCATGATGAAAAAAAGGATTAATTTTGGGTGACGGATTGAGGGTGTGTCAAAAATCGGACTTTTGACACACCTCCAATCTTAAACAAATAATTAACTGAATATGATAAACCCTGTTTATTCACCTTCATCGACCCGGTACGAAAACGGAATGAAATATCGCCGTTGCGGAAAAAGTGGTATTCTATTGCCTGAAGTATCATTAGGATTATGGCATAATTTTGGCGATGTAAATACCTTTGCCAATTCACAGGATATGGCACATTATGCTTTCAACCAAGGTATCACTCACTTTGATTTGGCTAACAATTACGGTCCTTCTTATGGTTCGGCGGAAGAAACATTCGGTATGGTTATGAAAAAATCGTTTATGCCTTATCGTGACGAACTGTTTATCTCTACGAAGGCAGGACATGATATGTGGTCTGGTCCATATGGAGATTGGGGTTCCCGGAAATCGTTGATGGGTAGCCTTAACCAAAGTTTGAAACGGATGAACCTGGAATATGTAGACCTGTTTTATTCGCATCGTTATGACCCTGAAACTCCGCTCGAAGAGACCTTGCAAACCCTTGTAGACATTGTGCGACAAGGAAAAGCCCTGTATGCCGGTATCTCAAAATATCCGGCGGATAAAGCGGCGTTTGCTTATAAATATCTGGAAGAACGGGATGTGCATTGCCTGCTCTATCAGGGGAAATACAATCTCTTTAACCGGGAACCCGAAAAAGAGGGCATTTTGCAGCAGGCAAAAGATAACGGAACTGGATTCATTGCATTCTCGCCCCTGGCACAAGGGTTGCTCACCAACCGCTACTTAAATAGTATCCCCGAAGATTCCCGCATGGCTCACGAAGGTTTCCTTAAAAAAGACACATTAACCGATGAAGTCTTGAAGAAGATAAAAGCGCTTAATGGTCTTGCTATCGAACGGGGACAAACGCTTGCCGAAATGTCACTGGCATGGTTGTTGAAAGATAATATGGTGACAAGTGTTATTATTGGTGCAAGTTCAGTCAAACAACTGTCCGACAACCTGAAGTCCGTCAAGAATACAACGTTTTCACCGGAAGAATTAGAGAAAATAAAGAGAATTATAGGGGATTAAGTTTATCAACCGGGATCAATTTCACAGGGCTATTCAGTCCTGACGGCATAGTTTCCCAATGAGCATAACCTGTTTGTTTATAATTGAGGTCAACCAGGTTTATTTCTTTGAAAATACGCCAGTTTACGCCACGTTGTTCATAATCTGCAATTCGATTGGCCGGTAGATTAGTAACTTCAATTTCAATCCGGTTGATTCCTTCTTTCAGATATTTGCCAACTGATAACCGAAATGGAACAGCCCAGCATATTCCGGCTTCTTCTCCGTTTATACGTACACGGGCGCTTTCTCTTACATCACCCAGATCAAGTATCCAATCATCAGCTTTTAAAGCCGGAAGAGTCACATCTACAGCATATAATGCAGTGCCACTATTACGTGTTGCATCCGGATGATTAATGGTAGTCCATGATACAGTTCGGTCAATTGGGAAGGTACCGTTGATAGCCGGTTCGCTATCTGTGAAACGCAATGTCCAACCATGGTCTAAAGAAAGACTCACGGGTTGTTCTGTAAAATATACCCACTGCTTAAAATCAGATTCTGTTTTTATATCATTATATGTTTTTACAATGACTGACTCTCCCGAACGAAGTTGCAGATAAATTTGCGATTTGCCGTTCAGTTGGCGCGTTTTTGCCATACCGCTCGCGCCTGTCACCGGATCATAAATCACGGTTGATTTTGCGGGAACACTCAATGTTAACCATCCGTCCACACCCGTATTCTGAAGCGCTGAAATAAAATAGTGATATCCGTCAGTCTCTGAACGGCGTATATATTGCAGTCCGTATTTTGTTTTCATTTCTTCCGGGATAGCTTTACATTCAGCCAATGTCAGGGTATAATCACTACCTGTTATAATCCGACCTTTTTGCATTGTCGTTGCTCTTGTTTCACTAAACAAAGTGACAGGTAACTCACTTCTCACATTTTTAAATGTCTGACGCCGTTTTTCCAGGTTCCCAAAGCCAGGAATATCTTCCGGGAAATTTTCCATGAATACAATATCGGCTCCTTCTTTGACTAACTGTACTATTTTACGAAGTACATCTTCAGGCATCAGGTGTACAGCCGGAACGATCAGGGCTTTATATCCGGCACCTCCGGAAGTTATTATCCTGCCATTGTGGCAACGGGCTGTACGTATAAAATCATCCGATATATAATCAACGTCATATCCACATTCGGTTATTTTGTTAACTGTTTCAATGAATTTGGGCGCTCTTGATTTCATTTTATGGATATCAAATGTGAGTAAGCGTCCCGGTTGCTCCTGCCACATGTCATATATTGGCAGGTATAATAAAAAGTCACAGTCGGGCTTTCCTTTTTGCAGGAATGACTGGCAGCGTGTAATATATTCAAAAAATGCTGGGGCATCCCGCCATATTGTATTGGTTGGCGACATATTTACCGATGCGTAAAAGAGCCACCCGGGCCATTCGGCTTCGCGGGGAGAGTAGGGGGTTCCGTGGAAAAACACATGATTTACACCGGAAATGAATAATAAATCCAAATCAGGTTTACACTGCGATAATGATGTGCGAAAATGTTCTGTTAACCATGTAAATGTTTCAGACGAAGTAAATGGTTTGCCTGAAATATGTGCAGCAGAAGATGCATACTTAAGCATGGATAAATCAGAATCGTTGTGGCGTGTAAGCGAGTCTTTACGAAGTCCTTCAATATTAAATTCAGACAGCCCGAAACCTTCGCATTCCGGAATATCTACAGATGCATACAAATCAATTAAATTGCCGGGTGAGCCATGAGCCTGGTTACGGGTAATACTTCCGTTACGGTGAGCCCATGCTGTCCAACGCCGAGTGAAATTTTCTTTCAATAATTCGGATAAGGTTTCGCGGTAGTCGGATATGATACGCACAGTCTTTTCCGGTCTTTTGCCATTCATAAGTGTCGTATCCAGCAATTCAGGGAAATAATTTTCCAGTTTATAACCTCTGCGCCTGGCAAACTCATCCAGCAGTTCAGGTGTCCAATCACTTTCGTACACTTCGTATGAATCATTAAAGAAAGTATGGGGATAGGAAAACTTGTTGGTAGTGAATGTTTTATCAAAATTACTTAGATAATTGTCTACAGCTTTCGCAGAAAGATGGTTCATTACATAGCCTTCGCCTCCGGGAGCAGCACGTTTTACCAATTGAAAGGTTTTACCATTAAACAATGCAATTAGGCGCCATTTTCCCTGTGGCGCTATCCAGTCAAGCTTACCGTTTTTTATTTTATTAGTAAGGTTAAGTGTTTGTCCCTTGTCGGAATAAGCCATTAGCCGCGACAGTTTTGCTACAGGACGCTGTTGTTCATCTTTGGGCTCAATTAGTTCAGCCAGTTGTTCACCTCCCTGTAAAGCATACTCCTGAAAAATAGCTCTTGTTGCGGCATCTTCTACTGATACGGAAGGTCCTCCATACGGCCATCCTGTACCTGTATTCATATCTATTGTGATATTCAATCGCTTACCCTCATTCTGCGTGTGTTGTAACATCTGCATCCATTGCGGAGAAAGAAAGGATATATCATTCGCATCATTCCCCTGTACGCCATATATAGGTGTTATCTCAACACCTCCGATACCTGCTTTTGCGTATTGCTCAAGATTATAAGTCAGGTTAGCTTTATCAACTGCACTACCCAACCACCACCATCGTGTGGAGGGTCGGGCTTCCGGTCTGGCAACAGGCCATTCCTGTGCAACCACGAAAGTAACTGAAATAAGAAATAACAGAATGGGAAAAAGGATCTTTTTCATATGGGATTTTATTTTTTACAATAATAAAGTAGTTAGTAGATTGTAGTTGGTAGTTAGTAGAAATAAAGCATGTGAGATGTATCTTGTTGAACATTCATCTCTGATTATCTTCATTATCATTCTACTTACTACAAACTTCTAATTACTATCTACTTTGAATAATTCATTACTTTCGAGATAATCTCTTATTCCATATAAAATACTTCTGGCAATGGAATACTAACCGGTGAGTTATCCGGATTTACTTCCATGATATCAGCCATATAGTCCCACCATTTTTGTACGATTGGATTAATACCCATATCCTGTGAAGACTCTTCGCCCCTGTTTTTCTGGCAGGCAAACAGGATGTTTGTATCTTTATCCCAATAGATGGAATAATCATATACACCATTTTCAGATAATAATTTCCGTAATTCCGGCCAGATAGCGGCATGACGTTTTTCATATTCGGCTTCACAACCCGGTTTTAAAAACATTTTGAAAGCTTCTCTTTTCATAAGTATTATTGTTTAAATGTTTATAATTAAAATGTCAAGATTTTATAGTGAATCATTGAACATTTATTTGTTAACAGTTCTCTTGCTTATTTTATAACTCAACAAAGTTATTAAAATAAACTTCCAACAAAAAAGCAGGAATAAGCAGAGCGTAGCGAATTAGTTGACAGAGCGTTTGTTACGCTCTGTTTTGCTTTGTATGGTTATCCATGAAAAGCCATATTTT
>JAITVY010000005.1 GCA_031285565.1 Tannerella sp. | reverse complement strand
CTTTAAGATAGTGATTCCCAGAAGATTGAGCAAATATTTAATGCGTTTATTTTATTGATAATTAATATTTTAACATAATAATCGGCGAGCAGTTTCAACTACTGATTCGCATTAATAATAATTGAAAGTGGAAAAGTGAAAGATCGTCATCGTAGAATTTTGAATTAAAATTCTACTAACAACCAACTACTGGCTACTAACTACTCTTAAAATGATTTCTTTAACTACTTATTGGTAAAAATAATCAATCAATCAAATACTAAAAAAGAATAAATATGAAACGAAATCTGTTGATCCTTAGTTTATGTCTGCTGAATCAGGCATTGTTTGCTCAATCGGTAAAGATGGAGCAAAAAACGTTGACACTTCCTACTTATGAAATCGGCACACCCGATGCAAACTCGATATTCTTTACCGGACGTGTATACCAGGGTGCCCAGGGGCACATTTATCCGTATCCTTTATATGATATCCTGACGGATAATAAAGTGGATAAGACATATAATGCCCTTTATCTGGATAACGAATATGTAAACGTATGTGTATTGCCCGAGATGGGGGGACGTATTTTGTCGGCAACCGACAAGACTAATAATTATGAGATTTTTTACAAACAAACAGGTATTAAACCTGCATTGATCGGTATGTTGGGAGCCTGGCTTTCAGGTGGGGTAGAATGGAACTTCCCCCATCACCACCGTCCGTCAAGCTATATGGATATCGACTGGACCATGGAGGAGAACGAAGATGGAAGTAAAACGATCTGGGTCGGTGAGACGGAGTTTCGCCATCGTTTCAAATGGTCAGTTGGTGTAACGGTATACCCCGGACGCTCATGGGTAGAGGCTAAAGTCCGGATTATGAATCGTACGCCTTTTATCCAGTCGATGCTCTACTGGGCTAACGTATCGGTGCATTGCAATGAAGATTATGAAGTAATATTTCCACCATCTACACAATTCGGGACTGATCACTCCAAAGTCTATTTCACCCGTTGGCCGTATGGCGAAACAGTACGTGAAAGTGGAGAAGACCTGGATCTCTCGCGTTGGAAGAACTACACCGGAAGTTCCCGTTCTATCTTTGCCTGGAACTTCGAAGATGATTTTCTGGCAGGTTACGACCATGGCAAACAGGCTGGTACCGTACATGTGGCAAACCATCATGTTGTTAACGGTAAGAAATTTTTCCTTTGGGGGAATAACCCGAGCGCTGAGATGTGGAATACGATGCTCTCCGACAAAGATGGTCATTACCTGGAACTAATGGTGGGCGCTTACTCAGATAATCAACCGGATTACAGCTGGATTGGACCTGGTGAAACACGTGAATTTTCACAGAGATGGTATGGGATACGTGATATCCGTTCGGTAAAGAATGCAACCGATGACGCAGCCGTAAATCTGGAACGCCTGGCTCCCGGTAAAGTATTCCTGGGATTCAATGCTACGGCTGAATTTAATAATGCACGCGTACTGTTGATGAACGGTGATAAGGTAGTTTATGAAGAAGCAATCCGTATAAATCCGGCAACTCCTTTTGTGAAAGAAATCGATATAAATTCCAGCCTGAAAGATACCGATCTGCGGGCCGTATTGATGGCCGATGGTAAGGAACTGGTTGCTTATCAACCGGTAGAGTTGGAAGAAAAAACATTACCGGACGTTGTGGAAGGTACCAAACCGATAGATGAATACGAAACCGTAGAAGAACTCTATCTGGCAGGATTACGTGTGGAGCAGTTCCATAATGCCCGCCTGGATCCGATGGACTTCTATAATGAAGCATTGCGGCGCGATCCGATGGATGCACGTGTAAATACGGTGGTTGGAATCCGTTATGCTCGGGGAGGTCAATGGGATAAAGCGGAAGAACATTTGCTGAAAGCGCTCGAACGCTCTGCAAAAGATTATACAGTCGTGAAAGATCCGGAGCCTTACTACTATTTAGGTGTTATCTATAAGATGCAGGGACGGTATAAAGAGGCGGCCGATCAGTTCTGGAAAGCGACCTGGTATCCTACTTTTCAGCATGCATCATTCTATGCGCTTGCCGAAATGGCGGTCTTGCAGGGTAAAACTACTGACGCGTTTGACTATATCAAACAATCACTAAATGTGGGAGGTAATGATACGAAAGCGCTTACTTTAAAGGCTTATTTACTGCGTAAATCGGGTAAAAACAAAGAAGCGGGCGAGGTATTGAAAGATGTATTGGCAATCGATCCGCTTGATTACTGGTCGCTTTCAGAACAGAGTTTACTGAATGGAAAAGGCGCTTCTTTCCTTGACAAAGCTGATGATTCCAGAGGGACAGGAATTGTACGTTTACAGGAACTGTTGGAGATGGTAATGGATTATGGAAATATAGGTGCATATAAGGAAGCCATCGGTTTGCTGGACGAAGCCATCCGTTTAGGGGAACCTTACGCTTCATCACCATTAGTATATTATTATAATGGTTACTTCAACCTGAAAGATGGTAATGAACCGGCGTCTAAAGGATTGTTTGCCAAGGCTGCACAACAACCTTCGGCTTATACTTTCCCGTTCCGTCTGGAAGAAATAGAGCTATTGAATACAGCATTAGCCAATAGCTCATCAGATAGTAGGGGAGCATTATATTTAGGTAATCTATATTATTACCTTGGACAAAAGGAAAAAGGTATTGCATCGTGGGAACAAGCCGTACAAACCAATCCTGGATTTGCACAGGCATGGCGGAATCTGGGTTTTGGTTATAACAGGGCTGGCGAGCTGAATAGGGCTATAGCAGCATACGAGCAAGCGATTAAAACCAATAAGTCTGATCCGCGTTATTTCCAGGAGTTGGATCAGTTATATGAAAAGGCAGGAAAGTCAGCTAAGGAACGTTTGGCTTTAATGGAGAAAAACTTGAAAACAATCCTAAAACACGATGATGCTGTGATCCGTTTACTTACCTTATATAATGAGACCGGCGCTTACGACAAAGCTATTAAGATTCTCGATACCCGTCATTTTCATGTATGGGAAGGTGGAGGCCAGGTTCATAGTGTATATGTGGACGCTCATTTGCTGAAAGGCATGAATTTGTTGAACGGTAAAAAGTATGCGGCAGCGGTTCAGGAGTTTGAATTAGCAGACCTGTATCCTGAAAACCTCGAAGTGGGACGTCCTATTGGGGGCGGACATAGCCCGAAAGGATTCTACTATATGGGCGAAGCCTATAAGAAAATGGGTGATACGGAAAAGGCTAAAACATGTTATGAAACGGCAGCTGATGTGCAGACACGCCGTTGGCGGGCAGTGTCGGAAGATGTATTCTTCCGTGCATTATCGATGCGTGAAACCGGACGTACAGACGAAGCCGGTCAATTGATGAAAACACTCAAAGAAGAGGTAGATAAGCAATTGAACAGCCCGGCGGTAGTCGATGAATATTCTAAGTTCGGCGAAGATGGTACCCGCGCCGAACGTATGGCAGGCTTGAACTATTTGAATGGACTTGTATACTGGTACGAAGGCAATCAACCGAAAGCAAAAGAGGAATTCGGGAAAGCCATACAAATGAATCAGAATATGATTTGGCCGAAGGTGTTCATGAATAGTAAATGACCCTTTATGAGATACTTATTTTATATACTAATTACTGCAGGCTTTGGGTTCGCTCCGGCGAAGGCTCAAAAGCCTGCAGCCATTAAGGAAATGACACGGATGATGCCAACTTATCCGTTTTCTGATCCTGATCCGGTAGCTAAACCGGAGAGCGCTTTTTATCCCTATTTCCGTTTCGATGGGTATAGCCATCAAAGTGAACCGAAAGAATGGAAGGTCGTGGAAATGGAAAACGACTACATCAGCCTGGCTATATTCCCCGAAATAGGAGGGAAAATATGGGGTGCAACAGAAAAATCGACAGGAAAAGAATTTATTTATTATAATCATGCCGTAAAATTTCGTGATATTGCTATGCGGGGTGCCTGGACATCAGGTGGTATAGAGTTTAATTTCGGCATTATAGGTCACGTACCCACTACTGCTACTCCGGTTGATTATTATACGCGTAGCAATAGTGACGGAAGTGTGAGTTGTTTTATAAGTGCCATAGAACTGATTACCCGTACTACCTGGATGGTAGAAGTTAACCTTCCATCCGACAAAGCATATTTTACTACCCGTACCACCTGGCAGAATACATCTTCGGTTGAACAACCCTATTACCAATGGATGAATGCAGGATATAAAGCTGCTGGTAATCTGGAATTTTGTTATCCGGGTCAATATTATATCGGCCATGGAGGAGATGTTCACGCTTTTCCTGTAGACGAGGCCGGACGCTTAATTAGCTGGTATGAAAAAAATAATTTTGGAGCAGATAAATCTTATCATGTTTTAGGGAAGTATAATGATTTTTACGGAGCCTACTGGCATGACGATAACTTTGGTTCCGTTCATTATGCACCCTATGATGAAAAGCTGGGAATGAAAATATTCCTGTGGGGATTGTCACGCCAGGGAGAAATATGGGAAGAATTACTGACTGATACCGACGGGCAATATGTAGAACTGCAATCAGGCCGTATGTACAATCAACCTGCATCGAATAGTGCTTATACACCATACAAACATTATGCTTTTCTGCCCGGAACAACAGACCGGTGGATAGAACACTGGTTTCCGGTAAAAGAAACCGGTGGTATTTCAAAAGTGAGTCCTATCGGTTCATTACATGCTGTGAAGGAAGACGGAATGTTGAAGGTCTCCTTTTCTCCTTTACAGAAGCTCAATACAACATTAATTGTAAGAGCAGGCGGACAACTGTTATTTGAAGAGTCGCTTCAAACAGACGTACTTGAAACATGGGAAAAAGAATTTCCTATAAAAAATGATTTGCCTTTGTCCGTTGAGATAGGTGAAGAAGAATTAGTATGGTATGAAGTGCCGGAACAAACCAATCTCAACCGTCCTGATAAATTACCTTCCGGTTTTGATTGGAATAGTATGTACGGACTTTATGTACAAGGGGAACAGTGGTTAAACCAGAACAATATCAGGAAGGCGGAAGAATATTTCCTGCTTTCCCTGGAAAAAGAACCTTATTTTCTGCTTGCGCTGAATAAGATGGCATCACTCTGCTACCGGACAGCCCGTTATGATAAAGCATTGGAATATATCCGTACGGCTCTGAGTTTGGCTGCTTATGATGGTGAAGCGAATTATATCTATGGATTGATTAATTATGATACTCATCCTGTGGATGCTAAAGATGGTTTTTCAGTAGCTGCTTATTCTCCCGCGTATCGTAGTGCAGCCTATGCTATGCTGGCAAAATGTTTTCTGAAAGAAAAGAATTGGATAAAAGCATTGCATTATGCCGATCGTTCGCTGGAGTCGAACAGTCGTAATCAGGATGCAATTATGGCACGTCTGATAGCATTAAGAAAATCTGCGGATAAGACAGGTGCATTGGATTACTCCGTACGATTACTGGATGATATGCCGCTCAATCATCCTGTCCGTTTTGAAAAAGAGCTATTATCTGATGACATGCATGATTTTACAAGCCTTATCAGGAATGAGCTACCTCACGAAACATATATCGAGATAGCTGGTTGGTATGTTTCTGCCGGTCTTCCGGAAGAAGCCTTGCAATTATTGTCATTTGCAGGAGAATATGCCATAGCACAATATTGGATGGCATATCTTTATCAGCAGACAGGAAATGCGACAGAAGCAACATTATGGCTCGATAAAGCAATTAACAGCTCTCCGAAGCAGGTCTTTCCTTTTCGTCCGGCAACACTGATTGTGCTGGAATGGGCGCAAACAGTATCTCCTTCATGGAAAACAGACTATTATGCAGCGCTTCTTTGGTGGCATCTGGGGGACAAAGTAAAAGCCGGAGCATTACTTGATAATCATAATAATGTTTCCTTTGCTCCATATTATCAAAGTCGTGCTATGCTAAAAACAGGAACCCGGCGGTTGGATGATCTCCTGAAAGCAGAGCAGCTTGAGTCATCCTGGCGGATAGGTTTTGCCCTTATTAATTACTATCTTGGTGCTGGTGACGAAGTAACAGCTTTGCAGACGGCCAGACGTTATGCATCTCGTTTTCCCGCTAATTATATGATTGGTCTCAAGTATGCGAAAGCCTTACAAAAAAATGGTAAATACAAAGAATGTATTGATCTGCTGAAACGCACACAAGTGCTTCCCAACGAAGGAGCGTATGAAGGCCGTGCAATTTATCGGGAGTCACACCTGTATCAGGCTGTCAACCAGTTAAATAAAAAGCAGTATAGCCATGCAATCAACTCCATTGAAGATTCTAAGGTATGGATTGAGAACCTGGGCGTAGGGAAACCCTATGAAGAAAATATCGATAACTATTTGGAAGATTATCTTATGGCTGTGATATATGAAAAGCAGAACAAGCAAGCCGAAGCTACTGCTTATTATCAGAAAATTGTAGATAAAGAGAAAGGTGCTGCCGGAAGAAATTCTCTTTCAAATGAATTGCTGACAGCTATCGCTTTACAGCAACTTGGGAAGAAAGATGAAGCTGATCGTTTAGCTGCCGGATGGTTAAAGAATCAACCGGATAATAAGATTGCTCAATGGGCCACTGCTGTTTTCGAAGGTGATAACCGGAAGGCCACTACTTTGTTACAAGAGCAATATACTGTAGAAGATACCACACCCTGGGAGCAAATATCTGGTGATTTCAATTTTAATTTAGTATCGGGTATTTTGAATCGTTTGATGTATAATAAATAACACTGTTTTATAACATACAAGGCGCCCTCGATTTAGTTTGTATATTATTTTACGTATGTAAAAGACTTTCCTATCTTTGCATTTGTAATTAAGTGTAATTTTGTACACTTATAATATAAACGAACATTACAAATGAGAGATTTAAGTATATTAGATTCTTTAAAACAGGAAGTTTTTCAGGCTAATCTTGATTTAGTGAAGCACGGTTTGGTCATATTTACATGGGGAAATGTAAGTGCTATAGACCGTAAAAGTGGGATCGTGGCAATTAAGCCATCAGGAGTATCGTATGACCATATGAAAGCGGACGACATGGTCTTGCTGGATCTCGAAGGTAATATAGTAGAAGGAAAGTTGAAACCATCATCAGATACTCCAACTCATCTGGCTTTATATAGGGCATTTCCTGAAATTGGTGGCATTGTTCATACACATTCTACGTATGCAACGGCATGGGCGCAAGCCGGTCTGGACATACCTAATATCGGGACTACGCATGCGGATTATTTTCATGATGCAATTCCATGTACTGCGGATATGACGGAAGCTGAAGTGAAAGGCGAGTATGAACTGGAAACCGGAAATGTGATTATCAAACGTTTTGACGGTCTGAATCCGGTACATACGCCAGGCGTATTGGTAAAAAACCATGGACCGTTTTCATGGGGTAAAGATGCTCACGATGCAGTACATAATGCTGTTGTAATGGAACAGGTTGCCAAAATGGCCTATATTGCTTATGGTGTTAATCCGGATCTGACGATGAATCCTTTATTGATTGAAAAGCATTTCAATCGTAAACATGGACCGGGTGCGTATTATGGGCAATAAATTAAAATCCCTGAAGGGATTTTAGTAGAAAGGAGAAAGATTAAAGTAATTGATAATGAAAAACAATTCGTCATTTCGACCAGCGGGAGAAATCTCATGAATACAATGGTATCATTTTAGAGAGATTTCTCATTTCATTCGAAATGACGAAATGCATAAATTGAAAACAACAAAACAAAATAATATTAACCCAAATTGATTGATTTAATTGTCAATTGTCATCTGTCAATTGTCAATTATTATGAGTCAATTCTCAATTCTAAAAGCTATGTATAACGATTTTGAAGTATGGTTTATCACCGGTGCACAGTTATTATACGGAGGTGATGCAGTGATTGCAGTAGACGCTCACTCCAATGAAATGGTAAAAGGTCTTAATGATTCGGGAAAACTTCCTGTAAAAGTAGTTTATAAAGGTACGGTTAATTCGGCTAAGGAGGTAACTGCTGCATTTAAAGCTGCCAATAACGATGAAAAATGTATTGGTGTAATGACATGGATGCACACGTTTTCACCAGCTAAAATGTGGATTCACGGTTTGCAGGAACTGAAGAAACCCTTACTTCATTTCCATACACAATTCAATAAAGAAATACCATGGGATACCATGGATATGGACTTCATGAACCTGAATCAATCGGCTCATGGTGACCGCGAATTCGGACATATTATTGCCCGTATGCGTAAAGCATGTAAAGTCGTTGTTGGTCATTGGCAGGATGGAGCTACCCAACAAAAAATAGCTGTTTGGATGCGTGTCGCTGCAGCTTGGGCAGATGCACAGGATATGTTGATCATTCGTCTGGGAGACCAGATGAACAATGTGGCTGTAACTGATGGTGACAAAGTTGAGGCAGAAATGCGTTTAGGTTATCATGTTGATTTCTGTAATATTGCCGAACTAAGGGATCTGCAAAAAGATGTGACGGAAGCGGATATTAACGAAATGCTGGATACATACAAAAAAGAGTATGAAATAGCAGCAGGTTCATGGGATAATGCACATTTTGCACAACAAGTGAAATATGCAGCTATAGCAGAAATTGCGCTTCGCCGTCTATTAAAAAAGAAAGGAGCTAAAGCGTTTACAACCCATTTTGATAATCTGGATGGTATCGACCAACTTCCGGGATTAGCCTGCCAACGTTTAATGGTAGAAGGATATGGTTTCGGTGCTGAAGGTGACTGGAAAACAGCAGCATTATGCCGTACCATGTGGGTAATGGGAGAGGGATTACCGAAAGGTTGTTCTTTCCTTGAAGATTATACATTGAATTTTGATGGAGAAAATAGTGCAATCCTTCAGGCTCATATGCTGGAAGTATCTCCGATGATTGCCGAACATAAACCTAAACTCGAAGTCCATCCGTTAGGAATCGGAGGCAAAAACGATCCTGCTCGTTTGGTATTTACTTCAAAAGTAGGCGAAGGTGTTGCTTCAACAATTGTTGATATGGGCAATCGTTTCCGTTTGATTGTAAATAAAGTAGATTGTATCAAGAGCAAACCGTTACCTAAATTGCCTGTTGCTTCAGCTTTATGGATTCCACGTCCTAACTTTGAAATAGGTGCAGGAGCATGGATTATGGCGGGTGGTACACATCACTCTGCATTCTCTTACGATTTAACAGCAGAATACTGGCAGGACTATGCAGAAGTTGCAGGAATCGAATGTCTGGTAATTGACGAAAATACGACTTTTGATAAGTTCAAGTTCGAGCTGAAAGTAAACGAAGTTTATTATATGTTGAATAAAGCGCTTAAATAATTCAATCAGTAGTCAAAGGAGTTAAGAAGTCAAAGTAGTCAAGTAAGATTAACCCTGGAAATCGTATTTAAATCTTATGAACTAGAGTTTGTGTAATTTCTACTTAACTTCTAAAGAGCGAAGCGATTGATGACTTCTTTGACTACTGGTTCACTAATTTAATTGCAAATCGAAATCATGGAAAATATGAAATATGTAATAGGTTTAGACTATGGCTCAGACTCATGTCGTGCTATAATTGTAGAAGCTGAAACAGGAAAAGAAATAGCTTCTTCTGTAAAATACTATAAACGGTGGATGGAAGGAAAATACTGTGATCCGCAGGCTAACCAATATCGTCAGCATCCGTTGGACTATATGGAAAGCCTGGTTGAATCTGTACAGGAAGCCTTAAGCAAATCTCCTGCCGGTACGGCTGAAAATGTAGTCGGATTATCATTTGACACAACAGGATCTACTCCGGTATTAATTGATAACCAGGGTACTCCACTGGCTTTGCGTCCCGAATTTGCTGAAAACCCAAATGGAATGTTCGTCTTATGGAAAGATCATACGGCAATCCGGGAAGCAGCGCATATTAATGAATTAGCTAAAACATGGGATGTCGACTATACCGCTTATGAAGGCGGTATTTATTCCAGCGAATGGGTATGGGCGAAGGTTGCCCATGTATTGGGTGAAGACGAAAACATAAGGAATGCAGCCTATAGCTGGGTGGAACATTGTGATTGGATGACTGCTTTTCTGACCGGGAAAACAAAACCTGAAGACATAATTCGAAGCCGTTGTGCTGCCGGTCATAAAGCGATGTGGCTGGAAGAATGGGATGGATTACCCTCCGAAGACTTTCTGGTAGCCATTAGCCCGTATCTGAAAGGATATCGCGAACGCCTCTTCCATAATACGTATACGAGTGATGAGAAAGTAGGCACACTTACTCCCGAGTGGGCAGAAAAATTAGGTCTCACAATAAATGTTATAGTAGGTGTAAGTGCATTTGACTGCCATATGGGAGCTGTAGGCGCCGAAATCGGTCCGAAAACATTTGTGCGTGTTATCGGAACCTCTACCTGCGATATAATGGTAGCTTCGTACGAAGAGATGGAGCATAAACTGATTCCGGGTATTTGTGGACAGGTAGATGGATCCGTTATCCCGGGAATGGTAGGTCTGGAAGCCGGACAATCCGGTTTTGGGGATATTTATGCATGGTTCAAGAAAGTTCTGGCATGGCCAATAAAAAATATTCTTGCAAAATCATCTATTCTGGATGACGCAACAAAAGAAAAACTGATTGAAGAAACATTGGATAAAATGATTCCGGCGTTATCGGAAGAAGCTGCTAAGATTCCCGTATCGGAAAGCGCAGTTTTAGCCATTGACTGGATGAACGGACGCCGTACACCGGATGCAAGCCAATTAGTAAAAGGCTCTATAACCGGATTAAACTTAGGAACAACTGCACCTATGATCTTTAAAGCATTGGTGGAAGCTACTGCATTTGGTTCAAAAGCAATTGTTGATCGTTTCATTGAAAATGGTATCGAAATTGATGCGGTTATCGGTATTGGTGGTATCTCGCAGAAGTCTCCGTTAGTAATGCAGGCTTTGGCAGATGTGTTAGGGATGCCGATTAAAGTGGCAAAATCGGAACAGGCATGCGCTTTTGGTGCAGCCATGTTCGCATCAGTAGCGGCTGGGATATATCCGGATATATATGCGGCGCAGAAAGCGATGGGACAAGGCTTCTCTCATGAATATGTTCCAAACGAAGCCAACCATAAAATCTATATGGAGCTTTATAAAAAATATCTGCAACTTGGCAGATTTACCGAAGAGGCATTTTATTCAAATAAATAATCTTTAATACAGAAGACATTATGGCATTATTAGATTGGATTGTAATCGGGTTGTTTTTTCTTGTTCTTATCGGAATTATCGTATGGGTAGTAAAACAAAAACAGAATGACTCGGCAGATTACTTTTTAGGAGGACGCGATGCAACCTGGATTGCAATTGGAGCATCTATTTTTGCTTCGAATATTGGTTCCGAACATTTAATCGGATTAGCCGGAGCCGGAGCATCAAGCGGTATGGCAATGGCACATTGGGAAATTCAGGGTTGGATGATTTTGATCCTGGGTTGGGTTTTTGTTCCGTTTTATTCACGTAGTATGGTGTATACGATGCCGGAGTTTCTGGAGCGCCGTTATAATCCGCAATCAAGAACCATACTATCAGTTATATCTTTAATAAGTTACGTATTGACGAAAGTTGCCGTAACGGTGTATGCCGGAGGATTGGTATTCCAACAGGTTTTCGGGATTGAAGAGCTCTGGGGAATTGACTTTTTCTGGATTGCTGCCATTGGGCTGGTTTTAATTACGGCAGTCTATACTATTTTCGGTGGAATGAAGTCTGTGCTTTATACTTCTGTACTTCAAACTCCAATTCTATTGTTGGGTTCATTGATAATTCTGGTGCTTGGACTGAAAGAACTGGGAGGCTGGGATGAAATGATGCGTATTGCAGGAGCAACGGTTGTAAATGATTATGGCGACACCATGACCAACCTGATCCGGAATAACGGTGATCCTAATTTCCCGTGGTTGGGAGCTTTGATTGGTTCAGCCATCATTGGTTTCTGGTACTGGTGTACCGACCAGTTTATCGTGCAACGTGTTTTGTCTGGAAAGAATCAAAAAGAAGCGCGCCGGGGAACGATTTTCGGCGCCTACCTGAAACTTCTTCCCGTGTTTTTATTTTTAATCCCCGGTATGATTGCATTTGCACTTCACCAGAAAACGGGTAGTTTTCTTCCTCTTTTGAGCAGTGGCGCTCATAATGCAGATGCCGCATTCCCGGTATTGGTGGCAAAATTGCTTCCTGCAGGAGTTAAAGGCTTGGTTGTGTGTGGTATTCTGGCTGCATTGATGAGTTCATTAGCTTCATTGTTTAATTCATCTTCGATGTTATTTACAATAGACTTCTATAAACGTTTCAAGCCGGATACATCGGAAAAGAAACTGGTGGCTATCGGTCAGATGGCAACGGTTGTTATTGTTATATTAGGGATATTATGGATTCCTATTATGCGTAGTGTAGGAGATGTCCTTTATGCTTACTTACAGGATGTTCAATCGGTATTAGCACCGGGTATTGCAGCAGCATTCCTGCTGGGTATAACATGGAAACGTACCAGTGCGCAAGGAGGTATGTGGGGATTACTAGCCGGTATGATAATCGGATTAACACGTTTAGGAGCCAAAGTTTTCTATAGCACTGCGGTTGCACCAAGCGAAAACATTTTTAAATACATTTTTTATGATGTAAACTGGTTATTCTTCTGCGGTTGGATGTTCTTATTCTGTATTATTGTAGTTGTTCTTGTAAGTTTGTGTACAAAGGCGCCTTCGGCAGAAAAGATACAAGGTCTGGTATTTGGTACAGCTACTAAAGAGCAATTAGCGGAAACCCGTGCGAGCTGGAATCATTGGGATATTATTCATTCCCTTATTATTTTAGGCATAACGGTTGCTTTTTATATTTATTTCTGGTAAACTGTTATAAAAAGGCGCGAATAACAAATTGGTTATTTGTGCCTTTTTCAGGACTGCCGGTTTGCAATTATTAATAGCTTTGGGCGTCTTTGTTTCTTGATTTTGGCTAAAGCCGATCCCCGATTGCTACTTGGCAGCAAACACTGTTTTTCACGGTGACATGTTCAAAGTATACTTTACTTTTGCTCGCCAGCTTAACGAAAATGTTCAATTTTAAAATTAATAACACATGATAAACAAAATAACTTTAACTTGCTTATCTTTTATATTATGTGCAGGATTTCTTTCTGCTCAATCGAATGATGTTAAAATAACCGTTTATCCTGAAAAAGGAAAACAACAAATCAGTAAACATATATACGGACATTTTGCCGAACATTTAGGCGCTTGTATTTATGGAGGTTTGTGGGTTGGCGAAGATTCTCCGATACCCAATGAAAAAGGCTACCGCAAAGATGTACTGGAAGCATTAAAAAAACTACAGATCCCTAATATGCGTTGGCCCGGAGGATGTTTTGCCGACGAGTATCACTGGATGGATGGTATCGGTCCAAAAGCAAACCGGCCTAAGATGGTCAACACAAACTGGGGTGGAACCGTGGAAGATAATAGTTTTGGTACTCATGAATTTCTGAATCTTTGCGAAATACTGGGTTGCGAACCTTATATCAGTGGCAACGTAGGTAGTGGAAGTGTGGAAGAAATGGCAAAATGGGTTGAATACATGAATTCTGACGGAGACAGTCCTATGGCAAATTTGCGTCGGAAGAATGGACGTGAGAAACCCTGGAACGTGAAATACTTCGGTGTCGGTAATGAAAGCTGGGGATGCGGAGGTGATATGCGTCCTGAATACTATGCCGATTTATACCGCCGCTATGCGGTTTATTGCCGTAATTATGGTGAAAACCGGTTATATAAAATAGCTAGTGGAGCCAGTGATTATGATTATAACTGGACAGACGTCCTGATGAAACAAATCGGTAACCGCATGCACGGAGTTTCCCTTCATTATTATACAGTAACAGGATGGAGCGGTAGCAAAGGATCTGCAACACAATTTGATAATGAAAATTATTATTGGACGCTTGGTAAAGCGCTCGAAATAGAAGAAGTTATCCTGAAGCACATGGATATCATGGATAAATATGATAAAGAACGCAAAGTCGGTCTGATGGTGGATGAATGGGGTACATGGTTTGATGTGGAACCGGGTACCAATCCGGGACATCTGTTCCAGCAAAATACCATGCGTGATGCATTTGTAGCTGCCCTTTCTTTGAATATTTTCAATAAATACGGCGAACGTATCCATATGGCTAATATAGCGCAGATCGCAAACGTATTGCAATCAGTGGTTTTAACAAAAGATGATAAAATGTTGCTAACGCCGACTTACCATGTATTCGAAATGTATAGGGTGCATCAGGATGCTACATACCTGCCTTTGGATATTATTGTTGATAAAAAAGAAATTCGTGAACGCCAGGTGGATATGGTCAGTGTCTCTGCTTCGAAGAAAGATGGAAGCGTTCATCTGACTTTAGCAAATATTGACCTGGATAAAGAACGTAATGTTGAAATTGACCTCTCCGGTGCAGGAATGAATAGTGTTAGTGGTCGTATTCTGACATCTAAAAAGATTACTGATCATAATACATTCGAAAATCCGAATATGATACAACCGGTAGAATTTAAAGACGCAAAAATATCCAAAGGAAAGCTGAATGTAAAATTACCGGCGAAATCGATTGTTGTACTGGAAGTAAAATAATTTTTAGAGTAGACAGTAGTTGGTAGTAAGTAGTTTGTAGAATGGACTTTTTACAAAGAATGTGTTAATACAGTTCATTCAATAGTTTTACCAACTGCTAGCTACTAACTACTTATAAAAAAGATCCTATGAAAAAAGCAATATTAAGCATCTTCATCTTATGTTTGCATCTAACAGCTTTTGCAGAAAATACAGTGATTGAGAGCCCTGACAAAAATTTGCAGGTAAATCTATTTCTGAAAGGCGGAAGTCTTACATATAATGTGCAATACAAAGGAAAAACCATTCTGGAGGATTCACCTTTGGGGATGGTTACCAACGTAAGTGATTTCAGCAAAGATTTGGTGATGATTGATAAAACCGGGAAGCTTATTAATGAATCATATACGGAAAACCGGATAAAAAAATCCCAGGTCGCATACCAGGCTAATGAAGTCGTATGCAATTTTGAGAATGCTGGAAAACAAAAGATTAGTATTGTTTTCAGGGTTTCAGATAATGATATAGCTTTTAAATATATACTTGCACAAACGGATGAAACAGCCCGTTGCATTGTTGAGAAAGAACTGAGTGGATTTAAGTTCCCCTCATTTACGACAACCTTCCTGACGCCTCAATCAACCCCGATGATCGGGTGGAAAATGACCAAACCTAGTTATGAAGAAGAATATGTGCCGGACGAACCTGTAGGAGCACCTTCAAAATATGGATTTGGATATACATTCCCGGGACTATTCCATATTGGTGATAATGGATGGGCATTGGTATCCGAAACCGGAGTGCATAGTTTGTATTGTGGTTCGAAATTAAGTGAGGGAACCCCGGATGGACTTTATACAATTGCTTTTCCCGAGCCGGGCGAAAATAATGGCATCGGAAGTGCAAGTCCGGGTATCAGCCTGCCGGGCGAGACTCCCTGGCGTACGATTACGGTAGGTGATAACCTTAAGCCAATTGTCGGAACAACCATTCCCTTCGATGTTGTCGAACCGCTTTATAAACCTTCTAAAACATATCAGTTTGGGCGTTCTACCTGGAGTTGGCTGGAATGGCAGGATGGTAGTATCAATTATGACGACCAGAAAACATTTGTCGATTTATCTGCAGAATTAGGATATGAATTTGTACTGGTAGACAATTGGTGGGATACAAATATCGGCAGGGAGAAAATAGAAGAACTGGTGAAATATGCCGGTAGTAAAAACGTAGGTATCTGCTTGTGGTATAATTCCAATGGTTATTGGAGCGATGCGCCCCAGGGACCTAAACAATGTATGAATACATCCATAGCCCGTAAAAAAGAGATGGCATGGATGAAAAGTATAGGTATCAAAGGTATCAAAGTTGACTTTTTCGGAGGCGACAAACAGGAAACGATGAAATTGTATGAAGATATCCTTTCCGATGCAAACGATTATGGAATAGTAGTTATTTTCCATGGTTGCACATTACCTCGCGGATGGGAACGTATGTTTCCGAATTTTGTGGGCAGCGAAGCTGTGCTGGCTTCCGAAAACCTGATATTCACACAACATGCAAACGACCAGGAAGCCTATAATGCCTGTTTGCACCCGTTTATCCGGAATAGTGTAGCTTCGATGGATTTCGGACCGGTGTTATTAAACAAACGTCACAACCGCAAAAATGATGGTGGTACCATACGTAAAACAACTGAGATTTTTCAGTTAGCTACTGCTGTATTGTATCAGACACCTGTGCAAAATTTCGGTATTACTCCGAATAATCTGACTGAATTTCCTGCATTTGTCATTGATTTTATGAAATCTGTTCCTACAACCTGGGACGAGACTGTGTTTATTGACGGATATCCGGGTAAATATTGCATATTGGCACGCCGGCATAACGGCAAATGGTACGTAGTAGGAATAAATGCGGAAAAAGAAGCTAAAAAGATAAAAGTAGAATTACCGATGTTTGCCGGTGGAAAAGTATCATTGTATTATGATAAAAAAGACCGCTCACCCCAGTTAGAGGAAGTGGGTGTGAAGAATAATGGTGAAATGACACTCACCATACAGCCTGGGGGAGGGGTGATTTTAACGAATTAATGGACAATTGCCAGTGGACAGTGGACAATTGATAATGAAACCACTAACCGTCATCTCGAACCTTGTGTGAGAGATCTCATTAACACTATATTATCTGTGATTATGAGATTTGGCTATGGCCGATATTCAATTGCTGCATAGCAGCGAACGCTGTTTCTCCCGCTGGTCGAAATGACGGGAGTAACCAAAAGAAAGAATAACACATAACATTGTCAAATAAAACGACTAATGAAATTATATATTAAGAATAGCATATATATGAAACATAACACGATCCTCCTTTTCCTATCTTTCTGTTTTGCCAGCCAGTTTATATTTGCTCAAAATAGAAATTACAACGAACCGAGAACAAATGTGCCGCTTGATTCCATACGGCTAAGTGACCCGGCTATTTTAGCAGACCATAATACAAACATGTATTACATGACCGGAACAGGAGGTATGCTTTGGAAAAGTAAAGATTTAAAATACTGGGATGGTCCTTATCAAGTAGTTGAACATGACAAAAACTCATGGATGGGAGAGAAGCCGATGATCTGGGCGGCAGAGCTTCATAAATACAATGATAAGTACTACTATTTTGCGACTTTTACGAATAAAGAAGTTATGGTCGATACGATCAATGGCAAAGCATTGGAACGTCGTGCTTCGCATGTGTTGGTGAGCGATAAGCCCGATGGTCCGTATGTGCCGATGGAAGATGAAACCTATCTGCCGGCAGGTATGCTTACACTCGATGGCACATTCTGGGTAGATAAAGATGGAAAGCCTTATATGATTTATTGTCATGAATGGCTTCAGAATAATAACGGAACTATGGAAAAGATCGAATTAAAACCCGACCTGAGTAGTTCTGTTGGTAAAGGGAAGATTTTATTCCGGGCAAGCGATTCACCCTGGAGCCGTGAAGAAATTGACGGAAAAACAGGACCCAACAAAGTTACTGACGGACCTTATTTGTTTCGTACCGGGACAGGACGATTAGGTATGATCTGGACTAGCTGGGTTTATAATGTCTATACACAGGGAGTCGTTTATTCGGAAAGTGGAACATTGGATGGACCGTGGATACAGGAACATGACCCGATTACACCGCCCGATTTTGGTCACGGTATGCTGTTTCAGACATTAGATGGTAAATGGCTGATGTCCGTTCATAGCCACAGAGAAGAAAATGGTCGTTATATCCGTATCCCATGCCTGTTTAATATTGATTTATCAGGAGATAAACTGATAATAGAAGACCGTTATATACCTTAAAAATAAGAATCGATGAAAAAATATTTGTTTATAATTTGTCTTGCTTTCTTTGCTTGGTTGCTTCATGCACAGACTATAAATACTGTCATAAAAGGATTTCCCCGGGTTATACTGGAAGGAGATTATCCGGATCCGAGTATTCTTCGGGATGGAGAAGATTATTATATGACACATTCGCCTTTTTATTACAATCCCGGATTTTTAATATGGCATTCACGTGATCTGATGAATTGGGAGCCGGTTTGCCGTGTGATGCCGGAATATGAAGGTTCGGCTATGGCGCCCGACCTGATAAAATATAAAGGACGTTTCTATATCTATTATCCGGCTGCAGGAAGTAACTGGGTTATCTGGGCAGACGATATTAAAGGATCCTGGAGCAAACCGGTTGATCTAAAAGTAGATGGTATCGACCCGGGGCATATTGCTGACGAAAACGACAACAGGTATTTATATGTTAACAATGGAGAAGTGATCCGGCTAACAGATGATGGACTGGCTACGACCGGCGAAAAAAAGAAAGTGTATGATGGCTGGGAATATCCGAAAGAATGGGAAACAGAATGTATGTGCCTGGAATCTCCCAAATTAAATTATAAAAACGGATATTATTATATGACTTCGGCACAGGGTGGAACAGCAGGTCCGGCAACAAGTCATATGGTAGTTTCGGCACGTTCGAAAAACATTATGGGACCCTGGGAAAATTCTCCTTACAATCCGATAGTACATACCTACAGTGCAGGAGATAATTGGTGGTCGAAAGGGCACGGAACATTGATTGACGATGTAAACGGAAACTGGTGGATTGTATATCATGCATATGCGAAAGGCTATCATACATTGGGACGGCAGACATTGATTGAACCTGTTGAATGGACTACAGATGGATGGTTCCGGACAAAACCTGCTGCAATTCCAATAAAATCTGTTTCTCCGGTTAAGCATGGACTTGAACTTTCTGACAATTTTGAAGGTCCGGAATTAGGACTTCAATGGACTTTCTGGAAAGAATATGCACCACAATCTCTTCAGTTTAAACAACAAAGTATATGGATAGAAGGAAAAGGTTCAACTCCTGCGGATGGACGTTTACTACTTACTACTGCTACTGATAAAAACTATAAAACACAAGCAGAAATAATTGTGGGAAACGGAAATTCAGCAGGACTCGTATTGTATTATAATGAGAAAGCTTTTACGGGACTTGTTTCAAATGGCAAAAGTTTCATTATTTATAAAAATGCAGAAGACTATATAGAATTACCAAATAGAATTGGGAAACATTTCTTTGCGCAAATACATAATCAGGGAAATGAAATAAAGATATCTGTAAGTAAAGATGGTAAAGAATGGACTTCGTTGATAGAAAACCTGAATGTATCAGCTTTGAATCATAATAATTTTGGAGGTTTTTATGCTTTGCGAATCGGATTATTATCTGCCGGAAAAGGAAAAGCTCAATTTAAACAGTTTTACTATTGCAATGCTATACCGCAGGAAAAAGATATGAATGCATACCTGATGGTTTTTCATAAAGATGAATCACATGGTTTATATATGGCTGTAAGTCCTGACGGATATACATTTACGAATATAAATAATGATAAACCGGTTCTTGCAGGCGATACAATCGCTTTGCAGAAAGGAATTCGTGATCCTCATATTTTTCGTGGACCCGATGGAGCTTTTTATCTGGCAATGACCGATCTGCATATCTATGCTCAGAAGGATGGATACCGGGAAACAGAATGGGAGCGTGATGGAAAAGATTACGGATGGGGAAATAACCGGGGACTGGTACTGATGAAGTCATGGGATTTAATTAATTGGAACCGTGCAAACGTCCGTTTTGATACATTGTCGGCAGGATTAAGTGAGATAGGCTGTGTTTGGGCTCCAGAAACAACTTACGATGAGGAAAAAGGCAAACTAATGATATATTTTACCATGCGTTTTAAAAATGAAGCGAATAAATTATATTACGTCTATGTAAACGATGAGTTTGATACAATAGAAACAATGCCTCAGTTATTATTTGAATATCCGGATGAGAAAGTATCTGCAATTGATGCCGACATAACCAAATTAGGTAATCAGTATCATATGTTTTACGTATCGCATGACGGACAGGCAGGTATCAAACAAGCTGTATCAGGTAAAATAAATAGCGACTATGAGTATGATGCCCGCTGGTACGATCCGGAAGAAAAAGCTTGCGAAGCTCCGAATGTATGGAAACGTATCGGAGAAGATAAATGGGTATTGATGTATGATGTTTACGGAATAAATCCGCATAATTTCGGCTTTAGTGAAACGAGCGATTTTGTGAATTTTACAAATCTTGGACGTTTTAATGAAGGAGTAATGAAAACAACAAATTTTACATCTCCTAAACATGGTGCGATAATTCATTTAACACGTGATGAAGCAGAAAAACTAACAAAACATTGGAATATTAAAATAGATTTTCAATAATCGTTACTTAAATAATCTCTTGGTTTATAAAGAGAAAACAGATATATATGAAGCTATACGCTATGTCTGTAATAAACAAATTAACCTATGAAAAATTTTTTATCAACATTCATTATTTTTACCTTGTGCTTATTGCCTTTTATGAAGTTAAAGGCAAACGAACCCGATTCTGCTTATATTTTTGCATATGCAACGACCAAACAAAATAATGCGGCCGGTTTGCATTTTGCATGGAGCATTGATCAGAAAAGCTGGTTTCCGGTAGGACCTGAATTTGCTTTTGTAAAATCGGATTATAGCCGTTGGGGAACCCAGAAGAAAATGATTAATCCCGTTTTATTTTATGGAGCAGATCGTAACTGGCATGCTTTGTGGACGCTAAACGATGAAGACCCGACTTTTGCTTATGCTTCGTCTAAAGATCTTATAAACTGGCAGCCACAGTCTTACCCTGTTATGGATCAGGTAAATAATTGCCTGATGCTTGAAATAGGATACAGGGCGTCTGATAAACATTATATCATTTCGTGGATAAGCGAAAAAGATGGAAAAGAAGAATTCTGTACCATTACTACTGCTGATTTTAAGAAATATACTCCGGTAAGCAAAATACCGGCAGCAGCACGTATCAATCAACGGGATATAGTAACGGTTTCGGGCGTAGAAGAAACCGGAACCATTCATAAAGTATCCTGGGAAACAATTAATGATTTGTTGCACAAAGTAGAAATTACCAATTACCGGAATAAGCTGCATGGTGAAATGATGAAAGACGACCCGGTACGTTTTGCCGGTCTGAAAGCCATAGATGCTACAATCAAAGTAGACGGATCGGATAGTAAAAAGATCAGTGATGAACTGTTGGGCATTTTCTTTGAAGATATTAATTATGCTGCCGATGGAGGGATTTATGCCGAACTGATACAGAACCGCGGATTTGAATATCAACCTTCGGATAGGGGTAATGATGAAACCTGGAACAGTAAGAAGGCATGGAGTACAGTTGGAGGAAATATCACATTTGATATTGAAACGACTTCACCTCTTCATGAAAACAATCCTCATTATGCAGTACTGAAAGTTAATCAGGTTGGCGGAAGTTTACAGAACGAAGGTTTTGATGGTATCGTATTGAAAGCCGGCGATAAATATGACTTCTCTGTTTTTGCACGAACCATTGATAGTAAAGGCGGCAAAATGAAAATACGTTTGGTCAATGGTGATGGAGATGTTATTGCAGAGGCAATGACAGGAGCATTATCTGCAAACTGGAAGAAATACAATGCTGTTATGACGGCAAAGAAAGATGCTACCCATGCCCGTTTAGAAATTGTTCCGCAAAGCGAAGGAGATTTTGCACTCGATATGGTTTCTCTTTTTCCACAAAAGACGTTCAAAGGACGTAAAAACGGACTCCGGGCAGATTTAGCACAGGTGCTGGCGGATATGAAACCACAGTTTGTACGTTTTCCGGGCGGTTGTGTGGCTCATGGCGATGGAATCGAAAACATCTATCATTGGAAAAACACGGTTGGGTCATTGGAAAGCCGTAAACCGCAGCGTAATATATGGGGATATCACCAGACAGCAGGTTTGGGCTATTTCGAATATTTCCAGTTTTGCGAAGATATAGATGCTGAACCGGTTCCTATTGTTGCAGCAGGAGTTCCCTGTCAGAATTCGGCGAAACACAATCACCCGATCGGAGGTCAACAAGGCGGTATCCCAATGTGCGAAATGGGTGATTATGTTCAGGATGTCTTAGACCTGATCGAATGGGCAAATGGTGATCCCAAAACAAATAAATGGGCAAAAATGCGTGCGGATGCAGGACATCCCAAACCATTCAACCTAAAGTATTTGGGGGTGGGAAATGAAGATTTGATTTCGGATGTATTTGAAGAGCGTTTTACAATGATTTATAATGCCATAAAAGAAAAATACCCGGAGATAATCGTAATAGGCACGGCCGGTCCCTTTTGGGAAGGCTCCGATTATGAGGCAGGATGGAAACTGGGAACAGAGCTTGGTGTACCTATGCTGGACGAACATTACTACAATTCTCCGGGATGGTATATTCATAACCAGGAATACTACGACCGTTACGACCGTAGCAAACCGAAAGTCTACTTGGGAGAATATGCGGCACATTTACCCGGGCGCCCGAACAATATTGAGACAGCTTTGGCAGAAGCGCTGCATCTCATCAACGTAGAGCGGAACGGTGACATTGTTAGTTTGACTTCGTATGCACCTTTATTGGCTAAAGATGGTTTTACGCAATGGAATCCCGACCTGATATATTTCAATAATTACGAGGTAAATCCTACAGTCGGTTATTATGTACAGAAGCTCTTTGGAGTCAATGCCGGTGACGAATATATTGGAAATTGTATTCAGTTGCCGGATAACACGGACGGAGTTGTTAAACGTGTTGCAGCTTCTGTTGTCCGCGATAGTAAAACCGGAGATGTTATTTTAAAATTGGTCAACCTGCTGCCGGTAGAGGTAAATGCAAAACTCGATATGGAGTCAATCGGTTTGCCCGGAATAGAAGTGATTAAGACTGTATTATCCGGAAAGCCGGATGATAAGATGGCGAAACCTATTGAAAGCAAAATGACTGTTTCTGAAATTGATAAACTAACGCTTCCGGCATATTCATTTACCGTTTTGCGTATAAACGCAAATAAGAAGAAATAAAAAATAAAATTCCAGTGTCTGATGTGTCGCCTTAGCGGGCGATCGTGAAGCAATCCCTAATGCTCGGGGGTTGCTTCTTTTTGTTCGCCCAGCATGTGTATATTCTAATGGGTGTAAGTCCCTGACACACCCTGATAGTGGGAAGTGTTTAGCCAAAGCCAAGGGTGTCCATTGCGAGATGGAATCTGAAGGAAGG
>JAITVY010000001.1 GCA_031285565.1 Tannerella sp. | reverse complement strand
CGCCGCGCAATACCTTTCCTGATGATTGTGATGCTTTCAGGCTCTACGCCTTGTTCAATCAAAGATGCGGCGATTACTTCCGCTTTATAGTCGGTTTCAAGGTTGTTGGTTGTTTTTTTTGACAGGTCAAGGAGGTTTGACATAAAGTTCTACTTATAAAGTTATTGTGTCGTAATCTTGAAATATCGTTTTTCTAATATGGATCAATCAAAACATGTCCGCCTAAACGTTTGACATTCTTTTGATTATTTGGATGATTGTCCTTTCCCTTGTCATCTCTCTCATTTACAACCATGTCGTCGATATAGTTTTTTAAGTAATCCGAGTCTCGAGAATAATGAAGTAAAAAATTATACAACGAACTATCAACCTGTTCTTCTTTATAGAAAACAGCATTTTTACCTTGTGCATCCAAGCGATCAATGGAAAAGTATTGACCCAAATGTGTTTTGAAAAATAATAATCGATTTTCAACCTTAAGGTGCTGAAAGGCATTTACTATTAATGGGTCTTCTTTGAAGTATCCTAATTTTAAATTGGTATTTATTAAAGACATTGGGTCTAACAGCATATTTAGTTTCCCTTTTCTTCTATGTAAAAAACCAAAACCAATTTCCTCATGGAAAGATTTCAATTCGACCGGAAACGGATCAAATGTTTTCAACACTTCTTCAAGGTCAATATCAGGGATCGGAAAAAATAAATGTTTTTTCCTGCCAATATCCTCTGCTTCTGAAACATCAACTTTCAGAGGGTCTATTTTATATGGTTGTAAAAAAGAGAAACTCATAAACTATTGCTTCTAAATGTTATTCATATCATCAAGAAGTGGCATATTTCGTTCTACCTTTATCAACCTTTCGTAATTCCCAAATTCGGGATAATCCTCATATAAGCCACTTACATCCAAAGGTTCTTTGCTTTCATAGTCTAACGTTTTTTCGTTTATTTCATCATATTTCCTATAAGAAGCATTTCCTTCTTGATCAAAAGCAAAATGAATTCGATAGTCTTCATTTATAGCATCTTCGCTTAGGTAGTTGTAATACCAAACTTCATGCAAAAAAAGTTTTTTTAAAGGTTCAACTTCTTTAAATTGATATTTTAAATATTTACGACCAACTTCATCCAAAAACGTTACTCCAATATAATTATTCTCGTGAACAATCTCTAAAAAAGAAATTGGTTTTTCTTCTGCCAAAATCGTAACTTCATAATGAAGTCCTTCTTCATGATTTTTTTTGGCAACTTCTTCTGCGGTAATCTTTCCTTTTTGAAAAAGTTTTAAATATTTTGTATCATTAGTTGTGTCTAAATAAGACACAGTTGCTTCTTCTGTTTGCAGTCTCTTTCTTGCAGCCCAATAGCTTTGATATAGTTGTTTCATTTTTATAAGAATTAATTATAAATTTTCCCATTCGTATCTCTGATTATGACTTTTTTCTCATCTGCATGTTTTAATATGTCTGGATCTATCGGTTTTTTTTGTGGAGGTATTTCTAGTATCATTTCTCCATCCAGTTTATTGCCTCCCTTACTTATTACATCGCCATTTCGTTTTGTGTTTTTTATCTCAGTACCCGGCTTATATTTCTTTGTTATTTCATCAATATATTTCTTTGCTGTATCTGTCGTAATATCTGCCAATTGAGTAAATTTACGTGATATAATTTCTTTACCGGGAATGTAACTATCCAATCTTTTCCCATTGCTTAGTACAATTTCACTAAAACCTCCAATTCGCTTATAATATTGTTCTCTGATAAAATTAAAATAGTTGCCTTTCATTATTTTTTGAAGCCATTTTGGCATTTTGCTAATCATTTTCAGGCAAGGTCGTGCATTATGCACCAACAAGCCTAATAACCCAACAAAATAGGTATGCCAATCTGCGACTTCAAAGTTAAAGACTTTTTTCGCTTTATAACTGTAGTCACTAGACTTTACACTCTTTTTGCACTTATTGATGCTTATTAGTTCGTCATTTTCTTCCAAATAGGAAGCGTCTTTCCATTCGTTATTTACATAAAATGGATGTTCGGCTGTTGTTTCAATTTCTTCATCTTCAATTTTCAATTTTATAGTAGCATCAACTTCGTTTTCCATTGTATGCAAAACTTCTTTTAATGCAATCTCTTTTGTTTCCTCATTAAAACTCCAGACTTTGTCTCCAACTTTAATTTCTTCAATCGGTCGTTGCCCTGTTTCGGTATGAATTAACGTTCCCGCTGGAAAGCATGCCAATACACATTTTTTACCTTTAGAAGCAATCAACGATATTGTGGACATTGTATTCTTAAATGACTGCATTGCTCCTTTGGCAAATAATTTTGCACCTGTCTTTAATCCGGATTTTGCAGTTGCCATTATACTTGTTTTCGTAGCAACTTTCACACCGGCTTTCACAGCTGCCTTTCCGGCACTGGAAGCCACTGTTGTAGCTCCAAACGAAACAATTCCGGCTATGTCTAATGCTAAGAAGCCAATATTCATGGCCATCATTCCCCAATTACCTTTTATTCCTTCTCTTACAGCTCCTACAATAGAACCGACAACAGGGATAAGTTCAACTGTATCCAACCAAGTCCAACCTTCATCCTCTTCAACAGCATCTTCTTGTGCGGATTGCTGCATACATTCTATATCATCCAAGGCATCAGCCGGTAAAGGTATTTGTCCACTGGTTACAAATTCAATTTTACCCCCTAAAGCACAAGGCATATATGAACGATATAATAGGGTTTCTTGCCCTTTGACTTTTACCTGATATGTTTTTTGCCACATAGTTGGGGCTGGTACACATACACATCTTGTAGAAACACAAACGCCAAAAGATGGAATGTTCACAATCGGAAGCATATCCATTTTGTTGGTAACTAAACAACTGCTCACGTTTATATGCATATTATGGGTAGGCATAAAAAAGCCGGGAGCGGCTCCTTTATCACAAACCATTACAGCGCTTCTAACTACATATTCCAGATCGTCTGCCATAATTTTTATATAATATCAGTATCACTTGACGATATTCTAATTGTTGAAGATGCTCCGATTTTTATATCAGTTGCATTTACTTTTACTTCTTTTGCTGCTTGAACTATTACATTGGCATCTTCACTGGAAGCAGCTATCTCTGTTTTGGCTTTAATAGTGATGTCTTTTTCTTTCGCCTCCATCCTGATGCCTTCTTCTTGCGCGGTAACTGTGATTGATTTTTCTGCATAGGCAGTAATAAATCCTTCCCCGCCGTCTTCTTCTCCTGGCTGTGCCGTAAAGTTGATCGAATTTGAGGCATTCAGATTTATATCAGTTGCAATAAGAGTAATGGTTTTGGGAGTACTGATAGTTATATTTCCCTGCCCATCAAAATTCATTTTGCTATCGCCTTTCAACGAATAAACTTCAATGCTGCCTTCGTCGGTATTGAATTTGTAATAACTTCCGGCTTTGTCATAAAATGTTTTAATATGATTCCCTTTACCGCCGCCCTGATTATCGGTGTTTTTCCCGTGAAAGATACTGCCCATGATAAACGGGTGGGACAGCCACTGGCCATCAAGGAAATTCAGGATACAAGAATCCCCAATTTCCGGAATGATGACCGTTCCGCGATTAACTTTCACATTCCCAATGCCTTTCGCATCGCTTCCGGCGTCAAACGTCATCACAGGAATCCAGGTGTCACAGAACTTTTCATCGAAAGTAAATTCGACCTTTACGCGCCCCATGCCGTCCGGGTCTTCGTTGTCCCATACTTTTACTTCGATCGGATTCGGTACGGGGACAGGCACATCGGCAGTCGGGACATATTTCAA
>JAITVY010000101.1 GCA_031285565.1 Tannerella sp. | reverse complement strand
ACTAATATTCAAAGAGCGCATAAGACCAGATCTACATCCGGGCTTTTAATTCATACGATGGGTAAAATTGCCATCGCTTTTATTTATCTTATTTTTTAAATACTGATTCGCATTAATAAGTAATATGAGCAAAACACAAACAATTATCATTTTTCTATTGTCGTTTTTATCATTCTCTTGTAAATCCGAAGGAACAGGTGGAATGGGGAAGTATAAAGTTGATGAAAGCCTGAAAAAGGAAGTCGAGCGTAATATCGGAGATATGAATGGCTTTCCGGTGGGGAGTCTGGAATTGAAAATATATGAGAATGATGTGCTTACTTTTGATAATTTCGGGGATGATGAAAAGGGAGAACTTCTTTTTATGACCAGCTATCAGGGCGATACCATGTGCATCATCGGGTTTGCAGGGTTTACGGTAGCATTGGGTTTTTATCTTGACCTGTATGGAGATAATTATGAACTTACTTATATGGTAAAATCGGATGCCGAAATTTATAAGTATAACGAAGATGATGAAAGGGCGTCTTACAAACTTTCCGTACCTTGTTCGTACACATCCTGTATACTCACATCTAAGCCCACATTTACGAAAGGTGATGTGGTTTCGGGAGTGGTGGAACTAAAGAGTAATGATTTCTGGGATCTGGCGAACGGAAGGAAAAATAAATACAGGGTAGAACTAAAAGCTTATTTTCAGGCCTCAGAGGTTGATTTCGGTTTATGAAGTAAGTAGGGTAGAGTGGGTTGCAAATGTGAACCACAGTACCCACGTAATCAGTAAATGGAATGAGAAAATGAAAAAACAGCACTAATCCTACTTTTACTAATCCTACTACTATTATATTCGTGTCCCGCTTTTTGGGAGTGATTAGTAATGATATTCAAACTGATATACAATGACTATTATTCGCATTAGCAGATATCCATTTGAAATAGTCTTATTGATTATATTAATAATCATTATTCTTTCATCATGGAAATTTGTCAGGTATTATCGTTTGTCGGCAAAAGACCTGAAAAGTAAATCCAAAGAGACAATATTTGTATTGCATTTCGGATGTACAGTTATATTATCCTGTTTGACATTTATATGGTTAAGAGGATTGGATTTTTCGGAGTCTATCGTCAATGATTATGAATGGATTGTTCCTCTATCATTAGTTGCTTTATTAGGGATTTATGGTCTTATTATTGGTAAGGTAATAGATTTCTTTGTGGTGGGACGTTCTGATAAAAGAAATTAGAATAGGAATGGTAAAGGAGGACTATTATTCAAAAAAGTAGCATAAGGTGTTGATTTGATGGTGAAAATGAGTTCCGAACATTTGGACTGAATAATCAATGAAAGAGTATTCATGTTTTTTACTTATTATTGTACTTTGAATTATGCATACTTTTATCTGGACATATAAATCTAATGAATAGATGATGGAGACATTTTTAAGGCTTGATTTTTTGGACAATAACGATTTGCTTAAAGTTGTATTTCTCATTTTTGGAATACTCACATTTGCTTCAATCTTGTTTTTTGTTGTTGGAAAATTGAAACCGGAAGCAAATTTAACCGAGTTGAAGTCGCGTACTAAATCATGGTGGATGATGGCAATTATTTTTATAGGCGCCACTTTAATAAACACCAAGATCTCTTATATAGCAATAGGATTGCTTTCTTTTATTGCATTCCGGGAATTATATTCGGTGCTGGGATTCCGTAAATCGGATAGAAGAGCTATATTCTGGGCTTTTCTGGCAATTCCGGTTCAGTATTATCTGGCATATATAGGCTGGTATGGTGCATTCATTATTTTTATTCCGGTTGTTATGTTTTTGTTTCTTCCGTTAAGACTTGTTCTGAAAGGTGATACAACCGGCATAATAAAATCCGTATCCATTCTTCAGTGGATTTTGATGTTGACTGTTTTTGGTCTGAGCCATATGGCATATTTACTCTCTCTTCCCGAAATTGAGGGATTTGCAAGCGGAGGACGTGGTTTGTTATTGTTTCTGGTCTTCTTAACGGAGATTAATGATGTTATGCAATTTATGTGGGGCAAACTGCTGGGCAGGCATAAGATAATACCTAAAGTGAGTCCGAATAAAACGTGGGAAGGTTTTTTGGGTGGTATAATTAGTACAACGATTATTGGTTACTTTCTGGGATTTCTAACTCCGTTGTCTACACCACAAGTAATATTCGTAAGTTTTATGATTGCAGTTTCCGGTTTTGTAGGTGATATTGTGATGTCTTCTTTTAAAAGAGATATTGGCATTAAGGATACAGGTACCGCTATACCAGGACATGGTGGTGTTTTAGATCGTATTGATTCATTGGCATATACGGCTCCCGCATTTTTTCATATTGTTTATTATCTGGTGTACTAAGTAACTGTTAGGAATTTTACAATCTCTAAATGCAAAAAATAATTTTACAAATCACGTATAGTTTCTTTGTCAGATGGTTTCTGAAACTGATCGTTGGCGTTAAATTTACGAATGCCAAATTCTTGTTGAAAGAAAATCAATTTATCATTGTAGCTAATCATAATAGCCATTTGGATACGATGGCGCTTCTTGCGTCTCTGCCTGGCAAGATTGTATACAAAGTCAGGCCTGTTGCAGCTGCAGATTATTTTGGAAAAACTAAAACAAAAGAAAAGCTGGTCAATTATTTTGTGAATACATTATTGATTCCAAGAAAAAGAGATGAGGGAGATCCGGAAAATGACCCGATAAATAAAATGATTCACGCAATAGATAATGGCTATTCTTTAATCATATTTCCGGAAGGGACAAGAGGGGAGCCGGAAATTCCGCAACCTTTAAAACCCGGTATAGCTTATGTTTTAAAAAACAGACCTCATATAAAATATATTCCTGTATATATGACAGGTATGGGAACGGCAATGCCAAAAGATGATGCTTTGATTGTTCCGTTTGAATCGACTTTAGTATATGGAAAACCTGTACAGGTTGCTTCAACTGAAATCAGGGATATTTTGAAACAAATAGGGGCAGACCTGAATAGTCTGAAAGAAGAAAACGACAACAGACAGAATTCTTGAAATATTACTATAAGTTGAAATCATTACTGTTTGTAACGCGGTTTGAGCATGATCAGTAGTGAAATCGAACTTTGTAACTAATAAAAAACAAAATCAATAATTAGGAGGTGGTATGGATTTAATGCAACAACTCTGGCTACTTAAGCAGGTTTATAGTTCCGGAAGTTATTATGATCCGGACCAGGATTTACATCTGCATCATATCCCGGCAAGCTTTCCGGCCAGTGATTTAGAGGCACTCAGGGAGCATGGACATATGCCTAATCAAATGTTCAGACCGGAGCATGATAAGACGTTGGCAGAGTTGCGAACATTGACCGAAATGTGGTCTCTTGAAGAAGCTGCAGCTGCTTTTGTTGCCGGGCTTTGGTCTGCACCGTTTTACTGGCAATCGGCGCTGACCGGTAAATTGATTGCGACAGTTATGCCGGATCATCCCCATACTCCTTATGCCGGTTCGACGCATGTTTGTACTATTTGCGGCTTTCATGACCGTGCTGTGGATACTACTTTAAGATGGTATCGAAATTTTCTTTCAGGCACTCAACTGGATGGAGAACCGGTAGGACATGTTCTTGCCCTACAAGAAATGGCGAATGCTGATAAAAGGCCAACGCCTACCGAATACGACCAGTGGACTTTCCGGGCTATCCTGACGGTACTTCGCAATTTACCCTCTAAAACAAGATACAGTAAAGCACGGGAAGCGTTGGAAAAAGAGCATCTACTCCCAACAAAGAGTAAGTGGGTATATGGCTCTTTATTAGAGGAATTGGCGCTAATTGGTGTGCTTGATACAAAAGATTATCCGGGTATGGCAACTGCGTTTACTTCTTATGTACAAAGAGATCAACGTCCCAGTACGCGGGTAGAAGTACAAGCGCCGTTAGCCTGGTGGGATTCATCGATCGGCATTAATGAAGAAACACTGCAAAAAGTGTTTTCTGTATTCGACTGTTCTTTCGTGTCGCTGACAGACCGTCCGCAGCCCCAGCCTTCCATCGAAAAAACAATAACCGGGGCATTAGAGAAGAAACGTCCGTCAGGGGTAAAAATACCAAAAGCATCTTCTGCTGCCGGCAAGGGGCCTGTTGAGGCGGGCGATGTATATGCCATTCGCATCCGGGATGGTGTTTGGGTGACGGCCTATTGCCATGAAGTAAGAATGGCGCATACTTTGGTTGCTAAAATGGAATATCTGGATGGTGTGTTTGACAATATGCCGGCTCCGGAAGAGTTAATTCCGGCATTCAGAGGACGTAAGGATGGCCGTTGGCAACAATGGGCGGCATCCATAGACGCTACGAGCTGGGTGAGACGCATCACAAGGAACTTTCCTGCCCCAAAAACTAGCGAACCGGAGCCAGATAGGATACCTTGTAGTGGCGCAAAGGACTTAAAGTATCTGGCGGCAGGCTGGTGCTTCCCGGAGATATAATAAGTTGACATACCGGATAGTCATTTAAAATAAATAGCGATTGATTTTTGATTATTTTTTATGGAAAGTTGAAGAATTTCTCATCTAAAAAAAGAATAGTTTGTTTATTCCTACAACTACTAAGAGACTATTTGAATTTTATTATACTATTTAAAAGCATTAAAGATGAGAAAGAATTTGTTGTCATTACTTGCATTAAGTGCAATGTTATCTATGTTTGCCTGTAAAGGCAATACTTCAGGACAAGATGGTGAAGAGCAATCTTCTGATAGTGAAAAGAACAAAAAGGTTGAAAATGTTGATGTGAAAAAACCGAATGCTCCTAAGAATGAGGGAGTGGTAAGGGTTTTATTTGTCGGCAACAGCCATACGGAGTATTATGTCAGTCTGCCATTGCTGCTGAAGTCATTTTGTGCGGAAAACGGGAAAGATATTGAGGTTGATGAATTGGTAACGATGGGCGCCTCTATTGATGAAATAATGAGTGATAACAAAGCAAAGGCCGAGCAGCTTTTTTCAATGGCTGATGATGATGGAAATTATTATGATTACATCATTTTGCAGGAGAAAACGCCGGTTGCCATAACAGAATTAGATGATTATAAGGCAAATTGTAAATCTGTAGCGGAACGGGTATCCGTGAATAGTCCGGGTGCTGCCATTTATATTTATGAGTTAATGTCGCCGTTAGAATATAATGATTCTGATTTTGCGGATTATGGAGATGAAGCGCTTGCAAATGCTGTTAAGGTTGCTAAATCATTAAAGAATGCAGGCGTATTAAGGATCGGTTCTGCTGTTGCAGATGCATATAATGGAAAAGAAGGATATAAAGCGGTTGTTGAGGGTAAGGATTTGCTGCGTCATGGCCAGAATACACTTCATATATTGAATGATGGCGGTTTTTTGAGTGGAGCGCTTATATATCAGACCATATACAACGAATCACCGAAAGTGCCTGAACAGTTGCCGCTTTCAACGGGTACAGGCGATTATGACGAAATCAAAATGCAGGATGTGAATGGTACTATATCGAATGCGAATGCTTTATTGAAAATCGCTGCCGGATATTAAAATAATTGATGATTGAAAGAAAAAGGCAAAAAAAGAATATCATTTTCTCCTTTTGCTTTTTTTCTTTCTTCAGAGTTTTCTTTTAGGGGATCCTAAAGGAACTTTATTGCTTGTGTGATGCTCAATTGTCCGGATTGGCGTAGCCTTTTAAGATTTCCCGGGCTTCGTGTTTATAGGATTCATATTTTTGTTTGAATGCTTCTATCTTTTCATTGGCATTTACGCTGCTTAATTTCGCGTTACCGGCTCCTTTACCTATAAATTCAATATATCCGTCACTTATTTGATAACAGGGAGTCCAAGGCAAATCGCCATAATGACAACAGACCTTATCCGGAAAAGCGGTTTCCAGGAAAGCATATTCTTTTGTGTCAAGTGTTGCCATACCGACCCGGATCTTTCTGATCTTTTTTAACTTCAACAGCGGCAGAAAGGCGGGATACTGGGTTTTGTTGATTACAAAGCCTAATCCGAAGACTTCCAGATTAGGTAGGCCTTCTAAAAATGAGAAGTTTTCAATCGGTTGTTTCCAATCCAGAGTTCCGTCAATATGGAGATATCTTAAACTATCAAGGCCTATAAGTCCGTCGAAGTTCGAAACTCTTCTCAGATTCTCAAAATGGATTGATTTTATATTTGTCAGCTTTTGTAAGGGAGTCAGATCAGAGAAACCGGATACATATTCTAAAATAAGTTCGTTAATATGGATCAGATCTGCGATAAAATTGATATCATTTGTTCTTAAATGGGTGACTCTTAGACGTTTTATCTGAGTGAGTTTTCTTATTTCATTTACCTGTTCTTTACTGGGTTCATGCAATGTTAATTCTTCGATATTGGGACAGTCGAATACTTGCTTCCAATGTTCGTCGTGCTTGGTAATTGTCAGAATCTTAACTGCATCCTTATCTTTAATTTCATGGTTGGCCGAATAAGCGTATCGTTCTCTATTCGGGACAATGGTCCAATAGTCGCCTGTCCGGTCTAAAAAGTCTCCGAAATGGTGTTTCATAGGTTATATTGTTTCATTTCTTCTTTTCTGACTTTACATATTTGTTTTGTCTGGCGTCATAAGTAAATTGATTTTTACTGTCATACGCCTTATCTGTTTCATCGTCATATTTAAATGTCGCAGGATCTGCATCTTCTATAATTTTGTTACGATGATAGACATGTTTACTGTCTTTCCCAAAGTCATCTATTGTTGCAAACGAATTTACATCCGAAGATACCCTGAACATCTGGTCAGAATTCCAGCCACAATAAAAAATATAGTTTCCATCGTTGAAATAGGATGAACCTCCCACATACTTAAGGGCGGCTACATTCAGATTTCTGTCTTTATACCAAAGTCCTTTGATAAAGAGTTTTCCATCGGCTTTCATGATGTTCCGGTTTGAATTGAACATTTCAATGGAAGTGATATCTTGTATGGGAAAACTAACAGGAGTATTGGGGCTGCCTTCGAAGAAATAGACATGCGTATTTGTCCGGATATAGTGAGGATTCAACAATTTAAGTTCATCTGCATTTACTTTTTCAGAGTAGTTTAATTTGAAATCGTTCATAAATAAGTGTCCGTTATCTTTCGAAAAAAGATCATCTATTATCTCAAATGAGGTTCTGTCGGCATTGAATATCTCATAATTCAGAAATATATGTTTTTGATCCATCGCCCAATAATTCCTTCCATACATTCCCAAATCCTGAAAAGTCGCCGGGTCGGCATCTTCTACAATAAGTAACCCGGAAGTTTCGCTTTTAAGGTAATATACATAGTTTTTATCTTTGATAATGTCTTGTCCATCTTCGCTATCGGAAGAGGTTGGGATTGCTGTAAATGAAGCTATATCAGGGCCGGTGATCCGGTCGTTTCTCCAATACACCGCATTTTTATCTTTTGCCCAATAAGTGGAAAGTATGGTAAAGGTTTCGAAGTCCGCATCTTTTATTTCTTTGGGAGTATTTCCCAGATAGGCATTCCCAAAATAGAATATCTTTTCTTTATCACGACGTCCGTAGCGATAGTATTTTGATTTCTCTTCGTCAATACACTTACCTGTTTTTCTGGAAAGATCATTACAACTGCATAGTATTACAGTTGTAAATAGCATTATTAATATAAATACTGTTTGTTCCTGTTTCCCCGAATTCATCATTTATCAAGTATATAAAATAATCAACGGCTTGTCTGACCTTATCGATTAAACCGTATTCATTCCTGTTTGATTAGCCCTATGTATTATTCGATTACCATTTAAGTTTTGTCCTGCTTTTTGTTTCTGTTAAATAGTCCCATATATGAGGTGTTTTAAAAATTATTCAATATTTCAGTCCTAATTCATTTATATCTTTATCGATTTTAATCCATTCGATTTTATCGTCGATATTATCCGGGACTTTGTTTGTTATCATAAAAAATGGTGTCAGGTATAATACTTCTACTTTCCGTTTATTATATCCCATTCCACCTATATCCTGCATTTGAAATTCAATCTTTTTAAAGCTCAAATGTCCGTTTTGGTATAAGACTGATTGTGTTCGCCAGGATACTGCCGAAAATATAACTTTTCCGGGACCAACGATGAGAACAGTGATCAATATCATTACCGGTAAAACAGATCCGGCAATCTTTTTCTTTATTCCTTTAATTGCAAAAATATTAAAGAGCAGGATTAAGGGCGTTCCGATTAAAACGCCATAATGTACAAAAGTCTTGACAGCCTGGCTTTTTACATCAAAGTTTGTCAGGTCGTCCAATAAAAAGAGCAGAACTACCATGCAGTAAATGATATTCAGCGCTTTAATTGTTCGCGTCATGTTTATTTCCTTCCAAAAAGTCTGGATAAAACTCCCTGTTTTTCTTTTTTCTCAACTATCCAGATGGGTTGATCCGATAATCGTATAATCTTTGCCTTAGGACCTGATTTCCCCCATGCAAATCCTGTTTTAATCGGTTTGTTTGTTAAATCTGCAATCATGAACATTTCAGGAAGCTCATGATGGATTGCTGATAAGTCATAATCTTTTTCCTCATCTTCCGGCATTTCATTTTTATCCTGCCAGATATTCATTACTGTTTCTTCATGAATCTGGTCAAGATTAGATGCGGAACCTTTTTCTCCGAACTCATCTACGTGTTCAATAAACTCCGCAAGATTTTCAGAATGTTTTACAACTACAGCAGGGGCGTGGCATACGTAATAAACGGAATTCCATTGTCCGCCGGAATCAATATCCAATACCCAGAAGTTACCAAATCCATCGCCTGCAAGCTCAATTGAATATGGGAGTAGTTCTTCGAACCCGAAATATCCGAAAGTGTCGAATCTTACTTCTTCCAATCCGTCAAATTCAAATCCTCTTGTATATTTCAAAAGTTCTTCAATTTCGGACGGCATATACTGATTGGGCAACTGTTGTTTAAAATCTGCGATTTCTTCGTCGCTCATCCCATCTAGTAGTTCGACTTCGTATAAATCTCCATCCTCGGATTCATATTCTTTTTCGACAATCGATTTTAATTTTTCTAAAGGTGTCATTTGTTATTAGTTATTAGGTATTTGTATTGGACGAAGCAATATTATCGTTAACGTTTAGAAAACAAAACACTGTTTTTTTTAACAGGCTCTAAGTAACTGTTTCATTTTTCGCCAAATGTAATAAACTAATCGGAATTATTATTCTTGAATCGGATCAATCATGTTACTTTAATTTTAAAACGTGTTTTTATTATTTATTTTGAGTCTGTTTGATAATCAATAGTCCGCTTAGTCATTATCTTTATCACTATTCAGCGCAGACAAAAGTGTTTCGGCATGAATATAGTTCGCAAGGGATTCATGCCAACCTATCGTTGCTTCCGAAGCGCTACTTCCTATGACAGGGCGCATATTATCTATTTCCTCTTTTGTTAACTCTTCATCATCGTCGCAACACCCGCAATCGCGTTCGGTTTTGAAATCGACAATCTGTCCGGTGTGAATATAAAAGTATCCGCCGATAGCATCACAATGACTATCGCCATCGTAAGAAATGTATATAAGATTGCCTTTTTCATCATACCAGGCATTCATTGTAAGATGCGAATTCTCTCCGTCCCTGACAAAACCTTCGTGGAAATATTTTCTTAATCGTTGATTTTTATCGAAATAAAGTTCTGTAAGGTTGTAGAAAAGCGCCTCATCGCGTGTGAAGAGAGTGTCACCAGAGCTTGATCTGGATTCGAAATAGGCTGTATCGCATTTCAACGGCATGGTATTTATTTTATCAACGATCTGTTGGCACTGCTTACGCGTTTCCGTATCTATTACTGCTGTTTCATCCGGTAAAATGGTTTGTGCAGCAACCTTGATAATACACACGAATACGATACAAATAAGTAATATCTTTTTCATGTTTATTATTGTTTATATTTCATTTCTTTTTTATGATATAATGAGCAAAGCATCCTCTTCCATTTCAAGCAGGTGTTCTGTACTCAATTCTGTTTTGTCAATCATGACTCGCTCTTTAAGCGTTATTCTTTCGGTATTCACACTTCCGCTGTACCAATGGAGCAATATACCAAATGTTTTTATGGATGTTGAGTTGAAGAGTTTTTTAATGAAATCACCCCATTTTTGTACTTCATGGAATGCAGACCGTTTACTTTGTTCAAACTTACTTGCTTCTTGTCCTGCCTTTTTATTTCTGTCGTTCATCAATCGTTGTATTTTGGCTTCACTCCATCCTTTCTGTTTCAGTTTTGCTATTTCTGCTTTTTGAGTTTCTTCTGTCTGGTTGTTGTCTTTTCGTTTGAACATGCCCAATGGTGTTCCGCAATCGCAATACTTACATCGTTTCCAAATGTAGGTTTCATCGCTTTTGAGCTGCTTTTCTACAAACTCATTTGAATACTTCTGAAATTGCAACCCGAATTCATCTCCGATTGAGTTTATTTCTTCTATCGTAATTTTTCCGGATATGATTCCTGTAATAAAATGGCACATATATTATATTACATGACATAAAAAATGACCGCGTAATTATTTTCTGATGCTATCTGATAGAATTCCTGAATGGATTTAAAATTTGCATATGTATAATCAAAAAAGTCGTCGGGATCTTCATCCTCTACTACCGGATAGATTTCATTCTCCAGTAAAGACTCAAAATTATATTTTTGACGTAGTTCATCTTCTCCCATACCTTTAATGGCATTATAAGCTTCAAGTACTTCTTTTGGGGTAATGGAAAACGCTCCGTAATCCATTTCAGCTCCAAGCCAATTGTCGTCTCTCATCGGAACAACATTCCCTAATGGCGGTTTACCGTCATCAATGTTACCACATAATAAAAAATGAATTGCCTGCCATGATTTATCAATATCCAATGAGGGATATTCGTCTGTGTCGATATCTAAAATATCTAGCTCATTGTTTTTTACTTGCTCAAGTTTATCGCTTTCTATTGCGATATAATTACCTATCATTCCCATAGTTCTTCTATTTAGTTTTTGTATTTTTCAATTTTTGTGTTGTTTTGCCTGTTTTTTTTGTTGCTGCAGGTCTTTTCTTGCAATCCAGTCCGAAAAAGAACTATCAGCTCCTCCGATCTCAATAATCCTGTCTTTAAACGTCATTACTCCCAGACCATGTTCCCCGTCCCATGAGCAGGAGAACATATATCCGATATATGGAAATTTGTCGTGATAAACGGACAATATATAAATGACAATGGGTGATAGCAGATCGGCAAACCCTTCTATATCGGTGACATCGGGCATAAAGTCCTGCTTTTCGCTTTCCGTATAACCATAATGGTTTTGCATGGAAGGATATTGCTTCAGTAATTCAGATAGTATACTCTGCAGTATCTCCGATTGATTGGAAATAATATACTCTAATCCTTTCTTATGGTTCGGAGACATTCTTTTTACGGGCATATCGCCTCCCAAAACAAAATAAAAGCCGTTCATATCCTCCTTGAAAAAGGATTTCCACTCTTTCAGTTCGATCTGTTCTGCATAATTATCGTCGTCTTTCTCTTCCTCCTCCGGTAGTTCGACAACGGGTTTTCCTGAATGCTTATTAAAGAATTCAATGCAATCGCGGCCTCTTGTATATATGTATTCAGGGTTTTCATCGTAGCAGAGAAGAAGATATTTCAAGGCTTCCTGCTCTTCTCCGCACCTCAGGCAATATCCGCCTTTATAGTAATTGTTGATATATGCGGGATGTTTTCTGCTGTTTGCATGTTTGTCGTTCATTTCAAGCCAGCGCATCAGATTTGCAAAGTCTTTGACGCTCGAATACTCTGTAAGCATTCTTCCTATGATAATGCAAGCATAATGAATTTCATACTTTCCGTCGTCGGCTTCTGCCCATTTATCTTCGATAAAACGGATCAGGTCTTTTGTTTCAAGTTTGTTTGTCTTAAGTGAAAACCTATCAAGAAAATTGCTGATCTCCTCAATGATTTCTCGTGCATTTGATCTCTTATTTTCCATGTTTATGGTATTTTGTATCTGTTTTTAAATTGTACCTGAAAGGTATTATTTTATGTTTTTACCGATTTGATATAACCGATTGAGGAATAAACCTTTAAACAAGTTTTCAGATTTCAGAGGTAACGAGTTAGTAACCGTGCGTATTTCAGCGTTTTGCGGTGCTA
>JAITVY010000099.1 GCA_031285565.1 Tannerella sp. | reverse complement strand
CAAAAATTAAAGCATTTAGAAGAGTCTTCAGGGGGGTGAAAGATAAAGCGTTTTTCTTGTTTAGATTGAGTAAATTGTATGCATAATACAAAAATCCCTCAAGTTTTTACGGTGATCCGTAGTATAAAATAGGAAAGATAATGTCAGAAAGTAAAGGTTTTAAAGCAATTTAGAAAATGCCTGTGAACTAAAAAAGATATATCTTGCAGCACAAATTGTATAACATGTAACTTAAATGAATATTATGAAGAAAGGTTTTATTCTTGTCTTATTTACTCTCTTATTATTCTCCTACAATCAGGCACAAAACCTGCCTCCGGTTTTCGGAGACGAATATGCCGGAAAATCGTTTCCGGATTCGCGCACACGCGTTTACCTGACTCCACAACGTATAGTCTGGCAAAGTTCCGGACAGGGAACTTTGCAGAATCCGGGAGGTCTTCTTGAAAAAGGAAATAACGGACAAAGTGAACTTACCGACAAACAAGTCTGTATTATGCAAAGCACCGGATCGGAATACCCGGCTATATTATTGGATTTTGGTAAAGAAATCCAGGGAGGAATCCAGATCGTTACTAGTGCAAAAGGAGCAAATAAACCGGTTAAAATCCGTGTTCGCTTTGGAGAGTCCGTATCAGAAGCCATGAGTGAAGTAGGAGGTGCACAGGGTGCAACCAACGATCACGCAATGCGTGACTTCTATATGGAAGTACCTTGGCTGGGTGTTGCCGAAATAGGAAACAGTGGTTTCCGTTTTGTCCGTATCGATCTGGCAGAGCCCAATGCAACATTAAGCCTGAAAGAAATAAATGCAGTCTTTACTTATCGTGATATTCCTTATCTGGGCTCTTTCCGTAGCAACGACGAACGATTGAACCGGATATGGATGACAGGAGCATACACGGTACACCTTAATATGCAGGAATATTTGTGGGATGGCATCAAACGCGACCGTTTGGTTTGGCTGGGCGATCTGCATCCGGAAGTGATGACCATTAGTACGGTTTTTGGCAATAATGAAGTAGTTCCCAAAAGTCTCGATCTGGCACGTGATATAACCCCTTTGCCCAATTGGATGAACGGTATGGCTGCTTACTCACTCTGGTGGATCATCATCCATCGCGACTGGTATTATTACCAGGGTGACTTGTCGTATTTACGTGAACAGCAAAAGTACCTGACGGATTTATTAAACCTCTTGTTTACCAAAGTAGATGCTTCAGGACAAGAAAAACTGGATGGTGGCGGACGTTTCCTTGACTGGCCTTCCAGTCCGAATGAAAAAGGCGTAGATGCCGGATTACAGGCATTAATGATTATGACTTTTGAGTCGGGGGCAGAGTTGTGTACGTTGCTGGGTGATGCAGCGCTGTCGAAAAAATGTACAGAAACCGCCAATCTTATGAAAAAAAGGGTTCCTGATCACAATCAGTTGAAGCAAGCGGCAGCATTAATGGCAATATCCGGCATTATGCCGGCAAAAAAAGCTGATAAAGATGTCTTAAGTGTAGGTGGAGCAAAGAACTTCTCTACTTTTTATGGATATTATATGCTGGAAGCGCAGGCATTAGCCGGTAATTATACGGGAGCGATGAAGAATATACGTGATTACTGGGGTGGCATGCTGGATATGGGCGCTACGTCTTTCTGGGAAGATTTTGACATCGAATGGATGAAAAATGCTGCGCCTATTGATGAATTGGTACCTGAAGAAAAGAAAGATATTCATGCCGATTTCGGGGCGTATTGCTATAAAAACCTGCGCCATAGCCTTTGCCATGGGTGGGCCTCCGGGCCTACTGCGTGGATGAGCAAGCACATTCTGGGAGTACAGGTTGTTGAACCGGGTTGTAAGGTGTTGCGTATAGAACCTCATCTGGGTGATCTGGAATGGGTGGAAGGCACATTCCCCACACCTCATGGTGTTGTTCATATCAGCCACCGCAAAGGAACGGATGGAAATATGGAAACTAAAATAAAAGTGCCGGAAGGCGTCAGGATTATACAATAGGATAATTACAGGTTATTCCGACTTCAGGCTATCCACCGGATTAGCTGTAGCCGCCCGCCAGCTCTGGAAAGTAACGGTTGCGATGATGATTAACAATACGATAACGAAAGCAATGGCATAGAGCCACCAATGTACAGGAGTTTTGTAGACAAAACTTTCCAACCATTTTTGTATCACAACATAAGCTATCGGAGTGGCAAATACGAAGCAGACACATACAATATATACATAATACTGATTAAGGCGGCTTAATATTTCTCTTATGGTTGAGCCGTGAACTCTGCGAACAGCAATCTCTTTCCGGCGGTATTGGGTTTCGAATACGACCAATCCGAATACGCCTACAAGAGAAATAACAATAGCTATCAGGCTGAACAGCGTTATGATACTTCGGAGATTCACCTCGCTTCGATACAGATTATCATATAACTTATCATAAAACTCGATTTCAAAGGGATAAACCGGATCTATTTCCTTTATCGTTTTACGAATATGGGAAACAGCTTCATGCACATTCGTACCGGCTTTCATACGGATATAAGAAATCCTATAAGGCAAGGAAGGAGAGTTATTTACTATAAAGGCAAGATTATCTTCACCCTGTCGCAGGGAAGTAAACTTTACATCTCCGGTAAAGCCTGCTATACGTCCCGGCATCCACGAACAGAACTGATCTCCCAGATCCATATCATTGTTCATCTGCGCAGTCCTGTTGAAGATAAAAGTCGACTCCTTGTTCTGTTCATCCGCCGGAGTGAAATTTCTTCCTTCCGTTACAGGGATACCTAATACATCCAACAGATTGTGAGAAGCCCAGATTAATAAATACAGAGACTCTTTATCCTTATATTTTATCGTCGATGTACTGTAGAGATCCTGTGTTCCCAGCTTCTGCCTCGAAAATGCCACATCTTCGATACCTGCATAATCTTTCAGGCGGCTGACATAGGTATCTTTATGTTTCTCATACATTTCTCCGCTCAATTCTACTATTGCAATCTGGTCTTTATCAAAACCCATGGAGAATTTCTTCATATAGTCATTCTGAAGCCATATAAAACCGGAGCCTACGATCAGCATAATGGAAACAACAAATTGTATGCCTATCAATGCAGTCCGCATCTTCCGTCCCGAGGCTGATAATCCGAAACTACCCTTCAGAGCCAATGCGGGTGGGAACGATACCATATACCAGGCAGGGTATACCCCGGCAATTATACCGGTGATCAACGCCACTAATCCCGATAAAAGCACAACCGGCATATTGCTAAGCAGATTAAGGTCTGCATCAAGGAAAGATAAGTACTGTAACTTGTCCAATATCAGAACGATTGCCAGTCCTATGATCCAGGAAGCCAGGCTGATAATGACAGACTCCATAGTCAATGTCCGGCGAAGGAGTGTATCCGAACTGCCCAGTACTTTCTGGATATTTATGCTTTTAATGCGAATGGGAGTCAGGGCAGTACTGAAATTTGTGAAATTGATGATCGCTACAATGATAATAAGGATAGCGATACAGAAAAGAATAAAGGTCATTTCGCGGTTTCCGTTTTTAAAGAAAATAGCTGCATTGGCCTCGTTCAGGTAATATATATCTGTTATGGGAGTCAGTTTTAGACCTTCTTTTTGGGAATAAAAAGCCTTCTTGAAATCATAATTCTTATTAAAGTTTTCAACTACCACATCAGCCATAGAAGGATTATCGAGCAGCAGATAAAAGATATATGAGCATTCTCCATAGTTATTCGCATCATGTTTGGCATCGATGGTTGTATAGATTAAGTTAAGTATCTGTGAATTCGGAGGGAGATCATGATAAACGCCACCTATAGTAAAATCAGGGATCTTCTTGAAATACAAATCTTCTTCCAGATGTATGGTTTTCCCGATAGCCGATTCTTCTCCAAATAATTTACGGGCCATACTTTGAGGAATGATCAGTTTTTCCGGATCCTTCAAACATCCCGGATCGCCTTCCACCATTGTGAGACCAAATACCTTAACCATATCCGGAAAACATCCCAGTATGGGCTCACGGAAACCCGTTTTCTCTCCGTTTATCGTCGTGCTGAGATACATTGGCATATTGTAAACTAAAAGCGTACCTGCTTCTATATTGGGTGAAGAGTCGATAACATCTTGTATAAACGGCCGGGGAAGTAAATACTGGAACATTCCTTCGGCTTCCGTTAATTCAGCCCGGTAGATATGGTCGGATGTCGGATAAGATTTATCGAAATTCCTTTCGTAGCGTATCTGTATAAAAATAACTATGAAAGCTGCAAAAGCAACCGACAGACCTGCCACATTCAGGATCGTTGCCATCTGGTATCTTCTCAATATACTTAGCAGATTGCGTAATAGAGTTCTCATCTTTGGTGTTTTTTATGATTTATAAACTTAAATCAAACAATGTGCCAACTTTCTAAATGTCTGCATGTTAATTGTATGCAAAATATACCTCATGTCTTCTTGTCCAATTTTTTTACATAGATGTCTATTTTTTATACATCAGAAGAACTGTTTTTCATAAACATTCCATGTCTCAATATGAAAACAAAAAAACTTATTTTATTTGTGGAAAAACCAATCATTCTGCATCTTTTATAAGACATCGTTTTATGTTTAATGACAGTTTTTTCGTTATGAGTTATTTAAAGCTACTTTTTCTGGGAGTCGGACTATTTGTTTTCTGTTGTAATCAGATAAAGAAAGATGGAGAATCTGTATCTTCAACAGATACGTCGGGTTTAACTGTTGATGCTGAAAAAGAGGATCTTCAAAAATTGATGAGACAAATGTATGAATGGTACGAAACAGAAGGATTCGGAAGTGATTTTAGTCCGGTTGCCGATTCGGTGGATTATAAATATACCGGGCTTGATTATGCAAAACATAATGAGCGGTTAAGCGAGTTGCGGCAGATCGATTTCTTTACGGAAGAGTTTCTGGGTAACTACCATAAAATCGCGTTAACGATTGATGAAAAGTTAAAAAACAACGAAATAGAGTGGTTGGTGGGAGATCTGCCTCCTTTTGGAAATGATGCCAACCCCTGGTGTAACTGCCAGGATAATCCCGATAATTATTGGGAGAAAATTACAGTTGACGAAGTGGCCTTTAATAAAGAAATTGCTACATTTATATGGACATGGGGAGATGGCTTTAAATATCATATAAAAGCCGTAAAAGAACATGGTATTTGGAAAATTCAGTACATGGAAGGTTTTGACTATGACGAATTCCTCTTTAATTGAAAATTGAATTGGAGCGAAGCGGAAATCGGCCATAGTCAAAGTGGAAAATTGAAAATAAGACAATCTATTAGTGGACAATTTCAGTAAATCAATTCTCGCAGTAACATATTCAAAGCAAGCTTTAATTCTGCCCACTTGTATGACGAAAACGTTCAATTTATTAGCTATTTTAATCATACTATCAATGACACAATGCACATTGGCTTCTAAAAGAACAACGCCTGGAGATACCAATTATCAGGTCGTATACATCGTTGACAGGGAAGGGGCATTTATATATGATCTGGATTCGAAGAAAACAAAGAAAATATATACTACAGATCAGTATTTCCTTAAAAAGAAGATGGGATTTCTACCGGATAACTTCTTAATGGTTGGGCATCAAAGTGCATCTTATACAGAAGAGAGGGTACGGGTTACTTCTAAAGTACAAGATCTACTTCGTGAAGAAAAAGACACAGCAGCTAATCCAAATACACCGGTTATGGATACCCACCTTTTTGTAACCGATACGTTTTATGCTGTTCATATGGATAATGGAGAATCTTATAAGTATAAAACTATTGACTACGAATATATAAAACAGCAGGACTTATTAAAAAGCAAAACAATCTTATTTGACCGCTCCGGAAATATTATAAATGAGAATGATACCGTTCAATACGAAATCCGGATGTATCACTCAGCCGGGGCAGTCGTTTTTATGCCCTCAATGGCCGGAATCATGAGAGGACAAAGTGAAAGTAATATTGTAAATGGAATACAAATCTTCAGTAGTAAGGGTAGTCTTTATCTGAAGAATGAAAATGATACGGTTCTGTTCATCCCGTTTGATGGTCCTTTCAACCTGAAACAGTTGAATGGATATTATGCTCCTGAAATTTCCGGTGACGGAAGAAAAGTTGTTGTTCAGTACGTGGAAAAATTTTTATCAAGAGGTTCTGTTATTATGGAAATCGACCTGGAAACAAAAGAGCTGAAGGAACTAATCGGATATAGTTATTTTAATCCTAAATACTCACCCGCCGGACAAAAAATAATGATAGCCAAAGGACATAAACGAACCAAAAAAGATGTATGGGTGAATACACTTTACATATTTGATATACGAACCGGAAAGAAAACGAAAATCGGTAAAGGAATCGAATATATATGGCGACCTGATAATTCTTTAACCCAAGCGCTATGAACAAACCAAAAAAATATACGATTCTTATTGTTGTAGGTATATGTCTCTTGCTGGTTGGCAAGTTGGTTATCCCTCAAAGATGGCTGGTTAGTTGTTTTGCCAATGAAACACCTACCATTGAAAATACGCTTGCACTTGATACGTTAAGCAATACCATTCATATTTTTGTTGCTTTGTGTGATAATAAGTATCAGGGAATCGTACCCGTCCCTACAAAAATCGGAAACGGACAAGATCCCGACAATAATTTATACTGGGGATGCGGTTATGGAATAAGAACCTACTTTAAAAAGAGTAAAGAATGGAAGCTACTGAAAACGCAGGAGATCAGTAACGTCAAACTCGAGCGTTTAATATTTAAACATGCGACCCGTGATTTTTACCTGGTAGCAGATGCGTATGATGGTAGGAATATAAGCAGGTGCATCACTGATTTTCTAAGCAGTAGTTGCGGGAAATTAAAAGATACACTGCATATAGACAACAAAGTCATAGGTATTGCCGGTAATTCAAAACTTGCTGCTTATATCGGGCATGACGGCTTAATGGATTTTCAATTATCCGGTTCATATCGGAATACCGATAAACAAACCCGTGACGTTATAATTTTGGCATGTTACAGTAAAAAGTATTTTTCGCCTCACCTGGCTGATGCTAATGTCAATCCGCTAGTGTGGACTACCGGACTGATGGCTCCTGAGGCCTATACCATACACGATGCGATTATGGGTTATCTGAATAACGAGACGAATGAAGAAATTCGTAAAAGAGCCTATATGGCTTATTCCGGTTACCAGAAATGTAGTGAGAAAGCAGCAAGGAATCTGTTGGTAACAGGGTGGTGAATAAATAATAACAGAATGATTGAGTAATATTTTTTCCTCTTTTTGTTTCTTTAAATATATTATAATCTGTATTTTTAGCCTTGTTATTAACTTCCAGAAATCTCTGTGGCCTATTACTTAATAATTTAGAATAGACTGTTATGAATAAATTAGGTGTTATTAAAGGATTGCTAATCTGTCTTGGATTGATTTTTGTTTTTTCTTCTTGTGACAAAGAGAAAGATAAAGTAACAGGATATGTTACTTTTGGCGCTAATTATCATGTTATAAACTGTATTACGACAGTAACAATCTATCTCGATGGAAAACAAATAGGTACATTGGAGCATCCGACTGATACCATATTGAATTGCAATGAGCCGGGAAACATTACGAAAGAAGTATCAGTCGGAGAGCATACAATTAAAATAGAAATTCGCTCAGAGGGTGGGGGATGTACAGAAGATATCATAGGAGGCTTTGAGGTTTCTGAAAATGAATGCATGAAAATATTTATAGATTACCGGCAGCTATTTAATAAAGAAAATGATTGTGATCAGGTAGTTATAATTAGTGAGGATGAATATAAAAATGCTCCTGACAGTCCTGTTTCAATTAGTGATATGACAATTACTGGGAATTGTTTAAACATTAAATTCTCCGCTAGTGGTTGTGATGGGAAAACATGGGCTGTGAAATTGGTTGATATGGAAAATATTGCCTACTCAAATCCTTGTCAAAGGACCTTAAGGCTTTCACTCGAGAATAAAGAAATGTGTGAAGCTTATATAACAAAGGAAGAATCATTTGATATTAAGGATTTACAGATTGAAGGAGCTAAAAAAGTACGGCTGAATATCTCAGGGAAAAGTATTCTTTATGAATATTAAGCACAGTATGTACAGCTGGCATTTGATAAAATCCGGACTGACTTTCTACAATTGTATTTTGTTACCAAGGATTTGCAATCTCTGGTAACAAAATTGTTATATCCGGATTCTGATTCATTGCGTTTTTGATTTCCGCATTGAACTCAAAAAGAATAAAAGAAGGCTAAACCGGATTGATATCCGCTTAAATCCAGTCCAAACCCTTTACTTCTTGCTCCTAAACCCTTACCGTCATTATAACCTACGAAACCGAATTGCATGGCTACACAAAATCTGTCGGTAATAGCAACCGCTATGCCGGGCTTTAAACCCGCCTGAACACCCTCAATGTCACCCAATCCGAATTCGACGCCACCATCTACATATCCGAACAAAATGCCTTTTTTGAACACATTGTAGCGTAGATAAGGATTAAGAACAAAACCGTTTATATCTTCGCGCATGTATTGATCATCATTATCATAGTTGTATGAATGAAATCCCAGAGACGCTGCGACCGTAAATTTTTGATTCAGATGATATCCTATTTCCGGTGCAATAACAACAACATTTTCTTTATCCCCGGCCCATAACGTGGTACGTCCGCCTATCCACCATTTATAATCCTGTGCGTTAATACTCAAAATCGAAACTAAAGTAAAGACAGTCACTAAAATGTACTTTTTCATATTTGTATGTTTTGGTTAGTAGGGCGCAAATATATTCTTTTTTATAGAAAAAGGAAAGCATTTGACCATCTATGTTTTACAATATGATATTTAAGTCGGGGCTATCCCTCATTGTTATACCGGATAAGGCCATTCCGGTAATTACAAAATAACGAATAGTCTTTTTTATTTAAAAAGTCATACCTTTGATGAAGTAAATTTGAGGATAAGGGCTTTTTTCGGGAGAACATGAATACAGATGGAATAACTAAAAAAGAGATATTTTCCGGGATATATGTACGCTATTTCCCGAAATTGTTGCGCTTTTCCCAATTCTATGTACTATCCGAAGAAGAGGCCGAGAATATCGTTCAGGATATATTTGCCGACATCTGGGGACGAATGAGTGTCCTGGATGGAATTCGTAATATGGATGCCTTCTTCTTTACATTAGTCAAAAACCGGTGTATTGATTATCTGCGAAATCAGCTGCCGGTTAATGATAAAAGACAAAAGCTCCAGGATGTTGTAGGAAAAGAGCTTGAATTCAAGTTGTTTTCGTTGCAACAAATGGACGAAAATCTACTTTCGGTAGACGATGTAGAGGCTTTATTGCATGATGCTATCGGGAAACTACCCGAACGCTGCCGGGAGATCTTTATACTAAGCCGTATGGATGGCCTGAAAAATCGTGAAATAGCTGAACGGCTACAAATCTCTGTTAGCACCGTCGAAAACCAAATGACGATCGCACTCCGCAAACTCAAAACAGAACTGAAAGATTACCTCCCGGTCATCCTGTTTTTTATTTAAGAATCCCTACCTCTATAATTTATTCTTTTTCTATTCTGAACCAATCAAAATCTGCATAGCCTAAGTTTCCCCGTTCATTAGGGTTTAATGCAAAAAGACCGACTTTAGCACCAATCCAACGTCCGGCGCGGGCATTAAACGGTTTTCCTATAGAGACATATTTCTTTCCATCTGTACTGTAAGAAAATTCACATACAGCGTTTTTGCTTACTTTTACACGTAACCACACAACATTTGTTTGTACCGGTTCGGAGGCAATTATTGTTTCTTCCGTTTTCTTTTCCGCATTACGACAGACTACCTGTGAAAGCGTATAGCCGTCTATTGTATGATTGATAGAAAGATAACTATAGTCAAGCCCCATTATCAGCAATCCTGTTTTTTCCTCTTTACCGATAGCAGAGAATATTAACTTGGTTGTTGCCATAAACTCTTCTGCCGGAAATTTCTGCAGCAATAAGTTCGGTACATCCCAAAGGTTCGAATAGTTCTCAGGGTATGGTATCGCATATAAACGCAGAAAACCTAAATTAGTAGGCATTGCCCAGGGATCTTTCGGATTGGCATGCCATTGCCATTGTAAACCTAATTCGGGTTTATCAAACTCATCCGATTCTATAGGGTTTATCTTGGGATATACAGTTCCCACATCGGGCTTTTTATAGGTAAGTACCGGTTCCCGTTTGCCGTTTTTCTCTTTTCCCATTTCCGGCCAGTCATTGATCCATTCAATCGGTTGAAGATGAATCACCCTGCCATATGCTTCCTGATCCTGAAAATGTAAGAACCAGGACTCACCGGTTTTCGTATCTACCCAGGCTCCCTGATGAGGACCATTGATAGGGGATGTTCCTTGTTCCAACACCACACGTTGTTCATAAGGTCCTAATATATGTCTGGAACGCAAGGCAAGTTGCCATCCCCGCTTGACTCCTCCTGCCGGCGCGAAGATATAGTAGTAGCCATTGCGTTTATAGAATTTAGCGCCTTCCACTGTATGATTTCTATCAGCTAATCCGTCAAAAACGATAATCTCCTTTCCAACAACCTTAGTTCCTTCGGGATTCATTTCCGAAACGGTCAATACACTATTAATGCGGCTACGGCTGCCTGCCCACGCATGTACCAGATAGGCTTTCCCGTCATCATCGAACAAGGGGCTGGGATCGATCAGTCCTTTACCGGATTTAACCAAAACAGGTTTCTCCCATTCTCCTGCCGGATCTTTCGTTTTTACAACGTAGATGCCAAAGTCCGGATCACCCCAATAGATATAGAACTCTCCGTTATGGTAACGAATACAAGGCGCATACACGCCATTGCCATGTTGAGGTTTATCAAAAAAAACGGTGGGTTCAAGTTCTTGTAACGCATAAGAAACAATTGTCCAATTTACTAAATCTTTTGAATGTAGCACTGGCAACCCCGGTACACATCCAAAGCTGGAAGCTGTCATATAGTAATCGTCGCCTGCCTGGCAAACATCCGGATCGGAATAATCAGCATAGATAACCGGATTTTTATATTTCCCATTTCCCAGATCCGGCGACCACACCTTAGATACATACTCTTGAGCCGGACACAGAATAGCGGCGATGGAAAAGATTATTGATAAGAATATTTTTTGTTTCGTATTCATGCAATTTTATTTTTCTGATAATTTATAAGTCGGCGGAGGGGTAGTTCCCCACTTTTTATTAGGCTTATTGTCAAGTTCCAACTCCAGCATTCCTCCTTTAGCAAAGTCATCATGGTAGAACCAGCAATTGGTCCAGTTCTTTCCATTAAGAGTGGCTTTACGGATATACATATTCTCTTCCGGGTTGTTCTTTGTTTTTATCACAAACTCTTTTCCCGGGTAATAATCGTTGTTGAGATGGATCGTTACTTTATCAAACAACGGAGTGGTAATCTCATAAACGGGTGCCTCTGCTGCACCACCATCTACTTCAAACAAGCCGATAGCCATCAGCACGCCTAAAGCCCCCATCTGTCCTTGATCCTCATCATCTTTATAACCACCGAACGGGGTAATCGTATTGTATTCATCTTTTACCTGCCGTACCCAGTATTGAGTTAACCAGGGAGAACCTGCGTAGTTAAACAAGTGAGCCATTCCCGTACCCGGTTGGTTGCCATAGTCCGTCCAATTCGCTATCTCGTCCCGCTTCCCATGAATACGGAAGAAACCACCGGGCGCCGAACGTTCAAACGCATTGTTTAACCGGTTGGAGAATTTCTTTTTTCCTCCCATCAACCCGACTAATCCCTCCATATCATGAGGCACGAAATAGGAATAGATTGCTGCGTTACTCTCGCAAAAACCTTTTGGGTCGAGCGGATGAAAGTCCGTCATCCATGAACCGTCCCGGTTGCGGGGATGCATGTAACCCGATTGGGGATTCCAATGGTTGCGGTAGTTCTGCGAACGTTGCATAAAGAAATGATAATCTTCCGTTTTGCCCATTGATTTTGCAATTTGTGCCAGACACCAATCCTGATAAGCATATTCCAGAGTCATAGAGGTAGAAGCTTCGCTATGTATCGTTACATACGGACGATCCTGTGGCACGTAGCCCAAATCGACATAGAAATTCATGCCTCCGCCTGTTGCCGCTTTTCGGTGTTCGTAGCCCGAATGATCCCGGTTACCTCCCGGAAAAGCATTTTTGCGCAATCCTTCATACATGGTGTTTGTATCATAACTACGTATCCCTTTATTGTAGGCTGTTGCGAAGAATGGGGTCGAGGGATCGCCTATCATCACAAAGGTATAGTTTCCACCGGATGGTCCTCGCGGAATCAATCCTCCGTTACGGTACATATCTACCATTGTATTGCAAAATGCGTCGATTACTTCCGGATATGCCATCGACCAAAGAATACTAAGTGACCAGTGGCTTCCCCACCAGGCATCGAAATTATGATGAGGGAAAAGCGGTTTGCCGCTTGCATCGAGACGTACCTGCCGTACTCGTGGATAGTCCCCTGTCAAATCCATATACTGCCCATCCACATCGCTGACAATACGCCGTCCCAACAGTGCATGCCATAAGTCAGTGTATAGTTTCACTTTCCGTTCATGCGTACCTCCTTCTACTTCGATGCGATCAAGCATCCGGTTCCATTCGTCGAAAGAATCTTGTTTCACCCATTCAAAGTCCCAATGCGGAATCTCTTCTTTCAGATTCTTTTTCGCTTGTTCTACAGAGACGTAAGAGATACCCACTTTCAGGAATATTGCTTCATCTTTTTCTGTAGTATAGCGTACTGCCATACCGGCGTTATGTCCCGAAATCCGTTCCGGGGTGATCGAATGACGGGTAATAGAACTGTCTTTCCACATCTTCACCTCTTCAAAAGGTTTACTAAACTCCATATAGAAATAAACAGGAGTATCTTTAGGTCTCCGGCCCGTACGTTCCATTATTTCATATCCCGCAATTTCCGTATCCGACACTTTCCAGGCTTCGGCATGTGCCTTGGGACCATGTGCCAGATAAGCGCCAATATCAACCAGGATATAGGACTCATTGCTTTTTGGGAATGTGTATTTATGGAAGCCAACCCGGGTGGAGGAAGTTAGCTCCGCCCAGACATCATAATCCGTCAGATAGACTTTATGGTACCCCGGCTTAGCAATCTCCCCTTTATGGCTGAATTGCGACTGGTAAGCATCCATTCCTTTATGTCCTTTAAACTCTCCTACGGTTGGCATCACCGCCACTCCCGACATCTGCCAGGCATGGATATGGCTGAAGCAACGGATATTCGGGCTACCGTACAGATATCCTGACCCCCAGGATGATTTAGTGTCTGTATCAGGACTCAGATTAACCATTCCGAACGGCCGCGAAGCTGAACTAAAAAAGAACCAACGCGATTTATGACTATCAATAAAAGGATTGACGAGTTCAACAGGTTGCTGGGCTTTTACTGTTTGCAAGATACAGACCAGAAACAGAAAGCTACATTTGATAAATGTTTTCATGATCTTTTGTTATTGCTTTTATTTGTTTTCCGTAATCCGGATTGCCTGACCTCCCGATGGTTGTAAGTTTGCATCGAGCACAGTCCGATTTGTCACTTGAATGCGTCTGATACCTACCTTTGTGCGTGTCTTCACTTTGGGATTATCCTCGTAAATATGGGCTGTGTATGTTTTACCGGGCTCCAGAAAGTCAAGAGGGATAGATACCCGGCGCGCTTCAGTATTAGTAATAGTGCCGATAAACCAGTCGTTGCCGCTACAACGTGCCATGCTGACGAATTCGCCGGGGTATCCGTCAATCACTTTTGTGTTGTCCCAAACAGTAGGGACGTTATCGAAGAATTCCAGTTCGGGCTCGTCCTGGCTTTCCGAAGGTTTATCGTACCAATAAACATACTGCAAAGGACTGTAATAAACTACTGCCAATGCGAGTTGGTGGGAAGGCGTTGTACTCAGTAAGCGAGCATTGACCAGTCCATGTGACATGTCGGATTTACCTGTGCCGGAAAAATCTCGCCGGTAGTAACAAATCGTATAATCGCCTGCCCCTTGTGTAAACCGGGTAAAAGGCAACAGGGTGTTATGCGTGGCATCCGGAAATTCTTCATTTCCCCGGATACCTTCCTGTGTCATCAGGTTCGGATAAGTGCGACTGAAGCCGGTCGGACGGTATTCATCGTGGATATCGACAACCAGCCCATGTTCGGCACATTTAATCACTGCATCATGCATCCACCGTGTCCAGTAATGAGAGCCGACCTGTACAAAGCCGAATTTCAAACCGTCTACCCCCCAGCTTTTATATAGCGGTAATATCTCATCCAACTGCTGTGCAAGCGCCCGCTGGTTAACATACAGAATTATCTTTTTATCATGCTTTTTTGCATAAGCAATCGCTTCATGCAGATCGAGTGCATCCGGATTCGGATTACGTCCCGGATCCAATGTAACAGTTGCTGCATCTGAACGCCAGTCATTCTCCGGTCCATACCAGCCTGCGTCAAAATGCACATATTGCAGGTTCCGTTTTACGGCAAAATCAACGACCGCTTTCGCTCCTTCAGTAGAGAGCGTTATTTCGCGTATAACCTTGCCCGGTGTTATCCACCAGGGATTTTCTATGCGGGAAGGAGGATTGAGATTTAACAGTATATCGTTATTCTCAATCAGCTCTCCCGGTTTATTCGCTGCCATTACTACCCGCCAGGGAGTGGAGAAAGGAGCGATTTCATCAACCGGACCGTACATCACGTTCCGGATTGTATTTGGTTTATCACTCAAAGCGAATTTCGTCCGGACATAGTTTACTACTTCTGCTTCGGTAAGCAACACAAAAGGTCCTTCGGGCAGCTCCAATACCAACGGACGATCGCTTTCTCCCGGCCAACCATTCAATGGCAGTCGTTCATATGGCGTTTGTGCGCGTGCTGTGTACCATGCCATTGCTCCTTCGGGAAGTGTGAACTCCGTATATTCATCAGTAATATGCAGATACTCTCCGCCAGGGAAAACATAACGAAAAGCAATTCCTTCATTATATGCGCGCACTTCCAGTTGCAAACGTCCCCGGCGATTACCTTCAAGTGATAGGTTAATCAGGCAACTGTTGTAATGATCATTCACTACAGATCGTTCGCCATAAATAGGTTCCCAGGTTTGATTAACCGTATTATGGTTTACCTCTCCAATCTTCACGTTTTCCTTCCAATCCATATTCGCATGGACTCCCAGAAGTGAAGGATAAATAACCGTTTCTCCTTCAAAATCAATAGTGAACCATAAACAGTTTTCTTTCTCCAACACCACTATTTTATATCGGTTGCCAGGCGATTGCATCGTCACTTCCGTTGCCGACAAGTAACCAATGCAACAAACAAGTAAGGCAAATACTTTCAAAAATTTCATATTCTTTTATCTATTATTTATATTCAATTTATTAGTAGTTTTGGTTTCCTCCTTTATTTCTCTTAATTAGCATATAGGTTTTCTCCGCATTCCAGCTTCTTTTGACGCAAAAGCGCTTCAATATAGTAATAATCGGCGTAAATAAGAGGAACATTCACATCTCTGTTTCCAGGGAAATTGCCAACACTATGCTTCAGAAGAAATCCTCCTTCTTTTCCATCTTTTGCCCTATATTCATCGCTTGACAAAGAATAAAGCATCTGTTGGGCTGCATCCCGATAAGTTTGAGCCATATCGTTGTTCACATAACAAGAGAGTTCCAGTAGCCCGGACGCAATAATTGCTGCTGCTGAAGCATCGCGTGGACCACCGGTCACGTCAAAATCCCAGTAAGGAATTTTATCTTCCGGTAGGTTAGGGTGGTTCAAAATGAAATCAGCAATATGTTGGGCAAAATCCAAATACTTGCGGTCTTTTGTAAACCGGTAAACCATGGTGTATCCATATATGCCCCAAGCTTGTCCCCGTGCCCATGCCGATTCATCAGCTAATCCTTGCGCTGTACGTTTTTGAATGATGTATCCGGTTTTAGAGTCGTAATTTACCACATGGTAAGAACTGTAATTTTCCCGGAAATGGTTTTGTATCGTATGGTCTGCATGCGAGATGGCGATATCCCGATAAATAGGTTTTCCGGTCGTTTCCGAAACATGGAAAAGCAATTCAAGATTCATCATGTTATCAATAATAACCAGGAAGCTACTATCACTACTGTCCCAGGATTTGATACAACCGACATTCGGTTCATAACGTTCGATTAAGGATTTTGCGCTGTTTTCAAGGATTTGGTGATATTCAGGCTTCGGAGCTACGCGAAGGGCATTGCCAAAACTGCAATACATCATAAAACCGATATCGTGCGTACGTGTATTAAATTGTTCTTTTTCGAGCAATTGCAAAATCCGTTCGGCCTCCGCCAATGTCTGTTCATCTTTTGTCTCTTCATACAGATAAAGTAGTGTGCCAGGATAAAAGCCACTAACCCAACCTCCCGAAGAAGTGACTGCAAGGCTATCGTTCTCCACGAAATAGGAAACCGGGAATCGTCCGTGTGGAAACAAACCGGACAAGATTCGGTATTGCTCCACACTTTCCTTGCAAATCTGTTCAATCTTTTTTATCTCCTGATTACCGGATGATTGGCATCCGCTTAAAAGCAGTAAAAGGCAGATCGTTAAAATAGGATATGATTTCATATTTTATTTGTTTATTTCTCAATATCCCAATAGGTAACATAACGTTCACGGTGGATACGGGAGATCGGCTTAAGCAAAATATCGGTTCCTGCAACTTTAAAAGCTAAAGGTTGTCCGGCTACGGGCTTAATAGCTTGTTCAGGTTTGTCCTTGTCAATCTTTAGAATTGTATCAATTCCTTCCGGGAGATTATATTGGTAAGTATAATAGTCATTGTGTAATGCCGGATTGGAATAGGGTGCCGGTGGTTGCATACCTTCTGTCCCGATAGGAGAAGCCAACACAAAGGGGCCATAAACAAAAGCGACCTTACTGGGGTCATTGCTTGCTGTGATTGTCCGTACAGACATAGGGAAGCGTACTTCAATCTTATCACCTTTATTCCATTTACGGTCAATCGTAATATAGCTACCCGGTTTCTGGCGAATGGAAACATTCTTTCCGTTTACCTTCACTTCGGCTTTCGACGACCAGGAAGGATACCGAAGTTTAACCGGCATATTAACGGCAACATCCGTATTGATAAACAAAGAAATATTCTCTTCATCCGGGAATTTTGTTTCCAGTCGCACTTTCATCCCTTTATTTTTCCAATACAGTTCGGAAGGAATAAACAGGTTTATATATAAAGATCCGGCATCGTGGTAGTAGATACCCTCTCCATATTTTGCATGGTTCTCAAATCCGGTTCCAACACAACACCAAAACGATTCACGGGGCGTACTATACACCTTGTGAGCGCCGGGAAGCATAGGCAAGAAATAGGAGATCATACCAGTTGCCGGATCTTGTTGTCCCAGGATATGATTATAAAGTGCGTTTTCATAATAATCCGCATAAACAGGGTTTGGATTCCAACTGAACATATGCTTGGTCAGCTTAAGCATATTATACGTATTACATGATTCCTGTGTATATCCGGTTAAATGTTCTGCTATATGATCCGCTTCAAAAAAATGCTCCCGATCGCTATTTCCGCCGGTGGCGTAAGTATGATGATTTATTACCGTATTCCAGAAGAAATCAGTGATATTCTTTTCTTTCTCTCCTCCGGTCAACTCGTAGTAACGGGCTTCAGCAACTATTTTAGGGATAAAGGTATTTGCATGATGTTTCGCCAGATTATCCGTATGATTTGCCAAAGGATCCAATAACTCTTTGTGATAGAATTTCTGGGCAACTTCTTTGATTTCGGGAATGCCGGTAATGGCATAAAGGTTATACAATGCATCACCTATTCCTCCGAATTCATTCTCCAGCATGGTTGTCAATTGTTCATTGGTGAGCGGGGATAATTTCTTATATGCCCACATCCCCATTTTCGTGACTACGTCAAGCGCCTCCTTGTTATCCGTATAGAGATAGAGGTCGATAAGTCCGGCATAAATCTTATGCAACGTATACCAAGGTGCCCATACCCCTTTCCCTGCGATATTGCGATCAATAAAATGCTGAGGATAAGCGCTGAGATAACCATCCTGGTTCAATACTGCTTGTACTTCAGCCAAAGCAGAAACCACGCTATCCCCTTTTAACTTAAAGGATTCATCACCGGTCGTGGCATACAATAATGCCAAAGCAGACATGACATGTCCGGTAGTATGTCCGCGTAATTCCACTTCCGTTCTTTCCCATCCCTGCATCGCACCCCTTGAACTGGTCTGGATTCCGGAGTTGAGTCTGAAATTATGCACCAGTTGATCGGCAGAAAGAGTTGCTAGCCAATCTATTTCTCTTTGCATATTATCTGTGAAAGGGCTATCGAGTAGTTTCACATCTTTTAAATCAAAGCTATATGCTTTTATCGGAATGACATTCTTTACTTTTATTTTATCTGCGTGTTGACCCGGGTAGACTGATTGGGCATTTACAGAGATTCCTGTAAACACAGATATGAGCGTAATAAATAAAGTTTTCTTCTTCATAACCATAGATTAATTGTTCATTGATCATTCAAATTCTCATAGATATTTTTTCCGTTTTGCAGTTTTTTCTGTCGTAACAGCGCTTCGATATAGTAGTAATCGGCGTAAATAATAGAGGCATCGATTTCATATCCGTTTGGGATATGTCCCGTTGAATGGAGCAGGAAAGCGCTATTAATGTCCCGGCTTTGATAATTGGCAGAAGATAGGCTTTCCAGTATATTATCGGCAGCCGTACGATATTTTTTTCTTTCTTCCGCATTTTCTGTCAAAACAGACATTTCAAGTAATGCCGAAGCAACTATAGCAGCAGCCGAAGCATCCCGGGGTTCATTTGGAATATTCGGAGCATCGAAATCCCAGTAAGGTATATGGTCTTCCGGCAGACGTTGCAGGTAGATTTCTGCAGCTTTCTTTGCTGTCTCCAAGAAACGGACATCTCCCGTTTCCCGGAAAGCCATGGTAAATCCATAAATTGCCCATGCTTGTCCGCGTGCCCACATCGTATGGTCGGCATACCCCTGATGCGTCACACCTTTGATAAACTCACCTGTCTGATCATCGTACACAATAACATGATAGCAACTTCCGTCCGGACGAAAGTGATTGTTCATGGTTGTTTCCGTATGTTTATAAGCCATATCATAAAGACGTTTATCACCTCCGTTTTTTGCGGCCCAGAACAAAAGTTCCATATTCATCATATTGTCGATGATGGTATTGTGTTTCCATCCCATCCGTTTCACCATATTCGGCCAGGAGAGAAAAGTACCCGCATTAGAATTGTAGAGTACGGATACCGAATCGGCGGCTTGCAATAATGCCTGTTTATAATCCGGATCGTTCGTCAGACGATATCCATTACCTATACTACAGTAGGCTAAGAAGCCGACATCATGACTCCGTGCCGGTCCGGTAGCGCGTGGAATAATCGATGCGGTAAACTTTTCCGCTTCATTTTTCCATTTAGCATCTCCGGTATATTCATAGATATACCAGAGAATACCAGGCCAAAATCCGCTTGTCCATGAACCGGATCGAGTGAAATGCCATTCGTTGCTTCCCGCGTCAATACTGTTAGGCATGTTGGTATAATCCGTAGTTATTTCCAAAGTTTTCGTTGCCTGTGCAACACAATAATCCAGATTTACATCTGTTTCCTGTTGTTTGATTTGACTACAACCATAACAGGACAAAAGAAAAAGAAACAGGAATAAGTTTGTGTTTGATCTCATAATATGAATTTTATCTATTAATCTTAATTACAATTGAACTTATATCATAATAAACGAATCAGAGGCGGCAAACACCCAAAAAATATTTATTTTACCGATTCTTTTTCAATAATCTCACATTCCTTTTGGGTGTATGGCCTGAGATATTCGTTTTTATAGTATCAGACATATTTTTTTACTAAGTAACTTCATATTATTAATGCGAATCAGTATTTAAAAAATAAGATAAATAAAAGCGATGGCAATTTTACCCATCGTATGAATTAAAAGCCCGGATGTAGATCTGGTCTTATGCGCTCTTTGAATATTAGT
>JAITVY010000022.1 GCA_031285565.1 Tannerella sp. | reverse complement strand
AGTAATCTAATAAACCGGAGGGTAACAACAAACTATAACCATCTTTTTGCATATATATTTTTTTTTATCGCAAAGATAAAACTATAATTTTTTACCCCTCAAATTTTGGCGGTGATCCTGGTTCTATTCTAATAGCGGATCACAACAAAAAAAGCTTTACAAAAATGTAACGAAAGATGAAAATAAAAACGAATTATTTAATTGTGCCTGGACTTGGGAATTCAGATGCGGAACACTGGCAGACGTTCTTTCAAAAATCAGGTGACAACTTTTATAGAATTGAACAGCAAGAGTGGGACACACCATCTTGTGAAGAATGGATAGAAACTATTGACAAAAAAGTTTCAGAGTTTGACCTTTCAACCATTGTACTTATTGGGCACAGCTTAGGTTGTTCGACAATTGCTCATTGGGCTACAAAATATAATAGGCAAATTAAAGGGGCTTTACTTGTTGCACCAAGCGACCTTGAAGCACCTCAATATACTTTTCCGGCTACAGGTTTTGCGCCAATTCCACTTGACAAAATCAACTTCAAGACAATTGTAGTTGCAAGTGCGGATGATATTTGGGTTTCGTTGGATAGAGCCAAGTTTTTTGCCGATAATTGGGGAAGCGAATTTATAAATATTGGAAATGCCGGACACATAAATGTAGCGTCAGGACATACAAATTGGGATGAGGGTTTGAAAATATTAAAAACGCTCGATTAAAAAAAATCACAGCCTCCTCTTCGTTGGAAAGTAATATGACGACAAAGTTGTTGATAATTGTAATGCGAGCAAATAAAAAAGAAATGATTGTAGAAAATGGTACTGTTGCTGATATCAATGAGTTGGAAACCCTCTACGATACTTTGAATGATTATCTTTCTGTGACGGTGAACCATCCCGGTTGGATAAAAGGGATTTATCCTGTTCGTGAAACAGCGGAAGATGCAATTATAGAGGGTTCGTTATTTATTTTGAAAAGAGACGGACTTATTGCCGGAAGCATTATTCTTAATCATACTCCCGAAACTGCATACAGAGGAGCGGATTGGGGTGTTGATGCAGATAATCAAGAGGTATTAGTTGTCCGTATACTTGTAACACACCCTCAATTTATGCAACAAGGAGTAGCGCAACGATTAATGGCATTTGCCAAAGAGTATGCAGAATTATTATCTGTGAAGGCTATTCGATTGGATGTCTCAGTAGATAATTTCCCTGCGATAAAACTGTATGAACAGTCAGGATATAAATATATCGGAACCGTTGATTTGGGATTGCCTTACGAACACTTGAAATGGTTCAGGTTATATGAAATGATTTTATAGCTAAAGCGATTTAAAAAAATCAATTTAATAAAAAAGTGAAAAGATGAATAATAATAATGATTACATTTTTTATGGATGTATTCATATTTTATTTGTTTTTTGTTCCCATTTTTTTCTCTGTTATTTTTGCTACCTGATAATTTCCAACTTGTCGGAGCCTTTTGGTTTATGGAAATAGAGGTAGTAGATTTTTGTGAACTCTTTGCCGTCTGCGTTGAAATTTTTGGTAGCTAGCGCGGGTTCGTAAGGCATATCGGTACGTTCGAGTGTTACCATACGTCCGTTGCCGTAGAATACCATCTTATACTTTTCCAACGGATAAGGCTTCTGTCCTGCTAATGCAAAACTTTCCATGAACACCCGTTGCAGATAGTCGTCGTTCTTTGCTTTATTGTAGAATAGACTTTGGGCGGTTTCCTGCTCGCGCCGCAGTATCAGGCGGGCTATCTCGTCCGTCTTTCCGTCTTCCAGCAAGGTGCAGAATGTTTCGTACTGTTCTATCAATTCGGTTATAAGTGCAGTGGAATCTTGTTGGGTGAGGTCTTCGCTTTCGCTCCACCCGGTGAGTTTATAGGGTATTTTGGCTTCAAATGTACCGCGGTAAATAGTTTCACCCCTTCCGGCGGTGGCAGAAATAAGTCGTGCATTTTTTTTAGTATCGGACGTACTAAACAACGAAACAGGCTGCGAGAGGTGACGCATACTGCCGTTATCGTCGAACTGTAGGGCTTCGACCGATAGCTCTACTTTTATGCTTTCGGGCAATGTTTCCAGTCGCACCCCATTGATGACTGGCGGGTACAGTTTTAGTTCCCAGTTTTGCACACCCGATTTTAGTATATGGGTATTGATGGGTGCGCTTAGATGAATAGTTCCGGCGCCATTGCTACCATTGTAGCGTTCCACGGGCATATCGTTCACCCACAACTCAAAGGCACACAGTCCGGCATGGATGTTGACAAAGTAGCTAACGGACTGTTTGTGGTACTTTACCTCTTTGTAGAGATTTCCCAGCAGTTCCGCAGCTTTTTGGTTGTTTTCTTCACGGCTCTGGCTGTAACAAACCTGTATATTTATTAATAATGCCATGATAAGTAATATTCGGATAGTCATTTTCATATTAATTTTACTCTTTTCTTATTCTATCAACCAGTTCATGTATTCGATGAATGTGCCGGGATACAACAGGGGTGCCATTACATGGTCTCCGTTATATTTCCAGAATTGTTTATCGGGATAGTAGAACTTATCGTCCATCTGGGCATGTGCCGGAATGAATAGGCACATCAGTAGAGTAAGTAAAAAAAATTGTTTCATTTGATTATTTTATTTATTGTTATTATTTGTATTGCATGGTATTGTCTGTCTATAGTAATTCAGTATTCATCAAAATATATTACCAGATGTACATCTTAGGCATGACGAGATGTACATCTTGGTACTGTTTTCTTTGCATAAAAAATGAAAGCCTTTAGTAGAACTCATTACTTGACCATGTATTCACTGATATATTTCCATTCTCCATCATGCATTTCAAATACCATGTCGTATGCCGATGTATAGGCTTCGTAGTGTGGAATGTTGTTATCGTATGCTGTTTTGATAGGTAAACTGCTTCGGGTGAGAGTAGTTATGGTTATCAATGCATAATTTCCGGTTGTATTGAAAACCGGTTTGCTCACGCTATTCATTGCTTCAGGTGTAAATTTGATATTCCGGTATTTCCTCGATTTGAATATAGGGCTCCGGATATTCCATGTATCCTGAACTTTCCCTGTATGGATATTCTCTATAAAATACTTGTTGATATTATTGTACAGTTGCAGGATAATACTGTCGGGAACTCCCAATCTTTGCAACGCCGGAGCCTTATCTTCCCAAAAAAAATGAGGATGCGGTGTGTCTACCGTTAATGCGATTTCCACATCACCCGTAAAGTGTATGGCGAGCGCTTTTGCAAGGATTGATTCATCGGTAAGTATAGGCAGTGAACTGGTGCTTTTACTACTTGTACAGTCCACTAGAATAGCTGCAAACATCCATATTGTTATGATTTTAATTGTTTGTTTCATTTGCCCATAATTATCTTTGTCATTAATCAACTCTGAGCTCCTCCTGAATCATCTCCTGTGAGTACTAATATTTCTTTTTCTTCTTTTGAATATTCACTTGCAAAAGATTCAAAATCTTTGTTATTGATTGGTATGTAATTCATAGATCTATTCTTTTAGCTAAATGTTTTAATTGTCATTTCATCATATGTGTCTATTCTGTCTACGGCTTCGCCATCGTCAGTAACAGTTGTTTGTTCCCGACATATGGCTATTATATATAAATCAGGCTATTTAAACCTGTTGTATATATTATATTGATTTGCGAACAGTTCTCATCATCTAAAACCATTTTAGCAATCCAGTTCGGTTCCTCAATGGTGATACGTAACTATTTCGTGTATCCTCCAAAATTACTTTTTTATTGAGTAATTGGTTCTCCAAAATTACATCTATAAATAGGGTATTAATAAAAATTCACCTTGATGGTGTATTAATTTCGTTGATATTCAGCTTTTTGATAATAGCAGTGTTAACAGAGCTGATCTTTTAAAAAGGTTCGTAGCAGGTAAGTAGTGGATAGCATGCTTATATTAAATGCATTTTTTTATTTTTGAATCATTAAATAAGGTATTCCGGATATCTTTCAATGCAAAACAAAGATGTTTTTCGACTGCATTTTTGGTGATGTGCAATTGTTGTGAAATATCATGGTTTGAGATATTATCTATTCTACTGAGTATAAATATATTTTTTCTTTGTTGCGGCATTTTGCTTACTACTTTACGGATCTGTTTTAATGTATCTTTTAGCAGTAGCTTGTCGTCAGCATAATTACTATCTTGTATAGCCATTACTTCTTTTTCATCCCAACCAGATTCTTTATATTTCCTGAAATAGTCGAAAACAACATTTCTGGCTGCAACAAAAATAAAAAATTTAAAGTTTTTAGACGGATCAATTGTTTTACGACGGATCCATACATTCATAAAGATTTCCTGGTAAAAATCTTTGGCGAGTTCTGTAGATTTTACCATAGTATAAATGAAACGGATTACCGGTGTATAGTAGTAATTATAAATTTGTTCATAAGCTTTTTCGTTACCATCGCGTAATGCTTCTATTAACTCGAAGGTAATGGTTGATTTGTTTAAATCTTTCCTTTCAGATTCATGAGTTTTTTTATTTTCAATATCAACAGTTTTAACATGGGTGTCATCATTTCTTTTCATCTACACTTACGTTCTGTTTATCAGTTCGTTTCCGTATATAAAGTAAAGTGATTTGTAGATGTGTATAGTTGACTTTTTTCTCTATTATTCTCTAATTTCGTGTATGGAGAGAATATATTTTTCACTAAATGAAATATTATCTTTTATTCTTGAATTAAATTGACTTAAAGTGTGTTTTATAGAAAAAGAATAGCTATAAAATGACAGTTATCTATCTCTGGTTATTTCTATTTTTGTATTTATCCTAAATCTAAAATGAAATGAAACCGGATCTTAATAAAGTTTTGATTGCTAAAATCAAAGAGGATATGCCTTCCCATATTAAGTTGGCAGATTATTTAATGGATTTACTTTCACTCAGCAAAGAATCGGCTTATCGCAGAATCAGGAATCAGGTCTCGTTTACCTTTGAAGAAGTAGTTAAACTGGCATATGAAAATAATTTTTCAATTGATGAACTGGTAAAAAATGAAAATAAATCATCTTCTTTAAATCTATACCATAATACATTGGAACATCTTCAGGAAATGTTTTTGGATATGAGGCATACGTATGATGAGATAAGTCGAAAATTACATAAGTCTAAGCAAACGGAAAGTATTAATGCTATAGGGTATATGAATTTGAGCTTTGTATTAAATACCGACTATATGTTCCGGTTTATGTATTTCAATTGGATGCATCAGTTTTATGGTATTCCTCCTGCTATGCCTTTTTCAGAGTTTATAATAAGTCCGGAAATAATAGCTTTAAAAAATAAATATGTCCATAAATTCCGGTTTTATCCCTCCCGTATAAACACGGTTATTTTTGATCAATTTACATTTTTAGTCTCTATCAGGAAAATAACTTATTATTACAGGATAGGGTTAATAACCAAAGAAGAACTGTTTTTGCTCGCAGATGAATTTCATACGATTATCAACCGTCTGCAGGAATTGGCAAAAAATGGGATAGATGAGGATGGTAACAAGTATTTTATATATTTGTCGTTACTGCATATAGAATCAAATTGCGGACATATGCGTTCCGATGATGATTTGGATGTTTTAGTCAGCTTTAACAATATATATGATCATCGTATTAAGAATCCAATGGTATGTAGTATGATAGAAGTATGGTTAAACTCATTAAAAAGAGATTCTACTCTTATAACCGGAAGTGCCGAATGGCTTCAGGTAAAATATTTTAATAAACAACACGAATATCTTAATAATGCGAATCAGTAGTTGAAAACCTAACGAATCGCAAGATGTTTAAAATATTTATTATCAATAAAATAAATGCATTAATATTTGCTCAATCCCCTAGGAATCATTAACTTAGAA
>JAITVY010000019.1 GCA_031285565.1 Tannerella sp. | reverse complement strand
AGTAATCTAATAAACCGGAGGGTAACAACAAACTATAACCATCTTTTTGCATATATATTTTTTTTTATCGCAAAGATAAAACTATAATTTTTTACCCCTCAAATTTTGGCGGTGATCCTTAATATTTCACTAAGACATTGTTTATTAAAAGGTTGATGATTATGAAAATATTTTTACGAATTATACTAACCATCGTTTTTTCAGTACTGTTGCTTACAGGAATACTATTTCTGATTATTTTCATTATTTCGGCATTCAGGCATGATCCGTTAATAAATCCCACGATAGCCAATATTTCAGCATTCCTCAGTCTTTTCCTGTTTGTCATATTCTTCTCTTCCTATATTATATTCCTTGTAAATAGAAAAAATAAAGCATTTCGGCCACTTAAAAACAGAGATATGCAGACAGGCCCCTTCGAGATATCCATTGAAAGCTATGTCAATCTTAAAGATTATATATTAACGCAGATAGAAATGTCGCTTGGGGGCAGGATGCTTTTATTCTTAATGATATCGTTTTTTACACTATTGGTATGTTTTGCATCTTTAGCTGGAACTGAAAAAGGATCAGTGAATCATGATATTGCCGCTTTGATTGTTATAATATGCTTTATTGCTTTGGTGGTAACCCATATAATACATTATAGAAATAATATTAATCGTGATTATATACGTGGAAGGTTCGGCATACGGTCTGTCTTAATGATAACTGATATGTTCGTAAAAATAATCGGGAAAGAAATATTTAATACGACTATGGCCTGGAGCCAGTTCGATAAAGTCGTTGAAACAAAAAAGTATATCCAACTTTATTACGATAAAACGGATGCCCTATGGATCGATAAACGCTGGTTAAACCCAATGCAATTACATGTCTTCCGAGTCTTTTTAAGCTCGATAGTCATAGATAGATATTCTTTTGAAAAGAAATAGGGATTGCCTTATAAACCTTTCATCGAAAGCTGGATTCGTTTCCGTTCCTGGTCGATACTCAACACTTTAACCTGGACATGTTGATGTATAGAAACAATCTCCGTCGGATCGGAGACGAAGCGATCAGCCATCTCAGAAATGTGTACCAATCCTTTTTCTTTAATACCAATATCTATAAAACATCCGAAATTAGTGATATTACTTATAATTCCAGGAACGATTTGACCTTCGCGCAAATCCGTAATGCTTCTTACATTGGGGTCAAATTCGAACACCTGTATATGTTGCCGCGGATCGCGTCCGGGTTTATCCAATTCTTCCAGAATATCCAGCAAAGTAGGCATACCTGTATTCTCCGACACATAATGGTCTAACTGAAGTTTCTTTTTTAATTCTTTCTGTGATATCAAATCCGAAACGGTACATTTCAGATCACCCGCCATTGTCTCCACAATATGATAACTTTCCGGATGTACTGCCGAATTATCCAGAGGATTTACAGCATCGGGAATACGTAAAAATCCGGCACATTGTTCATAAGCCTTTTCCCCGAGGCGAGGTACTTTCTTCAATTCTTTCCGGCTTTTAAAAGGCCCTTTCTCCGTCCGGTAGTCAACGATATTCTGAGCCAGTGAAGGGCCTAAGCCCGATACATACGTCAATAAATGTTTACTGGCTGTATTGAGATTTACTCCAACCAGATTCACACAATTTTCCACCGTCTGATCCAATGATTGTTTCAATTTGCTTTGGTCAACATCATGCTGATACTGCCCTACCCCAATAGATTTCGGATCTATTTTAACCAACTCGGCCAATGGGTCCATTAGTCGGCGGCCTATACTTACAGCGCCACGTACCGTCACATCATACTCCGAAAATTCGTCTCTTGCTATTTTGGATGCAGAGTAAACAGAAGCGCCATCTTCGCTTACTACAAAGACCTGCACTTTTCGGTCGTAACGCAAATTGACAATAAACTGCTCCGTCTCCCGTCCTGCTGTTCCATTGCCGATAGCAATAGCATCTATAGCGTATGTACTAACTAAAGATACTATTTTTGACCCGGCCTTGCTCCGTTCATTTTGAGGAGGATGCGGATAAATGGTTTCATTATGAAGTAGATTTCCCTGGGCATCCAGGCAAACAACTTTACAACCGGTCCGGTAACCGGGATCGATTCCCAGTACTCTTTTCTGTCCTAAAGGAGGTGCTAATAATAATTGTTTTAAATTCTCAACAAAAACTTTTATTGCCTGGTTATCTGCCTTTTCTTTGGAAAGTGCAGCAAATTCGGTTTCAATGGACGGTTTCAGTAATCGCTTATAACTGTCTTTGACAGCTAACTCTACTTGTCCGGAGGCTTCAGTATTTCCTTTAATGAACTTCCGGTTTAATGTATCGATACTATGTTCATCATCAGGAGAGATACTGATTCGGAGTATACCTTCTGTTTCTCCCCTTCGCATTGCCAGCAAACGATGTGAAGAACAACGCATCAAAGGCTCGCTAAAATCAAAATAATCTCGATATTTCGCACCTTCTTCTTCCTTGCCCTTGACAACTTTAGAAGATATAATGCTTTCTTTGCGGAAAACGTTACGCACTGCATTCCGGGCAGACTCATTTTCATTCACCCATTCGGCAATAATATCGCGTGCCCCTTGCAAGGCTTCTTCCGCATCCGGCACATCGTCTTTGACAAAAGATTCGGCCTTACTATAAACATCCCGCTCGTATTGCTCCATCAGGACTTTGGCTAATGGCTCCAATCCTTTCTTACGTGCAATTTCAGCCCGGGTCTGTCGCTTTGGTTTATATGGCAAATAAATATCTTCCAGTTCCGTACTATCCCAACAATCTTCAATTCGTTTTTTTAATTCCGGTGTGAGCCTTTCCTGCTCTTCTATCGAATTAAGAATGGTTTCCTTCCGCTTACTCAACTCTACCAGCTTTCCATATTGCTGTTTGATATCTCCTATGGCAACCTCATCCAGGCCTCCGGTAACCTCTTTCCGGTAACGGCTGATAAAGGGTATTGTAGCCCCGGCGTCTAATAATTCGATCGTTTTAAGAACTTGTTTTTCTGAAACTGAAAGAACTTTTGAAATAATTGATGCGTAAGTCGTCTGCATATAAATCGGAATAAATTTTCGCAAAAATAGTAATAATTCAGCGAAAACAATTCTGCATTCAAAATATTACAGGATGCAGTAAATCATTATTTCTTCACCTTTTTAAACAAATAAATAAATTCTTTGTTATATAGACAAAGGTTTTTTTAGGTATTAATCTTCAAGTAAAATTTTATGGAATCAATATTTAATTCTCTCAAAGCGCTTATTACTCCGGAATTAGTGTCTTTAGCATCGTCTAAATTAGAGGAATCCGAATCTAAGATATCGGCTACAATCCCCTCTATATTTGCGAGTCTATTAGGCGTATTATTGAAAAAAGGAAATTCTCCTCAATTAAAAAATATATTAGATGAAGCGGGCAATCTGAATATCTTATCAGATTTGGGAGCTATTTGCGGAGAAACACCCACGCATGATCAACAAAAAATCAGTGATGATTTCTTACAGCATTTACTGGGCGATAAGGCCTCTGATTTCACGAATGCTATCGCAGCCGACAAAGGAACTTCGAAAGTCGTTACAAATCGGTTAATATCTATTGTTGCTCCTATTATTTCAGGATTTTTAGGAAATAAGCTAAAACATGAAAACTGGAGCATGCCAACTTTGTTAAACCATATTGAAGCAGAAAAGGATCAGTTTATAAGTTGGATTCCTTCGGATTTAAAAAAATCATTCGGTATTTTCTCATCTCCGGGCCAGAATAATAATCAGCCGCAACAACAACCAAAGAAAAGCAATGGTTGGATTATGTGGTTGATACTCATAATACTTTTATTACTTCTTCTTTTCTGGTGGAGATCTTGCAGAAACAGGCCAGTAGATGGGTATATAGAAGAAGAGTCTATAACTATGATTTCTCCGGCACCCAGTGATAATGCAGCTGATAAAGCGAAGGATCAGGCTACTGCCGGCAACGAAACAGCAACTGTACTGGAATTGCCGGACGGAACAAAACTTCCGGAAGCATATGCCGGTGGTGTGGAAGACAAAATAATTAAATTCTTAGAATCAGACAAATATAAAAATGCGACTGACGATGATTTAAAAAAGATATGGTTTGACCTGGATAAAATCAAATTCGAATTTGGTAGCACAACCAAATTAGTAGATGGCTACCAAAATCAATTAAAAAATATTGAAGCAATCTTACATTATTTCAAAGACACCAAAATTGAAATTGGAGCCTTTGCTGATAAAAAAGGTTCTGATGATATCAACCAGACAATTTCTGAAGAAAGAGCTGAAACATTCGAAAATATACTCGAAGAAAATGGTTTAGGTTCACAAGTTGCCAAGCTAAAAGGCTTTGGCAAAGATTATGCAAAACATCTTGAAAACGAACCGGATAAGGCTCGGGCAGAAGATCGACATATTGCTTTACGTTTTGTAAGGTAACTTTACCCTTTTTTATTTAGGTTATCTGTAAAAGGCCTGTCTGCGTTCTGCAGGCAGGTCTGTTTTTATGATTCAACCGGAACTGCACTGCTTGAATATTGAAATGCTTTCAGATGAAACAAGTCTAATATGGCAAATATATGATCAAAAATATCTGATTGTATATTTTCATATTCGATCCAGTTTTGACGAGCCGAGAAACAATAAATCTCTAACGGTACACCCATAGGCGTCGGCTGGAGTTGACGAATCATATGTGTCATTCCCTGGTTAATATCCGGATTATTTGAAAGCCACGACTCCAGATATTCACGGAAAGTACCGATATTCGTTAACCGTCGTTTGTCCAATGGATTTTTACATTTGGCATTAAAATCTTCCAAATCCTTTAATTTTTGCTGCATGTATTCATTCAGCAAGGCTGAATCCTTTAAGATATCAAATTCTTCACTGGTGAGATAATGAATAGAATTAATATCAATATAAATAGACCGCTTTATTCTCCGTCCTTCCGAGTCAAACATTCCCCGCCAATTCGTAAACGATTCAGACACTAGCTTATAAGTAGGAATAGTAGTGATTGTTTTATCAAAATTCTGTACTTTTACCGTAGTCAGGTTTATTTCCAATACATCACCGTCCGCACCGCTACTCGGCATAACAATCCAGTCGCCGATACGCACCATATCATTGGCACTCAACTGAACCCCTGCAACTAATCCCAAAATGGAATCTTTAAAAATCAACATCAGGATAGCAGCAAAAGCAGTAAGTCCGGCTAATAAAGTGGAAACATCTTTCCCGGTCAGCATACCGATGACAGCTATAATAGCTGCACAATATAAAAAGATTTCAATCACCTGTAAAAACACCTTTATGGGTTTATCTTTTGATGAAGGTAAACTCATATAGACCGTGTTGAGTCCGGATAAAACAGCCGAAATCGTTCTTACTGCTGCAAACGTGATCCAGATATCAAGTATAAGAACTATTATTGATAAATGTTTCCATTCAAGACCAGAAAGGCTCAACCTCATTACAATGGGAGCTAATAACATTCCTAATCGTGCAAACAATGTTTTGTCGAAAAAAAGATCATCCCAACCGAATTTCGTTCGTCTGACTATTTTTACGATAATATGCCCAACCAATTTTCGGGTTACCATATAGATCAGACAACCCATCAAAAGTGCCCAGAACAATGATATCAGGATTGTTAAATTAGAAATCATCCCTTCCGATTGAATTCCTAAGTTATATAATATAGATTCAATATACTCATTCATACGATATCCGAATTACGATTTATGCAAAAATAAGCTATTTTTTTTTAGTAGCTGAAACAAAATCTGTATGTTTGTAATAAGGAGTAAGAAAAATGGAACAAGAAATTACTGTTCGTCAACTAAAACAAACCGAAGGTATACCTTATGATTTATTACTTTTAGCCGACGAAACAAAAGAATCTATTGACAAATATATTTACGCTTCTGATATTTATATCGCAGAATCGGAAGGTGAAAAGGTGGCTGTCTATGCCCTTTACCGGGTAAGTGATGAAGAAATAGAAATTAAAAATATCGCTGTTGTACCTCATCTGCAAAACCAGGGTATCGGACGGTGGTTATTAAAAGACGCCGAATATAAAGCCAAAGCCGATGGATATCATTATCTGCTTATCGCAACAGCCGATGCAGGTATTCGTCAGTTACAACTATATCAACGGTGCGATTTTGAAATGTATGAGATTCGGAAAAACTTTTTCGCGGAGAATTTTTCCGAACCGATTTATGAAAACGGGATTCAATTAAAACACATGGTTGTATTACGAAAAGAGATCGAATAACAATATGTATATCCTGATTATTACCTTACTGTCAGCTATACTTATCTGGATAATCTATGTTTACAACCGGTTGGTAAAAAACCGGAACCGTATGCAGGAGGCCTGGAGCATCATTGACGTTTTCCTGAAGAAACGCTATGAGTTAGTACCCATGCTGGTAAATACCGTAAAGGGGTATGCTGTATACGAACAGAAATTGTTAGAAAATATTGTCGGCTTACGTACGGAAGCAATGCTTGCTTCAGACACAAAAGAAAAAGTAATGTCGGAAAACCGTTTCGGACAAACAGCAGATCATTTGTTTTTGAATATAGAAAAATACCCTCAATTAAAAGCAGACAATCATTTCCTGAAATTACAGCATGAGTTATCTGAATTAGAAAACGACCTGGAGAAAGCGCGCCGGTATTACAATGGTACCGTACGGGAAAACAATATTTATCAGGAAAGTTTTCCGCCGAACCTTATCGCATCATCTTTAGGGTTTTCGAAAGGAGTCTTTTTTACGACAAATGGTGAAAAATTAGCGATTAATGGTTAGTGATTAATTTATCTACGATAAAACAATCCGATCATCAATATCTACTAACTACTATACTATACATCCTTAATACAAAAAGAAAATATCGCATGAAAAGAAAATGGATAAATACACTGTTAGCGTTATTAGTTGTATTCGTTGCTTATAGTAATGAATCAGAACATATTCTTCATTTCCATTCGGATATAGTAATTGAAGAAACCGGACGTGTCCTGATTTCGGAATCAATCAAGGTTTATGCTGCAGGAGAAGACATTAAACGGGGCATTGTGCGCAGTATTCCATTATATCGAAATGATAATAAGAATAATAAAGTAAGAATGGATTTCAGGATTCTATCCGTTTTACGTGATGGAAGTCATGAAGATTTTATGACAGAGGATTATGGGGATAACCGTGAAATATATATTGGAAATAAAGACGTACTCCTTAAACCGGGTACTTATACGTATACAATCACTTACGAGACATACGGACATATAGGCTTTTTCGATAAATACGACGAATTATACTGGAATGTAACAGGTAATGGCTGGGCATTTACAATTGATAAAGCATCAGCCAGCATTAAACTGCCCAGAGATACCACTTTTATTAAGACGGAGTGCTACACAGGATTATTAAGTGAAAGAGGAAGTGATTGTGAGTTTGACGTGGTAAACGGTGAATATACATTCGAAACCACTAAAAAGCTTAAGCCTAATGAAGGGTTTACAATCGCAATTTCTTTTCCTCATAATATGATTGACAGGTCGACATACAATACACCTTATGCGGCCATGTCCGATAAAAAAGATGTTGATCCCGGTATGCGTACCCCCTTTATAATTATTTCAATTATTGTGCTCTGTAGTTTCTATATTTTGACCTGGTGGAAAACAAAAAACGACCAAAAGAAAGCTTTTGATACCACCCACTCCACACCGCCTCAGAACTGGACACCGGAAATGATTCGCTACATAAATAATGGAAAATACGACGAACAAACCTTCACTGTAGCATTAATGGGAATGGCTTCGAGAGGACTAATACGGATCGATCAGGAAGAGAATCAATATATTCTGGAAAGAACCGATAAAGGTCTTTCTACACCCGAAGAAAGGGCTATTTGCAAAATGCTTTTCTCTGATGGTCCACAGATAATAATCTCCGAAAAGAACTATTCTAAAATTAAACAGGCAAGCTCATTATTGGAATCACAATTGATAAATTGGAAAGAGAAAAAAGAGGTTTCAGGTAATATAGGTTTTGTAATATCAGCTGCCGCGATCGTCGGAATCATATTATTTGCGTATGCCAGCCTTTTTACCAACATAAAAATACTTCAGGTAGTCTTCGCAATTCCGATAGTATTCGGCTTGTTCTACTTCGCATATTATACAATGATAAAAAAGAAAATGGCTTGCCTGGGAATCCTGCTGGGTTTCCCGGCCTTTGTGCTGGCTTTATCGGGTATAGTTTACAGTTTTACTCTTATGGAAAGTAATTTACAGGATCTTATTTTTATTTTTCCGGTTGCAATATCATTTCCTATTTATGCGATAAGTAAAGTTTCATCTTTTTTCAATATTCAAAAAGAATCCATAAATGAATTCAGGTCGTTTCTGAGAACAAAAGAGGAGCCTTATCAACAACAACCATCATCCTACTACAGGTATACTCCTGATTATTTTGAAGAGTTATATCCGTATGCTATTGCTTTAAACGTAGAAAACGAATGGGGAGAGAAGTTCCATTATATATTACAAAGAGAGAATTATAGTCCGGGATGGTATAACAGAAGGGGGTTGTACTCAGCCACTATGCTACCCGGAATAATGTATTCATTACGTGATTCCCTTCAGAGGACAATGCATTACCAACCTCCTGCACCCCGACCCCGTCCGACGACATATTACTCTTCAGATTCGTCATACTCAAGTAGCAGCGACAGTGGCAGCAGTAGTGGCAGCAGATCCAGTAGTAGTACAGGTTCCAGTAGTTGGAGTTCCGGAACAAGTTCTTCTGGTGGAAGCTCATCGGGCAGGAGTTCATCATCGGGAGGAGGACGTTCAGGCGGTGGAGGAGGTGGCGGCGGAGGCCGTGGATGGTAAGTTTGTTAATTGCTAATTGTTTGTAGTAAATAAATTCAGTTTATTCAAATATGAAATTAAAAGTCTTCATTTGTCTGTTTGTTTTGCAAGGTATTTGCTTTGGTATTAAAGCTCAAAATACGGAACGGATACAGGATTTCCATTCCGATATTGTAATCGATACAACCGGACGGGTTGAAATTACAGAATCCATAACAGTCTATGCGGAAGGTATTGATATCAAACGGGGTATTGTCCGTAGTATTCCAATATACCGTAAAGATAATAACGGCAGAAAAAAGAAAATGGATTTCACGGTATTGTCGGTTCTGCGCGATGGTAAAGAAGAGCCCTATCATACAGCCATTGCTAACGACAACAAAGAGATTTTTATCGGCAATAGTGAAGTACTGCTCGAACCGGGGTTTTATAAATATACCATTGTGTACGAAACATATGGTCATGTCGGTTTTTTTGAACAATATGATGAGCTTTACTGGAATGTAACAGGCAATGAATGGGCTTTCCGTATTAATAAGGCTTCGGCTGCAATATCCCTTCCGGAAGGCGCTTATTTAATAGACGCTAAATGCTTTGCAGGAGCATACGGCGACTCAAATGAAGATTGCCTGTTTCATGAACAAAACGGGAAATACATATTTGAGACAAGAAACAAGCTGAATGCGAATGAAGGCTTTACAGTTGCCATTGCCTTTTCTCCCGGCAGCATTAAACGTCCGCCCCCTCCAACATTATGGGAACGGCTATGGGGACAATACGGTAACTATGCTTATGTCATCATATCCTTATTCCTGTTAGGTTGTTATTACATTTTTTCTTGGCGCAAAGTAGGCAGAGATCCCCAAAAGCCACTCGTTGTACCAACCTTTGATCCGCCGAATAAATGGAATGCTCCGACAGTCCGTCGTTTGTATAGAAAGACACATGATAAAAAAGTGCTCACTGTTACATTAGTTGAAATGGCAGTAAAACGATTGATCCGGATCAGACAGGAGCCGAAAAAGTATTGGTTTAGTTCGAATAAATATGTGCTGGAAAAACTGGCTACAGAAGAAAGCAGCCTGACACCTCAGGAAAGTCGCATTCTGGATACTTTATTTCCCGGAGAAGAACAAACGATTGAGGTTTCCAATAAAAACCATGCCATATTTTATGCTGTAGACAGGGATCTGGCAGATTATACTCCTGAACATGATACTAAAGAAACCTATCGGCATAATTATGGGTATGCTGCTATAGGAATTTTACTAACGCTTTTGGTTCTAATTCCTTATCTCTACTTTTTCACCTCCATTGATGCTATGCTTATCGTGTGTTTTACGTTTATCTTTTTTCTTATCGGAGCATTATTGAGTGTCCAGGCAATATTTGGTGGTATTAAGCATCAAAGGGTTACCGCAGGAATAATAGGCGTTATATTTATGATTGTCGGATTATTCCTGCAACAGCTATTTCTTCTGATGATAGAAGGTGATATTTTTCATAATATCTTTATCTTCTTAGTTGAATTATTATTCCCGGTTTATTTCAGTCTGATAAAAGCGCCGACTAAACTGGGGTTAAAAATCGATGCCAGCCTCAAGGGCTTTCAGATGTATTTAAAAACAGCTGAGGAAAACCGGCTGAATCTGTTGACGCCTCCGGATCATACGCCCGAATTATTTGAGAAATTATTGCCATATGCCATTGCCCTGGATGTAGAAAATGCCTGGGGCAAAAAATTCAATCAGCTATTAAAACAAGCAAATTATTCGCCTGATTGGTATCAGGGTACTTCGGCATTCTATGCTGCCGGCTTTGCAAATACATTTACACGTTCGTTCGATTCTTCCATACAACATGCGAAAGTTGATCCTACACCCAGCACAAGTTCAGGGAGTTCAGGTTCGAGTAGCTGGAGTTCGGGAAGCAGTGGCGGTGGATTTTCAGGCGGTGGCGGTGGCGGAGGAGGCGGCCGCGGATGGTAGGTTAGCGGAGCCCATTCTCCTTGCAATAATCACGAATAATTTCCAGGAAAAGAGGGCCGTATTTTTGTGTTTTAACTTTGCCGAAACCTTTAATTTTTATCAGTTCTTCAGGAGTCCGTGGTAAAAAATGACATAAATCAAGCAATGATTGAGTTTTTGCAACGGTATAAACCGGAGCTTGCGATTCTTCACAAAGTTCCTTCCGGAGTGCTACCAACTGACGGAAGAGCGCCTGATGCTCCGTATCGGCCTTAATCTCTTTTTTAGCTGCTGCATAGGCATTCACAGAAACAACCGGGACAGTAAACGACACTTTTACCTTAAAATACTGCGAAACAGAAAAGTCATCTTTAATACCTTCAATCAAATGTTTCTTAAAGGCTATATGCGTAGCAAATGTTTTAATACTATCCGTATATTCACGTGAATGAGTCCGGCTATCACTGATGGCCGGCGATGTTTCCAGAAAGGAAAAGATTTCTTTTAGCTTAGGGGTAAAATAGCCCGAAGCTGCTTTAATACGTTCCGATAAATGCAAAATATCTCCTCCGGATGAGCTACATAACTGAGTCAGCTGATTCCGGAACGAATTAGCCACATCATTTAAAGAACTGACCTTCTGCACTACAGCATGAATAAACGGCATTGTATCGTCATTAAAATCAGCTTTTACGGCCGCCGTCTGTTCCCGGATCATACGAATTTCTCCTAAAAGACTATTCAGGTCGAATATCTGTTGCAATATCTGTTCGTTATATTGATTCTTAAAAAAACCGATTTGTTCTTTCAGTTCCTGGGCAGCCTTTTTCTGTTGCGCATGGCGAATAATGTGCTGATCTACCGTTAACGCATGTTTATTAATAAACGAAGAAAGCACAATACCCTCCAATGAGCGGCATCTGCTTAATGCAACATACACCTGCCCCGAAGCAAATGCGGCTGCAGCATCTATCACCACTTTCTCGAAAGTCAACCCCTGGCTTTTATGAATGGTAATTGCCCATGCCAGCCGAAGCGGATATTGCGTATAAGTACCCAGCTTTTCCTCTTCGATCTGATTTGTCTCCTTATTGATGGCATAACGAACATTTTCCCATGTTTCATGTTTGACTTCAATAGAAGTATCATCCTCACAGTCAACCCATATCTGGTCGTCGTCGATATCTGCAATCACTCCGATTTTTCCATTATAATAACGCCGGGGTGTTTCCGTATCATTGGCTATAAACATAACCCTTGCCCCTTTCTTTAATTCAAGGGAAGGTTCGTTCGGATAACTCTTCTCCGGGAAATCACCTTGCACCTGTGCATCAAAATAAAACGTTTCGGTTTTAATTTTGGTTAGTTCTTCACGATTAATGCGATCTGCTTTTGCATTATGGGTGGTCAAGGTAATATAACCATCCTCATTTTTAGGACGAAAGTCAGGGATATACCTTTCATTCAATAATTGAATGCTATCATTCGACAGCCGGTCGTTACGGACTTCATTTAATAATGAAATAAATTGCTCATTGGTCTGCCTGAAAATACGGTCTAATTCAATATATACAGGTGTTTGTTGCTGTATTACCTGGCTATCGAAAAAATAAGGACTTTTGTAAAACTGCGAAAGTAATTGCCATTCCTCATCAGGCACAACCGGCGAAAGTTGATACATATCCCCGATATATATCAATTGCACACCGCCAAAAGGTTCAGTCGGGCGAAACCGGAAATGACGTAATAATGTATCGATAGCGTCCAGTAAATCGGCACGGACCATACTGATTTCGTCAATAATCAGAAGCTCCAGTTCCTGCAATACTTTACGTCTGACGGATGATATTTTACTTTTGGCAATCAAGTTCTTTCGTCCTTCGGGAATCGGAGCAAAAGGAGTGAATGGCAACTGAAAGAAAGAATGTATAGTTGTACCACCCGCATTGATTGCTGCAACACCCGTAGGAGCCACAATTGCAATCTGTTTATGGGCATGTTTACGGATTTGTTTTAAAAAGGTCGTCTTTCCCGTACCGGCCTTTCCGGTCAGAAATACGGGACAAGCCGTCTCCAACACGAATTCTTCAGCTAACTTATAAATATCAGTTTGGTTATGCATATCGGGAAACAACCTTTTTCATGCGATTAGAAGATTTTATTACAGACATGGGAAATCAGAATGAAAAACCGACACTGTAAAAAATCCTTTTTCCATAAGGTGAATAAGAATCCTGCACAAGATCATACTTCAACATAGCAAAAGCCGGTCCCATACGAAAGCCGGCGCCCACCACAAATGAGGGTACAGCTTTCTCTGTTTTAACATCCGGCAAGTTCGAGTTTTTGTATTCAATCTTATTCGTCATATAATTGATTTCAGGTTGAGCCTGAATAGCGAGATAATCTAACACGTAAAGACGTCCATAGATATTCAGACCGGCGTAATTACTTTTTTCGACTATTCGGTCAGTACCCGAACTATAATCATCTTTGTAAAAACTATATGAAATCCCGACTCCTGCATTCAGAAAATCCGTAAAATTATATCCGACTTGTGGTGCGATGGTTATCATCGTATAATTTCCGAATTGCATCCCAAAAGCGCCACCGACAGTTACTTTGCTCATATCGAATGATGTTTGTGCATAACTGTTTACAACCAGTACAGAAAAAAGTAATAAAAAAACTATTCTTTTCATTTTCTTTATACAATTATGAAATTTCATTCACTAATTCCCTGAATAATAAACTCATTTTATTTGCAGCCTGATTAGCTGCCCTGATCACATCTTCACCATCATTGACAAAATCATCAGCAAAATGATATCCTTCATTTGTAATGACAGACATGCCAAAGACACGCAAACCGGCATGGCGTGCAACAATGACTTCCGGGACGGTACTCATACCGATTGCATCTCCTCCTACCCGACCGTAAAATGCATACTCTGCCGGTGTTTCATATGACGGTCCGGTTAAACCTACATATACACCTTTTTTTACGGAGATATTATTCCTCTCTGCAATAGCTTCCATCTTTTGTATAAATTCACGGTCATAAGCTCTTGTCATATCCGGGAAACGAGTTCCGAATGCTTCATTATTCGGTCCGATTAACGGATTGGGAAGCATATTTATATGGTCGCGGATAATCATCAGATTACCGATCTTAAAATTCTCATTGATACCTCCGGCGGCATTCGAAACTAATAAGTTCTTAATACCCAATAATGCCATGACACGGATCGGAAAAGTGACCTGTTGCATGGTATATCCTTCATAATAATGAAAACGTCCCTGCATTGCTAAAACCGTTTGTCCACCCAGTTTTCCGCAAATGAGATTCCCTTTATGACCGGTTGCCGTAGAATTCATGAAATGAGGAATTTCATGATAAGGTATTACGGTAGCATCCTCTATCTGATCAGCTAAAGCGCCTAAACCACTGCCTAACACAATAGCCGTTTGAGGCTCACAATCAATTCGTTTTGCGATATATGCTGCTGCTTCCTGATAATCTGCATTCATAATCATAGATATTTCTTTATCACAAAACTAATAAATTCTTTTTAATTTTTCATGCCAAGCAGGAGTTAAAGTAGTCTTCAATAATTGAGAGTTGAGAAACAGCGTTCGCTGCTACGTGGCAATCGGAGATCGGCCATAGCCAATTGAAAATTGTTGCAATAAGAGATTGTTGGGATTTTTTTTGTGGATACTTTTAGATTTATTTGTTAAAATCATTATCTTTACATCATTATGCCGATAATAGCAAAGTTGTGAAACAGCCTGTTACGGGTTATATGTCTCATGATAAAACTACTTCTACTCATGTCTTTTTACTAAGGCATAACCAAATGGTTTATAGGTTATATCATAAAATTAGAGTGGCATGAAAAAGATTGTATTATTATTTTTGATTATAAGCAGTTATGCTTATGCATCTTTCCCGGAAGATCTGTTTGGAATATCGTTAGGTATGGACCAAAAAGCAGTTGAAATGATTATGAATAAAAATAATCTAAAAAAATGCAAAATCGACGGGAATTCAAGAGATAAAGTTTGTTATAGTGGTGGGGATCTCCAGGTGTTGGGGATCCGGTTTGATGAAGTGACAATTTCCTATAATAATAACATGGTAAACGGGATTATTTTCAAACTGTTTATTCCACAAGAAGAAGGCACCCAAAGACGAATATTCAGGAATTTATACGACGAAATAAAACCTTTTGCCCGGTCGGCCAAAGATGAAAATATCAGATATAACTATTTATTCAAACTCAAAGATAAACAGGAAGATAAATATATCCGGCTATCTATAAAAGAGATACTACAGGGCGACGTCGGTTATAACATAATCCTTACAAGTAGTTATACGGATAAAAGGTTAAGCGAATATTAAAATGTAAAAATAGAAGTAGTTTTATACATGGGACATTTACCAGATTTTATTCAAGACCTGGCTATCATACTGATATCAGCCGGCATTTTTACCATTTTATTTAAATGGCTGAAACAACCGGTTGTTTTAGGATACATTCTGGCCGGGTTCATGGCCGGTCCTCACCTGGAAGAGCTACTTGGAAAAATTATATATGAAATCTTCGGTAGTCGCGGAGATCCTATTATCCATTATTTTGAAAAGTTACCTTCGGTAACTGATATGGCCAATATATCAACATGGGCGGAGATCGGTGTTATTTTCCTGCTGTTTGCCCTGGGGCTGGAATTCAGCTTTAAAAAGCTATTAAATGTGGGAGGCACTGCTTCTATAGCCACCCTCATTAATATGGGTTCCATGATTGTTATCGGGTACGGTCTAGGCAGGCTTCTGGGATGGGGTGATATGGATAGTATCTTTTTAGGCGGTATGTTATCCATGTCTTCCACAACGATCATTATCAAAGCATTCAGCGATATGGGGCTCCAAAAAACGAAGTTTGCCAACATTGTTTTCGGGATGCTTATTGTTGAAGACCTGGCAGCCATTATAATGATGGTTTTATTATCGACAATTGCCGTAAGCCAGCACGTCGAGGGTGGCGAATTAGTTATGGGTATTTTCAAATTACTATTTTTCATATTTATATGGTTTGTTGTCGGTATTTACCTGATCCCTACGCTCTTTAAAAAGCTAAATAAATACCTGAATGATGAAATGCTATTGATCATATCGGCAGGAATGTGCCTGGGAATGGTATTGTTTGCTTCTTCCGTAGGTTTTTCTGCGGCATTGGGGGCATTCATCATGGGCTCCATCCTGGCCGAAACCATAGAATCGAAACACATTGAGCATTTAATCGAACCGTTGAAGAACTTTTTTGGGGCAGTATTCTTTGTGTCCGTAGGTATGATGATCGATCCCCTGGTCATATGGGAATACGGGGGTATAGTCATTCTGATGACAGCCGTTGTACTTATAGGCCGGGTTGTATTTGCGTCGTTAGGTGTTATCGCTGCAGGACAAGGATTAAAAGTAGCCATACAATCCGGGTTTAGCCTTGCCCAGATAGGAGAATTCTCCTTTATCATTGCAACATTAGGTATGAGTCTGGGAGTTATCAGTGATATTTTGTATCCCATCATTGTTGCGGTATCCGTTATCACCACTTTTACAACCCCTTATTTTATCAAAATGTCCCCGGCTGTATCCGGTTATATAGAAAAACATATTCCTCCCAAATGGAATAAACTGATATATGGATATGCTTCTTCCGATTTCAAGAGTGTCAATAAACAAAATGACTGGAGAAAATTATTAAAAAACATCTTATTCCAGGTATCTGTTTATTTTACACTCTCTTTTGCCATCATGCTGATATGCAAAACGGTTATCATCCCTTTAATCACCGACTATATTCCCGATGTATGGGGCGCTGTACTCTCGGCCATAATAACACTCATAGCCATGGCTCCCTTCATGCGGGCTATGATTATGAAGAAAAATAGGTCACTGGAATTCAAAAACCTGTGGAACGATAGCCATTTCAACAGGGGAGCGCTGATTTCCCTGATTGTTTTAAGGATCGCATTGGCTGTTATGCTCGTATCAATGGTACTTTTCCCACTATTTTCCACCGCAAACACATTACTTTTATTAATTGCTTTCGCTGTAACCATTAGTATGATTTTATCCCAGGGATTAAAAAAACAATCCCGGAAGATTGAAGATCATTTCCTGAAAAACCTGACGCGGAAACAGAGGTATGAAGATAAAAAAGCAGCCATTCCTTCAACAGTTACAAATGATATGAAGTCCAGGGACATCCACATCGAAGAATATGAAATATCTCCCAATTCTTCTATCATCGGAAAGACCTTGCTGGAGTTACAATTCAAACAACGGACAGGCGTATCCGTTATTTCCATTTTGCGGGGTAATCGGAAAATAAATATCCCCGATCCTAACGAACATATATATCCATACGACAAGTTGGTTGTGTCAGGATGTGATGAAGAACTTCAAAAGTTAACCGCCTCAATTGAAAACAGGAAGGCTGCGAATAGTTACGAAGAAGTGCCACAACATCATGTTTGCTTATCGCAATTTGTAATAGAAAATGATTCGCCGTTGATTGGTAAATCCATCAAAGAATCAAAGATACGCGAAAAAACAGAAACCCTTATAATAGGAATCGAACGGGACAATGACTCTATCATTAACTTTTCGTCCGACTTTGTATTTCAGGAGAATGATGTATTGTTATTAGCCGGAGAAATGGAAAAACTCAATGTTTTTGATAAGAATATCGGGACGGAAGGATCTAACGCTTCATCAGATCATATGCCCGGCGGGCCGTTTGTTCCATGATCTCCTCTTCGCCCGGTACATGCTTATCCTGCATTAAAATTTCCCCATCACAAATCACCGTATCTACACAACTGCCGTTAGCCGCAAAAACAAGGTTCGAAACAAAATGGAAGTTAGGCGTAAAAGCCGGTATATTCAGGTCAATCAGGCACATATCGGCAAGACAACCTTCGGCAATCTGTCCGGAGTTAACCCGCAGGATATCAGCTCCGGCTTTCGTAGCCGCATCAAGCATTTCATCGCATGTAAGCGCTTCCGGATCTCCCCGCCATACCTTACCCAGCAAAGAAGCCAACTTCATTGCCTCAATCATATCCAGGTTATTGGATGACGAACATCCGTCTGTACCCAACCCCACTGTAATGCCGGCAGCATGCATTTCCTTATACATAAAACGATATCCGGATGCCAGTTTCATATTCGATGCCGGGTTATGAACTACTTTTACATCATGGTCGGCCAGTATTTGTATCTCTTCGTCATCAATATATAAAACATGCGCCAAAACCAAACGCGGGGATAAAACACCCAGTTGATGCAAATAACGAACCGGAGTTGTTCCGAAACGAGCCCGGCATTGTTCTACTTCATCTTTGGTCTCTGCCAGATGCATATGGATCAACAAATCATGCTCTATCGCAAATGAATGCGCCCATTGTAATAATTCGCCGGATACTGTATATATGGCATGAGGCCCGATAGCCAGCTGGATCCGTTCGCCATGTGATAAAACCGACTGGAAACGCTGGGTTATCTGTTGTTTACATCTATCTGCCAGATCCGGTTTAAAATGGTCGAAACAAGCTTCCGAAAGAACAGCCCGCAATCCCATTTCTTCAACGGCAGCAATGGTCATATCCAGCTTGTGATACATATCAAAAAAAGCCGTTGTACCGCTTTTTATCATTTCCAGACATGCCAGCTTACTCCCCCAGTAGACATCTTCTTCCGTCAGTTTAGCTTCATGGGGCCAGATTTTTTCTGTTAGCCATGCCATCAATGGCATATCATCGCCAAAGCCCCTGAAAAGCGTCATTGCCGCATGTGTATGACCGTTTATCAATCCGGGTATGATTGCTTTTCCACGTCCATCCAGCTCAATATCAGCCCGCTGATCAATCATCGGTGCAATCCGTTTGATCTTATTACCTTCAATAAAAACATCTGTCGGGCCATGCTTCCAATGGACTGACTTGATTAATATGTTCACGTTATTTAGTGATTAGTTGTTAATGATTAATGCCAATCAGGAGTTAAAGAAGTTATCACTCGCTACGCTCGTTCGTAGTCAAGGAGTTAAGAATAATGCAAATGCATTCCTACTTAACTACAAAGTTGCGAAGCAACTGATAACTACTTGACTACTTTGACTACTGATTAGCATAATTAATCATTATTTATATATCCTATAAAACTCAGCTACTGCTTCAATACCCGTATAAAACATATCCAGGCCAAAGCTTTCATTCGGGGAATGGATCGCATTCCTTTCCAGGCCAAACCCCATCAATACGGTTTTCACTCCTAACACTTTCTCAAAAGTCGGAATAATCGGAATACTTCCACCCCTACGCACAGCCAACGGCTTTTTGTCAAAAGCAATAGTAAAAGCTCTTTCCGCAGCCTGATAAGCAGGTAAGTCGATCGGACAAACATAAGCCTGTCCGCCATGATTATGTTTAACATGTATCTGAACATAATCCGGAGCCTTCGCATTCATATAATCAATGAAAAGCTGTGTTATTTTATCCGTATCCTGGTGTGGTACCAAACGCGAAGAAACTTTGGCATATGCCTTCGACGGAAGCACCGTTTTGGAACCTTCGCCCATATAGCCTCCCCAGATGCCGCAAATATCGAACGAAGGACGGCAACTGTTCCGCTCCAGGGTAGCATATCCTTTCTCACCAAATAACGCTTTTACACCTATCGATTGCTTATATTTCTCCTCATCAAAAGGAACCCGGGCAATCATATCTTTTTCAGTCTGCGATAGTTCCTCTACATCATCATAAAAATGAGGGATAGTAATACGCCCGTCTTTATCTGTAATATCTGCCAGCATCCGGCATAAGACATTAATAGGGTTGGCAACAGCACCTCCAAAATGACCCGAATGTAAGTCACGGTTAGGACCCGTCATCTCGATTTCCCAGTATGAGAGACCGCGCAATCCGGTTGTTAACGAAGGAATATCTTCGCTCACCATGCTGGTATCCGATACCAGTATAATATCCGATTTCAACAATTCTTTATTTGCCTCGCAAAAGGCTTCGAGGCTCGGAGAACCAATCTCTTCTTCCCCTTCAACGATAAACTTCACATTGCATTGAACCAATCCTTTTTCCAGGGCTGTTTCAAATCCTTTCAACTGGATCATGGCCTGCCCTTTATCATCATCTGCTCCGCGGGCATACACCCGTCCGTCACGGATTGCCGGCTCAAACGGTTCGCTCACCCACAAATCCAACGGATCGGGCGGCATCACATCATAATGACCGTAGACTAGCACTGTCGGCGCTTCGGGAGAGATCATTCGTTCAGCATACACGACCGGATTGCCGGCTGTAGGCATTATTTCTGCACGTTCCATTCCCGATGATAGCAATAACTCTTTCCAACGTTCGGCACACTTCAACATATCCGGTTTATGCTCATGTTGCGAACTGATGGACGGGATACGAAGCAATGAAAACCATTCCTCCTGAAAACGGTCCCGGTTTTTTTCTATATATGATTTTATTTCCATAATTTATTTGTAGTAGTTAGTAGAATTAATTGTTAATTTGTTGATTTGTATAATTGCTGATAATTAACCACTAATCATTGACCATTAATCATTATTATTTTAAGTATTTATCAAACCACTTGAAAAATTCGCGTTGCCATACGATTGCATTCTGCGGAGCCAGGACCCAATGGTTTTCGGTAGGGAAAATCAGTAATTTACTCTCAACTCCCAACATCTGTGCCGTATTGAAAGCAGCCATACCCTGTGAATAGGGTACCCTGAAATCTTTTTCTCCATGAACCACCATAATAGGCGTATCCCAGTTTTTAACCAGTAAATGAGGAGAATGTGCATACGAGTTTTGTGCAACCTTATTATCCTTATCCCATGGAGCGCCACCGGTTTCCCATTCTTCAAAAAACATTTCTTCCGTAGTCGAATACATAAATTCCATATTGAAAATCCCACAATGAGCTAAGAAAGCTTTAAAACGTCCTTTGTGTGTCCCGGCAAGATGAAATACGGAATATCCGCCATAACTCGCTCCCATAGCGCCTATACGGTTTTCGTCAATCCATGGTTCTTTACTGATAGCATCAACTGCTGCAAGCAAATCCTGTTCGTCCTGTGTACCGTGATTTTTAGAGATTGCATCATTCCATTCCTGACCAGAACCAGAAGTACCCCTTCGGGCAGGCACAATCACAACATATCCCTGTGATGCCATTAGCATATAGCTCCAACGATAGCTGAATGACGGACTTAATGCACCCTGCGGACCTCCCGTACACATCAGTAACATCGGATATTTCTTCGTTTTATCGAAATTCGGCGGATAAACAACCCAGGTAACCATCTGCTTATTATCAGTAGTGGTAACAAAACGCTTTTCCATAGTGGGCTTACTCAGTTTATCAAGTAAACCCTTATTAACAAATGAGATTTCCTCTCCTTTTCCCGTTTTCAGATTCACCCGGTAAATTTCTGCCGGTTTTACAGAAGTCGTATGCGTTACCAATACGCCATCTTTGCCCACGATCTGTACATTTTGATAATCATGGTCACCTTCCGTCAGTTTCGTGATCTCTCCGTTCTTAAGCGTCAGGCGGAACAACTGATAAGCCTCCTGATAAGGAGCCGTGAAATAAATCATTTTACCATCTGCCGTCCATTGAAGCGAACTAGGACTGGCATCCAGCTTTTCCGAAAGGTCTTTCCGTTCATTTGTATTCAGATCCAACATCAGGATACGCTCTTTATCTGCTTCGAAACCGCCACGCTCCATACTCAACCAGATCAGTTTCGATCCGTCAGGCGAAAATACCGGATGTTTATCATATCCCGGCATATCAGGAGTCAGCAAACGGGTTTGCTTTGTATCCAGGTCATACCAATATAGGTTAGAATTTGTCTGGAATGCATATTCCTTACCCGTAAGCTTTTTGGATGTATATACCAACGCTTTACCATTCGGGTGCCATGCAATCTCTTCCATTCCGCCGAAAGGTTTTACCGGCGAGTCATAAGGCTCATTCGCCATAATATCTTCTACTTTTGTAACCGTAGAGCCGGCATCTATCGCGCCAATATAAATATGGCTATACGTACCGTCTTTCCATGAGTCCCAATGGCGGTACATCAAATCGTCGTACACCATTGCATTTGCTTTATCCAAATCACTATGGACTTCCGAAGCCTGATACTTTTCGAGTTTAGTTGTAATGGCAAATGCCACTTTATCACCTGTCGGAGCCATTAAATAGTCATCAATCTGCTGATCGATGGCTGAAATCTTTTTTTCAACCTGGTTTTTCGGATCAATGCTCCACAAAGCTCCATCGCGCAAAAATAAAATAGCTGAACCATCCGGATGCCATGCCAGCGAACCTTCTCTGGCCGCTGTATTTGTCAACTGCTTTTTATCAGTTCCATCCACACCCATCACATAAATATCCGAATTGCTTTTGTTTTCAGCAATACTATAGTAGGTTACCGTATATGCAACCTGTTTTCCGTCAGGCGACACACAGACGTTTCCGACACGTCCGAATGACCATAAAACTTCCGGGGTCATCACCCCGTTTTCTATCTTCACATCCGGCTGCCCGATAATTTTTGAGTCCTGGCTTTGTGCTGAGCCGGAACACATTACACTCATTGTCATAAAAATTGCAACTAATCTTTTCATGCGTTATTATATTTTTTCCTTTTATCTTTCCTTTCGTTCACGACCGTAAAAATATAAAAATGAATCTGCATTAACAAAAACAGACGATTAATAATAGCCTGTTCACGCTTCGGGCGTAAGCTTTTCTAGAAGCGTTCGTATGTGCAACGCATTTTACAGGATAACTATATCATATACAACCTACGTAACAGGAAGAAAAAATATCATATAAAAATGCTTATATTTGCCATAGTATACAATGCATTATGACAAATAATTATCACTAAATTAAATACTATGATACAACGATCTATTCTACTATTTCTTTCTGTATGTTTATTCTTTTCCTGCAACCAGACTACAGAACGTGAATTTATTGATTTGCAGGGAACATGGAAATTTGCACTGGATTCTCTTGATATGGGAGAAAAAGAACAATGGTATAAGAATGCATTAAATGAAGAAGTGAATTTACCAGGTACTACGGATACCAATAAAAAAGGAGTGCTGAATACAAATTTCGATGAAACGACTTTCCTTTCGCGTGAATACTCGTACAAAGGAAAGGCATGGTATCAAAAAGAAATACATATACCGGCAAACTGGGAACATAAAACTTTGCAATTGCTATTAGAACGAACCAAACCGGCCAAAATATGGATAGATGATACATATATAGGCAGTTCACGGAATATATCAACGAGTCAGGTATACAACTTAACCGGGAAATTAACTTCCGGAACACATATACTTACCATCATGGTAGATAATGGCGAATCGGTACCTCCTCAATTATTATCAAATTCGCATGCGTATACCGAGTCTACCCAAACCAACTGGAATGGGATTATCGGGAAAATACAACTCGAAGCTAGGCCTTTAACTTATATACATGAAATACAGATATATCCGGATGCAAAAAAGAAAAATGCACTGGTAAAGATAGTCCTGAGTAAACCTGCTGGTGAAAACGAATCACCAGAAATCAAACTATTAGCCGAAGCATGCAATACGGATAAAAAACAACGGGTAGAAGTTGTTAAGAAAGGTGAACCGCTTCAGGAAGAAGTTGAGATTTTGCTGGACTTTGGGGACAATGCTGTGCTGTGGGATGAATTTGATCCGGCATTTTACACATTAACCGTATCTTTAAAAGGAAAAGGGTATGCCGATAGCCAACAGGTAACATTCGGTCTGCGGGATTTTGCCGTCAAAGGAACACAGTTTACGATGAATGACAATGTTACTTTTCTTCGCGGAAAACATGATGCTTGTGTATTTCCTTTGACCGGACACGTGGCTATGGATGTAGAATCGTGGCGCAATTATTTTAAAATAGCAAAGTCATACGGTATCAATCATTACCGGTTTCATTCATGGTGCCCACCTGAAGCATGTTTTGATGCGGCTGACCTGGAAGGTATATATTTACAACCCGAACTACCTTACTGGGGAAGCTTCAACCCGGAAGATACAAATCTGATTGATTTTTTGACAGAAGAAGGTATTCATATCCAAAAAGCATACGGAAACCATGCTTCTTTCGTTATGTTTGCTTTAGGAAATGAATTAAGCGGTGAGCAGCAAATCATGACCGATTTAGTCCAAATCTTTAAGAATGTTGATAACAGGCATATCTATGCTACCGGCTCCAATAATTACCTTGGCTTCAGAAAACAGGCTGAAATTGATGATTATTTCACAACCTGCCGTGTAGGAGGAGAAGAACCCTACCGCTTCAATACCCATGCACGAGGATCATTCTCGTTTGCTGATGCATATGACGGCGGATATATTAATCATACTTACCCTAATTCGGTAATGAATTTTGACACAGCTGTTTCTTTATGCCCGGTTCCGATTATCAGCCATGAAACCGGACAATTCCAGATCTATCCAAACTACAAAGAAATGGAGAAATACACCGGTGTATTAAAACCCCGTAATTTTGAAATTTTCAAACAGCGATTGGAAAAAGCTGGTATGGCCGGTCAGGCAGATGAATTCTTTAAAGCATCCGGTAAGTGGTCGGTACTTCTTTACCGGGCAGATATTGAAATGGATATACGGACAAAAGGTTTTGGTGGCTTCCAGCTGCTTGACCTGCAAGACTATCCGGGACAGGGATCAGCTTATGTAGGTATACTGGATGCATTTATGGACAGCAAAGAATTAATCACTCCTGAAGAATGGAGAGAGTTCTGTTCGGAAATAGTGCTGCTGTTCAATACCCCTAAATTCTGCTATACAACAGACGAGCAATTGTCCGGGAATATTCTAATTGCCAATTATTCAAAACTTCCGATCAAGGCCCAACAGTTGAACTGGGAATTAAAACATGGTTCTACTATTCTAGATAATGGTTCCATATCTGTTGACATTGAGCAGGGTGTATTAGCCGGAATCGGTACGATCAAACCAGCCATATCATCTATCAAAGAAGCCTCTCAGGTGACTCTTACCTTGCAAATAGCAGGAAGTGCATATAAAAACTCCTATACATTATGGATTTATCCGTCTGAAAAAGAGGTCGCTCAACCTCCGCAGATATATATAAGCAAGAAACTGGATAGCAAAATGCAGGAAACGTTACAGCAGGGAGGAAAAGTGCTATGGTTCCCTAATCATAAGGAATACGAAGATGTAACAGTAGGAGGACTATTCCAGACAGATTACTGGAATTACCGGATGTTTAAAACTATCAGCGAGCGCATTGGCAAACCTGTATCTCCGGGAACAATGGGTATTCTGACAAATCCTGAACACCCGGTATTCAATCATTTCCCAACAGATTCCCACACCAACTGGCAATGGTTCTCAATGATCAAACACAGCCGGCCGTTTATTCTCGATCAATCACCCAAAGGCTATCTACCCATCATTCAGGTAATAGACAATATAGAACGGAATCATAAATTGGGAATCCTATTTGAATTTGATGTAAACGGAGGAAAATTACTAGTATGTATGGCAGATCTTCCCGCAATTACAGAATATCCTGAAGCGCGTCAGCTTTACAGAAGTATACTGTCATATATGGAATCGGACAAATTCGTACCGGCAACAAAACTGACCCCTAAAGAGCTATCATCACTATTTGATTCATCCACTAAAACAAATAAAATTGAAGTTCTGGAAAATATATCATATTAATTGAAAATAGAATACGAATTAAATCCTATTTCGGGAAGAATAGTGAAAGCATCTCTGTAAAATTACAGATTGAAAGGTAAAATAATCATCAATCATAAGTGATTGTTTTGTATAGCATCAAACACCTACAGAACAACTACTTACAGCATATCCAATCTTAAATCAGCCATATTATCAAGCTCCATATGTGTGAAAATAACTTAAAAAACGATCTTTTAATATTAATACCTAAACAAATTAAATCATTCATCTGTTTTATGGACGACTCTCATAAGAAAATTATATAGGTATTAGTTTTGGTTTATGTAATACAGGCTGACTGTGAAGTTGGCCTGTATTTTAATTTTAGAAACAGTTAATGTCTTATAATCACAATCTCATCGTATAAAAATTAGTTACCTTTGGCCCACTTTTATAATTAATATTTTATGAACAGGGTATTAGTCCTTCTGAATCAACTAAACGATTGGAAACCGTATTACGAGTCAAACAGCATAATGACCGTATCCGACTACCTCAAATATAAACCAAACAGCAAAGAATCCAAGCTAATCATCAATCTCAGCAACGATTATAGTTATAATTCCGAAGGCTATTATTGCTCATTGCTCGCACAGGCACGCGGACACAAAATTATTCCCGGTGTTGACGTTATCAATAAGCTTGAGAGCGGTACCGGTATCCGGATGGATAGTAATCTTCATAAACTATGTTATCAATGGATACAAAAAGAGCAAATCCAGGAAAACACCTGGTATCTGAATATATATTTCGGTACATGTAAAGAGAAAGGACTGGAGCGCATAGCCCGCTTTATTTTTGATAATTATCCGGCGCCCATATTAAAGGTCGGATTGAATACACGTCAACGAAACCAGATCGAGTCCATACAAGCGTTATCGCTGAAAGATCTCTCGAATGAAGAGCAGGATTTTTTTGCCGAAGCGCTTGACAATTTTAATAAAAAGATATGGCGTACGCCTCGTTCTCCAAAACATTCTCGTTATAATCTGGCCATATACTATGATCCGCAGGAAAAATTCCCGCCAAGTAACAAGAAAGCATTGAATAAATTTGTTGACATTGCAAAAAAAATGGATGTCAATGCCGAATTAATTACCGAAGAAGATAGGATAAGGTTAATGGAATTTGATGCTTTATTTATCCGGGCAACCACCTCACTAAACCACCTCACTTTCCAATTGTCACAAAAAGCTCGCCAACACGATATGGTCGTGATAGACGATCCGCTTTCAATTATCAGATGTACAAACAAAGTATATCTTAACGAACTACTGGAAAGAGAAAAAATCCCCATACCCGTATCACGATTGATATTCAGGTCAAATAATAATACATTTGATGAAATTGCAGCCTGCGTCGGCTCACCTTTTATCGTTAAGATTCCGGACGGTTCTTTTTCACATGGAATGCATAAAGTAACGGATGAGGCCGGATTCAAGAAAGCGGCCGATACCTTATTTGAAAAATCGGCCATATTGCTGGTACAGGAATATATACCTACAGAATTTGACTGGCGCATCGGAGTGCTCAACGGAGAAGCGCTCTATGCATGTAAATATTACATGGCAAAAAATCATTGGCAAATTTACAACCATGGAGTCAAAGGCGGTAATCAGTCGGGATTGGTTGATACACTTCCATTGTATCAGGTGCCGGGTAATGTAATACGAACGGCGCTTAAAGCGACATCACTGATTGGAAAAGGACTATATGGAGTAGATTTAAAAGTAATCAACAATAAAGCTGTCGTCATTGAAATCAACGATAACCCCAGCATTGATCATGGCATCGAAGACACCATATTAGGCGACGAATTATATTACCGCATTATAAACTATTTTGTACGTTCTCTTGAGCTGAAATCACGATGAATACCGAAATACATACCGAACAGGCATCTCTATCAGATCTTGATGAGATCATGCATATAGAGCATACCAGTTTTGGTGTTGACGCCTTTTCCAGGCAACAGATGGCTTACCTGGTCAGCCATGCTAAAGGTGTATTTCTGATTGCCAGATACAACAAAAAAATCGCAGGATATATATCCTTTACGACAAGCAATCGCCACAATACCGGCAGAATATACTCCATTGCTGTTAATCCGGAATACAGGGCGTGCGGAATAGGCGGTATATTACTCAACAAAACAATTGAATACGCACACCAAAAGGGGCTTAGATCCATTTTTTTGGAAGTAAGGATAGACAATTCCGCAGCTATATCCGTCTATGAAAAGAATGGTTTCACGAAGCGTTCAATCAAAACCAATTATTACCATGACGGAGCAGCAGCTTACAGCATGGTATTACATCTATAAATATTTCGAAAGATAAAACAAACGGAATTAATCTATCTCATATTAAACTCAGCAATATGAAACATTCCTGTATATTACTTTGCTTGTTTTTATGTACTTCCCTCTCTTTGTTTGCACAAATACCTGATATTGTAGAGACAGAAGGTATAAAAACCGAGCTGCAGAAAAATAATGTTGGTAAGATTTTTTTCACGGATAGGCGTATCTCTAATGAGGCTTTGCTACATACCGATTTTTTACAGACCTATACGCTCACCAATAAAAGTGACTTATTCTTTGTTGCTTTTTTTGATAACTCATTAACCAACTACAAGCATTCCTTGTCACCGGACTTGTCTGCCGACTCTTTATACAAAATCGGCAACTACCAGTTTACCCTATTTATTGATGACAAAGAAATTTACCGGAGTAATTTGCTTCAGGGTGCGCCTCAAGTGGAAAACCAGCATATTGCAACAAGTTTAAACCGGCCATTCATTGATAACATAAACGGCCAGGGTACCTGGAGTGAATCTTTCTGGAACAGATTTCTTTATAATGGTGGAGACAGTGTTTTAACAGACGGAAGCCACAGGTTAAGAATGGAGATCCGCCCTTATATAATGCTCGATACGATAAAAACAGGCGGATTAATGGCTTGTGGAGAATTAACAATACAAGTATTGAGGCATCCGGAAGTGGATATTTCTAAAATCCGGTTAAACAATGTTGTTCCTTACAATGGATTTGCAGTTTCTAAAGCACTCTTTGATTCAAATAAAATAAAAGAATTGAAAGGGTCTATTGATGAAGGAATTTTTAAGAAGATCAACAGTGTAATTGTTGTTAAGAATGGTGAACTGCTGATAGAAGAATATTTCAATGGAACAAACCGGAATACATTGCATGACCCGCGTTCTGTAGGCAAATCTTTTGCATCAACTTTAATGGGTATTGCTATAGCAGACGGTTACATTAAAAGCGAAAACCAACAACTCAGGGATTTTTATAATCTCAGCCTGTTTGAGCACTACAATGCAGGAAAAGAAAATACAAGCATACAGGAACTGCTTACAATGAGCTCAGGATTTGATGGCAATGATGAAGACGGCAATTCATCCGGCAATGAAGACAATATGTATCCTACTACCGACTGGGTAAAATTTGCGTTGGACTTATCCTTTCAGGACAGTATCAAAGGTCAATGGCAGTACTTTACGGCAGGAGTGGTAGTATTAGGTGACATTCTGAATAAAACGATTAAAAGCGGACTGAAAAAATATGCCGATGAAAAACTGTTTAAACCATTAGGTATTGCCGATTACCAATGGCAGTACACCCCCCAACAGGTTCCCAATACGGCAGGTGGTTTACAAATGAATGCCCTGGATTTTGCCAAATATGGACAACTATATAAAAATGAGGGTATTTGGAACGGGAAACAAATCATCTCAATAGAATGGGTTAACAAGACTTTTACAAAACAAAAACAAATCACAGGGAGAAATAATGAGTATTATGGTTATTTGTTTTGGAATAAAAGTTTTCAGGTTGACGAACAATTGTATGAAGCATTTTATTGTGCCGGCAATGGTGGTAATTATATATTGGTTTTCAAGGACCAGCCATTAGTGATTGTGATTACTGCCAGTGCCTATGGACAGTCTTATGCACATCAACAGATTACAAAAATACTATCGGATTATATCTTACCCGCAGTATTACTACATCAATAAAACGAAAAAAAGATAATCCCTATAAATAGGTATTTCAAATTATAACGAAAACTATTATCTTTGTTATCATGAACACGAAAGGGGTGAAATTTCTAAAAATATTCTTGCCGGTACTCTTTATGATGTATCTTGGGGCAATTATTTCATTTACCCACGTTCATATCGAGAATGGTGTAACAATTGTCCATGCACACCCTTATAAAGACAAAAGTGAACATCATCATTCCGGTGCAGAGTTGCAATTACTTCATCAGATTTCAACGATATTACTGACAGGGACAATTGCTTTTGCTTTTATCTTTAAAATAGCCCGGTTAATCATATCGACGTTTACTATACCATCGACTTATTCAATCTGTCAATCATCTTCAAAAGGCACATTTCAACTTCGTGCCCCTCCTATTTCTGCCTGTATTTTTTAAAGATTGTTTCTAAAGAAAAAACTGACTTTCATGCCATCAGGCAGGAACAGATGAAATACTCCCTATTTTTGAATATAGAATTTCGGGATCTTATATGATAGTTGTAAACCTGCAATTTTACAATCCTTGTAATTGTCTCTTATAGCAACAAGAATACCTGACTTTATTCTATATGCCGGAATTTGAAAAGACATCCGGGCAACAGGATTAGCATTCCTGATCGATCGATATAAGATGGATATAAGATGAACACACAAATCAGGGGTAACAGATTGATAAATAACCAGTAATAATCAAGAACAGTAAACCTGTACAAAACAGCCGCCATTGCTGGCAGAAACAATCTAAAAAAATCAGGAAAGTCATTGCCTTCGGTTGGAAGTCAAAGAAGCCTTCAAACAAACCTTCGCAATGATGGAAAGGCTCAAATCCAGAGAATTTAATAGTCCTACCCGAAGAAATAAGAATATTTCAGAGCTTACTTCTTCCAGTCTCCTTTCAGGAGAGTTTAGACGGACTTTATATTCCTGGTTTAAGGAGGAGCAACGCGGCCGATGACTCCTTTAATATCATTAACTACTAAATAACATTACAACAATGAACAAATATATATATACTATTATCTGCTTGTTTCTCGTATGTGCACATATAGAAGCGGACAATCTGCAAAAAGGTTCAGACATTAATATTGTCGGACATATTTTAGACAAAGCAACACAGGAACATTTACCGTTTATAAATGTATTCATTAAAGGAACAACCATTGGCACAGCTACGGATGCTTCCGGACATTATTTCCTAAAAAATGTACCCGAGGGTAAATCTATTATTGAAGTGAAAGCAATCGGGTATAAAACAATAGAAAAAGAAGTTTCTTTGAAAAAAGGGGAAACATTGGAACTAAACTTCGATATCGAAGAAGATGCAATCGCCCTCGAAGGAGTAGTTGTTTCTGCTAACCGGAGTGAAACGACCCGGCGTTTAGCGCCTTCATTAGTAAACGTTATCGATTCAAAAGTATTTACTAATACAAATTCCCCGACATTAGCACAAGGACTCAATTTTCAGCCGGGAGTACGTGTTGAAACCAATTGCCAGAATTGTGGTTTTACACAGGTCCGTATCAATGGATTAGATGGACCTTATACCCAGATACTGATCGATTCGCGCCCTATATTCAGCGCCCTGTCAGGTGTATACGGCTTGGAACAGCTTCCTGCCAACATGATCGAACGGGTAGAAGTAATGCGTGGAGGTGGTTCTGCACTATTTGGCGCCTCAGCCATAGCAGGTACCATTAATATCATCACAAAAGAACCGTTAAGAAATTCAGGAGAACTGGCACATACAATTATGTCCATCGGCGGTAGCAGTAATTTTGACAATAACACAACACTCAATGCTTCACTTGTCACTGATAATCAGAAAATAGGATTATTCGTATTCGGGCAGAACCGTCACCGGTCAGGATACGACTATGATGGGGATGGTTTTACCGAATTACCCAAATTAAAGAATCAAACGGTAGGTTTCAGGTCCTATATCAAAACAGCCCAATATTCAAAGATAACCTTTGAATATCATCATATGGAGGAATTCCGCAGGGGTGGAGATTTACTAAAACGTCCGCCACATGAAGCTGATATTGCAGAACAGTTAGAACATTCAATTGATGGTGGCAGTATCAAATTTGACCTGTTCTCTAATGACTACAAACACCGGTTCAGCATATTTACCTCCGCACAAAACACAGCACGCGACAGCTACTATGGAACTGGGCAGGATCCCAATGCGTATGGCTACACGACTGATTTAACGGCCATGGCCGGTGCGCAATATTCATATGATTTCGACAAACTTCTTTTCATGCCATCGCAACTGATGGGCGGAATTGAATACAGCTATGATCATCTGAAAGACGAAATGATCGGATATAACCGTTTCACGGATCAGAAAGTACATATTGAAAGCTTTTTCCTGCAAAACGAATGGAAAAATAAGATGTGGAGCATCCTTGTTGGCGGACGTCTGGACAAACATAATATGATTGATAACGTGGTCATTAGCCCGCGGGCTAACATACGCTTTAATCCTATCGAAGATATTAATATACGTACCAGTTATTCGAGTGGATTCCGTGCACCCCAGGCTTTTGATGAAGATATGCATATATCTGCTGTAGGCGGTGATGTGATGATGATCGAACGGTCTGAAGACCTGAAAGAAGAGAAATCCCACAGCTTTAGTACATCTGTCGACTTTTACCATCGTTTTAAGAATGGAATCCAGGTTAACTTCCTGGTAGAAGGCTTTTTCACCAAACTAAACGATGTCTTTGTCCTCGAAGAAAAAGAACCGGATGAAAACGGTAACATAATATTCGAACGCCGCAATGGCTCAGGCGCCAAAGTCATGGGGTTAACCCTTGAAGGCAAAAGCGTTCTAAATTCCTGGTTATCATTGCAGGCCGGTTTTACTTTCCAACGTAGCCGGTATGACGAAGCGGAAAACTGGAGCGAAGATGAAAGTGTTCCTGCAGAGAAAAAAATGTTCCGCACACCTGACATGTATGGCTATTTCACATCGAATATCACACCTTTTAAAGGCTTTTCTGCCGCTTTATCCGGTACATATACGGGTTCTATGCTTGTACAACATCTGGCTGGAGTGATCGAAAAAGATATAGCAGTAAAAACCCCTGAGTTTTTTGATATGAATCTGAAACTGGCATACCAATTTCCAATTTACCAACATGCAAAATTAGAAATAAGCGGTGGAATACAGAATATCTTTAATGCATATCAGGACGATTTTGATAAAGGTAAAAACCGTGATGCCGGCTATATTTACGGACCGTCATTACCTCGAAGTTACTTTGCCGGAATAAAAATCAGTTATTAATATAAATCAGCCCCACTAACCTCTCCTTCGGGAAGATTAGTGGGACTTTCTTCCTCCCTCTTAATCTTCTTTTGTCACGATTGTCATCACAACCGCATTAGGTTGTTGATCCGTATCATTCTCATCCGGAAGAGCAAACATGACAGTATTTGTTTCTTTAACAGTATTACCATCCTTATCTTTTGAGATAAGTGTATAACCTTTACTTCTCATATTGCCTATACGCGACCTGCTTGTTGTATAACCATCTTTTGTATCAAAAAAATCGACTACTTCGTCATACAGCATCTTAGCCTCAGTACCCGTACAACCAATCACTTTATAGTCCATCAAATTGCGATAATAATCTGCTGATAGTAAAGACGGAGATGCATCAAAACGACTCATAATCGTGACCATTTCATCCTTTGTCTCCTCTGTCATTACAAATATCTCCATTCCTGTTTTCGGATGAGCCTGATATTTTGCTACCAGGTCATCAATCGGACGCTGAGCAAAAAGAGTAAAGGATAATAATGAAAAAAAAACGGTAGTCAATAACCGGTAAAAAAAAACGCTGTTCATAATTAAAACATTTTTTTAGGTGGCTTTTGCGCTTCATTTAAAGATTCCCTGTCATAATTACCTTTCATAACTATCAACATAAAGCTTTTACCCATATTAATCACAACATTTATTTCTTTGGCTGTTTCCCCTTCTTCTATTGCAAATAGTTTGCCTACTACCCCTTCCTGATTAATATCCTGTGTATATGTATAAGTCGAACCTTCTGAGTCGAATAATCCTCTCGCTTCATTATATAGACTTTCGATTGTCGGATTTTTACCTGAGTAACTAACCATTACCATCTCATCTGTTTGCTCATACATTTTTTTTTGTTCTTTAGGTAAAATGGGTAGCTGGAGCATCATATTTAGCATATCACTACCGATAATGGTTACATCAAACCCTTTTTTCCCATCATATTTATCAATAAGGGCATCTGCCGGTTCCTTTGCAATAGCTATTGATACAACAGAAAACATCATCGCACAAACGAATAAACTTCTTAATACATTTTTCATCTTAGTCCTATTTTTTGATTATAATTAATTATGAGCAGAATTAGTGCATTTAATTTATGGCAAAATTCCTGTAATAATATAAGAAATTGTTTTAATTAACGAGCAAAATTTAAACAGGCTCTAAAAAATCTGTTGCAAATTTATGCAAAAAAAACAAAAACAGAGCGCCTTCATTGCAAAATTGCCAAATTAAGTTTACTTCGCCATGTTTGTAATTTCATTGCTTCAGCCATAGCCATTTTCCTAAACCTTACCTCTTCATGCACCTTCAAGACAAAAAGGACAAATCTGGTTATAAACACCCATACAGGTAATCGATATAACCAGATTTTTCAACTAAAAACTATATTAAGCAGGCAAAAGAATACCCGCCCAGGCTTACATGTTAAGTACCTTATCCAGCCGGGTACGCAAATCAATCAGTTCATCGAGTGTTTTTGAACTGCCTTGCTCCGTAGTGAACCATCCACCGTTATAACTGTTGCGGGCAGATTTCATTACATTTTTCCAATCAACATCGCCTTCCGTAAGTTTTGCGCCGAACCCCTTCCAACGCCCTTCACTATCAGCTATTTGCTTGCTGAATTCCTTAATATGTATGCGGAAAGCCCTGTTGCCAAGTATTTTGATCCATTGTTCCGGCCATCCATATACCAGGATATTGCCACAGTCAAAATAAGAACCTACATAAGAACTATTGAACTGGTCGATATAACGGCATGCTTCCAGCGGACTTAACAGGAAATTATTCCATACGTTTTCAATGCAGATCTTTACTTTTAATTTTTCTGCATGTGGAACTAGTTTCTTAATGCATTCGGTTGAACGATCCCAGCATTCGTCATAACTGACAGATTCGTCCACCTTTCCGGGAACAAGCAAGACGGCATCGGTTCCGTATGCTTTGGCATCTTCCAGCGCAACGATCATGCCATCGATTCCCTCTTGACGGATGGACGCATCCGGGCTCGACAGTAGCTTCTCCCAATGTGTGGAACAGCATACGCTTGATGCTACCAGGCCTGTCTTTTGCATGGCATCAAGCACTTCCTTCCTGTCCATATGGCTATTAGGTTCTATCCCGTCAAACCCAGCCGCTTTGATTGCCTGGCATTTCTCCAGGACAGTGCCTTCGAGTCCAACCGTTCCCCACATAATGGATCTCCTGTACTTCTGATGAGGAGCATGAACTGTCGGAGCTGATTCTTTTACGGCTTCATATCCGGACATTCTCATGGATGGTATAGCAAGCAATCCGGTTGACAATATGGCATTTTTAATAAACTTTCGTCTTTCCATTTTTATTGTATTTAAAATTTAGGTCATACCCTGGGCGGTGTTCCTGCCAGGGGGATTTCTTCTTTTATTCCCGGAACAGGTCCGAACTCATAAGTTTCAGGCCCCAGCTTCTGGGTAGAAGCCATTATCTGGTCCCATGTCACAAACTTGCCAGTATAGGCAGATTCGCGGCCCATCATTGCTATTAAAGTAGACCTGGCGTGCAATTCAGTGTCGTTAATGGGTTTATTGGTGCGGATAGCAGTAACTAACCGTATATGCTCCTGGACAAAAGGATCGGGTACAGCCATAGACTGGTCTGCATCTTCAGGTTTAGGATGAGGATATTTCCAGGCTACAGAACCATCAAGATTGAAAATCGTATCCGAACAGTTGGTAAATCCTTTTGTCCCATATACCATGATAACGTTCTGCGTATCGCATCCGGCAATCTGACGGGTAGTACAATGCGACCTATATCCTTCTTCATAGAGATATTCCACACTGAAATGATCGTACATATCGCCTGTTACCCGGCGTTGCCTTCCTCCTGTCGCTTCAGCCCTTAGCGGACGTTTGTCACCCATGAACCACGACATCTGGTCTATCTCATGTATGAACTGTTCGACAATATGGTCGCCGGAAGTCCAGCAGAAGTTCACCCAGTTGCGCAGCATATATTCCATATCATTCCATTCCGGACGGCGTTCGATATACCATAAGGCTCCTCCCAGACGCGAGACATGTGCAGAAACAAGTTCCCCGATAGCACCTCCGGCAACCCTGCGGTAAGTTTCGATACAATCCTTCTGCGAACGCCGGATAGTGCCGCTGATTACCGACAATCCCTGTTGGGCTGCTTGTTTCCCGGTAATGATGATTTGTTTGGCGCCTACCGGATCAACGGCACATGGTTTCTCTATAAAACAATGCTTACCCTTTGAAATTGCATATTCGAAATGCACTGAACGGAACACGGGCGGAGTACACAATAATACGACATCTACACCCGAATCTATTACCTTCTGGTATGCATCAAAACCTAAAAAACAATTTTCGTCAGGAATATCCTGACCTTTACCTTTCAGGGTTTCACGGCATGCATCCATTTTATCTTTAAAAACATCGCCCAGAGCTATGATCTGTAACCCTTGTCCAGCATCTAAGAAATTGACGGCGGCGCCTGTACCCCTCCCTCCGCAACCGACAAGCCCTGCTTTGAGCGGTTTGCCGTCAGGGGCTGATGTAAGTATTTCAGGAACTTCGACATCTTTCAATCCGGAGTCCTTACTTCCTGAGGAACAGGATGTAATAATAGCCGGTACGCTTATCGTACTTATGGCTCCTAAAGCTGAACTTTTGATAAAGTTGCGGCGATTGCATTGATTAGATTTTTTATTCATTTTATATGTATTAGATATTTGTATCCGGTCTTAGTAACTATTAGGAATTTTACAATAACAAATTCTATAATGTTAGAAGTATATTTTTCGTATCCTTTTAGGCTCTTTTTTGCACCTTTTTGTTATTATTTCCTTTTAATAACCCGCTATTATGCAGAAAACAATAACAAAAATCCATCAAAAAATAACTCTAAAAGTATTCACGAAAAAATTCCTGACAGCTACTTAAAGTTCAGTAAGTTTAAATCAGTTATTCTTACTTCGCAAAGACAAAGATAAGTATTTTAGGTTATTATCCGATATTCATAAACATTATTAAATATCAAAAAGTAATAAAGTCACATATTTATTATCCCATTCCTTCCAAATAGTTACCCATACCTATCAGGCATACCGATATAATCAGTGAAATAACACCTAACCACAGATAAATACGTGTTTTCCTGTCAACTAAAGTCCATTCTTTCAACCACAATCCCCAAAGGTTGCTGAAAATAATGATGGATGACATATGGATTGACCAGCTTGCAAAAGAGAAATTGCCCATTTTTGTTTCACCCATCCCGTAAAAGAAAAATTGTCCGTACCACATCATCCCGCTAAGCGCTGTCATAAAATAATTCCTGAGCAAAGTCTTTGAAGGACCTGTTTTATAATCTTTAAAGGATCGGGCTTTTGTCATATGAATCATACTGTAAATAAAATTTGTAGTGAACCCTCCCCCCAGAGCCAGTATTAAAATCGGGGTATTGACAAAAACAGAAGCGGTACCCGTATCGAGGGCTGCTGTAGCAATCGGTTTTCCGAAATTCATAGCAATAGCCATGCATCCACTCATTATTCCACCTAATATTGCCATGGTATAACCTTTAGCAATAGAAAACTCTTTTACAGATTCTTTCTTTTGGTCGTCGGTCAACATCCGATCCTTCATTACACCTGCATAGCCGCAAAACACAATACCAACAATACTTATGACCAGTCCCAATACAATGATGCCACCAGGTAGGGTTGTTACAAGCAAACCTATTTTCCGGTCAAGGATGGCAGGTACAAGAGTACCCACAACGGCGCTTAATCCCAACGAAATTGATTGTCCTAAAGAAAGCCCGATGTAACGTAACCCAAGGCCTGAACCCAGGCCGCCAAAGCCCCATAATATACCAAATATGTAAGTCATGACTAAAGCGCTCCATGGGCTTTGGCAGAGAACCGCTAAAATATCCGGGGTGGCCAGATAACCGCCAATCCAGGGCATAACGAGCCAGGCCATACATCCCATCGTAATCCAGTATGTCTGCCACGACCATTTTTTCACAAGATAAGATGGTACATAAAAACTGGCGGATGAAAATCCGCCTATAAAATGAAATAGAATTCCTATAAGCTGTTGCATACCAGACTATGTTTAGAATATTTAGTAGTTACAGCCAGTTTTAATTCGGTATCCGGTAAAATGGTTTCCGGACAACCTCCTGCTGCTTCAATCTCCATAAAATTGTCCGTATCACTATAAATACTGTATCGGACACCCCTTGTATCCGGCATAATACCGGGCGAAACATCACGGATATCAATGTAAGAATAATCTTCCGCGATTGGATTGGCTGTTCTTCGTACTGTTAATCCATTCCGTGGGTCATGATATTCAATCCAGGGGGCATCTGTTCCCAAAGCGATTTGAAACCTCTGTGAACCATCGGTCTGAACCCGGCTAATTTCACCTTGCCGGAGTATTTCCGTTTCTTTTTCCTGATCATAAAGATCCCATACACTGGCATGGCCGGTATCTGGGAAAATTACTTCGCACCCTTCGCCGGAATCGAACTGGCAAAGTGTCCAGGGGGAAAGCAAACATTCTGTGCGTGAAAGCGGTTTATGTCCGATATAAGTTATGCTTTCAATTGCATTTACAGTAATTTCGCCTTGCACCGGCTCAATATTTATTTCCCTTTTGAGAAGGACTGGGATTCCCATTCCCTGATTATTCACTAAATCTGTTTCGGCTACAATTACAGCGTTATTTTCATCCGATAATATAACCATGTACCTGGCTGAAGTGACAGATGGACTTACCCGCCAATTACCTGTGGAATATTGATAACCTAATGCCGTCCCTTCCGGGGCAGGCCAAAGAGTATCACCACCAGGATTCAGGTAGCTGGCCCGGGTACTTTGTCCTATTATTGCATCATGGTTTAAACGATTCAATACCATTCCGTCTAAAACTGTAAAAAGACGCCCTTCCATGTCAAGTGCAATGATGACTCCTGTTTGCAAATTTCCTAGCAGGTGAGTCCGTTTCCCGGACTCCCTGAAAGCATTCAACACATTTTCTGATTTTTTCATTTCCATATCTACCATATCAATCCAGGTGAAAAATTTCAACTAACATTTCTTCTTTTGCTTTTGGGTCTCCATCATTTTCGCATATCAACACTTCGGTCATATGTTTCCACCAGCGCTGCATAATTTCCCTTTCTCCGAGCTTGTTAAACAGCGCCTCATTTTCTACCTCAAAATATCCGAACAGATATTCTGAATTTTCATGAAGGAAAATGGAATAATTTCGAACCCCATGTTCCTGTAATCCTTGTTTTAGTTCAGGCCATATGGGATTATGTCTTTTTTTATATTCTCCTGATAATCCCGGCCTGGCCTGAATTAAAAATGCTTTTCGTTTCATATGATTTTATAGTAGTTAGTAGATAGTAGTTGGTAGTTAGTAGGATTGCTGATTTGTTTAATCGTTAAGTCGTTTAATCCTATAAACGAAGAACGCATCAACGAATAAACAGAGTAACGACATGCCTACTAACTACTATTTAATATTTATACTCTTCGGCTAATTCTTTTGCCGTAATAAACCTGCCACCACATTCCTTAAGGAGGCTGCAAAGAATATCAAATTGCATTAAAGCATTGGGGCCACAATTCTTTACTATAAAAGACAATGGTTTTACATTGCATTCTCCGAAATTTATTGCCCCCTTAGGCATCGGATAAAATTCCCATGGGTGCAGATAAAAGCAGAGCACAGGTCGCTTTCCATGTGATTGAACGAATGAAATAAATTTATCAACTTTTTCCATTAGAAATTTGGCAGACTTCGTCCGGAATAAGGGCCATTGATCCCTGTCACGATTGTATTCATCCTTACTTTTCATCGTCAGGTCACAGAAATTAGGAATTTCCAGGATCTTCATATTCCCGGGTTGAGTCCAATTTTCTTCGGAGGGATGATAGGGTACAAAAGGCGATCCATAAAAGTACAGAGGGAATGATGCATCTGCGATATACCCCAATTTTTCAAGAACTTGAACTACTTTTGTGCTGCCCCATAAACGCGGACAACGAAAGCTTGAGGGTTGTAAGCCACTTACTTCCTTTACAATATTTGTTGCTTTAATAATTCTTCCTTCCACCTCTTCAAACAAAATAGGCATATTATTGGGTAAAGGGAAAATTTCATCACCAAGTGTCTCATGAAATAAACCATGGCATCCTGTTTCATGTCCTGCTTCTTTTACCTGTAAAACAATATCCAGATTATTCGTTGCCGCATGACCTGTCCAGAAAAAAGTTGCCTGGACATCCTGTTTTTTCAATACTTCCAATAATAATGGTGTGCCTAGTTGTACACCATTATAAAAAGGAGTATAAGAGCCGATATCAGTTTCCATATCGAAACCCAGTACCACATCAAATGAAGTGGTGCCGGTTGTCAATTTTTGATGTTTCTTATCCATAACACTTATTCCATAAACAGGGAATCCATTTTCTTACTCAAAGGGACAGGTCCATTTTCTGTTATTTCATAGCCTGTTTCTATCCGGGTTCCGTTAAACTCCGGATGACCAAAAAAACTAACATCTACACAAACCGTCATACCCGGTTTAAGTATATCTTCACTGTTCGGACCAAAGAATGGCGATTCTGCTTCATGTAAACCTATGGTATGGGCAAACGGACATACAAGATATTTCGACAAGCCGTGCTTTTCAAAATAAGCTCTTGCCGGAGCATCTATTTCCCTGCCAGTTTTGCCGGGAAATAGCTGTTCCTTTGTCAGACGGAAAGCCTCTTTCAGGTAGTTGATGCAATCGCGCTGACGGCTGGTATATTCACCATTCACGGAAAGGACATTGCCTACAACGCCTGCATAACCATTTACTTTGGGTGCTATACCCACCATCACCAATTCTCCTGCTTCCAGAAGTTTTGAGCTGGCAGTAGGGACTACCGCATTCGAGCGTTTCCCACTACCCACAATTGTACCGAATCCAAAGCCACTTGCCCCACGGCTCCTGACAGCAAACTCCCCTGCAGCGGCAACTTCAATCTCTGAAACTCCCACATCTATTTTGCCTGTTATTGCATCATATGCATGATCGGCAAGTTTGAATGCAGCCCGGATCTGCTCCCTTTCCCACGGAGACTTGTCAAACCTTAACCGGACATATTCTTCTGTTATATCTACCAAAGCAACCCCTTTAAATCCTTCGGCAATTTGCCTGTAACCTTCGGCCGGCATTCTTCCCATACCTACCATACCTATCCTTTTTACACTTCCCAGTTGTGCATTCAATTCTTCAAAAAGCATCCGGAAATCAATGATGGTTGCATTGGGGTATTCTTCATCGGGAACCATAAAGACCGGAAAATTACGGGTTTCGGTAATCATACTGTCAAGTTTGGCAAAAGGTTCGCTCTCCGGACCACCAAGAATTAAAGGCGTTCCGGAACGCGGGATGAGTACGGCTCCACTTTCAAACTGGGGACACCAGCCTGTTAAATACCAGCCATTGCCAATGTTGAACTCATCGTAATAAACCAATGCTACATCTAAATTTTTCGATTGCAGGATTTCTTTTACTTGTGCAATCCTTACTTCACTTTCCTTTTTATTTAAATATGCCATAATGAATTAAATTAATTTGATTTATAGACTAATTGTTTTTTCTGATTTACGTATCACAAATGCTCAACTTAAAGAAGTCAAGGAGTTAAGAATAACATTCCATTCTACTTAACTACTAAGCCCAAAGGGCTGATAATTACTTTAACTCCTTTGACTACTACAAAAGTAGAACTACTTATTCTTTAGTTATCTGATATTAAGCGGAGAACCTTCGCTGATTACTGTTACCTGTAACCGAGTGTTGCATTTTCCTGAACCCTCGCCTGAAAACAAGATCTCATTATTTCCTTTTTTCAGTTCAGGAACAGCACCCTGAGGTTTTACATCTCTAAGAAACTCACCTTTGGATCCATATAATTTACAGTCATTTAAAGAACGAAATTCCAAATACATCCCAGATTCCATTTTTACCGGAAAAACAATCTTCTCTCCGGCTATGGTAACCGAAGGATTTTCTATAGATCCGGTTATCATCGGTATTGCTTTAACCGGCCCTATTATTGTACTTACTTCCTTTCCCTCCGGCAGGTTATTATACCAAAACTGCAGAGTTTCAATATTTCCAAACTGAATCCTGTGCATATATGAATCGTAAACATAAAAATGAGAGTCAATAGGCCAGATGTAATCACTGATTTTTGAAGATTCTGTTTCAACAAGCTCAAAATATTTCCAACCGGTGAAATCGATTTTAATAAAACGATCTCCGTGTGCACCATGAGAGACATGGACAGGGCTCCTTAAACTCAAATTCAGAACCTGTCCGTTACCATCCCCTTTTATCCAGACTCCTAATGCCTGATTTTTAGTCAAATCCCGCGGGGTGTCATATTTTTTCTCCATATTGATATACGAACCATCCTGTGGGGATCTGCCGGAGTTTTTTGAAAAGTATGCAATACTTTGCTCTCCGGTTACAGTTTTCTCTCCTGCTGTATCTATCCGGCCTGAAACTCCTGTCGCATTTGATTCGATAACGAAATCCGTCAAATCGGAATAATCGGTTAAAACAATATTTGATGGGTCATCATATGGTTTTATTGACATTAATGCTTCTATCCTTAATTTAACCGGCTGTTTGTCAAATTGATTGTCTGTCGTCCATTTTGCTGTAGGATGATCGAGCCCGGCTATTTTATGTTTTTTATATGTAACCGGTTTAAAATTCCAATCCTCATTTTCGTTTTGGAACAGTGTATACTCTTTCCCGGGCTGCCGCAACAGTTCTTTCACTTCCTCTCCAAAATATTTCTTCTGCCTTAACTCTTCATATTGTTTGAGGATTTCTGCCGCTTGTTTATAAAGAGGTATTTTCTCCAATGTATTTTTATCTACACCGCCTAATTGTGAAAAACCGGCATTATTACCGATCATTTTGCAACCGAGGTATTCAATGTCGTCAGGAAAAGTCGGTTCTGTCTGAGGAGGATCCCAAACCTGATGCCCCCACCACCCTAAATGGAGCGGAAGCATTGTCTGTCCTATATCTACACCTGCATACTTATCTATCAGGGGCGTATGACCCGGCCATCTACCATGCTCCCATTCATTTGACCTGATTTCATCCGGCAGAAAAAGCCCGGAAGCTTTTATAGAAGCCAGGTGTATATCGATAAATCTTTTGTATCCCCTGACAGGTCTGTCCCATGCCTGCCAGCGCGACCGGTAATGCCACCAGTGGTGCGACATGGAACTCATTTCCATTCCAACAGTACGTTTTAAATGTTTTGCTATCCCGAAAATAAATTTCGTACCATAATACCAGAAGTTCTCTTCTCCCCCCAGTACAGCGCTTCCATCGATGGCATCCAGATAAATCCCGTCAAAGCCACAATCATTTACAATTTCCGCATGTCTCCGGGCCATTTCATCAAACAAACCGGTTTCCGGTCCCGGGACAAACCTTCCGAATCTTTCACTCATATGAAAAGCCGTCTCATTGACAGTATGTGACGATGGTTTTGTGCCGTTAGCTCCCCGTTTTAATCCCGAAAACTTATAAGGAGGCGATTGGGTTACGTTATTGAATTCAATGAATTCATCTCCGATTCTCAGCGTTACACTGTTTTCCGTATGGAATCCTGTCAGGGTGGAAATATTCGCAGTAGATTCTTTTACAACAATTTCATCTGCAGTTTCATCCAGGGGTTCAGCAAGCGTAAAAGTACGCGCATACCCTAAATCTTTGCTGGGAACAGGGCTTACATATCTTGACGTCTTATCTATAAAAAAGGCATATGTATGAAAAATATGGGAGATCCCGGCTTCATGTAACCGGGTATTAATGCGCTTAAACGAATCCCATCCGTCAGGCCATTTTTCTTTATTGAGATCAAAAGTCCCGAATTCAAAGAAGCTGCCTCCACCATGGCTGTCTATCTGGTTGAATCCAAGCCTTCGGCACGTTTCAATCCATTCATCGACAGTTTCCTCGGTCAGGGTTCCGAAGTTCATCAGGTAAGAGCCATACCCTTCATCCCTCATCAACGCCCACGCTCCTCCTTCATTCGAAAAAGGAACATCTTTGGCATTCGACATGACATCACGGATTATCGGCAGGATTTTTTCCTGCGGAAGACCAAGCAAAGTTATTTCAGCCCCTTCTATACTAAATCGTTCATAACATTTTGCCCATAATCTGGTTTGTAAAGGAGGTAATTGCCTGACATGAGTAAAGAGATTCATTGAAAGCGCACATGCTGCAAAAGGTTCATAAGGCTGACCTTCCAACTTTAATGGGACATTCAGAAAAGTCAGGGATTCGATTTTTCCGGTAACTGATGTTACTTTTAAAGTGATCCTGTCTCCCGAATGATTGACCCCCAGTTTGACCTTTACTCCGGTCTTTTCAAATTCCAGACTCAATTGATGATCTTCAGAAGATACGGCTGACACCTGGTGCTCTATCCCATCAACAAAAACAGAGGCGCATTTTGTACTTATAGCAGTATCAAGATAGTCTTTGCCACTTGCCTTATCTGTGAATTTGAGATTTGTACCATCGGCTGATATTATATATTTAAAATAATCATTCTCTAATACTATATTATTACTGTTACAATTGGTGAAAAAGAGACTGAATACGATAAGCACGATATACTTTATCCTGTTTATTATCTTGATTTTTTTATTTCTATCCATAAATTCTTAATTTATTCAGGTGATTAAAAACTATGATTGGTAAGAGTGAACAGTTACTAATAACCAGGATTTTGTACTAACTCCGGATTTATTTGCGTTTCCCTGTAAGGTATCGGATAAATTAACCTATGCTCTGTTATATTATATGAATTTGCCGGTAAAAAGTCATATTGGCTTTTCATTAATTGTCCGTATGCAGTCATTATCTCAATCACTTTTCCGGTCCGGATAAGGTCTGTCCAACGGAGATTTTCAAAAGCAAACTCAAAACGTCTTTCATTGAGGATATTGTCTAGTGTAGCCTCGTTTAAATCAGATAGTCCTGCCCTGTTCCTTACTTTATTCAGATAAGGTAGCGCTTCGTTATTCCTACCCTGCTGGACTAAATTTTCTGCCAATAACAATAATACGTCTGCATAACGGAAAACCGGCCAATTTTCACCTGTGTTATTAGGTCTGCTATAAGGTCCATGTAAGAATTTTGAAATAAACGGGTAATAGACTTTATCAGGTTCGGGAGTATAGTTCCCCACCTCCTTTACGGCAAGACAAACAACCGGATCAAAATATGGGTGTCCGCCATTCAAAGTTCCTTCAATTACTTTTATTGATACAGGCAATCTTAAATCACCCTCCTCGTAGGAATCTATAAATTCCTGATTAGGGACATTCCAGCCTCCTAGTGAGGTATTATTTACACTAATCCCAGTTAAAATCTGTGTATCAGATGTTTTGGGGAGCATATAATAAAGAATGGTACCTTGTTGTCCGTCAAGACCTTCCTTATACTGAATGTCGAAAATCGACTCCCTGTGATTTTTATTGACAGGATCAAAAACATCTGCATAATTATCCAGAAGTGCATAATTCATATTAATAATATCTTTCAATTCACTTTCGGCAAGAGTATATTCCCTCGATGCTTTTGACATATATGCTTTTGCCAGTAACATTTTTGCAGCTCCTTTGGTAGCCCTTCCTGATTGAGGAAAAGTAGTCGCTACCGGAAGATATGGGATAGAGTTTTGTAAATCACTTATTATCTGGCCATAGACCTCCTCTGCTGTAGCCCGGGGTTTATAAGACGAAGCTTCATCTACAACTTCCTCCAGATATAATGGAACTCCGCCATAATGTGTTACCAGGTCAAAATAATAAAAAGCCCTTAAGAACAAGGTTTCCCCTGAGATCCTTTGTTTAACTTCGTCAGTTATACCGGCACCTTCTATTCGTGTTAAAATAGTATTTGCCCGGGAAATGCCTGAATAATTACTATAATACCGTTGATTTACTGCAGTTGTTTGCGATTGATCTGTCCATTGGATAATATCTTCTACCCAATCTGCAGGCCCCCTGTCAGGCATGTAATACCTGAAAAAAGTATTGTCTGTCCGCATTTCATCCATATATATACCAGGATGAACAAGCCCCCGCAACGGTTGATAAACTCCAACTAAAGCCTGATCAAAATGGGCTTCGGTTTTGTAAAACGTAGCTTCTGTCAGATTGGTTTCAGGAGATATTTCCAGGAAATCATCACATGAATTGAATGAAATCACTCCCGGTATCAGGAGTAAACAATATAATATTTTCGTTTTCATACGTTATTTTTTTATTTTTTATATTATGGCCGTATGGAAACTCGCAGTAAAATATTTTCGGATTGTGTGTGAATATTTTACATGCTTGTTTTCATAATAAATTCAGTTTAAAAGTTTATATCTGCTCCGATGGTAAAAGTCCTGGGTGTAGGATATGGGGCAAAATCCCGTCCTTCGCTAAGTCCGTTCAACCCATTTTGGCTGGCTTCAGGATTGGCTCCTGGATAATTAGTTATTATAAAAGCATTTTGGGCACTGATATATACTCTTGCGCTTTTTATAACAAAACCGGGTTTAAAAGGTATACTATATCCTAATGCAATATTCTTTGCAGAAAGATATGAGCCATCAAAAATATGCCTGGTATTATTAAAACGGTGGAGCTCATTAGAGTTACTCCGGGGCAATACACCTTTGCCCGGGTTATCAACAGACCTCCACCGATACTGTGCCTCGGGTGTTACATTAAATACACCATCTATGTTCTCTATCGATAACATATCTCCTTTGAAAACATCACCTCCGACTCTTCCTAATAAATGAATACTTAAATCAAAATTCTTATAAGAAAACTGGTTGGTTATGCCATATACGAAGTCAGGATTCGGATCCCCGATAAACGTTTTATCATACTCGGCGTCTATCTTTCCGTCGGGAACATCATCAGGACCACTTATATCTTTCATCCTGACGGAACCAACATCTGATCCTCCGTATGCAGTGATCCAGGGTCCCTTTGCGAGTTCAGCCTCATTCATGAAAATACCATCATATACATATCCGTAAAACTGACCTATCGGATGACCCACTTCTGTCCGGTTAAAGTCATTATTTTCCAAATATCCTCCGATCGGGGTGTTTTCAGTGCCTAGTTTTTTAACTTTATTACGATCAAGTCCAAATGTCACCTGAGTATTCCATTTGAAATCACCTACAAAATTTCTTGTTTCCAAACTAAATTCATGCCCCCAGAACTCAAATTCTCCGATGTTGGATTGTATACTTCCGAAACCGGAAGCCAGGGGAATATCAATTGCATATAATAATCCGTTGGTTTTTTTCCAGTAATAATCATACACAAAAAAGATACGGTCGTTAAATAAGCCAAGATCTAAACCGATATCACCCTGAACGGTTGTTTCCCAGCTTAATGATGGATTCCCCAGATTTGATTTTGCTTTTCCTACTATAACCGAATTATCAAATACATAATTAGCATTTCCTATCGAACTCAAATGGGTATAATTACCTATATTATAATTCCCCACTTTTCCATAACTTACTCTTAACTTAAGGAAACTGATTTCATCAATATTCTTAATAAAGTCTTCTTGTGACGCCACCCATCCAACTGATGCAGAAGTGAATACCCCATACTTCTTTTTATCCCCGAATTTTGAAGATCCATCACGCCTGAGTGCTAAAGACATTAAATATTTGCCCTGATAATTGTAGTTTAATCTTCCTAAAACAGATAAAACAGCATATTCAGATACTGAGACATCTCCTAATCTTGATCCGCTTGGAGCAGCAGTTACCCATGGAATTTCATCATCCGGAAAATCAGACCCGGTAATCGAACTGTACTCTGACCTGACTTTTTGAGCAGTATATCCTAACAAAACATCTAAATTGTGTTTTTTATAAAAGGTCCGGGCAAAATGTAAAGTATTCTCAATTTGCCAATTCAATGAATTAGATGTTGAGTAGCTACCTGTTGCCGGATTGGGTGGTGAAGAAAACATGGCACCCTGTGCTGTTGAAGGGCTCCAATACCTGCTTCGTGAATTTCCCATATCAACATCAGCCTTTAGCTTATAGGTTAAACCATCAATAATTTCATACTCACCAAAAGCATTTACAAGAAAATTCATTGTTTTAGCCGGATTTTCCCTTTCCGTATATACCCTGTACCAATTAGGATTAGGAAACATCCCGGGAGAAGAAAATCCAACAGGTAAGCTGCCATCTTCATTCCTATACTCCAACGTTGGATCCATAATGAAAGCAGAAGAAACAGTACTCCAATATTGAGGGGTAAAATCAATATTATCAGTTTTTTTATACATTGGAGCCAGATTTAATCCAAAAGTTATTTTGTCTGAAACATTAAAAATATTATTGGCTCTTGCTGTGATCCTTTCTGCAACTCCGTTTATCATTACTCCTTCTTGCTTATTGTAACTTGCATTAATAAATGATTTAACTTTTTCGGTTCCCGTTGAGATGGTCAAATTATAATTCTGCGTTAATGCATTTTTATTCAACAAAATATCATACCAATCAGTACCGGCACCAGGCCCGTATTGTTCCGGATTTTGATATCTTTCCGGCACTTCCATTCCCTGGTCGCTATACCATTCATTTTTAAATTGTGCAAACTGCCGCGCATTCATTACATCCGGTCTGCCTCTATCGGGTACGTTTGAAATTCCACTATAAACATTTAAGGTAATATTGGTTTTCCCTTCTTTGGCTTGTTTAGTGGTAATAAGAATAACCCCATTAGCCGCCCTGGAGCCATATAGGGATGCCGCAGAGGCATCTTTTAAAACTGAAACTGATTCAATTTCATCAGGATTTATTGCGTCAATTCCGGTGCTGGAAGCAAAACCATCAATAATAACCAAGGGAGAATTACCGGCATTAATGGATGCTTGTCCACGAATCCTAAAAGTCATACCTGCTCCGGGAGTCCCTTCAGTTTGATAAATCCTCACACCGGGTAATTTTCCTTGCAATTTCTCACCTAACTGTGTCATTGGCATCTGTTCCAGATCATTCATCCTTACTGAACTTACCGAGCCTGTTAATTCTGTTTTCTTTTGCGTTCCATAAGCCACGATCACCACTTCTTCCAACAGCTGTGTATCTTCCTTCAGCGTAATAGATAAAACCGTTTGATTACGTACAGGTATGTTCTGTGCTATATAGCCGATATAAGAAACGTCTAACGTCGCATTTTCCGGGACAACTAAAGAAAATTTTCCATCGATATCCGTTATCACACCATTCGTGGTTCCTTTCTCTATGACATTGGCGCCAATAATCGGTTCGCCACGTTCATCAATAACTGTTCCTGTAATGCGCCGCCCCTGTTGGGAAGATAATGATGCAGAATGCGCTTTATTCGTGGTTAATATGATATAATCGTCTTCGAAAACATATTTTACATTTGTTTCTGCAAAAGCCTCGTTCAAATATTGAAAAACCGTTTTATTCCCCGGTTGCAGAGATACATTTTTATTGATATCCAATTCATTTTGACTATATATGAACAAATAATCTGTCTGACTCTCTATCTTATCGATAAATTCCCCGATGGTTATTTGTTTTTCCTGTATATTCACCTTTGCTATCTGGGAAAAACTTTTGCTTGCATAAGATGTGAATACACAAAAGAAGAAAAAGACAGTTGAAATTTTCATGATGATTAGAATTTTCGGTACTTTTTTCATAACTTTGTACAATTATTCTGTTAATACTTAATTTATTAAATGGGTGTTAGCATAAACCGGCGGATGGTGCGAACATCTGTCGGTTTTTTTATCTTTCTACTTATTTTTCCATAGGCAATCTGATTTTAGGTTACGTGTTTTTTCTGATATTAATAGATTGTGATTATGTTCTGTTCCTCATCTTTTGTATATTTAAAGGGGTGTATTTTCTGCAGCTTCTTCAAGACTTTTTCAATCCCATCACGTTGACGGAATTTTCCGCTGAACGAATAATTATCAAGGGATTTTATCTTTACAATAATTTTTACATCATAATAAAGTTCCAGTTTTTGTACAATCTCATGGAAAGGCTGATTGTCAAACGCATAAACACCTTCTTTCCAAAGAAAGATATCTGTCGAAGAGAATGTCTTTTTTACAAGGTTGTTTCCTTTTAATTCTACTTGCTCATTGGGCCGGAGTGCAATTGCGTTTTCTTCGTTATCTAACGGATAGACCAACACGGAACCCTCTACCAAAGAGGTGATGAATTGTTGGCTTCCTTTATAGGCAAACACATTAAACGTGGTTCCTGTTACTTTTATATCTAATTGTTCTGTCGAAACAATAAAGGGCTGTTTTGCATTTTCTTTTACCTCGAAATAGGCTTCACCGTTTAACTCAACTCGACGTTCAGTTTTCGAAAACCGGTTGGGATAACGGAGTGTTGTTTTTGCATTTAGCCACACAGTTGTTCCGTCCTGTAACCGGAGAAGCGCCCGTTGTCCTGCCGGAGCGGTAAATTCTTCGTAGGCAATTGCCGGCTGGTTTTCTTTGTCTATATCTCTTTGAGTCGTATAGTAAAAAAGTGTCCAGGTCGATAAGACAGATACAACAACGGCCACAGCATAACGAAGGATGCGGCGGCGAAGGTATACGGTTTTGGATTTCTCTGTTCGACGAGCCTCTTTGAATTGGAATAATTTTTCAACGGAAGTTACCGGATCATTTTCGGCAGGAAGCCAAGCAGTTAATCCCTGCAGATTTTGAAAAGCAATAAACTCCCTTCTCAAATCTTTATCCGTTTGTATTCTGGAAAAGAGCTTCTCTGTTTCTTCAGATGATAATTGCCCTTCAAAATATTTTAAAATCTGTTCACGCATTTCATTGTCTTTGATTAGAGAGCACATAGCATTTACCCAACCACCAAAGACATTTGAAAATTAAATATTATTTAACATCCAGGAGAAATAATAAAAGTGGCAAATAATCTTTCAATTCCAGTCGAAGTTTACGTAAAGCGATTGCTATCTGGTTTTCAACCGTGTTTACAGAAACATCTAATTCTTCTGCAATTTCCTTATATTTCTTTCCTTCAATACGGCTTTTGATAAATATGGCTTTACAACGTTCCGGTAGTTTATTGATGGCTTCATTCACAATTGTTTCAATATCTTCATCCGAAGAAAAAGAGTGATTTAATTCTTCTAATGCAATTCTTTTGGCTTCAAACTCTTTCGAAAATTCATCCTTTATTGCCTGATGACGCAAAAAGTTAAGGCATCTGTTCCGCACTAATGTAAACAGATAAGCAGTCAGACTTATCTTTACTTCCAACACCTCGCGTTTTTCCCATAAAGACAAAAAGATATCCTGGACAATATTTTCAGCATCTTCTATCTGTAAAATATATTCCCTTGCAAAACGGATCATACGTGGGTAATAAACCACATAAATATGATCGAAACTATTTTGTCCAAACTGAGATGGATATACTATTGGGTCTTTCATTCTTGATCAGGCAAATATAAATATATATATCTTGTAAAGCACACCATTTTAAAAAAAATATTATATTTGCCAAAGCCTGTTTGATAGAATCTTTACCTGTAAAAAACATACTGGTTGACAATACAATCATAAATCTCAATAATATTATGAATAGAAGAAATTTTTTAAAGAAAAGCACACTCTCTGTTGCTGCATTTACGATTTTACCCCGTAACGTTCTGGGAGGTATCAATCACCTGGCTCCAAGTGACCAGATTAATTTAGGAATCATTGGCTGCGGAGCCCAGGGCAGATGGACGCTGGCACCCGAATTTGCACGCAGGGCAAATCTGGTAGCTGCTGCCGATTGTGATTCCATTCGTTTGCAGGCAATGCAGGAAATCGTTGAGGGTGAAACAACCAAAGCAAAAGGAAAAGCATACAAAGGATTTAAACAATATGCCGAATATCGCGACTTGCTTGCCCGAAAAGACATTGACGGTGTAATTATTGCAACTCCCGACCATTGGCATGCCGTACAAACAATAGAAGCCTGTCGTGCCGGAAAAGATGTATACGTAGAAAAACCGATGTCGCACAGTATTGAAGAAGGGCGTGCTATGGCAAACGCGGTTCAGAAATACAACAGGGTATTGCAAGTTGGAAATATGCAACGCTCATGGCGCGATTTCAGGCATGCCTGTGAACTGATTCGCAACGGATATATCGGTGATATCAAAGAAATTAAAGTCTCTGTTGGCCCACCTCCTGTTCCTTATGATTTACAGGGACAGCCTGTACCCAAACATGTCAATTGGGAAAAATGGATCGGTCCCGGCCCCATGAATCCGTATAACGAAGAACTTCTCCCTCCTATTGAGTCCAGGGTATTTCCTAACTGGAGAAATTACAAAGAATATGGAGGCGGCATGATTACCGACTGGGGAGCCCATATGTTCGATATAGCTCAATGGGCTATGGATATGGATGGTTCAGGACCTGTAGAGTATATTCCTGCCGATGGAAAAGATTATAAAGTACTGACAATGCGTTACGCCAATAATGTGATTATGACACATGAACGATTCCGTGAGGACGAAGGAAACGCAGTCCGTTTCATCGGCACAAATGGTATAATCGATATCAGTAGAGGTTTTCTGGATACGATACCTGCCAAACTTCAAAACCATGAAATTGGTGAAAACGAAATCAGGCTATACAGGAGTAATGACCATTATACAGATTTCCTCAATTCGATGAAAACACGCAAACAGCCATTAAGTACAGTTGAAGTCGGACACAGGACAGCCTCCCTATGTTTAATTGTAAACCTCTGCTATGAGCTTAACAGAAAGTTAGAGTGGAATCCGGAGAAAGAAGAATTTATAAATGACAACGAAGCCAACAAATTACGTTCCAATATCATTCGTGCACCATATAGCCTGGAAGTTTGAAATGGTGAGTACATAATGCCAACCAGAAGTTGAAAAAGTCAAGTAGTTATCAGTTGAGAAAACAACTGATAACTACTTGACTTTTTTCGACCAATTCAGATCCAATTCCTCATTTTAAATATCTCCCGATTTTTTCTATATTTGTTATTGATTTATCTGTAAATATTACTTAGGAAGTAGTCCACATTTCAATCGAAAAGTATACCACTTATAAACCGGAATGAAAAAAAAGTTCGTTCCATAAAAATGATAAGTATGTATACAAAACAAGAAAT
>JAITVY010000029.1 GCA_031285565.1 Tannerella sp. | reverse complement strand
CACTAAATAAGAAAAAGAAGCTCCAAAAACGCAGGGGCATAAGAAGATAAAATCAAGTTATTAACAATTAAAACGAAGAAAAATTATGGCACAGTCAGTTTCAAACGATGCTTTATGGGTAAAGCTGTCGGAAATAGAAGAGAAAATAGACAGGCAGAAAGCACCTGCATCTACACAGGAGCAGATTAATATTAGCCCTGAATTAGAGGCTAATAAAGATGAAATAGTAGATATTTTCAAGAGATGTATTCAAGGATTGGGGACACATTGTGATTCTCATTTCAAGACAATTCATGAAAATATCAAGCTGTCTAACGGGTTCTCAAAAGATGGATTTCAGGTACTTTCTTACATGTGGGCATGGATGCAGGAAAAAGAGAAGGAAGCAAAAGAGCAAGAGAGTGTAAGACCGAAATCGGAACAGGAAGCTGGTAACTCTTACCTGAATCTCTGGTTTTTCAAAATAAGAAAGACATCTGTGGTTATAACCATTTTGGGCTTGCTTGTATTTATCCTTACTGTATTTAGCATGAAACAACAGAATGATTATTCGCTATTGATGGACGAGTATTACAGGCAAGATATAACAATATGGAAATTGCAAACACAGGTAGATAGTTTGCAGAACATATTACCCAATCAGAACAAAAAGAAAAGATGACATCGGTAAAAATAAAATTCAGGAAATCTACCATCAAGAATAAGGAAGGGGTACTCTATATCCAACTCATTCACAATCGTGAGGTAAAACTGGTTACAACACGTTTCCGGTTATATCCTTACGAATGGGACAATCGTCTATCTACTGTAATAATCAAAAATGCGAATGATGAGAGAACGACTTACCTGCAAAATCTTAAAAATGGATTGGATAGTGAGGTTCAGCAGCTTTACGACCTGATTGTTATTCTTGAAAAACGGAATGAATACACTGCCGAAGAATTAGCGGAGTATTATGTAACCCAATCCCATAACGGTTATTTCTTTCCTTTCATCAGGTATATGGTTAAAGCCCTAAAGTCTGATAACCGAACAAAGACCGCATCCATATACGAAACGGCACAGCGGAGCTTTTCCCGGTTCCGGTATGGCGAAGATATACGAATAGATAAGATAGATAGTACATTGATACAGAAGTACGAAACGTACCTAAAACAAATCGGAGTATCGCCCAACAGTATATCCTGCTACATGCGGGCATTAAGGGCAGTATATAACCAAGCTGTGCAAAAAGGGTTAGCAGTTTCCAAGAATCCATTCAAGGAGGTTTATACCGGTATAGAAAAAACATCCAAAAGGGCTGTGGACGAAAGTGTAATCATTCAATTAAGTAAACTTGACCTTTCAGAATATGAGCATTTACAGTTGGCAAGAGACCTGTTTATGTTCAGTTTCTACACACGGGGCATGTCGTTTAAGGATATGGCAGACCTCAAACAAAGCAATCTTAAAAACGGCTATATCGTTTATGCCCGAAGCAAGACAAAGCAGACTTTGACCATCAGGATAGAAAAATGTATCGAAGAAATTATCGACCGCTACAAGGATGCGACAGTAGATGACTATCTACTACCCATATACACCAAACAAAACTACAATTATACCAGCCACTTGGGAACATATAACAAACGCCTCAAGCGAATATCGGAACTATTGAATTTAGGAAAGCCTTTAAGTTCGTATGTGTCACGGCACTCATGGGCAACAATAGCCTTGCGTAAAGGCTTCCCTGTTCAGGTTATTAGTGAAGGAATGGGACATGAGAACGAGAAAACAACCCGCATCTATTTGGCTTCTGTGGAACAGTCTGTGATAGATAACGCAAATGCGCAGATAATAGCGTTGTGAAGAAAGAGGAAATGATACCACTTCTTAGTAAGAAGTGCGACAGTGCCTGAACTCACACGCGTGCAAAGATACAAAAGTATTTCCAATAAGAAGATTTTGTTACGCAAGTTTTTAAAACACAGCACTTAAAATACCTCTTTTGATTGACCGAAAACAGGTGTGTATCAACGTGTTTGCATGGATGTTCTAAAAGTGCTGTACAGCCAATGAGAGGTTTTAAAATAATTGACTGTGTATGAGTATTTTACATCTCATCCCCAAATACCTTTCAGAATTGTTCGACTAAATTGTTTTATATTTTTTCTGCGTCTTAATAATTATACGGAAACGAACTCATAATCAGCTACATAATATAAAGTTCTATTCTTGTCGCACTTCTTACTAAGAAGTGCGACAGACACTAAATGTAGAAAAGTACAGAAGATAAAACATAAATAATAAAAAATATGGCGATTAATTTAACAAAAGGACAGCGGATTGAAATTGGACTGTCGAAAGTAAGTGTAGGATTGGGATGGGATCCCAACGAAGGTACAGGCTTTGATTTTGACCTTGATGCTTCAGCATTTATGTTGGGCGAAAACAAAAAACTACCAAAAGATGAGTATTTTATCTTCTACAACAATCTTTGTGGTAGAGGACATCAAGGCAATGATTGCGAAAACAATCACTGTGTAGATGGACAGTTTGGAGTCATGAGTACCGGTGACAACATTGATGGTGGAGGGGATGGAGATGATGAAGCGCTAAAAGTGGATTTGTCAAAAGTCCCGGCAGAAATTCAAGAAATCATTTTTACCGTAACCATCCACGATTACGAAACTCGCAAACAAAATTTCGGACAAGTACGCAATTCGTTTATCCGCATTTATAATGCCCAAACTAATGAAGAGATAGCTAAATACGAATTGGATGAAGATTTCTCCATTGAAACGGCTGTAGAATTCGGTCGCTTATACAAGCGAGGCGGCGAATGGAAATTCGAGGCTATGGGCATTGGCTATAAAGGTGGTTTACAATATTTTGTAAATAAATATGCTTAGTATGTTTAATCTTTACATTGTAACATTATGGCAATTAACTTAAACAAAATCACTCTTGAAAAACAGGGTGATACTCACAAAATTGATTTAACAAAAAGAGGCGATGGTGTCGCTAAAGAAATTGTTATCAACCTAAATTGGCATCAGGAAAAGCAAGGAGGCTGGTCTAAGTTTTGGAATGGAGACAAATCCATTGACCTTGATTTGGGTTGCTGGTATGAGTTGCGGGACGGTAATAAATCCTGTATAGATGGATTACAATTTACCCGTGGACAAGGCGGCGGAAAAAATCAACTTACACGGCAAGGTTGCTACATACAAAAACCATGGATTTGGCATAGCGGAGACGACCGTTCCGGCTCAGTTTCCGACGGAGAAAATATGCTTATCAATCCACAGGGAGTAGCAGATTTGAAGCGTATCACCGTATATTGTTTTATCTACGAAGGTGCAGCAAAATGGGCGGATACCGATGCTGTGGTAACGATTAAAGTTTCGGGTAACCCGGATGTTGTTGTTGAGATGGGTAAACAATATGCAGCTCAGACTTTTTGCGCCATTGCCGAAATCACGTTTGAAACAGATAATTCAATGACTGTGAAAAAACTGATTACATTCCACAATGGACACGCCGATTGTGACAGGGCTTACAATTGGGGGATGCAATTTAAGGCAGGAAGCAAATAGAATATCACTTTAAAATCTTAAAGATATGGCAATTAATTTAGAAAAAGGTGGACGGGCAAATCTTACCCTCCCCAAATTTGTAATCGGGTTAGGTTGGGATGCTAACTCGTCAAGCACAGGTCAGGGTTTCGACCTTGATGCTTCGGTATTTATTCTCGGAGAAAACAAAAAGTGTTTATCCGATGAGTATTTCGTATTTTACAACAATTTGAAATCGCCGGATGGGGCAGTAGAACACACAGGTGACAATTTAACAGGCGATGGAGATGGCGACGACGAAAGCATCATAGTGGACTTGTCTAAGATTAATCCAAATGCAACGGAAATTATTGTTGTTGTAACGATTCACAAAGCAGACGAACGCCGTCAAAACTTCGGACAAGTTCGTAATTCTTTTGCGAGAATCTATGAACCAGACCAAACAACAGATATTCCAAATATGAAATGTAAGGAAGAGCTTTTGAAATACGAATTAGAAGAAGACTTTTCAGTAGAAACAGCTGTGGAATTCGGTCGAATCTATAAGCGTAATGGTGAATGGAAATTTGAAGCTGTTGGCGTTGGGCAAAAAGGTGGCTTGGAAGTTTATTTGAATAAATATAATTGAAAATAAAACCATTATGGCAATCAGATTAGAAAAAGGGCAGAGAATCAATCTCGAAAAAAGCAACGGAAGTAAATTGCAAAACCTGTGCGTAGGTGTAAACTGGGGTGCAATTGAAAAAAAAGGATTGTTCGGAGGTAAAAAAATGGAAGCTGTCGATTTGGATGCGAGTTGCGCCACATTTGGTGACAATAATAATGCTTTGGAAATTATTTATTTCGGAAATTTAAAATCAAAAAATGGTTCAATTCGCCATAGTGGAGACGACCTCACAGGCGATATGGGAGGCGATGATGGCTTGGATAATGAAGTAATCATAGTTGATTTGGCAAAACTTCCGGTAGAAGTAACTAAAATCGCGTTCGTACTGAATAGCTTCAGGGGACATGATTTCAAAACCATCCCTTTTGCTTCCATTCGTATATATGAAGGAACACCAAGTCATGTGAACGAAGTATTTGCAACTTATGATATTGCCAACGATGCAACTTTTGCAGGTAGTGTTTCAATGGTAATGGGCGTATTCTATAAACGTAACGGTGAATGGAAATTTAATGCTATTGGAGAAGCAACACGCGACAGAGATTTACAAGGTACACTATCAACAGTCATTTCTAAATATTTATAATCATGGCGAGAAGACTCCCCGTTTACTTAGTACTCGATACTTCCGGTTCGATGGCGGGCGAACCTATTGCAGCCGTAGAAACAGGTATGCAAACGTTAGTGAGCGCATTGCGTACAGACCCTTATGCCCTTGAAACGGCTTATCTAAGTGTAATCACATTCGATAGTAATGCTAAGCAGATTGTTCCGCTTACGGAATTGACGGCATTTCAAACTCCGTCTATTCAGGCATCGGGCGTTACTGCTTTGGGAGATGCCTTATCCTTACTTGCCAACAAGATTGACAGTGAAGTAGCGAAAACTACATCCGAAATAAAAGGCGACTGGAAACCACTGGTGTTTATCATGACAGACGGTGGACCAACTGATAATTGGCAAAAAGGGCTGGCAGAGTTTAAAAAGCGGAAAGTTGGTATGGTTGTCGCGTGTGCAGCAGGACAAGGTGCAGATACCAATGTACTGAAACAAATTACCGAATGTGTTGTACAGTTGGATACAGCAGATAGCTCTACTATCAAAGCCTTTTTCAAATGGGTTTCAGCTTCGGTAAGTACCGGTAGCCAAAAAGTGGATAGTGGAAACGAAATGGTAGGATTAGGAGAATTACCTCCTCCTCCACCCGAAGTGAATATTGTAGTATAACAACAATGGGTAGAAAATCAATTATTCCGGGAGTATCATTCTCTTGGGAACGAGCATTGGGAATTACCGGAGCTAAGCAAAGTTTTGCAAGGAAAACCGGTATTCCCACTACATAACAAGGGTTGGAGCGCAAAGTTGGAGGTTCTTTACAGAAAGTCTTATTTTCAATTTTTAGTCTAAAATGAGATATAAATATAATAATACAGAAATTATTGTAGAACTTTCCGATATTACCAATTATAACATTGATTGCATTGTTAATGCTGCTAATTCTCGATTATTAGGTGGGGGTGGTGTTGATGGTGCAATTCACAGAAAGGCTGGTCAGGAGTTATTAGAAGAGTGTCGAACTCTAAATGGATGTAAAACAGGTGAAGCAAAATTAACAAAAGGTTATAGATTACCCGCCAAATTTATCATTCATACTGTTGGCCCTCGTTGGGGAGGAGGGGCACATAATGAGGAATTGTTATTATCAAATTGCTATAAAAATTCATTGCAAATAGCCATTGACAATAATTTTAACAGTATTGCTTTCCCTTCAATTAGCACAGGCATTTATGGTTATCCTGTTGAATTTGCCTCTAAAATAGCGTTAGAAACTACAAAACATGTTTTGGAAAATATAGATAACCCAATAAGAGCATGTTATTTTTCTTGCTTTGACCAAAGAACATTAGATATTTATATCCGAACGATAAACTCTTTGAATAATCTATGAGACGATTACCTGTATATATTTTAATTCAAACTTCGGGTGCAATGCGCGGTGAACCGATAGAAGCAATCAAAGTGGGATTGGAGACGTTGGTTGCTTCCCTGAGGCAAGACCCTTTTGCTCTTGAATCGGTGCATTTGAGCGTAATAACTTTCAACCGCATCCCCGAACAGATTTTACCTCTTACCGAACTCGAAAGTCTGCAAATTCCGACCATTCCGCAACCTGAAGCATCAGGTACACATTTAGGCGAAGCATTGGAGTTTATGTGTAAGAAAGTAGATTCGGAAGTGATGTTAAGTACCCCCGAACGTAAAGGAGATTGGATGCCTTTGTTATTTATAATGTGTAATGGCAAAGTTTCCGATACACAACTATTTCTGCAAACTATTCCTATTATTAAACAAAAGCATTTTGGCAGTATAGTGGCTTGTTTAGTTGGTAATCCGATAACCGAAAATGTAAAGCAGTTTACCGATAATATTGTAAATATGGATACTGCCGACAGTTCTACCATCAAACAGTTTTTCAAATGGGTATCAGCTTCAGTGAGTGTGGGTAATCGCAGTGTGGGTGCGACTGATGAAATTATTTTGCCGCCACCACCACCCGAAGTACATCCCGTAATTTAAAACATGCGCTGAAATGATTTTATACATTATCATAAATATACTGATATTGGCTCTGTTTATCTATTCAAAGCTGACACCTTATAAAATGCAGCTAACAGGAAAATACCAATCTATATTTTTGTTTTTTGAAAAACTATTTGAGCCTATCCTAAATCTATTGCGGAAAATCGCTAAACCGGTACAAGTAGGCAATGGAATTGCCGTAGATACATCGCAAGTTATTATACTGGTTCTATTTTTGATTATTTTAAATTTTATCCGAATATGAGACGATTACCAATTTACTTTCTGATTGATGTTTCCGAGTCGATGGTGGGTGAACCCATTGAACAGGTTCAAGATGGAATGGCAACTATTATCAAAGAGTTGCGTACCGACCCCTATGCTTTGGAAACAGTATGGGTATCAGTGATAGCTTTTGCAGGAGAGGCAAAAGTGTTGTCTCCTTTACAGGAAATTATTAGTTTCTATCCGCCAAAATTCCCCATAGGCAGTGGCACTTCATTGAGTGTTGGTTTAGGGAAATTAATGTATGAATTAAGGCAAAATATTGTTCCTACAACATCGGAACAGAAAGGTGATTGGAAACCTATTGTCTTCTTTTTCACCGACGGCGTTCCAACGGATAAGCCTCGTGACATACAGGGTGTAATTGCCGAATGGAAGAAAAAATGGCAAGGCTCTGTCAACTTGGTTGCCGTATCATTCGGAAAACATACCGACAATAAAATATTGGGCGAACTGACCGAAAATGTGTTGTATTTCGACAACACAGATGTAAGTGTCTACAAACAGTTTTTCAAATGGGTTACCAATTCCATAAAAACAAGTAGCCTAAGTGTGGAAAATAATTCTACCGGTTTCGAATTGGCTAAGTTAGACGATAAAACGATAACCAAAGTTGATTTGTCCAAACAAGCATCAGAAACAGTTGTAGATGACAATTTTGTTGTTTTAGCCGCAAAATGCCAAAACACAAAACAACCCTATCTGATAAAATATCGCAAAACCGTATTTGAAAACGAATATAGTGATATTGCATTTGATTACCGCTTGGTTGGTGCATTCAGAGTGGATAACAGTTATTTTGAAATGTCTGAGGAAAGTGGAGGAAACCTGAAAATTAGTACTGAAAAATTGAAAGGTGCGCCAACCTGCCCTTGTTGCGGCAATCAATTTGGTTTTGCGTACGATGAAACTTGTGGAAAAATCCATTGTATTGGTACAGAAAAAATCAGTACTTGCCCATGGTGCGGCAATCAAGCTCAGTATGGATTTGGAGAGGGTGGTTTTGATGTAAACAGAACAAGAGGGTAGCTGTTATGAATATCAAAGAGATTTTACAAAAAATAGACATTAACGCGGAAGAACAAGAAATTAGCGATTTTCTGAAGCATTCCGGAACTGCTATTGGTGTGTTTTTTAAAGAAAAATGGAATATGTTTAAACAGGAACAACTTTTCGCTCTGAATGTAAAAGGTATACAAATACAATTGCCTAATGGCAAAAAAGACAAAGAGTATTCAGTTCCTTTTAATCTGGACAACATAGGATTGCCTGATGTGGAATGTTTTGAATTTGCCAATTTGCCTGAGGGTATTTCCTATTCGGAAGACCAAAAACTAATTACAGGCACTCCAACGCTTGCGGGAGATTATAAGATAGTTTTGCGTTGTATTAGCGATAAAGGGTACAAAGCCGAAAAAGAAATTCTGTTTATTGTAATTTCTGATCCAAAAGATTTGTGGAAAAATATACCATCGGAGCAAGATGAAACGAAAATCGACTATCCCAAACCGGATAGTGATAAGCGATTCCTTAAAGTTGAAACAAAGAACGACCTTGCAAGAAAGGATATGGTTGCGGCAAGCCAACGCGGACGGTCACATGCTATTGAAAGCAAGCCTCGCGATGACGATTTTGCTTTGGATTTTGATGACCAAACGGAATGGTATATAATGGTGGTTGCTGACGGAGCCGGTTCTGCGAAATTTTCACGTAAGGGTTCTCAAATAGCCTGTCAAACAGCGATAGAAGTGTGCAAAAAACAACTTGCAGATATTGGCGACCTATTGGAAGAACAGATTAAACTTTATTGGGATAAGAAAACGGAAGAACGGAAAGACGCCTATGAATATTTGCACCAAATTGTCGGCAAGGCAGCTTTTGAGGCATA
>JAITVY010000008.1 GCA_031285565.1 Tannerella sp. | reverse complement strand
TTCGTATTGGTTCTTAAGATGACTTATAGTCTTTTCCTTAAGATGGCTTTAGCCTTAACAGGACTTTTAGTCCGTTACAGTAACCCACCGCCTCTTTAGGCGTGTGGTTGTTTAGTTTTATTCAAGCGCCTACGTTCGACAGAATTCAAGCGAGCTTGATTCTGTTCTTGCTTAAACGGTGTTTTCAGGTTTACCGTACAAGGCCGAAAAATAGTGATTTTTATCGAAAAATGTTTTAATAATAGATCTAATTCTACTTTACACAGTTTGATTGAAAGTGAAATAATGTATAATTATATTTCCAAATGTATTCAATTGCAAAAACGGATATATACACGGATACCTCGGACACACCTCGGACACACCCCGGACACACTATAGAAAAAAGAAGGTCGGATATCAGCTAAAAATAGACCAATCTAATGAATAAATGTATTTATATGTGAATAAAAACAAACGAGAATGTTGATATATTTTTCTAAAAATCAGCGAATTGACGCTTTAAAGTCTTTTTTGTGCATTTTTATTCTCCTTTACACATCCGCACATGCTGTATTTGTGGTGTGTCTTTTCACACATCCGCATATTTTCCTTCCTGCGGTTTGTTTTTCCACATCCGGAACAATACACAAAGAAAGGCTTTGCTTATGTGCAGGCACAGCGTTTCTTCGTGAAGCATTGCATCAGTAAAAACAAGCAGATCCCCAGCATAGATCAATACCAGACCCGCAAATGGATATCAATTATGCTTAAGTTGATGACTATAAAACCTAATCTTCTCCCAGGTAAATTTGACTTGTACGTTCGCTACTTAATTTATTTGACAACGGATTTACCTTTTCCTGTAATTAGAAGTGAAAATCCGATAAATGTGAATAGCGCATTCATTATCAATAATTCGTAGCTGAACGAATATCCGTTGAACCATTTTTCGGAGTTTGTTTGTAATATAAAACAAAGTATGGGCGACAGGATGGCTACTAAAGGAATGTATTTATCGCGTACAGGTTTCTTTGTAAATATACCAAATGCAAACATGCCTAAGATAGGGCCGTATGTATAGCTGGCCAGCGTGTAGACCGCATCGATTACGCTTGTGTTATTGAATATATTGAATACGATAATGACGATTCCCATGATCACAGCCATTAATACATGGATTTTTTTTCGTCCGACACGAACCTGATCTTCGCTTTTGCCTTCGGTTCCCCAGATATCGACCGTAAACGAGGTGGTTAGCGCTGTTAATGCAGAGCCGGCTGTAGCATAAGCCGATGAAATCAGTCCGACAATAAACAGTATACCCACAATCACGGGGAAGTATCCGCCTGTAGCGATCATCGGGAAGAGTTCATCGGTTTTATCGGGATTTGTTATGTCGTTTTGTGCAGTAAACATGTAAAGCAATACGCCAAGCATTAGGAATAGCAGGATAATAAAAAACTGCATGATGCCACTGGTGATCATGTTTTTCTGCGAATCTTTGATGTTTTTGCAGCTTAGGTTCCGTTGCATCATATCCTGGTCGAGTCCTGTCATGGCGATCATTGTGAACACGCCGCCTAAGAATTGTTTGAAGAAATAGGTTCTTTCGTTAACATTATCAAAGAAAAATGTACGTGAAAGGTCGCTGTCGGCAATTGCTTTGACCATGCCGCCAAAGCTTAAACCAAGGTTGGATGCAATGAACCAGATACATAATCCGACTGAAACGATCAGGCAGAATGTTTTTAGTGAATCGGTCCAGATGAGTGATTTTACACCACTTTGGAAGGTGTATAGCCAAACTACGGCTACCGTGCATACAACATTAATAACAAAAGGTATATTTAACGGCGTGAAAACCAGTAATTGTAGTGTGAGGCATACTAAAAACAGGCGGACGGATGCTCCTAGCATTTTTGAAATGAAGAAGAACCAGGCTCCTGTTTTATGGGATGATATACCAAACCTGTTTTCCAGGTAGCCGTAAATTGAAACCAGATTCATACGGTAGAAGAGGGGGATCAGTACGTATGCTATGATTAATTGACCGGCTACGAATCCTAATGCCATCTGCAGGTATGCGAAATTACTCGTACCTACCATGCCCGGAACAGAAACATACGTAACTCCGGAAATACTGGAACCGATCATTGCGAAGGCTACCATCCACCAGGATGATTTTCGGTTCCCGACAAAGAAGCCTTCATTATCAGCTTTTCTTCCGGCTATGTAAGATACTGTGAAGAGTACGATGAAATAAATTATAATGGTTAACAGAACAGATAGCGGTCCCATGTGTTTTTACTATTAATATAGGTTATAGTTCTTGTTTGCAGGATGCCCGGAGTATCCAGTACCTGGCATCCGATTCTATATCAAAAAGATATTTTATCCAATCATTCAGACATAAATATATTTTTGTTTCTTCAGTTTTATAGATGCCTGATTTTATACCCTCATTATCAATCTGTATGCCTAACTTGTTGATGATGCGATGAATATTTTCTTTTGTGACTTCTTCGAAAATCAGAATATCTCCGCTTCGAAAATCAAATCCCGAGGGTAAATTTTCCGGTTCATCGAGTTCAAAAGCAATCAAATTAGACTTAGAATGACTCGGAATGACTAAGTATGGTAGTTCCTGTATGAAATTATTGTTGTTATATTGTTTGATGTAATCGTCTTTATAGCTTGTGGAAACAAATGGTATTTTTATTAGTTGTTGTGACGTTTTTAATCGTTCGGTTTCTATAACCAGATTGGTATTATAATGTAATAGTTCATTAACCGAGAGATCTTTTTCGATTAAATCGGAGAGTGGTATGCCAAAAAAATTAGCAATTTTCACAATGACTTCAATTTTAGGCTCTGCTCTCGATTCTTCGTATGAAGAGATATTTCCACGAGTTAAGCTAAATAAATCAGCAAATGATTGTTGGCTTAAACCCTTGACATTGCGTATCTTTTTTATATTTTTTCCTATGTGTGTCATTTTTTTGCTAAAAATATTTGCAAAATAAAATCCTTTGATTATATTTGCTAAATATATTTGCAAATATAGTTTTTAATTTTTTGAAAAACAAACCTGCATATGAAAAAGAGTGTGAGTTGTAATGTGGAATATTAAGAAATTGTGCATCTTTAAAAGGTAAAAGTAGAGAATGTAGAAATATTATAAATGGCTAAAACGACTAATTTAATTGAACAATTATGTATTTTAAAAAGATTGAATCATTTATATCCAAACTGGGCTATTCTATTTCTTATGAAAATGAGAAAGAAGGAATCTTTTGTATTGAAAGCGAATCGGATGGGATTAAAAATCTGATTATAGGCGTTGCACCTCCTATATTGATAGTGGAGCAATATATTTTTACATTGAAAAGCGATAATGTAGAAGTCTTAAAATCATTGTTGAAAAAAAACAGGGATATCATACATGGAGCGTTTGTGCTGGATGAAGATGGGAAAAAAGTGATCTTCCGTTATACGATGCAGATTGAGAATCTGGATATGAATGAATTTGAAGGAGCATTAAACTCATTGGGTTTATTGTTGAGTGAGTATTACGAACAAATTATTGAATTTTCTAAAAAGTAAGAACGATGAATATTTTTAAAAGATTATTGAGAATCGGACAGGCAGAAATCCATTCTGCAGTAGATAAGATGGAAGATCCTATCCATATGACCGAACAGGGTATCCGTGAGATGCGCGAAGATCTGGATAAAGCATTACAGGCCTCGGCCCAGATCAGGGCCATGGCTATCCGGACAAGAAATGAAAAGACGAAAAAGGAGACTGAAGCACAAGATTACGAAAATAAGGCCGTTATATTGTTGACAAAAGCCCAGCGGGGTGAGTTGGATATGTCGCGGGCAGAGATACTGGCAAAGGAAGCATTGACTTTGAAAGACAATTTGCTGATTGAGGTGAAGACTTTAGGTGAGCAGTTGGTTACACACGAAAAGGCATCGGATGATATCCAGAAAAATGTGGATATCCTCAGGTTTAATATCACGAAATGGGAGAATGAGCTGAAAACGCTGAAATCACGTATCAAAGTGAGCCGTGCTACAAAAGAAGTGAATAAGCAGATGGCGCAGATCGATAGCAATAGTACAATCAGTATGCTGGAACGTATGAAAGAAAAGGTGGAAGAGGAAGAAGCGTTGGCACAGGCATACGGAGATCTTGCTAAAAATACTAAGTCGGTAGACGATGAGATTGGTAAGGCGATTGGTGATGAAGCCGGCAAGGTGAATCAGGAACTGGATGAAATTAAAAAAAGATTGGGGATATCCTGAAAGTTCATTATTTTTGACAATCTTAGTAACAGTTACTTAAACGAGTGCTGTGCCAGGAATAAAATATCATTGTCTTAACTTATTTATTTGTTTAAACGACTAATAAAGTTGAACTAACGGCTGACAAATCAATAGAATCGTGACTAATCAGAGTTAACAGAATATTACCATGGCGGACCTTTTATATAATTTAATGCATCCACTGCCGAATGCAGTCATGACAGTCATAATGGCTATAATTGTCGTTTATTGGTTGCTTACACTCCTGTTTGGCATTGGACTGGATGACTTGGATCTGGGGTTTGACTTTGATATTGACATTGATGCGCCGGAGGTTGATATTGATGCTGATGTTGATGCGGTTGATCCTGAACACGAAGTTGCCCCAGATAAATCACCGGGGATTTTTATGAAATTTCTGAGTTTTGTGAATGTGGGACATGTGCCGTTTATGCTGGTATTTTCGACTTTCAATCTTATTATATGGCTTGGAACGTTGATTACGACACGTTTGCTCAATATCACATCATGGGGATTATCATCTTTATTAATTCTGATCCCAATTGGGATTATAGGAATCTTTTTAACTAAATATGCGACCAAACCAATGGTGAAGTTTTTTAAGGAAATAGGCTATCAGGGCGAAGAGGCCATAGACTTTCTGGGACGTTCAGGAAAAATGCTATCGACCATAAAGGATGGAAAGATAGGTACGGCTGAATTTATTATTGATAATAATCCGATTAAGCTAAGTGTGAAAAGTCTGGATGGTGCTGAAATAAAATATGGTGATTATGTGGTTATAATGGATGAAACGGATGATAAAAAGATCTATTTAGTGGATAAAGAGTTGAGTATAAGAAATTATTGAAGAGAGGGTCCAATCAGACCTTACAGCCCTGGCAACCTCCCAACAAAGAGGAGACTCCCCTCTCTTTGGGAGAGGGGGGAGAGGCTTTATTTTTTAGAAACATAAACATACTATTAATATAAAACAAACTTAAATTTATGGAACAAATTGTGATATACGCAGTAGGCGGTGTAGTTATTCTCTTCCTGATTTTGTTGGGGGTAATGGCCTCGTTTTACAAAAAAATACCCCAAGGTAAATCTATCGTTCGTACGGGCGTCAGCGGGACGAAAGTCGCTTTTAATAAAGGGATGTATGTAATTCCTATTTTGCATAAGATGGAGATTATGGATATTTCGTTGAAAAAAGTACAGATTGAACGTATGAATCACGATGGGCTGATTTGTAAAGATAATATCCGCGCAGATATTAAAGTCGCATTTTTTGTCCGGGTGAATAAATCAGTGAATGATGTAATAAATGTAGCCCAGACAATTGGATGCGAGCGTGCCAGTGATATTTCTACGTTAAAAGAGATATTTGAAGCAAAATTCTCGGAAGCACTGAAGACTGTGGGTAAAAAGTTTGATTTTATAGAGCTTTATGAAGCAAGACGTGAATTCCGTGATGAAATTATGAATATTATCGGTACGGATTTGAACGGATATGTGTTGGATGACTGTGCAATTGACTACCTGGAGCAAACCGACCTTAAATTCTTAAGTCCGGAAAATATATTGGATTCCGAAGGTATTAAAAAGATTACAGATTTAACGGCTGCTCAGAATATTAAAGCGAACCTGATTCGTCGGGAAGAAGAAAAAGTTATCAAGAAGCAGAACGTGGAGGCGCGTGAAGCTATTTTAGAATTGGAACGTCAATTAGCTGAAAAAGAAGAAAAACAGAGGCGTGAAATTGATAATGTGAGAGCGCGTGAAGGGGCTGAAATTCAGAAAGTACGTGAGGAAGAGCGTCTGAAATCCGAGTCGGTACGTATTGCAACTGAGGAGAGCCTGGCGATACAGGAAGAAAATAAATTACGTCAGATCATTATAGCAGAAAAAAATAAACAGCGTACGGAAGCTGTGGAGGGAGAACGTGTAGAAAAAGATCGTGCTCTAGAACAAACAGAGCGCGAGCGAATCGTTACACTTTCGCAAATCGAAAAAGAACGTGTGATCGAAATCGAAAAAAAGAATATTCAGGATGTAATTCGTGAACGTGTTCAGTTGGAAAAGGGTGTTGTGGAAGAGCAACAAAATATGAAGGATATTGAAGAATTCCGCACTATTGAGCGTCAGAAGCAAGTGGGTATTACTGCAGCTGCACAGGCGGCTGAAGAAAAGCTGATCCAACGGGTAAAATCTGCCGAAGCAGATAAGATGGCTGCCGAACAGAAAGCAAAAGAATTATTGATTGATGCGGAAGCGCAGAAGGAAGCATCTAACAAACAGGCGGAAGCGCGCAAGACGTTGGCTGATGCAAAAGCACGCGAAGATGCAACATATGGATTGGCTGAGGCAGAAGTGATCAAGGCAAAAGCAGAGGCTGCGGAACTTCAGGGTACTGTTGAAGCAACCATCATTGAGAAAAAAGCAAAAGCTGAAGCCGTAGGCATTGAGGCAAAGGCTGAAGCGAAGAAAAAAGAAGGATTGGTTGAGGCTGAAGTAACCAAAGAAAAAGCGTTGGCTTCTGCTACAGGTGAGGCAAGTATTATCGAAAAGACTTCGATTGCGCAAGCTACGGGAATTGAAGCGAAGGCTGAAGCGAAGCGCAAAGAGGGCTTGATGGAAGCTGAGGTGACGAAGGAAAAAGCGTTGGCCGAAGCTATCGGAATCGAAGAGAAAGCTGCCGCTATGAAGAAACTGGATGGTGTCGGCAAAGAACACGAAGAATTCAAACTGGCGCTTCAGAAAGAAAAAGATGTTGAACTGGCTCAAATCAATATTCAGAAAGATATTGCCCAGGCCCAGGCAGGAGTATTAGGAGAAGCACTTAAGACTGCGAAGATCGACATCGTCGGAGGTGAAACCATGTTCTTCGAAAATATCGTTAAACAAATCTCTAATGCGAAAGGCTTTGATCGTCTGGTGAACGAAAGCGAGAATGCTACACAGATTAAGAGGTCTTTGCTGGGTGATGGTACAAACGAGGGTGATTTGTTTGAGCGTATCCGTTACTATGCAAACCGGACAGGTATTTCGACAGATGATATAAAGAATCTGACAATTGCGAGTCTGATCCTGAAAATGCAAGGTCAGGTAGATAGTGATGATGACAAGGGCTTCCTCGGAAATCTGCTGGACATGGCTAAATCGATGGGGATTTCGAATAAGAAGTTGAAATAGGTTATTTTCTTTTTTCCCTTCTTTGGTTTGATTCAAAGAAGGGAAAATTTATCGCGGTGAAGCACCTATGCTTGACATCACTCAGACAAGTCTGGGGTTGTTCTTGCTTAACAGTCGAGGTCACAAAGGGTATTTTGTCAAGCATTCTCCTGTAGTTGAGTTTACTTATCAGAATTTAAAATCAGCCATGTATTTTAACTTATAAAGTATAGAATAATATGAGAATAAAGATTTTAATTTTAGTATTATTACTTCCATATTTTATTAATGCCCAAGATTTTGATCGGTCTAAGATGGATAGTCTGTTTGCACGGATTGAAACTTTGGGAAAAGGGATGGGTAGCATTTCTATTTTTAGTGATGGGAAAGAGGTTTATCAAAAAAGTTATGGATTTGCTGATATCGAAAATGGGGTAAAAGCAGATGCTCATACAAAATATCGTATTGGATCGATAACTAAAACTTTTACAGCCAGTGTGGTAATGAAGCTGATTGAAGAAGGGAAACTATCATTGGCTTCTACACTGAACGACTATTACCCACAAGTTAAAAATTCGGATAAAATAACCATTGAGCACTTGTTGCAGCACAGGAGCGGGATTTCCAATTTTCTTTCTGTTGAAGATTATCTGACATGGAATACGGATAAGCAGACAAAGGAACAGGTGATGAACCGGATAATATCGGGTGGGGTATCTTTTGAACCTGATGAAAAATTTGAATATTCTAATTCTAATTATGTGTTGCTTACTTTTATAATGGAGGATGTTACAGGTGAGAAGTTTCCGGAATTATTGGATAGAATAATCTTTTCCCCCTGTAAGTTGAAAGATACATATATGGGATCGGAAATCAGGTCTGATAATAATGAGGCCTATTCGTATGTTAAACTGTCTGACTGGAAAAAAGAGAGTGAGACCGACATGAGTATTCCGTTAGGAGCAGGTAGCATTGTTTCGACGCCTTCTGACTTGAATGTTTTTCTGGCCAATTTGTTTTCAGGAAAAATTGTAACGGCTGAAAGTCTAAAAAAAATGTTGATGTTGAAGGATAATTTTGGCCTGGGTTTGTTTAGAGTTCCGTTTTATGATATGACGGGTTACGGACATACAGGTGGAATTGATGGATTTCAATCGAATGCTTTTTATTTTCCTGAGAATAAAGTTTCAGTGGCATTGGTTGAAAATGGTGTTGTTTATTCTTTAAACGATATTATTCTAGGCGCTTTAAGTATTTATTTTGGAAAAGCATATGAACTTCCTGAGTTTTCTGAGTCAATTGTTCTGAAAGCAGAAGATCTGGATAAGTATCTTGGTGTATATTCTACTCCGGCTTTTCCTTTAAAATTAACGATAACAAAAGATGATAATTTGCTGATTGCCCAGGGGTCGGGTCAACCTTCGTTTCCTTTAGAATGTTTTGAGCCGGATAAGTTCAAATTTGATCCGGCTAAGGTTGAACTGGAGTTTATTCCTGATGAGAACAAATTGATCTTGAAGCAGAACGGAATGACTTTTGATATGGCTAAGGAATAATTGGCACATAATAAAAGATTGATGACGTATTTGTTTGATTATAGAAAACGATTATATGCAGGATTTAGAACAACATAAAAGTGCTGAAATACTGGAAGCCGGGACGTATGAAATTATTCGTAAGCGGCTTCTGACACAGAAAGAGGAACTCTCCAAACGTTTAAATACGTTGAATGAGGCTCGTAAGGAGGTTTTTTCGACAACTGATTTTTCTTTAGTAGCCAATCAGCGTATAAGTACCGAGAATAACTGTGAATCGCGGGGTATAATTGCATTGGGAAACCTTTGTATATTTGGGTATAACGTGCATTTCGGGTTGCGTTCGGATATTCAGCTTAGCGATGTATTCAGTATTTATAAATTTGAGAATAACCAGTTTATCCCGCAGCCGCTGGATTTGATCAATGATCCTGCATTTGAGACGGATTATAAAAACCTGTATAAATATTACCGCGATTCTACGTTTTCAAAATTCCGCCGTACGGAGAATTATTTGTACATGATTTTCCAGACGAGTAAGAATATTGAAGATCAGAAGGCATTTAAATGGCTGATAAAAGGAGGCAAGCTGATTTATCAGGACGACCGTAGCATCCATGAGGTGATAAAGGCTCCCCAGCATGAATTCAAATGGATTAAAACAACCCTCGAAGACCGGCGTTTAGGTCTTCATCCGCATATTTCTATCCTGGATAAAGTTTTTATTGAGGCTATTGAAGGGGATATTACATTTAAGATAGAGAATAATACGGATACCGGTAAAGGGATCTATTCTGAAAAGGTTGAAAATAAAGACCAGCAGCTTGATGATGCGGATTATTATTACGCTGACCTGGGGAATTTGATCCTGATACGGATAAAGCCTTACCAGGAGGATTTTCGTGCATATATTTTCAATACCCGGACGAAAGAAGTTGTCAATATAAAAATGCTGAATAATGCGGGAATATTACTGCCGGATAATCATGGTGTTATATTCCCGAACGGATATTACCTGCAAAACGGTGAACATAAAATCTTTGAAAGTGACCTGGCTAACCTGGAATTTTTTAGGAAGGTGGCTTCTCCCAATGGTGCGGATTTCCTGTATATATTCTATCAGAACGAGAGGAATACGTATGTTCTGATGTCGTATAATATTATCAAGCAGCAGGTTGAAACGCCTATTATCTGCAATGGGCATACTTTGTTTAAAGACGGAACATTGATTTTGTTCCGTTCCGAACAAGAGGCTATGCGTCATCACCAGGTGCAGATCTGGCAGTCGCCTTATTCGCTTGAGCTGAAAGAGAACCAGGAAAAGAAAGAGAATTTCCTTTATAAGATCGGAAATAAGAGTATTGTAAAAGCAATGGCTGAGTGCCAGGAGGTTATCCAGCTGATTAATAAGGAAGATACCTACGAGGGTCTTTACGAAGATATTGTTAAAAAATCGACCGATATTATTGATGCTTATTTCTGGATATCCGATCAGGTTTCATTTAAGCTATCGGAACCTTTAGCCCAGATAAAAGATGTTGCTAATACAGCGATTGATGAGTTTGATAAGGTCAAAGCACAGCGAAAACATTCGGAAGAAGAACTTGATAAGTCGGTAAAGAGTGTAGACGAACTGCTGTTTACGATTAAAAATGCGAAGTTTGATTCGTTAGAACAGCATGTTAAGCTTTTGGCGGAAACACGTAAAATGCAAGGGCGTGTCATTGAACTGACAAACCTTAAATATATCAATCTGGAGAAGATTGAGGAACTGAAGCAATCGTTAGCGCAGACAAACGAAAAGCTTTCGGCTAAAACGGTAGAGTTTTTGTTACAGGATAAAGCTTTGCTCCCGTATGAAAACAAAGTTGTTGAGCAGAGGGCGGAAGTTGAAAAGGTTAAGAAGGTAATCGATGCCAACAAGATAGAAGATAATTGCAGACTGATTTCCTCGGAACTGGAATTGCTTATTGATATTCTGAATAGCCTGAAAATCGATGATACCACGCAGGCGACGAAGATTATCGAAAAGATTTCATTAATTTTTGCATCACTGAATGAAGTCAGGGCTCAACTGAAAAAGAAAATCGACTCGCTGAAAAGTAAGGAGGCTGTTGCGGAGTTTAAGGCTCAGTTGACTCTTTTAGAGCAAAGCATTGTGAATTACCTGGAGCTTGCCACTTCGCCTGAGAAGGCCGATGAGTATTTTACTAAAGTGAGTGTCCAGGTTGAGGAGCTTGAAAGTAAATTTGCTGACTTCGATGATTTTATTGCTATTATTGCAGATAAGCGTAATGAGGTTGTTAAGGCGTTTGATGGACGGAAAGCGCAACTGATTGAGCAGATTAACCGCCGTACTTCTTCGCTGGAGCAGATCGGACTCCGTGTGCTTAAAAATGTAGAAAACAAAGCGCAGTCATTTAAGACAAAAGAGGAGATCCAGGCTTTTTATTCCACAGACCTGATGGTCGATAAGGTACGCAAACTGGTTGAGGATCTCAGGGGACTAGGGGATGTGTCTAAAGCGGAGAATCTGGAGAACAGCCTTAAGACTTCACTGGAAGATGCACTTCGTATTTTGAAAGACAAAACGGAATTGTTTGCCGATGGTGAGAATATTATTTCACTTGGTAATTACAAATTTGCCGTTAATAAACAATCGCTAGACCTGACTGTTGTGCGCAGGGATGACAGGCTGTTTTACCATCTTACGGGAACAAGTTTTTATCATGAGCTAAAGAACGAGGATATAATCTGTTACAGGGATATATGGGAGCAGGAAGTTGTTTCGGAAAATAGCAACGTTTATCGTTCCGAGTACCTGGCTTACCTGGCATTCAGGGAATATCAGAACTCCCATAATTTTGATGCGAAAGAATTTATCACGAAAAGGGTAGAGCAAAGTTATTCCGAATCTTACCTGAAAGGTGTACATGATTATGATGCACTCCGGATATATGAAAGCATGGTTTCGCTTACGGAACAGTTGGGCGTGTTATACTTCCGCCCGCAAATACGTGTAGCTGCACAATTATTCTGGAATGCAATTAAAGAGGAAGATAAGAAATTGTTACGTGGATTAATTATTTCAGCGAATAATGTATTGAAGGCTTTTCCTGCATCACGAAATTATCAGTATGTAACCAATCAAGTACGTGATCTGTTTATCCGGTGGAATCAGGGATATTTTGATACAACGAAAATCGAACCGGAGAAAGTAGCATTGTATCTTTTCAGGGAGTTTGCTGATAATCCTGAATTTACCGTCAGTGAACAATCTAAAAAACTTGAGAAAGAGTTTCTTCAATATCTTAAGTCTAATAAACTGCAGGATAGTTTTAATACGGATGTGGCAGACGAATCGTTCAGCACAGTAGAACGATATTATCTGGTACGCAACTGGCTGTCATCGTATATTGATTTATCAGACGATTTAAAGAAATATAAGAAATACCGTGGTGAGGCGGCTTGTTTACTGTTACTTAAAGAACTTCAGTTTGAATTGCGTAAAAGTCCCGATTTCATTGAAATCGAAGATCTGCGGGGTAGTCATTCTGTAATTGTGAATAATCTGTATCATATGGATTATCACATGCTCATGTTTAAACTGAAATATTTCAACGAATCATGTGTACCTGCTTTCGATACATTTACACAGTTGAAAGATAATCTGATTAGTGAATATAAGAAGTCGCTCAAAATAAATGAATTAAAGCCGCGCGTACTGACCTCGTTTGTCCGAAATAAGCTGATAAACAGTGTTTATCTTCCGTTGATAGGTGCAAATCTGGCGAAACAGTTAGGAGTAGCCGGAGAAAACAAACGTACGGCGCGTATGGGTATGTTGTTGTTATTATCGCCTCCCGGTTATGGAAAGACGACCTTGATGGAATATCTGGCCAATATTATGGGTTTGAATTTTGTCAAGATCAACGGCCCTACAATCGGGCATTCGATTACCAGTATCGATCCGTCGGAAGCGAAGACTTCGGGTGCGCGTGAAGAACTGAAAAAGATAAACCTGTCATTTGAAATGGCAGATAATGTAATGCTTTATGTGGATGATATCCAGCATTGCAGTCCGGAGTTTTTACAGAAGTTTATATCGTTGGCTGACGGGCAGCGGAAGATGGATGGTCTTTTTGAGGGTGAGAGCAAAACGTATGATTTGCGTGGAAAACGCTTCTGTGTGATTATGGCCGGAAACCCATATACCGAAAGCGGTGAGAAATTCCAGATTCCTGATATGTTGGCAAACCGTGCAGACGTATATAATCTGGGCGATGTGATCGGCGATTCGGAAAACTTATTCCGCCTGAGTCTACTCGAAAATGCGATTGTGGAGAATCCTTATTTGCAAAAGGTGGCGAGCAAGAGTTTTACTGATTTCTATAATCTGGTGGAGTTTGTTGAAACGAAGAGTGAAATGATGCCGGATTTGGAGGGTAACCATACGCAGCAGGATATCGATGATTTTATTGCTGTTGTGAAAAATAGTTTGTCTGTACGTGATATTGTGATGAAAGTCAACCAGCAATATATCGCCAGTGCGGCTATGCAGGATGTGTATCGTACGGAGCCTGCATTTAAGTTGCAGGGTTCTTACCGGGATATGAATAAGATGCTTACGCAATTGGTGCCGCTGATGAACCGGAAAGAAGTCAATTCGCTTGTACTGACTCATTACGAAAATGAGTCGCAGACATTAACATCTGACAGTGAAGCCAACCTGTTGAAATTGAAAGAAATTGCAGGAGTGCAATCGAAAGAAGAGAATGAACGTTGGGAGCAGATTAAAGCCATGTTTAGTAAAAATAATAAACTGGCCGGAATTGACCAGAATAATCAGGCGGGTATGGTGATTGCGCAGTTGGCGGAATTTAATGACCATCTGGAAGGAATAAAGCGGGCAATTTCGAATAAATAGTTTTGTTGTTTAACAGCACTACCCTCCTTGTTAAACAATGATACCATCGCTGTTTAACAACACATGGTCCCTTGTCCAAACGGATTTGTAATCCTCGGTGACTGTAGCAAATCACTATTTCATTCTGCAGTAAAACGATTTCGCATTTTGCTGCAAAATGTAGTAATCTGAAAAAGGAAGCTCCTTTTCACTCTGTCCGATGTGATTTGCAATCTCCGAAATATTCCTGGTTAGTGAATGGAGCCTGAACAAATACTATGAGATTATTTCTTTCACAAATTCTTTTAACTCATCCAGATCCTGTTGGTTTGGCCTGCCTTTGTGAAGGAGCTTAAATTGTCTCCGACAATGAAATTCTCTTTCATCCGCCGGAATGCTTAAGATTGGCTTAAGAATAAGGAGGGTGGATATGTTATGAAAATAAACAAATGTATTATGTTTGTATAGGAATGACAAGCCTTGCCATTGTAAATACATCTTTTTCGCTGGTAATCCCAATTTCGATATTCAACAGGGAGCATATGCGTTTTACTATCGAAAGACCTAATCCGAACCCTTTTGTTCCGGATCTTTCAGATGTATATGGACGGTAAAATTTATCAAATATGTGTGCCAGTTCCTCTTTGGTAATTCCTCGTCCGGTATTTTGTATTTCGACGATCAGATGATTGTGTTCACGATAGGCTTTTATATCAATTGTTCCATTATTGTTGCTGTATTTCACGGAATTAGAAATCAAATTATTGAGAATGGTAGTGAACGAAATTTCGTCTGTATATATGGAAATCTCTTTAGGCAAAACAGACGTTTTAATTTCCAGCTTTTTATTCAGAATATCATCACCAAATAAACATACACTACAGGTTATCATATCTTCTAAACTATAATTACTATAATTCAGAGAACCTTTGTTTTCTTCATATCTTGTCAGGATCAGCAGTTGTTCGACCATATCATTCAGTTTGTCAACTTCTTTAATACAGGCGTTGATTTTCTCTTTGTATTCGGCGTCGCTGCGTGGTTTTCGGATAAGAACCTCCATCGTGCCTTTAAGCACTGAGAGAGGGGTGCGAAATTCGTGAGAGGCATAGGAGGTTAATGATTTTTCCCTTTCTACGGCATATTCTATCCTGTCGAGCAAATTATTTATAGTATCTGAAAGTTCGTATAATTCGTCTTTGTGGTCGGGTAACGGAATCCTTGCGCTTAGATTATTGTGTGTAATTGTATTGGATATGTCGATGATATTCCGGATGGGTTTTGTGCTTTCCTGTGCTATTCTCCGCGATATAATGAACAATAGTGTAAGCGCGATGAAGCAACCGGTGCAGCATACCTGAAGCAGGATCATGAATAGGTTTCTGAGTTCTTCTAAAGTGATATTCGTCGCGTCGAGTTTATCGGTATGCAGTTTGAAGACGATCAGGATAACGGCACACAATACCATGATAAGTATGGCCATACTTACTATGATATAAAATGCGATCCGGCTTTGTAGTGATAGCTTTTTCATTCTGTTAATCGTTTGCGATATAGCCGATGCCCCGTACTGTTTTAATATTGCCGCTTTCTTTGTCCAGGTTCAATTTCTTTCGTAGGGAGTTCATAAATACATCTATTACTCCGGTATCATACTCAAAGTTGATATTCCAGACCTTATCGATAATTTCATCACGTGTGCAGGTTTTTCCTTTGTTTCTGATCAGAAATTCAAGCAAGGCAAACTCCCGCTGTGTCAATGAGGTTTCCTGTCCTTTGTTGAAAACCTGATAAGAGGATTTATTTAATGATATATTCCCCAATGTCAGAATTTCATCTTCCTGTATGTTCCTGAAATGTATTTTAATCCGCTCAAGTAATTCCTCGAATGAAAAAGGTTTTTTGATATAATCGTTTGCTCCGGCTCTCAATCCTTCTATGGTTTCTCTTACTGTGTCTTTCGCTGTCAGAAACAGTATAGGTGTTTCTCTATCTTGTTCACGAATTTCTTTGCAAACATCAATTCCGTATATCTCCGGCAACATCCAGTCGAGTAATATCAAGTCGGGTTTCGAGTGATGATATTTTTCGATACCCATTATCCCGTCAGAAGCGATAGTAATAACATAGCCTTCTTCTTCCAACCCTTCTTTCAGAAAGTTGTAAATGCCGGGTTCATCTTCTATAATCAGGATATTCATAACTATAAACTTAATACCATACAAAATTACTTAATATTGAGAAGATAACTTTGATCCGGTTATACTTTACGATGATACAAAAGTAGATGATATAAATAATGATATGCTTAAGATTGGCTTAAAATATAAGTGCTTATTAGTAAAATATTTTACAAACAGACCTAAAATTCTAATAATTTATTTGAAAACAATTTCGGCAGAATTTTAAGATGTTCCGTATTTATTATATTTTTGTTTAAAAAATATACACCAATGAAAGAAACATTTTTAATAACTGATGATAGCAGCAAAAATACGGTCTTAAAGAAAAAGATAATTCGATATTTGATTCTTTCCGGTGAATCATCTATTGCTGATATTAGTAAGGAGATAGAAATGAGTGTACCCTCTACCACAAAGCTGGTCATGGAGCTTATGGATGAAGGTTTTATCCTGGATTCGGGAAAGCAAAATACAAACGGGGGACGAAGGCCGAATATGTATGGGATTAATCCTGAGTCTGGCTATTTTGTCGGCGTAGATGTGCATCGCAAACGTGTTTTATTGGCTACAATCGACTTTAACGGAAAGATTATAGATGAAGAAATAAATATTCCCTACCAGTTGGATAATACTCCAAAAGCATTGGATGAACTGTGTAATATTATCCATACATATATAGATAGTTTATCAATATCCCGGGATAAAATCCTCCAGGTTGGCATTAACCTGACCGGTCGGGTTGATACGTCTTCCGGATATTCCTATAGTTTTTTCTGTTTTGAAGAGCGTCCACTAGCACAGGTTATTGAAGACCGGATACAAATACCTGTAACACTCGAAAATGATTCCCGCGCAATGGCTTACGGTGAATATATTTCGGGTGTGGTAAAAGGAGAAAAGAATGTCGTATTTATTAATATAAATTGGGGGCTGGGCTCAGGACTGATTCTGGAAGGTAAATTATATTATGGAAAATCCGGCTACTCAGGTGAATTTGGCCATATCAGCGCCTTTGATAATGAGATTCTTTGTGGTTGCGGAAAGAAAGGTTGTTTAGAGACTGAGGCATCCGGCTTTGCAATGCAGCGGATACTAACCGAACGTTATAGCCAGGGTAGTTCTACTATTTTGTCAACGGTAATGAAAGAGAAAGGTGAAGTTTCATTATCCGACTTCGTTGATGCTGTTTTGAAAGAAGATGTGTTGGCTATTGAGATTGTTGAGCACATCGGCTTGAACCTGGGCCGTTGGATTGCCGGCTTGATTAATATTTTCAATCCGGAACTTGTTGTTATCGGAGGACCTATTTCTTTAACGCAGGATTATATCCGCCTACCTATTAAAAGCGCTATGAGAAAATATTCCCTCAACCTGGTAAACCAAGATACAGACTTAGTTATATCTAAATTAGGCGAAAGAGCCGGATTGATTGGCGCATGCCTGTTGTCAAGAAGTAAAATGCTTGGGATTATTTAGAAGAAGTTGTTTGGATTTTAATATACCCATATCGTTAAATAAATAATTTTTCAATAAGAAGTTTTATTATTAAAATATTTTATTAACTTTGCTGCATTAAGTAAAGTTAACAGGTTTCTTTTTGCCTATAAATTGAAAAACATGACCGGCAAACTCATGCACATATTACTGGCTTCTCTCATTTGCTTTTCCTGTACAGAACGGCAAAAAGTGGATGTTTTGATTATCGGCGGAGGGGCAAGCGGGACAACTGCGGGTATCCAGTCAGCCCGTATGGGAGTAAATACATTAATTATAGAGGAATATGAATGGTTGGGAGGAGCACTTACTTCTGCCGGGGTAAGCGCCATTGATGGCAACTATCGTTTACCAGCAGGGTTATTCGGCGAATTCAGAACACGGCTGATTGACTATTACGGTTCTGAGGATTCATTAAAGAAATCATGGGTGTCGTCATTCGCAGCAGAACCTTCTGCCATGAATAAAGTATTCCAGCAAATGGCAGGCGAAGAGGATTACCTTAGCATCTGGTTTCATTCGAAGTTGAAAAATGTAACCCGCAAACAGGATAGCTAGGTGGTTGAAATTGATAAAGATGGTGTGTTGCAAAAAATAGAAGCTACGGTTTTAATTGATGGGACTGAATTGGGTGATGTTGCTAAAATATGTGGAGTCAGTTATGATATCGGGATGGAAGCCTGTTCCGAATGTGGCGAATCAATTGCACCGGAAACAGCCAATGACATTATCCAGGATCTGACGTATGTTGCAATTGTGAAAGATTATGGATATGATGTAACGATTGAGGAGCCCGAAGGATATGATCCGTCTTTATTTTATTGTACCTGCCGGGTTCCGGAATGTACCCATCCTAAAGAAGCGGCACGGTTGTGGGATTGCGACCAGATGTTGACGTATGGAAAATTCCCGAACGATAAATATATGATTAACTGGCCTATCGAAGGGAATGACTATTACCTGAACTTGATTGAAAAAACACCGGAAGAACGTCGGGAGGCGCTTAAAGCAGCAAAAAATCATACACTGTGTTATTTATACTATATGCAGACCGCATTGGGATTTAATTCCATCGGTTTGGCTGATGATGAGTATCCGACAGCAGACCGCTTACCGTTTATACCCTATCACCGGGAGTCGCGGCGAATCCATGGACTGGTTCGTTTCAACCTGAACCATATTACGGATCCGTATACACAGGCTGAAAAACTTTACCGGACTGCGATAGCTGTTGGTGATTATCCTGTAGATCACCATCATGGGCGCTATCAGGGATCTATCGATTTACCGGATTTATATTTTTATCCGGTACCCTCTTTCGGACTACCTCTGGGTACATTGATTCCTGGAGATGTAAACGGTTTGATCGTTACGGAAAAATCTATATCCGTATCGAATCTTGCGAATGGTAGTACGCGTCTTCAGCCCGTTTTATTGCAAATAGGGCAGGCTGCCGGGATTGTTGCAGCCCTTTCTGTCCGCCAAAATAAAGATGTTAATGAAGTTGCGGTCCGTGATGTCCAACGTGTTTTACTGGATGCTAACGGTTATTTATTACCTTATTTGGATTTACCGGTTTATGGCAAGCATTTTAAAGTTCTCCAACGGATTGGTGCCACAGGCATACTACGTGGAAGAGGCATAAATGCCGGCTGGTCTAATCAAACATGGTTTGATGCCGATTCGGTGCTTTATACTGATCAACTGAAAGAGGGCTTACTTGATTTTTATTCTCAATTTACTATTAATTATAAAGAAAGGACAATAAGTATTGAAGAAAGCCTTAAGATTATTTTTGAATTGATGCAGTTTTTGAATATGCAATCAGGCAATTTGCCTGTAAATGAGTTTATCCTGCAACAGTCAGGACAATGGGGGGAGAAATGGGGATTGGAAAATTTCGATTTACAACGGGAAATAACCCGGAAAGAATTTGCCGTTTTGATCGATGCGTTCATGGACCCGTTTAATACTGTAAATATAGATATAAAAGGTAATCTTCAGGATTACAGAGCCACTCAGTAAAGCTAATATGGAACAACACAACTGATAACTTCTATGACATCCTAATTACTAAATGACATTTGTAACAAATAAAAAGATATTATGGATTTTAAAGAAATAGCTGGATTATACCAAAAAGAGCTTCTTGGAAGTGTGATTCCGTTTTGGTTAGATAAATCGCAAGACCTTGAATATGGAGGATATTTTAGTTGTCTGAACCGGGATGGAAGTGTGTTTGATACGGATAAGTTTATCTGGTTGCAATGTCGTCAGGTATGGATGTTTTCCTATTTATATAATAAAGTAGAAAAACGGCCAGATTGGTTGGATTGTGCGATTCAAGGGGCTGAGTTTCTCTGTAAATACGGACATGACGGAGCCTATAACTGGTACTTCTCATTAACCCGTGAAGGGAAACCGCTAATTGTTCCTTATAATATCTATTCATATACGTTTGCTGCAATGGCTTTCGGGCAATTGAGTTTTGCTACCGGAAAACAGGAATATGCCGACATTGCGCGAAAGACGTATGAAAAGATATTGCAACGATCTGCGAATCCGAAAGATAAATGGAATAAGGCGATACCGGGTACGCGTGATTTAAAGAATTTTGCTTTCCCCATGATTTTGTGCAACTTATCATTGGAAATAGAGCCATTGCTGGATAAAGAAGTGATGGATCAGACGATCACGAAATGTTTACATGAAGTGATGGATGTTTTCTGGCGGCCTGAGATTGGTTTAATTGTTGAAAATGTAACTTCTGACGAGCAATTATCGGATTCATTCGATGGACGTTTAGTTAATCCGGGTCATGCACTGGAGGCAATGTGGTTCATTATGGATTTAGCGGTTCGCCTGGATCGGCCTGACGTTATTGATAAAGCAACAGAAATCGGTCTGAAAATGTTAACATATGGCTGGGATGAACAATATGGTGGAATCTTTTATTTCATGGACCGGCTGGGTTATCCTCCCCAGCAATTGGAATGGGATCAGAAACTGTGGTGGGTACATATGGAAGCATTAATCTGTATGATCAAAGGGTATCAGCTTACCGGAAAGCAGGCCTGCCTGGATTGGTTTGAAAAGTTGCATAATTATACCTGGGCGCATTTTAAGGATACAGAATATCCGGAATGGTTTGGTTATTTAAATCGCAGGGGTGAGATATTGTTACCATTGAAAGGAGGAAAGTGGAAAGGTTGTTTCCATGTTCCGAGAGGATTATTCCAGTGTTGGAAAACACTAAACAAATTATAAATTATGAGGTATGAATTGATACATATCTACTAATCTATGGAAAATAAACGACGTGATTTTATAAAACAGCTATCGGTTGCGGGAGCAGCAATGGCCACGGGTTCTCTAGTTTCCTGCACGGAAAAAGAAACTGCCGGCAATTCAAAAACGGCAAATAATGATATAGAAAGCCGGTTAATCGTACCCAAAGCGCAGGGGCTAAAACTGACAGGCACTTTTATTGATGAGATCTCGCATGATATCCCGCACCAGAACTGGGGTGAGAAAGAATGGGATCAGGATTTCAGATATATGCAGGCGGTTGGCATTGATACCGTGATTATGATCCGTTCGGGATATAAAAAGTTTATTACTTATCCTTCCGAATACCTGATGAAGGAGTTTGGTTGTTATAAGCCATCTGTTGATTTACTGGATATGTTTTTACGGTTAGCAGATAAGTACGGGATGAAGTTTTATTTCGGGTTGTATGATTCGGGAAAATACTGGGCTACCGGCGATCTGACCTGGGAGATTGAATCAAACAAATACGTGATTGAAGAGGTCTGGAAGATGTACGGGCATTTTAAAAGTTTTCAGGGATGGTACCTGAGCCAGGAAATTAGTCGTGCAACCAAAGGCGCTATCAATGCTTTCAGCAGTTTGGGTAAACAATGTAAAGATGTATCGGGTGGATTACCTACTTTAATTTCACCATGGATCGATGGTAAGAAAGCAGTTGCTGCTGCTTCATCAACGATCAGCCGTGAAGATGCTGTATCTGTAGAGCAGCATGAGAAGGAATGGTCGGAAATATTCGATGGTATCAAAGGCAATGTTGATGCTTGCGCTTTCCAAGACGGGCACATCGATTATGACGAATTGGATGCATTCTTTAGCGTGAACAAGAAAATGGCAGACAGATATGGCATTGAATGCTGGACAAATGCGGAGACATTCGACCGGGATATGCCGATCAAGTTCCTACCAATCAAATTTGATAAGCTTCGCTTGAAACTGGAAGCTGCCGCCCGTGTGAACTATGATAAAGGTATCACCTTTGAATTCTCCCACTTTATGAGTCCGCAATCTGCTTATTTACAGGCCGGACATCTTTATGACCGGTACAAGGAATATTTTAATATCTGATAAAATGACTACAACTAACCATAAATCGACCGGCAACCTGGGCTATATTATTTTCCTATCAACCGTAGCGGCTTTAGGTGGTTTTCTTTTTGGTTACGATACTGCTGTGATATCGGGTACCATCGAAATGGTAACCGCGTTATTCGGATTGGATGTGATACAGAAAGGATGGTATGTCGGTTGTGCTTTGGTCGGTTCCATCATCGGTGTGGCATTTGCCGGAATACTTAGCGACAAGCTTGGCAGGAAATATACGATGATTATTTCAGCCATCCTCTTTACTTCATCGGCAATAGGCTGTGCTTTTAGTGCAGATTTTAACCAATTGGTTATCTACCGTATTATAGGGGGGATCGGCATAGGGGTTGTTTCTATTATATCTCCGCTTTATATATCGGAGATATCTGTTGCTCAATATCGCGGCCGGTTGGTTTCGCTCTATCAGCTGGCTGTTACTGCAGGTTTTTTAGGCGCTTACTTGGCCAACTACCAGTTACTGATGTTGAGTGAAAAAGGAGCAACCTTTTCTGCTCCATTCATGGAGAAGATATTCTCGACCGAAATCTGGCGGGGGATGCTTGGGATAGAAGCAATACCTGCCCTACTATTTTTTGCTGTAATCTTTTTTATTCCAGAAAGTCCCCGTTGGCTGATCCTGAAGAAGAAAGAGACAAAAGCACGGAATATTCTCGACAGGATCTATGCATCACCGGAAGAAGCTTCCATCCAGTTAAATGAAACAAAATCAATTATTGCATCGGAAACGAAGTCAGACTGGCGTATGCTGCTTAGCCCAAAGGTACTGAAGATAGTTGCTATTGGAGCAGCCATTGCGATCCTCGGCCAGTTTATGGGTGTGAATGCCGTTTTATACTACGGGCCGACGATCTTCGAAAATGCGGGATTATCAGGTGGAGATTCATTGTTTTACCAAACATTGATAGGAGTTGTAAACATTGCCACAACGATATTGGCTTTACTGATTATAGATAAAGTGGGCCGTAAAATGCTTGTTTATTTTGGCGTATCCGGAATGATGCTTTCATTGGTATTGATCGGATTTTATTTTATGTTCGGGGATACGTTAAATCTGCCGAATACGCTGTTGTTAGTCTTATTTTTGTTCTATATATTTTGTTGTGCGGGGTCTATTTCTGCCGTGATTTTTGTTTTTCTCTCCGAAATGTTTCCTGTGAAAATAAGGGGTATAGCAATGTCTATTGCCGGATTTTCCTTATGGGTCGGGACTTACCTTATCGGGCAACTTATCCCATGGATGTTGCAAACACTGACTGCTGCCGGAACATTTTTCCTTTTTGCCATTATGTGCATCCCGTATATGTTAATCGTATGGAAACTGATGCCCGAAACTGCGGGAAAATCATTGGAAGAAATTGAACGTTATTGGATGAAAGAAGAATAATTCACCTTTATATAATTTATTATTATGACACACATTTCAAGAAGAAATTTTTTAAAGACCGGAGCATTGGCTGCGGCAGGTTTTACGATTGTGCCCCGTTCGGTGATGGGCAAATCGTTTGGTTACACAGCTCCAAGTGATAAGTTGAATATTGCCGGGATAGGAGTTGGAGGTATGGGACGTCGCAATCTGGCGAATATGAATACAGAAAACATTGTAGCGCTTTGTGATGTCGATTGGGGATATGCGGATAAAACGTTTAAGGATTATCCGGATGCGAAACGTTTCAAGGACTGGCGGATTATGTTTGACCAGATGGGAAGCTCCATTGATGCTATTATGGTGGCTACTCCGGATCATACACATGCAGGAGTAACAGCTCATGCGATTACGCTAGGGAAACATTGTTATACGCAGAAACCGTTAACTCATTCTGTTTATGAATCCCGTCTTTTAACACATTTAGCCAAGAAATACAAAGTGGCAACGCAAATGGGAAACCAGGGTAATTCATTTGACTGGTGCCGCCAGATTGCAGAATGGATACAAGCGGGTATCATTGGCGATGTTCACGAAGTGCATTGCTGGACAGATCGTCCGATCTGGCCACAAGGATTACAGGAACCTAAAGATAACGTAAAGACGCCAAAGGCATTGGACTGGGATTTATTTATCGGTCCTGCTACCAAACGTCCGTACAATCCGGTATATACACCTTGGAACTGGCGCGGATGGTGGGACTTCGGAACAGGCGCTTTAGGTGATATGGCCTGCCATATTATGGATCCGTTATACTGGGCGCTGGATTTGAAATATCCGACAAGCGTAATTGGCAGTTCGACTTTAAGCAATATGTATTCTCCACCCCACGCACAAGTGGTAACCTATACTTTCCCTGCCCGTCCACCGAAAGGGAATGTGAAAATGCCTGAAGTAAAAGTGTATTGGTATGACGGAGGATTAATGCCACCGCGTCCGGAGGAATTAAAAGACGGACAAATGATGGGGGATGAAAACGGCGGAATCATTTTTATCGGGACGAAGGGAAAGATTATGACCGGATGTTATGGTATGAACCCGACTTTATTACCTATTTCGGATATGGATCATTTTAACATGCCTAAACCAACGATCCCACGTGTAAAAGGAGGCAACGGCGATATATGGAGTACAAATGCCCATGAACAGGATTGGATCCGTGCATGTAAAGAATCCCCGAATAACCGGACAGAGTCATCTTCTCATTTCGGGTTTTCGGGACCGTTTAATGAAATGGTGGTTATGGGTGTACTGGCTGTTCGCCTATCGGGTTTGCAAGGTTTACATCGGGAGTTACAATGGGATGGTGAAAATATGCGGTTTACAAATATTTCGCCAACCGACAAAATTAAGATTGTAACTGTTGATGATTTTAAAGTGATCGATGGTGATCCCCGGTTTGATCGCCGATTTGCAGAGTTTAATGCCGCTGATATGGCGAAGGAATGGATTAACCATACATATCAGAATGGTTTTTCGTTGCCGCAAATGCCTTAAATAGTTGAAAGTTTATAATTGAAAATTGAAAGTGGAAAATGAAGAATCTTTTTAATACAATCTTGTTGATCGCTTGCTGTGCTGTTATTATTTCGTGCAACCAAGCGCAAAAGAAAACGGAGGTAGCAGGACAACCTGAACCAGAAACAATTGCACAAACAAAAGCCGAACAAAATGGTTGGCGTTTGGGAATGCAGTCTTATTCTTTCCATCGTTTTTCGCTGGTAGAAGCCCTGGATAAGACACAGGAATTAGGTCTGAAATATATTGAAGTTTATCCGGGGCATAAACTGGGGGGAAAATGGGGAGACCAGATGTTTGGCTTTGATTTGGATGATCAGACGCGAAAGGAATTGAAAGAGCTTGCCACATCCAAAGGAATTAAGATTATCGGCACAGGTGTTTTTGTAACCGATAAGCCGGATGATTGGGAAAAGATGTTTGCTTTTGCCAGGGAGATGGAATTTATCACGTGCGAACCTGCCTTGAAAGATTGGGATCTGGTAGAGGGTTTAGCAAAGATGAATAATATCAAGGTATCGGTTCATAATCATCCGAAACCATCGGATTACTGGAAACCGGAATTCCTTTTAAAAGAAATTTCAAACCGGAGTAATTTAATAGGCTCATGTTCGGATGTCGGACACTGGCGAAGGGAAGGGTTAGACCAGATAGCTTGCCTAAAAGAATTACAAGGCCGGATTATCTCCCTTCATTTTAAGGATATAGCCGAGAAGATAGAAGGCGAAGCTGAACAACATGATGTGATTTGGGGAACCGGTATCCTGGATGTAAAAGAAATGCTGAAAGAATTGAAACGGCAGAATTTCAAAGGTGTATTCTCTATCGAATACGAGTATAATTGGGATAATTCCGTTCCGGATATTAAAAAATGCATTGAGTATTTTAATGGAGTAACGGAGGAAATTTTTGAATAAAAACGAAATTACCTGAAAAGTCGGAGTAATGGTCATTGTGAACAAAGTATGTGAACTTATAGTCACCAAGAATCAGAGTGTTGTGATTTTTTTTGTAAACTTCGAATGACAATATCCGAGACTTTTCAGGTAGCTCTTATTGTGATTATTATGTAAAAACAATCTCTTTAAATTTTAATTTTTATGCTATGAAAAAACATTTCTACAGGGGGACAGGCAAGTGCTCCTTTAAGGACGTCTTTTTCTCATTGAGAAAAATGACAATTATTATTTTGTGTTTGATAACGTGTCAATTACACGCCACTTTAGTTACTCAACAGGGTCATAAATTGACTGGCACAGTTGTTGATACTAAAGGTGAACCACTCATTGGAGTGAATATACTTGTGAAAAACTCGTCAACGGGAGCAATCACTGATGTTGACGGAAAATTCTCAATTGAGAATGTTGCATCCGATGCTGAAATAACTATTTCTTATATTGGTTATGTAACACAGGAAATTACTGTCGGTAATCGTTCAGCTATTAATATTACATTGGTTGAAGATGCACAAGCCCTGGAAGAAGTTGTAGTGGTAGGATATGGATCTTTTAAAAAGAGTGATTTGACAGGAGCCATTTCGCAAGTGAAAGGTGATGACCTGGTTAATTTACCTATGAGAAGTGCTGCTGATGCTTTACAGGGCAAAGCTGCAGGAGTTACAGTTACAGCTACATCAGGAAGTCCGGGTTCTGTTGGTAGTATCCGTATCCGGGGTATTGGAACCGTAAACAATAATAATCCGTTGTATGTGGTTGATGGTCTTCCGCAAAACGATATTAACTGGCTGAATGCACGCGATATCGAAAGTATTGAAGTGCTTAAAGATGCTTCGGCACAGGCAATCTATGGTGCTCGTGCAGCTAACGGGGTGATTTTGATATCAACCAAACGCGGAGAATCCGGGGCAACGTATCGGAGTTCGATCGAATTTGATATGAATATTGGGTTCCAAAATATTCCCAAGCGGTATGATATGCTAGATGCAGCCGGATTCATGGAATATAAAAACCGGGCTTATGCGAATTCGGGCAGGGAATTAATGGAAGATTTTGCTACAGCTGAAAAGAGGGAACAAATCCTCACTTTTTTGGGAAAGAATGGAGGAAGAGCCGGAACGGATTGGTGGAAAGAAGTGACCCGTGAAGGGACAGATGCACCTGTACAGAATTATAACCTGGCTTTTTCCGGCGGTATGGATAAATTACGCTACCGCACCAGTTTTAGTTATACAGATATGCAGGGTATATTAAATGGGTCGGAATATCAACGTCTGACCGGACGTATCAATGTCGATAACGAAGTGACCAAATGGCTGACTCTTTCAGCGAATGTAAGTGTTTCGTATGAAGAACGGCGGAATCTGGATGAGAATAGCGCATATACGGGAACAGTATTCAGTACTGCTACGGCTGACCCAATCACTCCGGTCTACCGTGATAATTTAGTTGATATCCCGGATTTTCTTTATAACCGGATTATGAGTGGTTTTGAACCAACTAATCCATGGTCACGCTATACAGGGGTTATTTATTCCAATAAACCAAATACGGTTGGACAAACGGACAGGCAATCTTTATTAAAAGGAACGGATCTGGCTACTAAAGGAAATATATCCGGGGAAATCAAATTCTTTCCTTTCTTAACATTTAAATCGAGTATTGCTATTGATTTAAAACGTAATGAATGGGGTGGCTTTGTCCCCAAATATTACCTGGATGGTGACGAATATAATAATGATGCTACAGCTTCGAGATACCGGTATAATACGGATTATTGGGTATTTGATAATTATTTAACATTTAATAAAAAGTTTGATAGCCATCTGGTAAATGCAATGGTTGGTACTTCTGCGGAAAAAGAGCGCTATGAACATTTGGCTGCAAGCAAAAGAGGAATGGTAAATAATGATGAAAGCCAACAGATTATTAATGCCGGGACAAAGGATCCCGGAGCAGAAGGATATACATCTATCAGCAGTTTAAATTCTTATTTCGGACGTTTATTTTATTCGTTCAATAATAAGTATATGGTAACGGCTAACATTCGCTGGGACGGGTCTTCCCGTTTCCCTAAAGATAACCGTTGGGGCGTGTTCCCGTCTGTTTCCACAGGTTGGAACTTTTCTGAAGAGAAATTCATGAACACATTTGACTGGCTTTCGCAAGGCAAACTAAGGGCAGCATGGGGAGAAATAGGGAACCAGAACATAGGCAATGCCGCTTATTTAAATACTTTCTCCAATAGTGGATATTATATTTATGGCAATCCGTATAATTATTCTTTATCAGGTTTACGCAACCAAGTGGGAAATCCTGACCTTAAATGGGAAACAACCCGTCAATGGGATTTCGGATTAGATTTAGCCTTTTTAGGAGGTTCTTTGCGGGCAACTATCGATTATTTTGAGCGAAAAACATCTGATATGTTACTGGAGTTACCTTTACCGGGATTATTGGGTTTACCTAATACACCGTGGGTGAATGCAGGAAGTGTTAGTAACCGTGGGTTTGAACTTTCGGTTGCATACGATGGTAAATTGGGCAAAGAATTTACCTATCATATAAATGGGAATCTTTCCACATATCGGAACCGGATTGAAAGCCTGGGAAGTGGGAAAAGCATACCTGGAACAGGCGTACATTTGGGATATTTTAATTACACAATGACCGAAGTAGGTAAGCCGATCGGTTATTATTATGGTTATCAAACAAACGGAGTATTCCAGACACAACAGGAAATAGATAGTTATATTAATAATGGTTCGGTTGTAATGCCGGGAGCAAAGCCGGGTGATTTAAAGTTTGTGGATATCAACAAAGATGGAAAGATAGATGATGACGACCGGACCATGATTGGTAATCCGCATCCGGACTTTACATTTGGCCTTACACTTGGAGCTGAATATAAAGGTTTTGACTTTTCAGCATTTTTTCAGGGATCTATCGGTAATGATGTTATGAATATTGTGAAGTATGATATTTATTCAGGTACAGGTTGGTATAATGCACCTAAAGATATTTTGACTACATTCTGGGATGGACCGGGCAGTACGAATAAGAATTTCGGAATTGATGCGGATAGCCGTATGAATTTGCAATTGTCTGATTGGTTTATAGAAGACGGATCGTATGTCCGATTGAAAAATCTCCAGGTCGGTTATACAATACCAAGTACATTGACAAAGAAAATTACCATAAATAACCTACGTGTGTTTGTAGCTGCCCAGAATTTGTTTACCATAACAAATTATTCTGGCCTGGATCCTGAGATGGGTAATACCAATCCGTTGTATATGGGCATTGATGTGGGATATTATCCACAGCCAAGAACGTTTATGTTCGGAATAAACATGAAATTATAATCAATAATAAATAGAACTTTATCATGAAATCAATAGAAAAATATTCAATCAGTTTATTCCTCCTTATTCTTTTAGGAGTATTATCCTGGAGTTGTTCAAGTGATTTTTTAGATCGTCCGCCTACAGGTTCGCTGGATGAAGCGACTTACCTGAGTACGGAAGATGCCGGATTTAAATTACTGGTTAGTTGTTACACACCCATATATGAACAATGGACTTACCAGACCATGAAATTTGATATAGGGGATCAGTTATCAGACGATTTTTCGAAAGGAGGTTCAGATGCCGGCGACCGTGTAGTAATCACAGAAGTAGCCAGGGGAAATCCGCTATCAACCAGCAGTTTATTGTTTGACTTATGGAATCATAGGTTTAATATGGGAATAGGTAGGTGTAATGTATTCCTGGATTTAGTAACTCCTGAAACCGTTTTAATTCATTCGGGAGGTAGTTTTGTTACACAGGAAGAAAAACTACGATGGATTGCAGAAGCCCGTTTTCTACGTGCTTTTTATTACTATGATGTTTTAGCTGTTTTTGCTAATGTACCTATCATTGATAAACCGTTAAACGCAGCAGATAAAAATACTATTACCAAATCAGACTATGCAGACGTTCTCAAATTTATTCTGGGTGACCTGGATGCGGCTATTTCGGAACCAAATATACCAAGTGCAAAAAGTCTTCCGCAAGACCAATTAGGGCGTATTACAAAGGAAGCTGCTATGGCCTTCCGTGCACGCGTGAATATGTTTGACAAGAATTATGATGCAGCAAAAAAAGATTTAAAAGACGTGATAGATTCAGGGTGTTATGACCTGATAGATAGTTATGAAGATTTATTTAATAGTGCAGAAAAGGGTTATAAATCAAAAGAAGCCGTTTTTGTTACCCTAAGAAATTATAGTCCTCCTGAATCAAGCGGAGGTAGTGTTTGCCCTCAAATGAATCTGGGTCGTGGAGCCGTAGGAGGTTGGGGTGGAGCATGCCCAACAAATGATTTGGTAAGTGAATATGAGGCAGGTGATCCACGTTTAGTTCACACAATACTTGCATCGGGAGATATTTTTGAAAAGCCGGATGGAACGGAGGAGGTACATGATTATTCCGGATATGATAATTTTACCTTATTACATAGCCGTAAACAATATCCGGATTTTTCAAGAAGGCCAACCGGTAATTTGTCGCAAACAGACTGGACATTTTATCATATCCGGTATGCAGATGTGTTATTAATGTATGCAGAATGTTTAATCGAGACAAATGGAGATAAACAGGAGGCTGTGGATATTTTGAATAAAATCCGTTATCGCGCATTTGTGACAACACCCCCGGCAGATAAGTATGCTAAATTCCGAAAGTTTAATGTGCACGAAAATGAACGGGTCAATGAAGATAAATTTAATGCACAGTATAAGATCAAAATAACAGATGATTTACGGGCGGCAGTCCGCCATGAACGCCGGGTTGAACTGGGAGGAGAAGGTTTACGTTTATTTGACCTGATCCGTTGGGGTATTTTTGTTCCTAAGATGCAGACATTTGGTAAAACACCGGAAGGTATCTATACAAATGCAGGAACACAGGTTACGGAGAAAACATGGCCTTATCCGATCCCCCAAAAAGAAATTGACAATACGGAAGGTTCATTAACCCAGAATGATAATTATAAATGAGCGGGAAACCAGCAGTCAAAGTAACCAGGTGATCCTAAGCCTCAAAATGGCTTTTTAAAGAAAAGTAAAAAAGAATAAAGATGATAGAGCCGGGAAAACGATTCATGTTCTCCCGGCTTTTGTTATTTAATTAAACATTTGGCAGAATCACATTGTTATTATGGTATACAAATGTTTTATACTAAAAGAATTGATGTTATGATTAATGAAATTTTTAATCTTGTAGAGAAATATGCGGGTGAAGTTATAACAAATAACCCCGATGTACCGGATGCAAAGAAAAACCTTGCCATAGAAACAACAACCGATGCGGTTAAAGATAGTATCAAAGGATATTTGAATCCGACAAATATTGCAGCATTGGCAAGTATGTTGTCGGGTAGTAAAAGTTCTTCTCAAAGTAATTCGATTACAGAAACGTTAAAGAACGCTGTAGTAGGTGCATTAAGTAATAAAGCCGGACTCAGCAGTACGGTTTCTTCAGGAATTGCAGCTTCATTAATCCCAATGCTTATCAGTGTGGTCACTAAAAAAATGAACGATCCTAACGACAACGTTTTTGATGTACAATCACTGGTCAACGCGTTTACACACAATGACGGAGGACAGGGAGGTGGTCTTTTAGGCGCACTGGGTGGATTATTCCACAAATAGTTTTATAAAAAGACAAAAACAATGACGAACGAAATTTTTGGTCTTGTACGAAAATACACCAACGATGTAATTAATAAGAATCCGGATATACCGGATGAAAAAAAAGAATTGGCTGTAGAGACCATAACAGAGACGATCAATGATGGGATTAAAAAGTATTTGAATCCATCCAACATAATTGACCTGGCAGAGACATTATCGGATAGGCGCCCTACAGGGAATGATGTAATTTTAAGCACATTGCAAGAAAGTGTGGTTAATTCTTTATCCAACAAAGTTGGATTGGATAGCAATATTTCTTCCGGTATAGCATCTGCATTGATATCAATTATCGTGAATGATATTTCAGGTAAAATGAATGATCCGGAGAATAAAAATTTTAATATGGAATCATTAATAGAGCCATTTTGCAAACAATGAGTATAAAAAAGGGGGATCTTTTGGATTCAATAGGACAAATGTTTAAGAAATAAAAAAATATTAAGTTATGATAGACAGCGAAGAAAAAAAAGCTTGTGAACAAGAAAAAGCAGGCGTACAGTTAGGCCGTGATTATACGACAGAATCGAAAGTTGCCAGTGATGAAGATATAAAGGAATCCGTTGAGCTTATCAATCCTGATGAAGGTACGAAAGATAGAGGGTGAAATTCAATGGACAATAGAGAATTGACAATTCACAATGAAAGCAAGATGTGAAAGGGGGAAAGAAGAGTAATGCCTTTACATAATTATTGATTAAGAGAACCGCTGACAATGTCTAATAACTCACTGGTTATGGCATGTTGACGGGATTTATTATAGGCAAGTGTTAAGTCGGTAATCAGCTGGTCGGCATTGTCCGTTGCAACTTGCATGGAGATCATACGGGCAGCATGTTCCGAGGCATTCGAGTCAAGTAATGCAGTGTAGAGTTTTAGTTTGATGCTTTTAGGTATTAATACTTCCAGCAGTTCGTCCCTCGATGGTTCCAGAATATAATCCGTATTGAATTCGGTTTCTTTTGTTACCGGAAGAGATAGAGGAAGCAGGTTTTCATGTACCATCGCCTGCGAACCGGCGCTTTTAAAATGATGGTAAATTAGTTCTACCCGGTCAATTTTATAGGTTTCAAATTGCCGGATCAACGATTCTCCTAAATCGGCAATAGTCTTATAATCGGGTTTTTCAGCAAGTTTTTCGAAGTTTTGCGTAACCGTTATTCCTGCTTTCTGGGTAGCATCGTATACTTTTTTCCCAATTGTATAGAGTTGTATTTCCTCATTTTTATATGTTTCGAGCGACTTTTCCAGTTCGCGGAAAACAGTTGCATTAAAAGCTCCACATAATGCAGTATCCGAAGAAAAAGCTATAATTGCAATCCGTTTGGGCGGACGGTTTTCACTTAATGAGCCTGAATAATCACCCGACAATAAACATTCCATTACATGATACAGTGAATCGGAATATAGCATCATATTGCTGATCCGGTTTTCTGCCTTATGTAGTTTTGCCGAAGCAACCATCTTCATTGCCGAAGTAATTTTCCGTGTACTCCTGATAGAAAGAATCCGTTCTTTTATACTTTTAAGTGAAGCCATCCTTTTTTATTTTTATTTCCCTGCAAACTCACCTTGAGCAATCAGCCCTGCAGCTTGTTCTATCCGATCTGTAATGCCTTTATCTAACAGCCCTTTTCGAAGTGGTTCCAGCACATCATCCTCATGCTGCGCCCTTAATAGTTTTAAGAAAGCCAGTTCGAATTCGCGGACTTTGTTAAGGGGCACATTTTTTAAAAGGCCATGCGTTCCGCAATAAAGGATTGCAATCTGTTCTTCAACAGGCATGGGTGCATATTGTGTCTGGACAAGTAACTGTGTATTTTTCTGACCTTTATCGATAGTGAAAGCTGTTACCGGATCGAGGTCTCCCCCGAACTTTGTAAATGACTCCAGTTCGCGGTATTGGGCTTGTTCGATTTTCAAGGTTCCGGCTACCTTCTTCATCGATTTTAGCTGTGCGCTCCCTCCTACACGTGAAACGGAAATACCGACATTGATAGCCGGACGAATACCTTGATTAAACAAGTCATTCTCCAGAAAGATCTGCCCGTCTGTAATCGAGATTACGTTTGTGGGGATATATGCCGAAACGTCACTGGCCTGCGTTTCAATAATCGGAAGTGCAGTTAACGAACCGCCTCCTTTTACTTTCCCCTGTAGGCTTTTCGGCAGGTCGTTCATATTCTCTGCCACTTCCTGCTGGTTAATTATTTTAGCTGCCCGTTCCAACAGGCGGGAATGCAGGTAGAATATATCGCCCGGATAAGCTTCACGGCCTGATGGGCGGCGAAGAATTAAAGAAACTTCACGATATGATACGGCTTGTTTGGATAGATCATCATATATTACCAGAGCATGGCGGCCTGTATCACGGAAGTATTCACCAACCGCTGCCCCTGCAAATGGGGCAAGGTATTGCAGGGCTGCCGGATCTGCTGCGGTAGCTGCGACAACAATTGTGTAGTCCATTGCTCCTTTTTCCTTTAACAGGTTTACGAGAGCAGCTACTGTTGAACCTTTTTGCCCGATAGCTACATAAATACAATATACCGGATCCCCATTTTCATACCCGGAGCGCTGGTTCAAAATCGTATCAATAGCAATGGCTGTTTTACCGGTTTGGCGGTCGCCAATAATCAATTCGCGTTGTCCACGGCCAATCGGAATCATTGCATCAATGGCTTTTAGTCCCGTTTGAAGCGGTTCATTGACCGGCTGACGAAAAATGACACCCGGCGCTTTTCGTTCTAACGGCATCCGGAAGCGTTCGCCCTGAATTGCACCTTTACCATCAAGTGGCTCTCCCAACGGATCAATAACCCGTCCGAGCATTCCTTCCCCGGCATCAATCGATGCAATTTCTTTTGTTCTTTTTACGGAAAAGCCTTCTCTGATTTTATCAGTGGGTCCTAAAAGGATAGCTCCTACATTATCTTCTTCAAGATTCATGACAACCCCCATCATTCCGTTCTCGAATTCCAGCAATTCGTTGGCTTCGGCATTACGGAGTCCGTAAATACGGGCTACCCCGTCACTTACCTGCAAAACTGTTCCAACCTCATCGAAAACTAACTTCGTATCGATTTTTTCGAGTTGCATCTTCAACACTTCCGATACTTCACTTATTTTTATCTGTCCGGCCATTCTCTTTCCGTTTATACAATTGTTTTATTCTTTTGCAGAAACTGCCTGCGTACGCGTTCGAGCTGATTTTTTACAGAAGCATCGAGACGTAAATCATTTAACTGAAAAATAAATCCTCCTTCAAGGGACGGATCAATACGATTTGTAAATTCAACCGTTCCAAGTGTCTCGTCTGTGACATCTTTACGTATACGGGATATAACCCCGGGTTGCAATTCTTCTGTAGAAATCAGGCTTACAACACGTATATTTTTCTTTTTCCGGTATAAGGATTGATAACTAAGCGCTATATGAAGAATAGATTTTTCCCTGCGATTTTCTAAAACCAGACGGACAAAACTTACATAGCTTTGCTCAGGTGATTTGCCTGTTGCTTCGTTAAGTAAAGTCGCTTTTTCGTTCGATGAGATCATCGGGTTATATAATACCTCTTTTAACTGGGGTATCGTCTGCAACTGTGTGCTAAGTACCTGCAAACGTTTGTAAAGCGCTTCTTCTTCTTTCAACGTCACTGCATATTCATAGAGTGCTTTTGCGTAGCGTCGCGAAATCAGTCCTTCGTTCATATATCAATTATTCTTATTCACAGTTTCCGCTTCATCCAGTAATTTTGAAATCAGCGCTTGTTGAGTTTCCGGATGATCTAATTCATTGCGAAGAATTTTTTCAGCAATATCAACTGAAAGCATCGCTACCTGCGAGCGGATTTCGTGAAGCGCTTTTTGCTTCTGCGCTTCAATTTGCTGTGTAGCCTCTGCCAGTTGTTTGCCTGCTTCTATAGACGCTTTTTCTTTCGCCTGTTGAATAATTTCATCTCCATCTTTCATTGCCTTTTTTATCAATATACTTTGATTAACACGTGCCTCATTAAGGATAGCCTCCGATTCCAGTTTTATATTTTCGAGTTTTTTATTGGCTTCATCGGCGGCATCTAATGATTTTTGGATATAATCACGCCGTTCGTCCACCATTTTTGTGATGATGGGAAAGCCGAATTTAGCCAATATCCCGAATACGATGGAAAAAGACAATACCATCCAAAATAAAAGCCCAAAGTCAGGAGTTAACAGTGACATTTCTTATTTGATTAAAGGGCCATGAAACAAACTACGATCGCAAACAAGGCTGCTCCTTCTATCAATGCCGCAACAATGATCATTGACATCCGGATATCACTTGCCGCTTCCGGCTGGCGTGCAATAGCTTCCATTGCACTTGCACCAATTTTACCTATACCTATACCGGCTCCAATTACGGCCAGTGCAGCTCCGATCGGCGCTCCTAATGAGCTTAGGCTAGCAGTTGCCTGCAGTAAAATGCTTAATAATTCCATACTTCTTTTTTTATGTTTCTATTTATTACTAAAAATATTCAAAATGATGATTGGTGTTTCATTTTCAGTTTTCCACTGTCAATTTTCCATTGCTTTTTACCCTTTTCCTTTTCGGGATTTTATGGTGCTCCGGCCTTGAAAGACCAATAAATACAGCTGAAAGCATTGTGAATACATATGCCTGTATATACGCTACCAATAATTCCAGGCAGTTCATGAAAACCGACAGTATAACTGAAAATATTGTCATACCTGCATTCACGGCTACACTCATTTGGGCAGTTACAAATATCACACTAGCCAAAGCCAGCGTAATGGTATGTCCTGCCATAATATTGGCAAAAAGACGAATCATCAACGCAAAAGGCTTGGATATTACGCCAAATAATTCGATGATAGGCATTAATGGTATCGGCACCTTCATCCACAAAGGCACATCGGGCCAAAGTACTTCTTTCCAATATTCTTTGTTACCGAATAAGTTTACAGCCAGCATCGTACATAAAGCCAACGTGATTGTTATGGCTATATTTCCGGTTGTATTGGCTCCTCCGGGAAATATCGGAACCAATCCCATTATATTGTTAATCAGGATAAAAAAGAATGCAGTTAATAGATAAGGCGAGTAACGTGCATAATCTTTTCCGATACTTTTCCGAAGGACGTCGTCTTCAATACTCATAACCAACATTTCCATAGTACCTACGAAACCTCCCGGTACAGCATGCTTGGGGTGCCGTTTATACCACCTGGCAACCGAAAGAAAAATGACGAGCATTATCAGGGAGTTCAGAATTAATGCCAGGGCATTTTTTGTAAGGGAAATATCGAACGGACGTATTTCTTTACCGGTATTGCTTTGTTGAACTATTTTGCCTTTATAATTACCTTCCTCGCTGATATAAAACCCTTTGTATGTTTCGCCATGGGCTATATGCGATGATGAGAACAAATGCCACCCCCCTTCTCCGGATCTTACAATCACAGGCAGGTAGATCGAAATAGAATGTTCGTTAACCGTTGTGATATGCCACCAGTAACTATCCTGTAAATGTTCGAAGATCATACCTTTCGTATCTGGTTTATCCTTTCCCGTTTCAGCAGAAAGAATATATGGAGATAGCAGGCATACTATGCACACGAACCATACCCGGAATAGCGGATTGTATTTTTTCTTATAATTCATTCTTTCTTTTTTGTTTTTCAAGTTCTTTTTTCTCTTTATAGTCACTGTCAATATTATAAAAGACAAACAGTTTCAATCCGAGAAACAGAATATAGGATAGCCCAAAAAGTAATAAGAAAGAGCGTCTTTGTTCATCAATAAAACGGATATAGTAAAACAAAACTCCGAATGATAAAAACAGTTGAACCGCATTTAATAGCATTAACCGCGCCAGCGCCCTTCCTATATGCAACTGTTTCGAACGGATACGCGATATTGCCAATAGTAAACTAATACCCAGTATGAGGTAATAAACCGGAATAAAAAGGACATAGTTTGTGTAATATTCGGGAAATCCCCAATAAAGCACGGATATCTCAAGGATACCAAAGATGATGATACTTAGAATCACCAAACGCCTGACTGTTGTATGTGAATAAACTTTTGTCATTATATATCGTTTTCTATAGACTATACTTATTCTTCAACACAAACTGTTATTTGATTATTACTTACTTCTACAAATCCGCTTTGAATATCAACGGATTTTTTATCATTTTCTGTTTCAGAGTATATAATAGTTCCTTTCGTCAATGCCGAAATAATCGGTGCATGATGTGGATAGACGGCAAAAGCTCCTGCTTGACCGGGAAAAGAGACATGATGTATATCGCCTTCATATAGAATGCCTGACGGGGAAATGATCCGGATATGTATACGGTTACCTGACATTTTTTTACTCTGTTGCCTGCTTCTGAATACTTTCTGCTTTCGCAATTACATCCTCAATCGTCCCTACATTCAGGAATGCAGCTTCCGGTAAATTGTCGACCTCTCCATCCAGGATCTTTTTAAAGCCTTTGATTGTATCTTCAATGGATACCATTACGCCTTCTACCCCGGTAAATTGTTCGGCTACCGTAAACGGCTGGGATAAAAAACGCTGTATACGGCGGGCACGATTAACGGTGGTACGGTCTTCATCCGACAGTTCGTCCATTCCCAGAATCGAAATAATATCCTGTAACTCTTTGTTGCGTTGTAAAATCTGTTTAACCCGCTGCGCCGTTTCGTAATGATCTTCCCCGACGATATTCGGGTCCAGAATTCGAGAAGTAGATTCTAAAGGATCAACTGCCGGATAGATACCTAATTCGGTTATTTTACGACTTAGTACGGTTGTTGCATCCAGATACGTAAAGGTTGTTGCAGGAGCAGGGTCTGTCAGGTCGTCTGCTGGTACATATACAGCCTGAATAGATGTGATAGAACCGTTTTTAGTTGATGTGATCCGTTCCTGCATATTTCCCATTTCAGTGGCTAAGGTCGGTTGGTAACCTACTGCTGAAGGCATACGTCCTAATAATGCTGATACTTCGCTTCCGGCTTGTGTAAACCGGAAGATATTATCAATAAAGAATAAGATGTCTTTTGAATTGTCGCCCGAATCACGGAACGACTCGGCTACTGTCAGACCCGATAGTGCTACCGATGCACGTGCACCCGGTGGCTCGTTCATTTGTCCGAAGACCAATGTGGCTTGTGAATCTTTTAACGCTTCGTGATCGATTTTAGAAAGATCCCAGTGTCCTTTTTCCATACTTTCTTCGAACGCTTTTCCATATTTGATTACGCCTGATTGTATCATTTCGCGTAACAGGTCATTGCCTTCACGCGTACGTTCACCTACTCCGGCAAAGACCGAAAATCCATGATGCTTTTTCGCAATATTGTTGATCAGCTCCATGATTAATACGGTTTTACCAACACCAGCTCCACCGAACAGACCGATTTTCCCGCCTTTTGAATAGGGTTCCAATAAGTCGATCACCTTGATGCCTGTAAAAAGTACTTCTTCTGCTGTTGAGAGATCCTCGAATTTCGGAGCTTCCTTATGGATAGGCTGTGCATCTGTGTCATCTAATGGATCCATCCCGTCGATTGCTTCGCCAACTACATTCAATAGCCGCCCTTTGATCTGGTCGCCGATTGGAATACGGATCGGTTGGTAATTAGATATGACTTCCATACCCCGTCGCAATCCGTCTGTCGAATCCATTGCAACAGACCGGACACAATTTTCGCCGATATGCTGTTGTATTTCTGCTATCAGTATACGTCCGTTCGGCCGTTTGATCATTATTGCATCATGGATAGCGGGTAATACAAGGTCTGCATTGTCTTCAGCAGACTCTTTTTCAAAATCGACATCAATTACCGGCCCTATAATCTGCGATATGTACCCTGTAATTGTCTGAGGCAATTTGTTCATTGTATTTATTTTTTACCTATTAAAACATCGCTACAAACATAACGAATATAATTTGTACTTATTATTACAAATTGGGACTTAATTGGTTCATTTTGGGATATAATCTGTAGGAAATCTCCTTTCTACACTATTATCTAAACAGGAATGTGAGGATAAAGTTATATTATTTTGATTATATTGCTAAAATAATTTGCAATATAAGTATTTTACAAATAGACCTCGGGGTAACTTACTGTATATGAGATCTATTTAGCTTATGGGCTTGCTAAAAAATTTAGGTTAACTAAGTTATCAAACTAAGTTAACTAAAGTGGTCGGTTTAGTCAACTAAAACACCCAACTAAGTTAACTAAGTTGCTCAACGAGGTTAACTAAAATTTCGAGGTGGTTGTTTTATTATATAAATATAATATTGCTATTTAGTATTCTAAAACGAGCGTAATAAAAAATCATTGATGGCATTACAAGCGTCTTTCAGATCTTCATTCTCATTTTCTGCGAAGAGTCCGCAATGGCAACCTAATTTCAGTAACCGTGATCCTTCCAGACGGGGGATAATTTTCTGCGCCTGTTTTTGAACACTTTCTCCGGGAAAAAGATAATCTGATTTTTCAGTAATCAGATAAACCGGGGATTTGAATTTTTTTAAATCTTTCTTTTTGATATCACTTAAGCTTGTTTTTTCAACTATTGCATGAAGAAAAATCATTCTTGCAGCCTCGATTATATCCTCTTGCGGAAATAATAAAATCGGTTGTAAAGCTTTTTTTACTACTTCATCCGTTATATCCTTTTCATTTTTCGACAGCGCCGGTTTAGTTAGTTTTGCTGATTTGGACGAGGAAGCACTTGCAATTCCCCCGGGCATCATCAGTAATAGCCGTTCGATTCGTAAGGCTGCGTTTGTACAAAGTTGTAATGCAATGTTACCCCCAAATGAGTAACCCAATACGGAGACAGTTTGTAAATCCAATCCATTCATAACCTGGATGGCCCATTCACTATATTCGTTTTTAGAAAATGAGAGTGGTTTCTCAGCGCTAAAACCGATTTGTCCTACCGGATCAGGTACGATAAGCTGAATTTTGTCTAAATCGAGTATTTTTGTAAATGGGCGGATTGCCAATGGGTTGAAGGCCAACTCACCATAGAAAGCAAGAAGCGGTTTCCCCTGTGGATTGCCGTACCGTACGATATGGGTGTCTCCAAAACGAGTTTCAACCATGCATTCTCTCACCGGTACATTTATTGCCATCAGATATTTACGATACAAATTATGAAGTAGATGACGTCCATCTTTCGATTTATATGTATTTGAGGTGTATTGTTCCATTACTTTCATTTTATAGGCGAAGCAAAAATAGCAAAATATAAAGGAAAAATATGTTTCTGCCACTATAAAACTCTTTATTGTAAAATTCCGAATAGTTACCAAGTAAGATGCAGACTGAATTTTTGAAAGGAAATGATAGGTATGATTGAAAAGAAGTTCTATATTTGTTTTAGAAACTAATTAAATTTTTATCCGTGAATAAGTCATGTCGTCAACTTTATATATAAATCCGTTATCATTTCCACTCTATGTAATGTCAAAGCCTGTAGGACCACTGTGTAATATGGACTGCGAATATTGTTATTATATTGAGAAAACCGCACTGTATCAACAAAGAAAGTCATTTAAAATGTCAGAGGAATTGCTGGAACGGTTTGTTGAGTCTTATATTCAGTCGCAGACAACTCCTTTCATTCAGTTTACTTGGCACGGTGGAGAGTCATTATTACGTGGGATTGATTTTTACCGGAAAGCGATTAAATTTCAGCAGCAATATGGTCGTGGGCGTGAAATCTCAAACAGTATTCAGACAAACGGGTTATTGTTGAATGATGAATGGTGCCGTTTTTTTAAAGAAAATAAGTTTCTGGTAGGCATATCAATTGACGGACCTGAAAAGATGCACGATTATTATCGTAAAGATTGCGGAGGGAGAGGAACGTTCGCACGCGTAATGCGCGGTGTGGAATTGCTTCAGAAACATGAGGTCGATTTCAATACCTTATCGGTATTGCACGATTATAATGTGAGATATCCGGTTGAAGTTTATCGTTTTTTCAGGGAAATCGGTAGTCAGTATATGCAGTTCTCGCCTATCGTTGAGCGGTTGGGTACGCGTAGTGATGGTTTAGAGTTATTAACAGCAACAGACCAGCCGGAAGATAGCGAATTAGCTTCCTGGTCGGTCGATCCGGTAGCCTATGGACAGTTTTATATCAGCGTTTTTAAGGAATGGGTTAAGCGGGATGTCGGCCGGTATTATGTGCAATTGTTTGATTCAACACTAGCCTGTCTGGTTGGTGAGCAACCGGGGGTTTGCCTGTATGCCAAAACGTGCGGACATGCGTTGGCAATGGAGCATAACGGCGATGTGTATGCGTGTGATCATTTTGTTTATCCCGAATATCTTCGCGGAAACCTTTATAATCAGTCTATGATTGAAATGACATTGTCGGATGTGCAGATCCGGTTTGGAAATAATAAGCAGGATTTGCTTCCTGCACAGTGTCGTAATTGTACATACTTAAGGCTTTGCAATGGAGAATGTCCCAAAAACCGGATTGCAGTCACGAAAGATGGCGAGGCGGGGTTAAACTATTTATGCCCGGGATTGCAACGTTATTTTGCATTTGTAATGCCTTATATGGAATTTATGGCTGAGGAATTACGTAATCAGCGTCCACCTGCAAATATCATGCACTCTGAACTTGTACAGAAATTGAAATAGCGTCCTTTGTGGGCATAAAAAAACCGATCCCATGTTTCAGAGATCGGCCTTACTATTTCAATGGTATAATTGTGTCGTAACTTACTTCACTACCACTTTCTGCTGATATCCATCATTGAAAGTAACGATATATATCCCTTGTGAAAGTGGGAAACTGATTTCTCCTTCAGTTACTTCCTGTTGCTTCAACAGAGCACCTGCCAAGGTATATACCTTTAATGTTCCTGCTTTTGTAGTTCGTACATGCAGACGGTTATTACCTGTCCATATCGC